>NZ_JBVHDI010000021.1:0-152487 GCF_055563465.1 Amycolatopsis sp. NPDC000009
CGACCACGCCCTACACTCGGCCTCCTCACACCAGCACAAGCACTCGACAAAGCACTACTTGCAACAACCAGTTGAAACCGCCTGGCTTTCGCAACCCTCAACGTTGCGAAAGTGGCTTTCGCAACCTCCCGCCGTTGCCCAACCGCGCGGAACGCCGGGGCGATGCCGTCCGCTCCGCATGGCACATAAAACGTATCGAGCCCCGAGCAAAGCGCCCGAATCACCGCAATTAGCCGACTAATTGCGGTGGGCGACCTCAAGCCACCTCGATCACCCGAGAGTGCCTCGGCAGCCGGAGCGCGGCCGCGGCACCGCCGACGGCGACAAGACCGATGAACCCGAACACGACACCGAAAGCCAAGACCGGCCGCGATTCGATCCCCGCCAGGATCGCGCCGGTCACCGCCACCCCGGCCACCGCCCCCACCTGCCTGACCGTGTTGAACAGACCAGAGGCACCGCCCGCGACAGCGGAGTCGACGGACGCCATCGCGATGGCGGACAGGGGTGACCACGCCATCGCGTTGGCAGCGCCCAGAAGCGCGGCACCCACCGAGATCCACCAGGGATTCAGGTTCAGGACCACTACCAGCCCGATGAGCAGAAGGCTCGTAGCGAGAAGGCTCATGCCGAGTATCGCCGGTCGGCGCCCGCCCACCCGGTCGACCCAGCGGCCGGCCGGAGGCGACAGCAGGATCGCGACGACGGCGTCCGGCGCGAGGACCATCGCGGCCTCCATCGGGCCGAAACCGCGGCTGTCTTGGATGTAGAGCATCGTGGGCAGTGCCATCGCGAGAACCGTCGCACCGAGCGACGCCATCGCGAGGCTCGCGGACAAATACCCGGGCGAGCGGTAGAGCCGCAACGGTGCGAGGGCGTCCTCACCTTGCCTACGTTCTCGGAACCAGAAGCAGACGAGCAGCCCGACGGCGAGGGCGGCCGCAGGCAACGAAAGCGGGCTCCAAGACAGGAGTGCCCACACCAGAAGACTCAAACCCGCCGTACTCGACGCGGCTCCGAGCAGATCGAAGCGTGTCGCACTTCCTTGGCTTCCCGGAATCAGGCGGATGCCCATCACCACGGCGACGGCGCAGAGCGGCACGTTGATCCAGAAGATCCAGCGCCAATCCAGGCTCGCTGTCAGCAGCCCGCCCAGGATGGGGCCCAGCAAGGTGGCGGCCGCCGCCACCGAGCCCCAGATGCCGAACGCGCGACCCCGCTCATCTTCGGCGAAGAGCCGCCGGATCAATGTGAGTGGTTGCGGTGACATCGCGGCCGCCGCCAGGCCTTGCAGGATCCGGAACGCGATGAGCCATCCGATCGACGGCGCGATCCCGCACAGCGCCGAGGCGACGCCGAAACCTCCCATGCCGAACAGGTAGACCCGTTTGGGGTCGAAGAGATCGCCGAGACGACCGGCGACCAGCAGCGGAACCGAAAACGCGAGCAGATAACCCGCCGTCACCCAGAACAACGCGGCGACGTCCCCGCCGAGGTCGGCCTGGATGCTCGGGCTCGCCACCGCGACAATGGTCGTGTCCAGCAGGAGTACGAAGAATCCCGCCAGCAGGGCCGCGAGCCCACCCCACCTCGAGGAACCCATGTCACACACCTTATCCACGCGAAACAGCGAGTCTTCGCCATGACCGCTCTTCCGCGCGGCGGAGGACCCGCCAAGGCCTTGGCCACCGTCGAAGCGAGTATCGAGGACCGCTGGCGGTCGTTCCTCGCGGAATACGGGGTGGCAGCCGGGACCAGCGAGGAGATCGACCTCGCCGAATCGGTCGTCGCCGACACTTCCGTGTTCGACTGGCGGATCGTCGACGCAGCCTTCGACAGATTGACCTGCACGGACTGCGGCAACGGGCTCGGCTCGGGTCCCGTCGGCTGCGGGAAATGCGACCAGGCCGACGGATTCCGGTTCGCGGCCATCGAAACCGACCGGCCAGCCACACCGCCGGGCACCGAGCACGGGCTCCGCGTCGCCACCGCGGTCGCCCGCGCCCGGCACCGCTACGGCGCGCGGGCCCGCTGCGGTTTCGAACTAGGTCTTCCGCTTCTCCTCGACGGCGAACTGCCCGGTACGCCTCAAGCGCAGGCGTACCGGGCAGCGATCAACAGGCTCACGGAAGAGGAATGCGAGCGCGTGACCTCGTTCGACGAGGTCACGCGGCTCAGTAGTCGTCGCGTCCGGTGAACTGCTGCTCCAGCAGCTCCGCCGAGCCCGCGACGAGTTCGAGTGGATCGGTGAACTCGTTGATGTCGAGGTTCACCAACGGCAGGGAATGTCGTAGCACCAGGTGCTCTCCCATGACGACCAGTCCCCCGACGACGATCGTGTTGCCGATCTCGGTCAGCACGGTCGTGAGATCGACCTGGTCGACGCGCGCGAACGGCGTCGCGATCTGCACCCAGTCCTCGCGGCGGTCGAAGACCTCCCGCGCGATGACCACGGTCTGGGCCCGCTCTTCGTAGTCGTCGTCACCGTAGGACAACCGGATGCGGATTTCGTCCGGTTCGTCCTTCACCACCCGATATTCGTGCCGTACGAACGCGACCAGATCGGCCCATTCCGCCATGAATTCAGTCTCCCTCGCAGTCGAAGATCAAGACTAGCGACTGCGGCGGCGAAGAGGACGGCCTCGACCCGACATCACCCGGACAGCTGTGGCCGTGCGCGTTCCGGCACCGAAGCTTAGCCCCAGAGGGTGAAAGGAGTGAGCCGCCAGGTCCTACGACCGGATCACCCCAGGTTCAGTCCGAGAATTGTCGAGCAGACTCACCCCGAGTCCACCTTGATCTTGTTGTAGCCTCTTTCGGCATCTTTGACAGGGGAGACCATGTGACGAACAACGATCGCGACCGGTCGGAAACCAACCGGGCGAGAAACGGCAAATCTCCGGATCCGGCGGTGACCGCGGCGCTCGTCAGCCGGCGTGGAGCTATTTTGGCGGCTGTCATAACCGCGACGGTGGGCTTGGTGGGCGCGGTGATCGTGGCACTCATCAACACCAGCGCGCAGCCGGCGAAGGGGGCCGACGACCGAGGTGCGGCGTCGACGTCGCCGAATGCCACCAGCGCGCAGCCACAGGAGACCAAACCCGCCGAAGCCCCCGCCGAGCAGGTGAAGCTGGACGCGGACATGGGAGTCGACCTCGATCAACCCCGCGCCACCCCGGTCTCCGCATCGGGACCCAACGGTGACATGGACCTCCACTTCAGCGGAAGCAATCTGGCGGCCAATCGCACGGGCCTGTTCTATTACCACGGAACCGAACAGGAAGCAAAAATACAGTGCCCGAAGATCGTTTCCGAGGGAAAGGGGACCGTTCCCGGCCCCACGGTGATATCCGCCGGCGGCCAACTTTGCCTGCGGACATCCAAGGGAACGGTCGGGTGGCTCAGCGCGAACGATGTCAAAATCGGCGAGAATTCCGGCTATATCGTGCTCAATTACAAATTGTTCCGCTAGCGGCGTGAGGTGCCGCGAAAGCCACTTTCGAGACATCACGCGTCTCGAAAGTGGCTTTCGCGACCTCCTGAGGTCACCCGCCGGTCGGCACCCCCGCCCGCGCTTCCTGCTGGGTCAACGGACGCAACGACAGCGTGTACTCGTACGTGCTGTCAGGTTGAACCTGGCTGCGTTCCCGCACCGGGTTCGGCGTGTCCCCGACCCCGGTCACCGCGTGGCTCGCGTGCAGCGTGAACCAGCCCTTGTTGCGCTGCAACTGGAAGGGGTACGCCGCCCGGTCGAGATCGTCGAACGGTGTCACGCTGACGTCGTTCGCGCCCCCGACCAGCAGGCCACCGGTCCGGCCGTCGGTGAGCAGCGCCCACCGGCTGTCGGTGTGGTTTCCGTGGTCCTGCGGCCGGTGGTACTCGACGTACTGCTGGTCCACCGTGCTCGACTGCACGCCGATCGGCGTCCCGTCCTTCCGGTCGACGTAACTCTCGGCTTTCCGCCCATACCAGGCGAACCGGTCATATCGGTCCGGCACCGCGAGCGAGACACCGATCCGGGGCAAGTACGGCAGTGTGCGCACACTCCCCTGCGGAATCACCCGGTTGCCGAGGCTCAGGGTCCCGGTCCGGTCGACGGCGTAGGTCATCGTCTGGTCGAACCACGCCCCGGCGACGTCCGGCGCCGCGACCCGGCTGTCGACGATCACGCGCACGCCGCGCGAGCCGTCCTTCTCGACCCGGACGCCCGTGACCGTGGTCTTCAACCGGTCGAGCCCGGCCTTGCGCCAGTCCTCACCCTCGGCCCGGCCCCAGGCGAACGTCTCGTTGCTGATCGGTGCCCGCCAGGCATCGAGTTTCGGCCCGGCGGTCAGCAGTTCCTTGCCCTGGTGCCGGATCGACGCCAGCGCGCCGGTGGTCTTGTCCACCCGGTACGTGACTCCGGCCGCCGACGCCGTCACCGAACCCGCGTCCTCGACGACCCCGACGGACCGCCCGGCGAGCGGTGACCGGTCCAGGCCCGGAATCCGCTTCCCGCCGAGCGAGAACTGGTCGTGTGCCAGGACGTGTCCCCGGGCGAGCATCGGCTCGCCCTGGGTCGTCACCGCCTCGACGGTGAGGAACCGCTCACGGTCCCCGGGATTCGGCGGCACGGGTACGGCGACCCGCCCGGTCGTCCCGGCGCCGACCCGCAACGGCTGTTCGCCGCGGGCGACGATCCGGGAGCCTTCCTGGATCCGCCACCGCAGGTTCAGCTCGTCGGTGCCCTTGAACTGCCGTTCGTTGGTCACCGACAACGAACCACCCGTGTAGGCGAACCGAAGCGGCTGATGCGCCCACGCCATCTGCGCGGTCTCCGGCTGCGCCGAACGATCCGAGTCGATCAGACCGTCCACACCGGACAGACTGGAGCCGTAGGACAGGTGACTCCCCCGGTCCGCGACCCTGTCGAAGTCCAGCGCCAGGACGGCACCACCCGCCGGGGTGGAGCCGGACAGCTCGGCGGCGGACAGCGGCTTGTCGTAGATGCGGACGTCGTCGACGGCGCCGCGGCCCATCCAGCCGATACTCGACGGGTCGTTCCACGACGTCTCGAAGTCACGGCCGATGTTGACCTCCGCCGAAGACGAGTCGATCGCGCCGGTGAACGGTTTGTTCCCGATCTCCTTGCCGTCGAGGTAAAGCCGCAAGGCGGTTCCGTCGTAAGTACCGCTCACCCGGTGCCAGTTGCCGTAGAAATCGGCGGGCACCTTCGCCTGTACCGCCTGCCACGTTCCACTGTGGATGAAGAACTCCAGTGTGTCCTGCGTCTTCATCTTGAGCGCGTACTGGTGGTCGCCCTTGCCGAGGATGCGGAAATCTCCGGTCCACTTCCCCGGCTTCACCCAGGCGTCCAGGGTCAGCGCCTTCCCGGTGATGTCGAGTTTCCGGTCGCGGTAGACCTCGACGAAATCGTCCAGCCCGGACAGCTCCAGCGCCTTGCCGCGATGACCGTCGACCAGCTCCGGCTTGCCGCTGAGGTGCGCCGAGATGTCGTTGCCCGACGAATCGGGCGTGATCCGGATCCGCTGCCGGATGTTCTGCTCCGCCCAGTCCCAGATGAACCCGCCCTGGGTCTGCGGATTCGCCCGGATCGTGTCCCAGAACTCGCGGAAGTTGCCGAGGCTGTTGCCCATCGCGTGGGCGTATTCGCCGAAGATCAACGGCTTCGTGGTGTTCTTCGCCTGCTCGGCGAACTTCTCCGGCGAGGGATACCGTGGCCCCCAGACGTCGGCGAACGGCGCGTCGCCGTCCGGGCTGTTCGACTGGTGGTAGATCGGCCGGGTCGGTTCGTTCGCGTCCAGCCATTCCGCCAGCGCGAAGTGATGCGCGCCGAGACCGGCCTCGTTGCCGGTGTCCCACAGGAAGACGCTCGGGTGGTTCTTGTCCCGCTCGACCATGCCGATCATGCGGTCGAAGAACGCGTCCCGCCAAGCGGGGTCGTTCGCCTGACAGTACCGGGCGCAGTTCTCGTGGTTGTGGGTCTCGATGTCGATCTCGTCGTCGATCCAGAGCCCGTGCCGGTCGGCCAGTTCGTAGAAATAGGGATCCGACGGGTAATGCGAGGTGCGGACCGCGTTGACGTTTAGCTGCTTCATCAGCGCGACGTCGCGTTCCTGCGCGCGCCGGGGAACGTGCCTGCCGTGATCGGGGTCGGTCTCGGCGCGGTTGACGCCCTTGAACAGCACCCGTTTCCCGTTGACCAGCAGCTGCTTGTCGCGGATCTCGATCTCGCGGAACCCGACCGTCTCGCTGGTGATGTGCGTGACGCGGCCGTCGGGCGTGGTCAACGTGAGCACCGCCGTGTACAGGTTGGGTGTCTCGTCGGTCCACTTCGCCGGGTTGCGGACGGGCAGGTTCAGCGCGGTCTTGCCACCCGGCTCGACCTCCCCGCTCACGGTCCCGACCTCCTTGCCGGCGGCGTCGCGCAGGCTCAGCCCGACACGGTGCTTGCCCGTGGTCCCGCCGGGTTTGGTGGCGACCTCGATCGCGGCCTTGAGGGTGGCGTCGGTGTAGGTCGCGTCGAGGTCCGTCGTCAGGCCCACGTCCTGGATGAACGTCCCCGGCGCCGAATGCAGGGTCACCGAGCGGAAGATGCCCGAGTACCGCCACTGGTCGACGTCCTCCAGGTAGGCACCCGCGCTCCAGCGGTGCACCTGCACGGCGATCCGGTTCGGGCCCGGGCGCAGCGCGGAGGAGATGTCGAACTCCGCCGGCGTGTAGCCACCCTGGTCGTAGCCGATGTACTTCCCGTTGACCCAGACGAAGTACGCCGACGTGACGCCCTCGAAGCGCAGGAAGGTCTCGCGTTCCGTCCAGTTCGCGGGCAGGGTGAAGTCACGGACGTAGGCGCCGGTCGGGTTGACATCACGCGGGACGCGCGGCGGGTCGTCGGGCTGGATCTCGGTGGCGATGTTGCGGAAGATCGGGTGGTCCAGACCGTCCGTCTGCCAGGTGTGCGGGACGGACACCTCGCGCCAGCGCGAGGCGTCGTAGCCGTCGTCGTGGAACCCCTTCGGGACCTGGGACGGGTTGTCCGCCATCGCGATCCGCCACTTGCCGTCGAGGGACAGCGTGTACGGGCTGCGTTCGTCGCGGCGGGCGGCGGCGGAGACATCGGCGTACGGACGAAGGAAAGCGTGCGGTGGCTCCTGACCTTCGGAGACTTTTCGTGGATCGTCGAGATAGGACTGGACGTCGGCGGCCGCCGGAGAGACGGTCGCGACGAAGGTCCCGGCGAGCATCGCCAGGACCCCGACGATGGGGCGTGTTCGCAGCACTGCGTTCAACCTCCCAGAGAGTTCAGCTGAGCCGGAAGCTGACCCGTTGACGATCCCGCACCGCGGCACCGGGACGGAAGACCAAGATCCTTCCCTTGTCGTGGGCCAAATAGGTGGCAGGTTCACCCGGCAGGCGGAACGACACCGCCAGGCGGTCGGAAAGGCCCGGCACCTGGGTGAAACTCGCCGCCCGGCCGTACGCGTCGCTCTCGTCGTACGGATCGATCCGCACGGTCGTCGCGTCCACGACCCGGACGTACCGGTCCGGGAAGTTCACCGATTGCAGGGCCACGGTGCCCGCTCCGCGGAACCCCGCGACGATCCGGAACTGCGAGTCGGCGAGCTCGCGGACGTTGCCGTCGGCGGTCAGCCGGTACTCGTAGTGCCGCACGTACAACGCCGGGTCGTCCAACGGGGACAGTCGCACGCAAGGGCCGCCTTTGCCCACCGGGACACCGAAACTCGGTGTCCCGTCGTCGTTCCAGTACAGCCGCTGCACCCGGGTGTGCCGGTTCGGGTCGTACAGCGGATCGCCGGTGATGTCGCGGTAGTCGCGGGCGTGGTACACGAGAACGTCCGACCCGTCCTCGGCCACGGTGAACGAGTTGTGTCCCGGGCCGTACTGCCGGGTCGCCTCGTTCGTGGTGAACACCGGCTGCGGCGACTTCGTCCACGAACGCGGGTCGAGCAGATCCGAACGTTCGTCCGCGGTGAGCAGCCCCATGCAGTAGCGGGCGTCGGTCGCGCTCGCCGAATAGGTCATGAACACCCGGCCGTTGCGGACGATCACCGCCGGCCCCTCGTTGACCTTGAACCCCTGGACCTCCCAAGGCAGGGTCGGCACCGCGAGCCGGACGGGGTCGCCCTTGAGCGCCAGCGGTGAGGCCATCTCGGCGAGGTACAGGTTGCTGTTGGTCGCGATCCCGGGTTCGCTCTGCGCCCAGGCGAAGTAGCGTTTGCCGCGATGCTCGAACGTCGTCGAGTCCAGCGTGAAGGTGTCCCACTTGGTCACCATCTGCCCGCGCAGCACCCACGTGCCCGCGCGCGGATCGTCCGAAGTGGACTCCAGCACGTAGGTCCGGATGCGGAACACGTCGTCGGAGTCGCCCGCGGCGAAGTAGACGTACCAGCGCCCGTCGATCCGGTGCAGTTCCGGCGCCCAGATGTGGCCGCCCATCTTCCCGGACGACGGACGTCGCCAGATCGTCGTCTCCCTGGCGGTGGCCAGGCCGTCGATCGTGGCGGCGCCGCGTACGACGATGCGGTCGTACTCGGGCACCGAACCGGTCAGGTAGTACATCCCGTTCACCGGCCGGGTGACGAACGGGTCGGCCCGCTGCTCGACGAGCGGATTCCGGGTGGTCAGCGAGACGCGAGGGGCCTCGGCGGCTTGGGCCGTCCCCGGCACCAGGCTGCCGACGGCGGTGACGGCCAGGAGCCCGCCTCCGGCTCTGAACAGGTCACGACGGTCGATGGTCATGGTCATCCCCTCACTCGGGCCGGGAACCGCAGGAAGGTCACGGAATTCGGTGGGAACGTGTAGGTGAAGGTGTTCGACACGCCGGAGAACCGCGACTCGCGTGGCGCGATCGGGGTGGCGAAAGCGGTGTTGACGTCATTGGGCGAGCCCTGCAACGTCGTCACGCGGGCGGTCGAGCCCGGCTGGACGCGGGTGCCGAGATCGACCCGGGTCCGGGCGGCCGCGGCCTGCGCGTTGACGACCTTGACCACGAGTTCGCCGGTCTTGACGTCGCGGGTGACGACCTGCCGGAACGGCTCGGCGACCTTGTCGTCGGTGAACGAGCCCCACTTCTGCCCGTCGAGGAACAACGTCACCTGACGGCCCCGCACCTCGACCCGAAGGTCGTACTGCTTGCCGGTCTCGATCTTGGTGTCGTTCTGGAGCAGGGTCGTCTTGCCGCCACCCTCGGTCTTCTCGACGGCGGACACGGTGTTGTTCCAGCCACCGAGGTTCCACCAGTAGTTGTTGCCGGTGTCCTTCACGCCGAACGCGACCAGGAAGCCTTCCTTGCCACCGGTTTTGGTCGCCTTCACCGAGAAGTCGTAGTTGCTCCACGAGGGATCACCCGCGGTCACCAGGGTGTTCTCGGCGGCCTGGTCCGACTGGACGTAGGCCCCGTTCGACACCGCCCAGGAGCCCCGGCCGGCCACCTTCGACCAGCGCGAGTCGCCGCCGGAGAAGTCGTCCGAGAACAGCTGCGCGCCGTCCGCCGAGGTGACCTTGACGTCGTCGTAAGCAGCGCTCGTCGCCCAGGTGGACAGCCCGATCGCGCCCGAGATCGGGGCGACCGTGGCAGGGGTGGCCGACGCCTTGCTCGGGACGACGTGGTCACCGACGTTGGTCATGAACAGCTTCTGCGTCTCGTAGCTGGCCGAACCCCACGAGCGCTGGTTGTCGAACCAGATCATGTCCGGTTTCCACTGCACGTAGTCGGTGTTCGCCAGCAGCGGCGCGTACGACGCGAGCTTGACGATGTCGGCGTTCCGCTCCAGCCCGGTCATGTACGCGGCTTCGGCCAGCGCGTTGCCGAACTTGTTGTCCAGCGACGCGTACTCGCCGAGGAACACCTTCGGGCCGTTGCGGTCGTAGGTGTCGTAGCGCTGGTTGTTCTGGAGGAACCACTGTGGACTGTTGTAGTAATGCTCGTCGACCATCGAGACCTTCGCGTTCCGGTTCAGGTCCCACAGCCGGTCGAACGTCGTGCCGGTGTCGTCCGGTCCCGAGTTGCTGATCACCGTGATCCCCGGGTACTTCGCCGCGATCGCCTTGCGGAACTCGGTGAAGCGGGCGAAGAACTCGTCCGGCAGGTTCTCCTCGTTGCCGACGCCGACATGCGTCAGGTTGAACGGCGCCGGATGCCCCATCTCGGCCCGCTTCTTGCCCCAGGTCGAGGTGACCGGGCCGTTCGCGAACTCGATCAGGTCGAGGGTGTCCTGGATGTGCCGCCGCAGCAGCGCCGGGTCGTCGGTCGCCTTGTTCTGCCCGCAGCCGGTGACCAGCGCCGGCACCACCGGCAGCGGCATCGCGCCGATGTCCTCGGAGAACTGGAAGTATTCGTAGTAGCCGATGCCGTAGGACTGGTTGTAGCCCCAGAAATTCGCGTTCGTGGCTCGCTGCTCGACCGGGCCGATGGTGTCCTTCCACTGGTACGAACGCTTCCGCTCCCAGTTCGGTGCCTCGTAGCCCTGGTGGCTTCCGGTGTTGACCAGGCAGCCGCCGGGGAAGCGTACGAAACCGGGCTTGAGCGCGGCGATCTTCTCCGCGAGGTCGGCCCGCATACCGTTGGGCCGGTTCTTGTAGGTGTCGCGCGGGAACAGCGACACCATGTCGAGCCGCAGCGTGCCACCGCCGGACGCGGTCAGCGCGAGCCTGCCCAGCGCACTCGACTCCCGCGCCCGGACGGTGCCGGTGTAGCGCACCCAGCCGTCGCCCCGGACCCGCACCCGCAGCGGGTCGGCGAGCGCCCTGCCCGCCGGATCGGTGACGGCCACCGTCAGCGGAGTGCCCGCCGCACGATCCGTCCTGGCGAACACCGAGAAGTCGTACTGCTTGCCCTTCTCGACCCGGATGCCCGAGTTGTAGCCGGAATTCGCGACGCCGTACTCACCGTTGGCGAGGTCGAGCTTGAGATAGCGGCGGTTCCGTTCGTTGAGCCGCCGGTCGTCGTCGGCCACCGTCGCCGTGCCGGTTCCGCCGTTGAGCGACGTGGGCGCCCACGAGGTCAGCGGCGTGTACGACGCGTTGTCGGCCTTGTCGTACTCGAAGGACCGGTTCTGCACGAGTTCGGCATACAGGCCACCGTCCGCCGCACGGTTGATGTCCTCGAAGAAGACCCCGTACATCGAACGGTCGATCGCGGCACCGCGTCCCGCCGCGTCCACGGCGAGGCTGTAGTCGGTCGTCGGTGTCTGGCCCGAAGCGGTCTGAACGGGCACGAGGACACCGGCGGCGATGGTCAGGGACAGCACACTGATCCGGGTTGACCTGCTGCGCACAGCACTTCCTTTCGCTTCTTTGCGAGGAAACCCTGAAACTGCGTATGGAGCGCGGGCCGCGTTGCGAAAGCCACTTTCGCAACGTTGAAGGTTGCGAAAGTGGCTTTCGCAACCTCCTCGGCCTCACCTCAGGCGGCGGTCCGTGCCCGCCGTTTCGTCCAGATGTCGTAGGCGACGGCGGCCAGCAGCACGAACCCCTTGACCAGGTTCACGCTTTCGGTCGGCGCGCCGATGAGGGACATGCCGTTGTTGATCACGCCCATGATGAGGCCGCCGGTGATCGCGCCGACCACCTTGCCGACCCCGCCCTGTACCGCGGCGCCGCCGATGAACGCCGCGGCGATCGCGTCGAGTTCGAACATGTTGCCCGCGGTCGGCCCGGCCTGGTTGAGCCGTCCGGCCACGATGATCCCGGCGAGCGCGGAGAGCACGCCCATGTTGACGAAGATCCAGAAGGTCACGGACTTGACCTTCACGCCGGACAGCGTCGCGGCCTGGAGGTTCCCGCCGATCGCGTAGACGTGGCGGCCGAACACCGCGCGCGTCGTCACCAGCGAGTAGCCGATCACCAGCACGGACAGCAGGATCAGCACCCACGGCAGGTTCTTGTACCGCGCCAGCTGCACCACCACGAACAGCACGACGGCGGCCGCCGCGACGATCTTCAGCAGGAACATCGGCAGCGGGTCCACCTCCTGCAGGTAGTTCAGCCGCGCCGTCCGCTTGCGCCAGCGCGAGACGACCGCGCCCGCGATGGCCAGGGCGCCCACCAGCAGGCTGACCACGTCGGCGCCGCCGAGCGGGCCGAGCCCGATGTTGCCGAGGTAGCCGCCGGTGAACCCGTTCGCCAGCGTCCGCACCTCGTCCGGGAACGGGCCGATGCCCTGGTTACCGAGCACGGTGAGGGTGAGGGCGCGGAAGATCAGCATTCCCGCCAGCGTCACGATGAACGCGGGGATGCCGAAGTAGGCGACCCAATACCCCTGCCACGCCCCGATCACGGCGCCGACGGCCAGCGTGATCAGCAGCGCGATCGGCCACGCCACGCCCATGTTCACCATCAGCACGGCCGAGATCGCGCCGGTCAGCGCCACCACGGAACCCACCGACAGGTCGATGTGCCCGGCGATGATGATCAGGATCATGCCGATCGCGAGGATCAGCACGTACGAGTTCTGCACGATCAGGTTCGAGATGTTCTGCGGTTCCAGCAGCGCGCCGCCGGTGAGGATCGAGAACAACACG
This sequence comes from Amycolatopsis sp. NPDC000009, assembly GCF_055563465.1. Lineage (NCBI taxonomy): Bacteria > Bacillati > Actinomycetota > Actinomycetes > Pseudonocardiales > Pseudonocardiaceae > Amycolatopsis > Amycolatopsis sp. NPDC000009. Next base: position 12,543 of record NZ_JBVHDI010000021.1, read on the forward strand.
ACGATCAGCGCGAACGCGACGTAGATGCCGCTCTCGCGCGGGTTGAACGAGATCCGGCGCGGCGCCCTGGCCGGCGCGGCTCCCTGCTGGTCACCGACACCGGTGACGGTGTCGGCGGAGGCGGTGCTCATGTCTTACTCCTGTTCCCTGGTCATCGCCCGCATGAGGACCTCTTGGGTGGCCTCGGCCCGGCCGACCTCACCGGTGATCCGGCCCGCCGACAACGTGTAGATCCGGTCGCACAGACCGAGCAGCTCCGGCAGCTCGGACGAGATGACCAGGACGGCCTTCCCCTCGTCGGCGAGCCGGTTGACGATCGTGTAGATCTCGTACTTCGCGCCGACGTCGATGCCGCGGGTGGGCTCGTCGAGGATCAGCACGTCCGGATCGGTGAGGATCCATTTGGACAGCACGACCTTCTGCTGGTTGCCGCCGGAAAGCGTGCCGGTCACGCTGCGCACGTCCGGTGCCTTGATGTTCATGCTCTTGCGGAATTCTTCGGCGACACGGTGTTCTTCGTTCTCGTCCACCCAGCCGCGCCGGGCGAGTTTGCCCAGCGCCGCGCCGGAGATGTTGCGCTGGATGTCCTCGATGAGGTTGAGCCCGTAGCGTTTGCGGTCTTCGGTGGCGTACGCGATGCCGTTGGCGACGGCGTCGCCGACCGTGCGCACCTCGATCTCCTTGCCGTCCTTGACCAGGCGCCCGGAGATGTCCTTGCCGTACGAGCGGCCGAACACGCTCATCGCGAGTTCGGTCCGCCCGGCGCCCATCAGTCCCGCGAGCCCGACGATCTCGCCGCGCCGCAGCGTCAGGCTCGCGCCGTCGACGACGACCCGGCCGTGTTGCGTGGGGCTGTGCACGGTCCAGTCCTCGATCCGGAGGACCTCGTCACCGATCCGCGGTTCCCTCGGCGGGAACCGGTTCTCCAGTTTCCGGCCGACCATCCCGGCGATGATCCGGTCTTCGGTCACCGTGCTCGCGTCGAGCGTCTCGATCGTCCTGCCGTCCCGCAGGATGGTGATCGAGTCGGCGATCGCGGCGATCTCGTTGAGCTTGTGCGAGATCAGGACGCAGGTGACGCCGTCGTCGCGCAGGCCGCGCAGCAGGTCGAGCAGATGCGCCGAATCGTCGTCGTTCAGCGCCGCCGTCGGCTCGTCCAGGATCAGCAGCTTGACCTCTTTGGACAGTGCCTTGGCGATCTCCACCAGCTGCTGTTTGCCCACACCGATGTCGAGCACCGGCGTCACCGGGTTCTCCCGCAGGCCGACGCGCCGCAGCAGCTCGCCCGCCTCGGCGTTGGTCCGGTTCCAGTCGATCAGCCCGCCGCGTGCCTTCTCGTTGCCGAGGAAGATGTTCTCCGCGATGGACAGCTGCTGGCACAGCGCGAGTTCCTGGTGGATGATCACGATCCCGCGGCGTTCGCTGTCGCGGATCGCGGAGAACGCGCACGGCTCGCCGTCGAAGACGATCTCGCCGTCGTACGAGCCGTGCGCGTAGACGCCCGAGAGCACCTTCATCAGCGTGGACTTGCCCGCGCCGTTCTCGCCGCAGATCGCGTGGATCTCTCCCCGGCGCACCGACAGGTTGACGTCCTGCAGCGCCTTGACGCCGGGGAAGGTCTTGGTGATCCCCCGCATCCGAAGGATTTCGTCGGTCACGTCGCTACCTCAGCTGTTCCGCTTTGTAGTAGCCCGAGTCGATGAGTTCCTTCTGGTAGTTCCCCTTGTTGAGGATCACCGACTCCAGCAGGAACGCCGGGACGACCTTCTGGCCGTTGTCGTAGTCGGTGGTGTTGTTGGTCTCGGCCTTGCCGCCCTTGAGCACCGCGTCGGCCATCTTGACCGTGGTCTCGGCGAGCTTGCGGGTGTCCTTGAAGATCGTCGAATACTGTTCACCCGCGATGATCGACTTCACCGACGCGACCTCGGCGTCCTGGCCGGTGACCACGGGGTACGGCTGGCCCGGGGTGCCGTAGCCGTTGCTCTTCAGCGCCGAGAGGATGCCGATCGAGAGACCGTCGTACGGCGAGAGGACGCCCTGCACCTTGTCGCCGGAGCTGTAGGTCTTGGTCAGCAGGTCTTCCATCCGCCGCTGCGCGGTCGCCGCCTGCCAGCGCAGGATCGCCGCGACGTTGAACGCGGTCTGGCCGCTCTTGACGACCAGCGTCCCGTTGTCGAGGTACGGCTTCAGCACCGACATGGCGCCGTTGAAGAAGAACGTCGCGTTGTTGTCGTCCGGCGAGCCGGCGAAGAGTTCGACGTTGAACGGTCCCTTGCCCTCACCGGGCGAACCGTCCTCCTTGAGCACCTTGAGCCCGGTGAGCAGCGACGTCGCCTGCTGCACACCGACCTTGAAGTTGTCGAAGGTCGCGTAGTAGTCGACGTTCGGGGTGTTGCGGAGCAGCCGGTCGTAGGCGATGACCGGGATCTTCTTGTCCGCGGCCTCCTGCAGCTGGGTGGTGATCGCGGTGCCGTCGATCGAGGCGATCACGAGCAGCTTCGCGCCCTTGGTGATCTGGTTCTCGATCTGGTTCACCTGGGTGGGGATGTCGTCCTCGGCGTACTGCAGGTCGACCTGGTAACCCAGCTTCTCCAGCGCCGCCTTGATGTTGTCGCCGTCGTGGATCCAGCGTTCCGACGATTTGGTCGGCATGGTGACGCCGACCAGACCGCCCGCGGCGTCTCCCGTGGCCGCCTGCTGATCGACGGTCTTTTCACTCGAACCGCAGGCCGTGAGCGCGGCACCGAGGCCGACCGTCACGGCCAGTGTGGCCAGTTTCGTGAACTTCATTGTTCCTTCTCTCCGATCAGAATCCTTGTGCGAGCCGGTAGTAGGCCTGGTTCCAGCGCATCCGGTCGGCGATCGAGGCAGGGGTCGTGGTCTGGTCGATCACCAGCAGTTCGACGTCGAGCATGGTGGCGAAATCCCGGATCGTTTCGGCGCCGACGGCCTGCGTGAGCACCGTGTGGTGCGGTCCGCCCGCGGTGATCCACGCTTCGGCGGACGTCGCCAGGGACGGCGCCGGCTTCCACACCGCCCGCGCCACCGGCAGGTTCGGCAGCGGCTCGTCCGGGGCGACGACCTCGACCTCGTTGGCCACCAGGCGGAACCGGTCGCCGAGGTCGGCGAGGCCGATCACGACGGCGTCACCGGCGGCGGCGTCGAACACCAGCCGGACGGGATCCTCGCGGCCACCGATGCCGAGCGGGTGGATCTCGCAGGACGGCTTCGCGGCGGCGATGCTCGGGCAGACTTCGAGCATGTGAGCGCCGAGGATCTTCGGTTCTCCGGGGCCGAAGTGGTAGGTGTAGTCCTCCATGAAGGACGTTCCGCGTTCGGAGTCGCGGCCCATCGCCTTCACCGCGGTCAGCAGCGCGGAGGTCTTCCAGTCCCCCTCGCCGCCGAAGCCGTAGCCGTCGGCCATCAGGCGCTGCACCGCGAGCCCCGGGAGCTGCCGCAGGCCGCCGAGATCCTCGAAGTTCGTGGTGAACGCCCCGAAACCGCCGTCCGTCAGGAACGTGCGGAGCCCTTGCTCGATCCGGGCCGCGTAACGCAGCGATTCGTGCCGTTCCCCCGCCTTGGCGAGCTCCGGCGCCAGCGCGTACGTGTCGGCGTATTCCTCGACGAGCTTGTCGACCTCGGTGTCGGACACCGCGTCGACCAGCGCGACGAGTTCGTTGACGCCGTAGGTGTTCACCGAGACGCCGAACTTCAGTTCCGCCTCGACCTTGTCCCCGTCGGTGACCGCGACGTCGCGCATGTTGTCACCGAACCGCGCGAGCTTGAGCGAACCGATCGTCTGGCGGCCGACCGCCGCGCGGACCCACGCGTCGATCCGGTCGGCGACCGACGGATCGGCCGCGTGCCCGGCGATGGTCTTGCGCGGCACCCCGAGCCGGGTCTGGATGTAGCCGAACTCGCGGTCGCCGTGCGCGGCCTGGTTCAGGTTCATGAAGTCCATGTCGATGGACTGCCACGGCAGCGCCTCGTTGAGCTGGGTGTGCAGATGCAGCAAGGGTTTCCGCAGCGCGTCCAGGCCGGTGATCCACATCTTCGCCGGCGAGAACGTGTGCATCCACGCGATCACGCCGACACAGGCGTCGTCCGCGTTCGCCTCGAGCATCACGCGCCGGATCGCCGACGGCTCGGTCAGCACCGGCTTCGCGACGATCTCCGCCGAGATGCGGCCGGTGTCGGCCAGCATCCGCTGGATCTGCAACGACTGACCCGCGACCTGTTCGAGGGTCTCTTCGCCGTACAGCGCCTGGCTCCCGGTGAGGAACCAGACCTCGGTCTTCCGCTGTGTGCTCACTTCTCTCCCTGCTGGCCGTAGACGTTCTGGTAGCGCGCGTAGAGCCGGTCCACGTCCTGTTCGGACAGTGGTTCCGGCGTTCCCAGCGCGGAAGCGATGTGGACGGTCTTCGCGACGTCCTCGACCATCACCGCGGCCTTGACCGCGTCCCGCGCGGTGCGGCCGACGGTGAACGGGCCGTGGTTGCGCATCAGCACCGCGGGCGAGCGGCTGGACCGCAGGGTCTCGACGATGCCCCGGCCGATCGAATCGTCGCCGATCAGCGCGAACGGGCCGACCGGGATCTCGCCGCCGAACTCGTCCGCGATCATCGTGAGCACGCACGGGATCGGCTCCCCGCGCGCCGCCCAGGCGGTGGCATAGGTCGAATGTGTGTGGACGACGCCGCCGACCTCCGGCATGTGCCGGTAGACGTAGGCGTGCGCGGCCGTGTCCGAAGACGGTGCCAGGTCGCCGTGGACGACTTCGCCGTACAGGTCGGTGACGACCATCGTGTCGGCGGTCAGATCGCCGTAGGACACCCCGGACGGTTTGATCACCATCAGGTCGTGCCCGGGGACGCGTGCCGACACGTTGCCCGCCGTCCAGATGACCAGTTCGTACCGGGTCAGCTCGCTGTGCAGCCGCGCGACGGTGTCCCGCAGCTCTTCGAAGGTGTCCGTGATCTCCACGGCGAGGCTCATCGATGCTGTCCTTTCCTGACGGCACGGCGGCGTGCGGCGAGCCGGTGCATGACGTCGTTGGTCCCGCGGCCGAAGTAGTCGTGCAGTGCGGCGTACTCGGCGTAGAGGTCGTCGTAGGCCTTCACGTTCTCGGCGATCGGCCGGTGGACCGCCCTGCGCACCGAGCCCATCGCGAGCGCAGCGGCCGGGACGTCGGCGTGCGCTCCGGCCGCGACGGCGGCGTGGATCGCCGAGCCCAGCGCGGGACTCTGCGCCGAACCGGCCACCGAAAGCGGCAGGTTCGTGACGTCGGCGTAGATCTGCATCAGCAGCGGGTTCTTGACCAGGCCGCCCGCGACGATCAGTTCGGTGACCGGCACTCCGGCGCGGTCGAAGGTCTCGATGATGGTCCTGGTACCGAAAGCGGTCGCTTCCAGCAGCGCGCGGTACGTGTCCTCGGGGCGGGTCGCGAGGGTCTGCCCGACGACGACGCCGGACAGTTCGTGGTCGACCAGCACCGACCGGTTCCCGCTGTGCCAGTCGAGCGCGACGAGTCCGTGCTCGCCGATCTCCTGTGTCGCGGCGAGCCGGGTGAGCAGCTCGTGGACGGAGATCCCCGCCTCCCTCGAATCGTCCACATAGGACGCCGGGACGCCATGTTCGACGAACCACCCGAAGATGTCGCCGACGCCGCTCTGCCCGGCCTCGTAACCCCACTGTCCGGACACGATCCCGCCGTCGACGACGCCGCACATCCCCGGCACCTCGCGCAGTTCGGCGCCGTTCATCACGTGACAGGTGGAGGTGCCCATGATCGCGACCATCTGGCCGGGTGCCACCGCCTGGACGGCCGGCGCGGTGACGTGCGCGTCGACATTGCCGACGGCGACCGCGATCCCTTCCGGCAGCCCGGTCCATTCGGCCGCCTGAGCGCTCAGGCTTCCCGCCTTGGCGCCGAGAGCGCCCAGCGGATGCACGAGCTTGTCGTCCACGAAGCACCCGAAGCCGGGCGCGAGCTCCTCCAGGAACTCGGCGCTCGGATAGCGGCCGTCCTGCAGAATCCCCTTGTACCCGGCGGTGCAGGCGTTGCGCACGTAGGTCCCGGTGAGCTGCCAGACGATCCAGTCGGCGAGCTCGACCCAGTGCCGCATCCGGTCGTAGACCTCGGGCGCCTCTTCGAAGACCTCCAGCGCCTTGGCGAACTCCCACTCCGAAGAGATCAGCCCGCCGTAGCGCGGAAGCCAAGACTCGCCGCGCTTGCGCGCCAGCGCGTTGATCCGGTCCGCCTGGGGCTGCGCGGAATGGTGCCGCCACAGCTTCACATAGGCGTGCGGGTTCCCGGCGAACTCGGGCAGTTCGCACAGCGGCGTGCCCTCGGCCGTGGCCGGCACCATCGTGCAAGCGGTGAAGTCGGTGCCGATGCCGATCACGTCGGCGGGATCCGCGCCCGCGGCGCGAACGGCTTCCGGTACTGCGGTGCGGAGGACGTCGACGTAGTCCGACGGCACCTGCAGCGCCCAGTCCGGCGGCAGGCCGTGCCCGGTCTCCGGCAGGATCCGGTCGATCACGCCGTGGCGGTATTCCGAAACCGCGCTGCCCAATTCCGCCCCGTCACGGACGCGGACCACGACGGCCCGGCCGGACAGCGTCCCGAAGTCGACGCCGACGACCAGCGGCTCCCCTGTACTCACTTCTTCTCCCGCATTGTTAGCGTTCACATTTCTGGTCGAAAACCACGATCACGCGTGTTCGAAGCCGTAACTCACGTGTTTGAAGGCGTAACTCGCGTGTTTGAAGGCGATCCGGCTCCAATCACGCGAGTTACGGCTCCCATCACGCGAGTCACGAGGTCCGTCTGCCGACGAGGCGTTGCAGGACGATGAAGGCGAACAGCAGCGCACCGGTGATGATCGACGTCCACCAGGAGTTCAGCGTGCCATCGAAGGTGATCAGGGTCTGGATGATGCCCAGCACCATGATCCCGAGCACCGTCCCGAGGACGTAGCCGGAACCGCCGGTGAGCAACGTGCCACCGATGACGACGGCCGCGATCGCGGTCAGTTCCAGCCCGACGCCGTTCAGCGGATCACCGGAGGACTTGTACAGCACCAGGAGCAGACCGCCGAGCGCCGAGCAGAACCCGCTGAGCGTGTAGACCGAGATCCGCGTGCGGGCGACGTTCAGGCCCATGAGCAGCGCGGACTTCGGGTTCCCGCCGATCGCGTACACTGTCCGGCCGAACCGCGTTCCGTACAGAACGTAGGCGGCGACGGCGACCACGACCAGCGCGACGACCACGCCGATCGAGATGTGCAGATCACCGCCGAGCGGGATCTGCGTCTGCGCGAGGCTCGCGACCGTCGGGTCGTCGATCGAGTACGCCTGGGTGCTGATCGTGTAACAGAGCCCCCTGGCGAAGAACATCCCGATGAGCGTGGCGATGAACGGCTGGATCTCGAAGACCTGGATCAGCACGCCCATCCCGAAGCCCAGCGCCGCGCCGATCGCCAGTACCGCGGGGATCACCGCGAAAACCGGCCAGCCCTGGTTCTGCAGCAGATCGGCGGAGACCACAGTGGACAGTGCGACGACCGAACCGACCGACAGGTCGATCCCGCCGGTGAGGATCACGAACGTCATCCCGACGGCTACCACCAGCAGGAACGCGTTGTTGATGAACAGGTCGAGCACGACCTGTCCGGAGCCGAACGCCGTATAGCTCGACGCGCCGTAGATGTACGCGGCGACGAGCATCGCCATCGTCGCCAGGATCGGCAGGTGCCGTTGCCGCGGCCGATAACCCTTGACGCGGTCGAGTGTCGTCATACCCCGGCCTCCACCTTCTCCGGCCGCACGGCGGGTGACGGCGGAGCCGCCTTTCTCCGCCGGGCGAGCTTCTTGCGGAACACCGGCGACTGCAGCAGGCAGACCGCCAGCACGACCACGGCCTTGAACAGCATGATCGCCTGCGGCGCGATCCCGAGCGCGTACACGGTGGTCGTCAGCGTCTGGATGAGCAGCGCGCCGATCACCGAGCCGGTGAGCGAGAACCGGCCGCCGGTCAGCAGCGTCCCGCCGATGACGACGGCGAGGATCGCGTCCAGTTCGATGAACTGCCCGGCGTTGTTGCCGTCGGCGCTGTGCACGTTCGCGCTGATCATCAGCCCGGCGATGCCGGCGCAGAGCGCGCAGAAGACGTAGGTGAGCCAGATCAGCCGGGCCGAGCGGAGCCCGGCGAGCCTGCCCGCCTCCGGGTTGCCGCCCACAGATTCGACCAGCAGGCCCAGCGCCGACCGGCGGACCAGCACCGCGGCGATGGCGAACACCGCGAGCGCGATGAGGATCGCGCTGGGCAGGCCGAAGGTGAACCCGCTGCCGATCCATTCGTAGGGATGCGAATTGACGGTGATGATCTGGCCACCGGTGATCAGCTGGGCGATACCGCGGCCCGCGACCATCAGGATCAGCGTCGCGATGATCGGCTGGATGCCCAGCACCGCCACCAGCCAGCCGTTCCACACCCCGAGCGCGAGCGCCAGCCCCAGCGCCATCCCGACCGCGGCGAGCGTCCCGCCGAGGCTGTTCTGGTCGCCGAGCCCGCTGATGTGCAGGCAGGCGAGCGCCCCGCTGATCGCCACGACCGCGCCGACGGACAGGTCGATCCCCCGCGTCGCCACCACCAGCGTCATGCCGATCGCGATGAGGATCAGCGGGGCGCCGTTCTTGAGGATGTCGATCAGGTTGCCGTACAGGTGCCCGTCACGGAATTCGATCGCGAAGAACGCCGGGTGGACGATGAGGTCACCGAGCAGCAGCGCCAGCAGCGCGACGACGGGCCAGAACAGCCGATGCTTGGTCACCGTGCGACTCCTTCCGCCATCGTCGCCATCACCTGGTCCGCGGTCAGCGATTCGTTGTCCAGTACGGCGACCACCGCGCGGTCGCGCAGCACGACGACCCGGTGGCTCAACCGCAGCACCTCCTCGAGTTCGGCGGAGATGAACACGACGGCCATCCCCTCGTTCGAGAGCCGGGCGACCAGCCGCTGGATCTCCGTCTTGGCCCCGATGTCGATACCGCGCGTCGGCTCGTCGAGGATCAGCAGCCGCGGTTCGGTGATGAGCCACCTCGCCAGCAGCACCTTCTGCTGGTTGCCGCCGCTGAGGTCGCCGACCTTCGCTTCCGCGTTCGCCGGCCGGATGTCGAGCATCTCGATGTAGCGCTCGGCGATCTCCTCCTGACGCCGCCGCGGGATCGGCCGCGCCCAGCCTCGCGAGGCCTGCAACGCGAGCACGATGTTCTCCCGCACGGTGAGTTCCTCGACGAGTCCCTCGGTCTTGCGGTTCTCCGAGCAGAACGCGATGCGGTGGTCGAGCCCCGTCCGCGGCGTCTTGAGCGACACCGGCTCGCCGTCGATCCGCACGGAACCGGTGTCCGCGTGATCGGCGCCGAACAGCAGCCGCGCCAGTTCGGTGCGGCCCGAACCGAGCAACCCGGCGAGGCCGACGACCTCGCCCGCCCGGATGTCGAGCGAGAACGGCGCGACACCACCCTTGCGGCCGACGTCGCCCGCTTCGAGGAACACCGGCGCCCCGTCGAGGTCGGACCGGCTGTGGCCCGCGTCCTCGATGTCTTCGAGTGCCTCGAGTTCCTTGCCGATCATCCTGGTGACCAGGTCGACCGGGGTGATCTCCTCGGTGCGGTACTCGCCGATCAGCTTCCCGTTGCGCAGCACCGTCATCCGGTCCGCGACGGCGAAGACCTGCTCGATGAAATGGGAGACGAACAGGATCGCCATCCCCTGGTCCCGCAGCGAACGCACCACGTTCAGCAACTGCTCGACCTCGCCGGCGTCCAAACTGGACGTCGGTTCGTCGAGCACGAGGACCCGCGCGTCGACGTCGAGCGCCCTGGCGATCGCGACCAGTTGCTGCACCGCGATCGAGCAGCTGCCCAGCTCGGCCGAAACGTCCACCTCGACGTCCAGCCTGGCCAGCAGCGCGGCCGCCCGGCGGCGCGTCTCGCGCCAGTCGATGCGGCCGCGCCGACGCGGCTCCTTGCCGAGGCAGATGTTCTCCGCCACCGACAGGTTCGGGCAGAGGTTCACTTCCTGGTAGACGGTGCTCACACCGGAGCGCTGTGCTTCGCCAGGGCCGCTGAACGCGACCGGGGAGCCGTCGAGCTCGATCGTGCCCGCGTCCACCCCGTACACGCCGGTGAGCACCTTGATCAGCGTGGACTTTCCGGCGCCGTTCTCGCCCATCAGGGCGTGCACTTCGCCGGGGAACATCCGGAAGGAGACGTCGTCGAGAGCGACCACGCCGGGGAATTCCTTCCGGATATGGCTCATCCGCAGCATCGCGAGGGGTCCTGTCATCGGCTCAGTACTGGCGTTGCGGCAACGCGGCCTTCGCGGCCGCCTGGTCGAATTCGGTCTCGGTGGTCTCGATGCGCGGGGGCACCTGCTCACCGGCGGCGACCTTCTTCACCAGGTCCATCAGCTGCGGGCCGAGCAGCGGGTTGCATTCGACGACGTGGTTGATCTTGCCGTCGGCCAGTGCCTGGAGGGCGTCGCGGACACCGTCGACCGAGACGATCTTGATGTCCTTGCCTGGCACCTTCCCGGCCGCCTGGATCGCTTCGATGGCGCCGAGGGCCATGTCGTCGTTGTGCGCGTAGAGCACGTCGATCTTGGGCTGGGACTTCAGGAAGGCCTCCATGACCTCCTTGCCCTTGGCCCGGGTGAACTCACCGGTCTGCGACGCGACGACCTTGAACTTCGGGTTCGAGGCGATGACGTCCGCGAAACCCTTCTTGCGGTCGTTCGCCGGCGCGGAACCGGTGGTGCCCTGCAGTTCCACGATGCTGACGTCGCCCGCCGCGGAGCCGAACTCCTTGGCCAGCCACTCGCCCGCCTTCCGGCCCTCGGCGACGAAGTCCGAGCCGAGGAAGGTCTTGTACAGCGACTTGTCCTGGGAGTCGACGGCCCGGTCGGTGAGGATCACCGGGATGTTCGCCGTCTTCGCCTCCTTGAGCACGGTGTCCCAGCCGGATTCCACGACCGGCGAGAAGGCGATCACCTTCACCTTCTGCTGGATGTAGGACCGGATCGCGGCGATCTGGTTCTCCTGCTTCTGCTGGGCGTCGGAGAACTTCAGCTCGATCCCGGCCGCCTTCGCGGATTCCTGGATCGACTTCGTGTTCGCCGTGCGCCAGCCGCTTTCCGCGCCCACCTGGGCGAAGCCGAGGGTGAGGGCACCGCTGTCCCCCGTTCCACCACCGCCGCCGCAAGCCGAGAGCAGGAGCAGCCCGGCCACTCCGGCCACGATCGCCGTCCACGGTTTTCTTGCCACATCGACTCCTAGATCCGCACTGATCAATTGAGTTAGCGTTAACACTCGCACCTCGAGCCTTGAAAACGGCTCCCGGTGCTACGAAAGACCGGTGCTCTCCCGCACGATCAGTTCGGGGACCACCAGGTCGCGATCACGGTTCTCACCACCGTTCATCCGGCGGCGGAGCAGGTCGAACGTGCGCCTCCCGACTTCGACGAAATCCTGGCGCACCGTCGTCAGCGGCGGCGTGTAGTACGCCGCCTCGGGAACGTCGTCGAAGCCGACGATCCGCATCTCCCCCGGCACGTTCACCCCGGCTTCGGTGCAGGCGCGGAGAAAACCCAGTGCCATCTGGTCGTTCGCCACGAACACCGCGTCCAGCCCCCGTTCGCCGACGAGGGACCGCCCCGCCGCGTACCCGGAACGCGCGCTCCAGTCGCCGCGGACGACGGGCGGGATCCGTGCGCCGTGCCGCTGCAGGGTCTCGCGCCAGCCACGTTCGCGGTCGAGCGCCTCCAGCCAGTCTTCGGGTCCGGCCACATGCCAGACCGTCTGGTGGCCGAGGCCGAGCAGATGTTCGGTGGCGCGCCGCGCGCCGTCGTACTGGTCGACCGAGATCACCGGAACCGGAGCTTTTTGCCCGCCACCGACCGCGACGAGCGGCACGTCGCTGGGCGCCGCTTCCAGCGCACGTGCGGCCGTGACGTGCGGCGCGATCACGACGATGCCCTCGACGGCCTGGCGGCGCAGGCGCTCCACCGCGTCCGCGATGGACGACCGGCCCGGGCGGCTGATGCTGGTTATGGTCGTCGCGTAGCCGGCTTCGCGGGCGGCGTGTTCGATCCCGCTCAAGGTACTGGCCGGACCGTAGAGGTTCGCCTCCAGCGCGACCACGCCGAGCGTGCCCGAGCGGCCGGTGACCAGCGCGCGGGCGACCGAGTTCGGCCGGTAGTCCAGCTGCTCGATGGCGGCGTTGACCCGCACGCGCGTCTCGGCACGGACCGGCCCGGTGCCGTTGATGACCCGCGAGACCGTCATATGCGAAACCCCCGCGAGCGCGGCCACGTCGGTGAGACTGGCCTGCTTGCCGTCGGTGGTGTCGCGCGCCATCGCCTGTCTCCCAATCCCGGTACCGTGTGACGAGTGCCGCAAGTGTTAGCGATAACACGAGCCGGGTCAAGCGCTCGCCGAGTCACAGTCGGGTCACGGAGCCGTGCTCGCGCAGCCGCTGGCGGCGATCCGGCACACGGAGAGGTGAGTCGAACGTGGCGTGGCCTCAGCTGGAGGCGCGATGCGTGAGCGAGACCGGCAAGATCCGCTGGCGGGGCTTGAGATCCCGGTCGTCCATCACCGCGAGCAGGGTCTCGACCATCGCGTGCACCTGTTCCCGCGGGTCCTGGTGGACCGAGGTCAGCGGCGGATCCATCTCCGGCGCGAGGGTCGCGTTGTCGTCGAAGCTGACGACGGCGACGTCCGCCGGGATCCGCCGTCCGGCGGAATGCAGGGTGCGGAGCGCGCCGAGGGCCATCATGTCGCTCGCCACGAAGACGGCGTCGAGGTCGGGGCGCCGTTCGAGCAGATTCGACATCGCCTTCGCCCCGCTGGTCAGGGTGAAGTCGCCTTCCTCCATCAGGTCCGCCGGGTCGAGCCCGGCGTCGAGGAGGGTCTTGCGCCAGCCCGACAGCCGGTCGATCGCCGCGCTCTGGTCCTGCGGGCCCGCGATCGTGGCGATCCGGCGATGACCGGCCTCGACCAGATGCGCGACCGCGAGCTTCGCGCCGCCCTCGTTGTCGAAGTCGACGACGTGGACGCCGCGTTTCAGGCCGGCCGCCTGCCCGCCGTACACGACCGGGATCCTCAGCTGCCGCAGCGCCTTAGGCAGCGGATCGGTCCGGTGCGGAGCGAAGACGAGCACGCCGTCGACGTGCCCGCCGTCGAGGAACCGGACCGTGCGGTCGAGATCCTCGCGGGTGTCGCTGAAGATCAAGACCATCTGGCAGCCGACGTCGGCGAGTTCGCGATAGCCCGCGCGCATGACGGCGGTGCGGTACGGGTCGTCGAGCAGCCGCGCCTCCGGCTCCGACAACACGACCGCGACCGCGCCGGTCCGCCTGGTCACCAGCGACCTGGCCGCCTGGTTCGGGGAGTAGCCGAGTTCGCGCGCCGCGGCCTGGACCTTCTCGCGGGAGCGCGCGCTGACGTAGCCGTCGTCGTTCAGCGCACGGGACGCCGTCGACCGGCTGACCCCGGCGGACGCGGCGACGTCCTCCAGCGTCGGCCTGCCGTCTTCCTCTGGTCGAGGCCCCACCCGCGCCACCTTCACTCTTCAGCTCCATCCGGACACCGACAGCTTAGTGCTCGGCACGCGACCACACTGAGAGCGCTCCCCTGATGGAAACGCTCTCATTACGAGCCCTTGACACCGCCATACCTTGGCGACAGACTCGGCGCATCCTGGGAGCGCTCCCATTTTCTCCCCACCCCATCAGCAAGGGACACAAAGACGTGAAGAGCATCCGGAACGGCCTGGTGCTGGCACTGGGTATCACGATGACGACGTTCGGCCTGGCGGCGTGCGGCGGTGACGACGGAGGCGCCCCCGCCGCGTCGGACCCGAACGCGAAGGTCGAGCTGTCGCTGGCGACGTTCACCGAATTCGGCTACGAGGAGCTGATCCCCGAGTACGAACGGCTGCATCCGAACATCAAGATCACCCACCGCAAGACCGGTCAGGGCGGGCCGTACCACCAGGATCTGATCACGAAACTGGCCGCCGGCTCCGGCCTCGCCGATGTCACCGCCGTCGAGGAAGGACACCTGTCGAACGTCCTCGACAAGGGCTCGAAGTTCAACGACCTGACCAAGATCGGCCCGGCGGAGGCGTCCCCCGACCGCTGGCTCGCCTGGAAGTACGACGCGGCGAAGACCAAGGACGGCAAGGTCATCGGTTACGGGACGGACATCGGCCCGCTGGCGATGTGCTACCGCAAGGACATGCTCGAAGCGGCTGGGCTGCCGTCCGACCCCGAAGCGGTCAAGCCGCTGTTCGCGACCTGGGACAGCTACTTCGCCGCCGGTGACCAGTACGTCGCCAAGACCGGCGGCAAGGCGTGGTTCGACTCGGCCGCGCAGAACTTCAACGCCATGGTCAACCAGCTCCCCACCGGCTACATCGGCAACGACGACAAGCCGACGCTGGAATCGAACCAGGGCATCAAGGACGCCTGGACCAAGGTCACCGGTGCTGTCGCGAAAGGACAGTCGGCCAAGCTGACCGCGTTCAGCAACGAGTGGAACTCCGGATTCAAGCAGGGCGCCTTCGCCACGAAGGTGTGCCCCGCGTGGATGCTCGGCGTGATCGAGGAGCACTCCGGTCCCGAGAACGCCGGCAAGTGGGCGGTCACCGCGGCCTTCCCCGGTGGCGGCGGGAACTGGGGCGGCTCGTATCTGACCGTGCCCACGCAGTCGAAGCACCCGAAGGAGGCGGCCGAACTCGCCGCCTGGCTGACCGCGCCCGAGCAGCAGATCAAGGCATTCAAGGCGAAGGGCACCTTCCCCAGCCAGGTCAAGGCGCTGGAGGACCAGGCGCTGCTGAGCGAGACCGACGCCTACTTCGGCGGCGCCAAGATCGGCCAGCTGTTCGCCGAGCAGGCGAAGAAGGTCGCGAAGCCGCAGTACAAGGGCCCCGGTGACGGCCAGATCCAGGAGAACGCGTCGAGCCCGGCGCTGCAGGCCGTCGAACAGGGCAAGTCCGCGGACGAGGGCTGGGCTCAATTGCTCGACGCCGCGAAGAAGATCACGCGCTGACCGATGACCGTCGTCGACAAGATCGCGCCGGACGAGGAGAAGGCCGGGGTGCGCACGTCGCCCCGGCCCGCCCTCCGCCATCGGCTGAGCCGGTGGGACGTCAAGGTCTCGCCGTACCTCTACATCGCCCCGTTCTTCGTCGTGTTCGGGATCGTCGGGCTGTTCCCGCTGCTCTACACGGCGTACGTGTCCCTGTTCAGCTGGGAGGCGGGTGACGACAACCCCGTCTTCATCGGGCTGGACAACTTCAAGGAGCTGTTCGCCGACACCCAGTTCTGGAACGCGCTCGAGAACACGGTCAGCATCTTCCTGCTCTCCAGCGTTCCGCAGCTGATCATCGCCGTGCTCCTGGCAGCGCTGCTCAGCGCCAGGCTCCGCGGGGCGACCGGCTGGCGCGTCGGCGTCCTGCTTCCCTACGCCGCCAGCCTGGTGGCGCTCGGGATCATCTTCGCGAACCTGTTCGGGCCGAAGTACGGGCTGGTCAACGGCCTCCTGCAGACGATCGGGCTGGATCCGGTCGACTGGCAGGCCGGCCGGTTCAGCAGCCACGCCGCGATCGCGATCATGGTGAACTGGCGCTGGACCGGGTACAACGCGCTGATCGTGCTCGCGGCGATGCAGGCTATCCCGAAGGAACTGCACGAGGCCGCATTGATCGACGGGGCGGGCGCCGCACGCCGGTTCTTCAGCATCACGCTCCCCTTGCTGAAGCCGACGCTGATCTTCGTCACGATCACCTCGACGATCGGCGGCCTGCAGATCTTCACCGAGCCCAAGCTGTTCGACGCCATGCCGGGCTCGAACAACGGCGGCTCGTCCAACCAGTTCCAGACCGTGACGCTGTACCTGTACCAAACGGCCTTCGAGAACTACGAACTCGGCTACGCCTCGGCGATCGCGTGGGTGCTGTTCGTGATCATCGTGCTCATCGCGCTGGTGAACTTCTTCCTCACCGGCAGGCTCACGGCGGTGAAGAAGAAATGACAGTGATCCACAGTGGACTCAAGCGAGGCGTTTCGGCGCTGGGCAAGCCGCGCAGGGCGACCTACGTCGTCCTCACGATCTTCGTGCTGGGCTCGCTCTTTCCGTTCTACTGGTCGTTCCTCGTCGCCAGCCGGGACAGCGGGATGCTCACCGAACGGGTCCCGCCCTTCCTGCCCGGCGGGAACTTCTTCGCCAACGCGGCGCGGGTGTTCGACACGGTGCCGTTCTGGAAGGCGCTCGCGAACAGCTTGATCGTGTCCGGCACGGTCACCCTCACCACGGTGCTGTTCTCGTCACTGGCAGGGTTCGCCTTCGCCAAACTGCGGTTCCGCGGGCGGAACGGGTTGTTCGTGTTCATCGTCATCACCCTCGCCGTGCCGACCCAGCTCGGCATCATCCCGCTGTTCATGGCCATGTCGGAATTCGGCTGGGCGGGCGGGTTGCAGTCGGTGATCGTGCCCAACCTGGTGACGGCGTTCGGTGTCTTCTGGATGCGGCAGTACACGGTGGACGCCGTACCGTTCGAACTGATCGAGGCGGCCCGCGTCGACGGCTGCAGCATGATCCGGATCTTCTGGAACGTCTGCCTGCCCGCGGTCCGCCCGGCCGCGGCGATCCTGGCGATGTTCACGTTCATGACGTCGTGGAACGACTTCCTCTGGCCGCTCGTGGTGCTGGACGCCGGAAACCCCACCGTCCAGCTGGCGCTGGAGAAGCTGCAGAGCGGCTACTACGTCGACTATTCGCTGGTGCTGGCCGGGACCACCCTGGCCACCATCCCGATCCTCATCGTCTTCCTCCTCCTCGGCCGCCAGATCGTGGCCGGGATCATGCAAGGTGCCGTGAAAGGGTGACCATGTCCGCTCATCCCGACAGTGTCCGGGCGAAGACCGCGCTGGAGTTCCCGCCCGGATTCGTGTGGGGCGCCGCCACCGCGGCCTTCCAGGTCGAAGGGGCGACGGCCGCCGACGGCCGGACCGACTCGATCTGGGACGTCTTCGCCCGCCGCCCCGGCGCCGTCGTCGGCGGCGACACCGGGGAACCGGGCGCCGACCACTACCGGCGTTATGCCGAAGACGTCGACCTCATGCGAGGGCTCGGGCTCGGCGCGTACCGCTTCTCCCTGTCGTGGCCGCGGATCCGGCCCGACGGCGGCACACCGAACCCGCGGGGTCTCGCGTTCTACGACCGGCTCGTCGACAAGCTTCTCGAGGCCGGGGTCGAACCCTGGGCGACGCTGTATCACTGGGATCTCCCCCAGTCGCTGGAAGACGAGGGCGGCTGGGCGGCACGCGAGACCGCCTTCCGGTTCGCCGAATACGCCGAAACGGTCGTGGCGCGCCTGGGCGACCGGGTGCCGCGCTGGTCCACCTTGAACGAGCCGTGGTGCGCCGCGATGCTGGGCTACGCGCGCGGGATCCACGCCCCCGGCAGGCAGGAACCTCGTGCCGCCGTCGCGGCCGCGCACCACCTGCTGCTCGGACACGGACTGGCGATGGACGTCCTGCGTCGGCACGCGCCCGCCGCGTCGTCGGGGATCACGCTGAACCTGTACCCGGTGTCGGCGGTCGATCCGTCATCCACTGTGGACTCCGAGGCCGCGCGCCGGATCGACGGCCTGCAGAACCGGCTGTTCCTGGACCCGGTGCTCCGGGGCTCCTACCCCGGGGATCTGCTGACCGACCTGGCGCCGCTCGGTATCGGTGAACTGGTGTGGGACGGCGACCTCGCGACCATCGCCGCTCCGATCGACTGGCTGGGCATCAACTACTACCGCGGCTACCAGGTCGCCGGCACCCCGCTTCCCGGCAGCGAACCGGCCGGCGCCGACTGGCTCGGCTCCCCCGACGTCCATTTCGTGCCCGACGAAGCGGCGCCCCGCACCGACTCCGGCTGGGAGGTCCAGCCATCGCGGCTCACCGAGTGCCTCCTCCAGGTCCATCGAGACTATCGGCCGATCCCGTTGTACATCACCGAGAACGGCGCGTCCTATCCGGACGCGTTGATCGGCGGGGACATCGCGGACACCGACCGGATCGCCTTCCTCGACTCGCATCTGCGCGCCGCGTACGAGGCGATCGCGGCGGGCGTCGACCTGCGCGGCTACTTCTATTGGTCGCTGCTCGACAACTTCGAGTGGGCCGAGGGGTACGGCAAGCGGTTCGGGCTCGTCCACGTCGATTACGCGACGCAGCGGCGGACGCCGAAACAGAGCGCGCTCTGGTATGCCCGGACGATCAGTCTCAACGGGCTGAGCTGAGGCCGAGTGTCGTTCAGGACGCTCTTCGTCCTGAACGACACTTCCCTGACCGGGATTGCGGTGGCCACGCTCCGGCGGGTCTTGTTATCGTGGATACGGACCTGATCAACGAGCAGTGGAGACCAGACGTGGCAGGTGAAGACGACATCTCCGGGTGAGCCGGAGCAGGCAGGCCACCGGCGCGACGCCGACGTGGCCTCTTTGTCGTCCCCTCAAGCCACGTCCACCGCGGTGCAGCCTCGAGGCGCCCGCTGTCTTTCACGAGGTCATTTCCATGTCAGACGCCTTCGTCGTCGTGTCCGCCCTCTCCTTCTCCTGGCCGGATGACACCCCGGTCTTCGACGACCTGTCCTTCACCGTGCCCGGCGGCCGCACCGGCCTGGTGGCGCCGAACGGAGCGGGCAAGAGCACGCTCCTCAAACTGATCGCCAGCGAACTGCGTCCGACGTCCGGGTCGGCCTCCACCCAGGGTGTCCTCGGCTATCTGCCGCAGTCGCTGCCGCTCACCGCCGACCTGAACGTGGCCGAGGTGCTGGGCATCGCGCCGCAGCTCGCGGCACTGAGCGCGATCGAGTCCGGCGACGCGAGCGAGGAGCACTTCACCACCATCGGGACCGACTGGGACATCGAGGAGCGCACCCGCGCCCAGCTCGACCGGCTCGGCCTCGACGGCATCTCGCTGGACCGGAGCCTGCGGACGTTGAGCGGCGGGCAGATCATCTCCCTCGGCCTGGCCGCGCAACTGCTGAAGCGGCCCGACATCCTGCTGCTGGACGAGCCGACCAACAACCTCGACCTCGACGCCCGCCGCAAGCTCTACGGGGTGCTCGAAGACTGGTCCGGCTGCCTGCTGCTGGTGAGCCACGACCGGGAACTGCTCGACCGGATGGACCGGATCGCCGAACTCGACCGCGGCGATCTCCGATACCACGGCGGGAACTTCACCCAGTACGAAGCGGCGGTCAAGGCCGAGCAAGAGGTCGCCGAACGCAACGTCCGCAGCGCCGAACAAGAGGTCAAACGCGAGAAGCGGGAGATGCAGCAGGCCCGCGAGCGGGCGGCGCGCCGCGCGGGCAACGCCGCCAGGAACCTCGGCAACGCCGGTCTGCCGAAGATCTTCGCCGGCACCATGAAACGCAACGCCCAGGAGTCCGCGGGCAAGGCGAACGAGACGCACGCCGCCCGGGTCAGCGAGGCGAAGAACCGTCTCGACGAGGCCGAACGCTCCCTCCGCGACGACCAGAAGATCGCGCTGATCCTGCCGGGTACCAACGTCCCCGCCGGGCGAACGATGTTCCAGGGCGAGCACATCCAAGTCCGCTACGGCGACCGGAACGTCTTCGCGGGCGGCGGCGTCGACCTGACGATCCGCGGCCCCGAACGGATCGCGCTGACCGGCGGAAACGGCAGCGGCAAATCGACCCTTCTCCGGGTGCTCAACGGAGACCTCACGCCGGACAGTGGCGTGGTGAAACGCGCCGAAGGCCGGATCGCGTACCTCTCCCAGCGGCTCGACCTGCTGGACCTCGACCGGACGATCGCCGAGAACTTCGCCGCGTTCGCCCCGAGCCTCCCCGAGTCGCAACGCATGACCCTGCTCGCCCGCTTCCTGTTCCGAGGCGCGCGAAGCCAGCTTCCCGTCGGCGTGCTCTCCGGGGGCGAACGCCTGCGAGCCACCCTGGCCTGCGTCCTGTTCGCCGAACCCGCGCCGCAACTCCTGCTGCTCGACGAACCGACCAACAACCTCGACCTGGTCAGCGTCGAGCAACTGGAGAGCGCGTTGGGGGCGTATCAAGGGGCTTTCGTGGTCGTGAGCCATGACGAGCGGTTCCTCCGGGAGATCAAGGTCGATCGGCGGGTGCGGTTGACCGATGGAGCGCTCGTGGAGTCCTGAGGCGGCCGGTCCCTGCTTCGTACGCATTTAGCCGACTAATTGCGGCACGCTTTCTTTGCGTGATCTCCAGGCGAGGCGGAATCACCCTTCAGTGTTGTTCACGCGTTTCGCTGGTCGCTTAAAATTACGAACATTTGTTCTATTGTTTGCGGTATTCTGGAGGGGTGTCCGAGACCTTTCTCCCCGAGTTGCCGCAGGAGTTGTGGCGCGCCGGCAAGCTGGAGCTTGCGCATGGTGTGCAGCAGTCTTTGCGGGTGATTCGGATGGCCACTGCCGGTTTGGGGCAGTTTTTGGCGGAGATCGAGAATCGGGGCCCCAAAGACTTGTATGGCTATGGCCGTACCGATAAGTGGTTCGCGGATATGGCGGGGTTGTCGGTGGGTGAGGCGCGTGCGGTGGTGAACCGGGCGCTCGCGTTGAATCCCACTCGCGCCTTGGACGGTAGCGAGGTTCCGCCGGTTGCTCCGGCGACCGCTGCGGTCGCCGCTCAGGGGTTGGTCGGGGATGAGCGGATCGATCAGATTCTGGAGATCTTGAAGAACCTTCCTGCCGACACCACGGCTGAGGATCGGGCGGAAGCGGACAGGATCCTCGCCGAACTTGCCCCGGATGCCGGGCCGCGACGACTCGCGAAGGCTGAGACGAACCTGCTGGGCTGGCTAGACCCCGACGGCAAGGAACCGAAGGATCCCGAGCCGAAGGAACCGCGCCGCGAGATCACGTTGGAGCGCCGCAAGGACGGGTTCTGGAAGCTGACCGGTCTGCTTGATGATGAGACCGGTGCTCGCACGGCGGCGGCGTTGGAGGCTCATGCGCAGCCGCGGCCGGTGGACGAGTTCGGGCAGGCGGATCTGCGGATGAAGTGCGAACGCATGGGCGACGCCTGGGTCGACCTCCTCGACCTCGCCATCGCCTGCCCAGACCAGCCCGGGACCAGCGGGTATCGCACGTTGGTGCACGTGACCATCGGCCTTGAGGAACTCAAATCCGGTCTCGGGACCGCGTGTCTCGACTTCGTCGGAACCATGACTGCGCGGGAAGCTCGGCTCGCGGCCTGCGACTGCCTGATGTTGCCGGTCGTGATGAGCGCCTCGGGTGAACCGCTGGACATGGGGCGCCTGAGACGGTTCGTCACCCCAGGCCAACGCCGCGCGTTGAACATCCGCGACGGAGGTTGTGCCTTCCCTGAATGTGATCGGAAACCCAAGAATTGTCACGCCCATCATATCGAGCACTGGGTGGACGGCGGACCCACCGATCTCCGGAATCTCGTGCTGCTGTGCGGATTCCATCACCGGCTGATTCATCACGGTGACTGGGAAGTACGGATGGCGGCCGACGGGTTACCGGAGTTCATCCCACCCCAATATCGGGATCCACTCCGACAACCCCGCCGCAACACCCTGCACCACCGCTGAACCCCCGAGGAGCCCGCCAGCCACCCGGCGACGGGCCCCTCGGCATGCCCACACAGTCGTGCGTGACCGGACCGATCACGCACGACTGTGTGGATTTCGAGACATCCAACGTCCCGAAATCCACACAGTCCACCACCAGCGGACCGACCACGACCGAAGGACCAGCGCTCGCGCCCTGGCCCGAATCCGGTGTCGCCGGGCGCACGATCGCCGGCGCGAGACAGCCTTCCGGCACCCCCGATGAACTGCACCTCGTGCGCCGCCGCGACATCTCACCCATCCGCGACGACGGCTGCGCGTTCCCGGAATGTCACCGGAAGCCAAAGAACTGACAAGCCCATCATATTGAGCACTGGGCGGACCGACCGATCTTCGGAATCCCCTGCTGCTGTGCGGTTTCCATCACCGCTGAACCCCGAGGAGCCCGCCAGCCACACCGGCGACAGGCACCTCGTCATGCCTACGTCCCGCTGACCCCCTCACAACTCGCCACGACGCGGTCGCACTCGATCCTGATGCCTATGCGGCAGTCCAAGAGCGTGAACGTGCCGCGTAGTTCCATCGGAGGCCAGAGGCTCCCTCAGGCACCCGACCACGAAAAGCCCGCCACCGGACCGGCGACGGGCTAAAAGAAAAGGTCCCGCTTCCGCTCAGCGAAGGCTGGGGGTTCCTGCGAGCAGGAAGCGGGAGTTTGTGGCCGGTACGGGGGCCGCCTCTCGGCGAGTGGCGCGACACGGCTCCGGCCGAACCGGTATTCCGTGAAGGCGAAGGGTGAGGCCCGGGGGCACCATCCGTACCGACACTCTCTACAACGCACCGCCGTTCGAAATGTTCCCCGGCGCCGATCCCGAATCGGTGTGACCCGCGTCTACACACGAATGCACGAAAAAAGATCCGCTCCCGCTCTGCGAAGGCCTGGGGGTTACCTGCGAGCGGAAGCGGACAATTCATATAACGCGAAGACACACCGAAATGTTCCCCTCGGGCGAGTGACCTGTGTCAACCCGAAACCGGGCGGACGAAAAGACCCGCTCCCGCTCAGCGAAGGCCTGGGGGTCACCTGCGAGCGGAAGCGGGAGCTGAAGCCGGTACGGTGGGCCGCCTCTCGGCGAAAGGCACGACATGGCTCCGGCCGAACCGGTATTCCATGAAGGCGAAGGGTGAGGCCCGGGGGCACCATCCGTACCGACACCCTCTACAACGCCACGACTCGGAAAACGTTCCCCGCGAACGAAGTGACGCGCGTCAACACACGAATGCGGTAACGCTCAGCAGGGCGGCGGAACCTGATCGACCAGTTCTTCGGGAGCGGACAGCCGCCATGCCTCGTAAACCAATTCGTTCAGCTCGTCGGATTCGATGCCGTCGAGGTACACGACCACCCAGCCGAATCCCCCGGCCGTGAACTGCACCTCGAAGACGTCCGGCCGCTCGGCCACGAGGGCTTCCTGTTCGGAGAGCGTCTGCTTCAGGCCGACGGTCTGGGTCCGCGGCCAGTAGTAGCCGAACCGCTTCCCGCGCACGCTGAACGACTCCCACTCCTTCGCGTCGGATCGCTCGACCTCGGCGAGCGACTTCAGCATCCGGTGGAACTCGTCACTCGACACGCTCATCGTGAACCCCAAACCCCAGTAACTCCGTCGGCTCCAGTCTAAGGGTCCGGGCGGGCCCGTCCTTTGAGGACGTCGATCGGTAGATTCGCCGGAGGAGATCCACTCGATCCGGGGAGCTGCGCAATGGACCGTCCGGTCACGGCGGCAGAGTTGTTCGACGCCATCGGTTCCGCCTACGAAGACGTCTTCGGCCGGGCGCCGGCGGTCGACAAGGCGGTGCGGCGGCTGCTGGACAGCCTGCCGCCGTCGTCGAGGGTGCTCGACATCGGCAGCGGAACCGGCAAACCGGTGGCCGAGGACCTGTCCTCCGCCGGGCATCGGGTGACCGGGCTCGACGTTTCGCCGGTGATGGTCGATCTCGCGCGCGAGCAGGTTCCAGCCGCCACCTTCGTCCACGCCGACGTGCGTGAATGGACCTCGCCGCCCGAGTCGTGGGAGGCCGTCTGCGCCTTCTTCCCGTTCCTCCAGATGCCGCGCAAGGACACCGAAGCCGTGCTCGCCGACATCGCGCGCTGGCTGGTACCGGGTGGGCTTTTCGCTCTGGTCACCGTTCCGCGTGACGCCGAGGACGCGCCCGCGGAGTTCTTCGGCCGTACCTTCCGCGTGACCAGTTTCGCCCCGGACGACCTCGTCCGGCGGGTCGAGGCGGCCGGGATGGAGGTCACCGGCACCCATTCGGAGGTCTTCACGGCGGACGAGCCGGGGACACCGCCGGAGGAGCACCTCCTGATCACCGCTCGACGCCCGGTCTGATCATGCCGGTCGTCAGCGTGATCACCCCGGTCCACCCGCCGAGCCTGCCGTACCTGACCGAGGCGTACGAATCCCTCGCCGCGCAGGAACTCGCACCGGGCTGGACCTGGGAATGGCTGGTACAGGAGGACGGCGAGACCGGTCTGCTCGACGACGTCCTCCCCGCGGACGAGCGCGTGCTGCCCGGCTCGGGCCGCCGGGGCGGCCCCGGGGTCGCACGGATGATGGCGCTGTCGCGCTCCACCGGTGAGCTGATCAAGGCACTCGACGCGGACGACCTCTTGGCTCCCGGCGCGCTCGCGCGGGACATCGCGGCGCTGGAGGATCCCGAGATCGGCTGGACGACTTGCCGGGTGCTCGACCTCTTTCCCGACGGGACCACGGCCGGTGTCGACAGTGATCCCGAGGAGGGGCGGATCGAACGCGGCGCGATCCTGCGCCACTGGCAGCGCAACGGATACGTGTCGTCGGTGGTGGCCGGGACGCTGTGCATCCGCCGCGAACTGCTGCTGGATCTCGGCGGCTGGATGGCGCTGCCCGCCTCAGAGGACACTGGGCTGATCCTCGCCGCGAACGCCTGCTCGGACGGCTACTTCGTCGCCACGTGCGGCATGTTCTATCGGAAGTGGGCCGGTCAGGTCACCCGGTCCGCGGCGCACAACGACGACGGCGAGCGGCTCGCCCGGATGAAGCTGATCGAGGAACGCGCCGAGGTCATGTTGGCACGTCGACGAGGTCGAGCAGCGCCTTCGCGCACAGATCCCTGATCTGGTCCCGGTTCAGACTCCGGCACTTGAGCCAGTCGAGGCAGACCGCGACGACGAAGGCCAGCCAGCCGCGGACGAGCACCCGCAGGGCCTCGGGCGGATCGCCGTCCGGGCACAGCACCTCGAGGATCCGGCGCCCCTGCTCGGCGAAGTTGTTGTCCAGGACCTCGCGCACGCCGTCGACGGCGATCGACGTGCCCGAGTGCAGTGCCCGGTAGCCGTCCTCGTTGGCTTCGACGTAGCGCAGGTACGCGTCGAGGCCGGCCGTCAACTGCTCCGCGAGCGGGAGCGTGGGATCGGATTTGGTCATCTCGAGCAGGCGTTCGCCCTGCGCCTTGATGACCTCGGTGACGAAGTCCCGTTTCGTCGGGAAGTAGTGGTACAGCAGCCCGCGCGACACCTCGGCGATGTCCGCGACCTGCTCGATCCACACGTCGTCGTACGGCCGCTCCGCGAACAGGCGGGCGCCGATCCGCAGCAGCTGTTCCCGCCGCTCGGCGGTGCTCAGCCTGCTGCGGGGCTTTCCGGAAGAAGTACTCGGCGCCATCGGGGCATCGTACTTACTTGACACGAGTTCAGTAACAGGCCACGCTCGCTATTGGATGTCGGTTCAACAGCGCTCACAGTGCTCATCAGGAGGGGCTCGATGGCCACCGCTCTCCCCCATCCCCCGCGACGGATCCCGCTGATCGGCGACGTGCTCGGCGTGTCGCCGAAGACGCCGGTCCAGGACTCGATGCGGCACGCGGCCGAACTGGGCCCCGTTTTCGAGCGCAAGGTGTTCGGCCGGAGCATCGTGTTCGTCAACGGCGCCGAGATGGTCGCCGACCTCTCCGACGAGAAGCGCTTCGCGAAGCACGTCACGCCCGCGATCTCGAATCTGCGCCCGCTCGGCGGCGACGGCCTGTTCACCGCACACAACGAAGAGCTGAACTGGCGGCGCGCGCACGAGATCCTCGCACCCGCGTTCAGCCGCAACGCCATGCAGCGCTACCACCCGACGATGCTGGCGATCACCCGCGAGCTGCTGGACACGTGGGACAAGGGTGGCGAGGTCGACGTCGCGGACGACATGACCAAGCTGACGCTGGAGACCATCGGCCGCACCGGATTCGGCTACAGCTTCTCCTCGTTCGAACGCGCTGAGCCGCATCCGTTCGTCGCCGCGATGGTCCGCACACTGCGCCACGCGCAGCGAAGGGCGATCCAGCCGCCGGTCATCGGACCGCTCCTCAGCCGCAAGGCGAACCAGCGCAACGAAGCGGACCTGACGTTCCTCCACTCCGTCGTCGCCGACGTCATCGAGGCGCGCCGGAACGACACGAGCACCGAGGACCTGCTCGGGCTCATGCTGAACACCACGCAGCCGAGCACCGGCGAGGCGCTGGACGAGGACAACATCCGGCACCAGATCATCACCTTCCTCGTGGCCGGGCACGAAACCACTTCGGGCGCGCTGTCGTTCGCCCTGTACTACCTCGCCAGGAATCCGGACGTCCTTGCCCGCGCACAGTCCGAAGTGGACAAGGTGTGGGGCGGGAATCCGGACCCGTCCTACGCGGAAGTCGCGAAGCTCCGCTATGTCCGGCGAGTGCTCGACGAAGCGCTCCGGCTTTGGCCGACGGCGCCCGCGTTCGCGCGCCAGGCCCAGGTGGACACCGTCGTCGGCGGCGAGTACCCGATGCGGAAGGGACAGTGGGCGCTGGTCCTCATCCCGGCACTGCACCGTGATCCCGTCTGGGGAGACGATCCCGAGTCGTTCGACCCGGACCGTTTCTCCCCGGAACGCAACCGTGCCCGCCCGGCGCACGTCTACAAACCCTTCGGCACCGGCGAGCGGGCCTGCATCGGGCGGCAGTTCGCCCTGCACGAGGCGACATTGGTACTCGGCATGCTGCTGAGCAGGTACGAGCTGCGCGGCGACCCGTCTTATCGGCTGAAGGTGCAGGAGCTGCTGACACTCAAGCCCGAGGGCTTCAAACTGGAGGTCTCGCTCCGCGACCGCGCGACGGTGCCCGCCTAGGGCTTGAGCACTCCGTGCCCTGGTGAAGTCCGGTCACATCTCCGGTCCGGGATCCGTCAGTGGGCTGAAAGCAAGACGGAAACCCAGAAGGAGAACATCATGGAAACCCGGATCCCGAACCCCGCGATGGCGAACCCGGCCACGCTGAAGGCCCTCATCGCGCTGGCGGAGTCGACCGGCGACACCGGTGTCCCGAACACCACGCACTACCTCATGCACGTCCGCGCCAGCCAGATCAACGGATGCAGCGGCTGCCTGGAGATGCACACCAAGGAACTGCGCAAGGCGGGCGAGTCCGACGAGCGAATCTTCACCGTGGCGGCGTGGCGTGACACGGCCTACTACACCGACGCCGAACGCGCGGCGCTCGCGCTGGCCGAGGCCATCACCCGGATCGCGGACCGGGCCGACCCGGTCGACGACGCGGTCTGGAACGAGGCCGCTCGTCACTACGACGAAAAGCAGCTCTCGAGCCTGGTCCTGTCCATCGCCGCCATCAACACCTGGAACCGGCTCAACGTCGCCACGCGGCAGATCGCCGGCGCCGCCTGATCGGCCTATTCGGCCTGTCGCAGCTCCACACAGCATTCGGCCGTGCCGGGAACGAGGGCCGCTTCCACGTTCCCGGCGCGCACGCCGTTCAGGAAACCGGCCAGGAAAGCCTGATTGATCCCGCAGACCAGCTCCGGAGCCTTCGCGGCCAGCGGATGGAACGGGCAGTTCCGCAGCCGGACGCAGGTCCTGCTGTCCCGGCTCGGCTCGAAACCGTAGCGGCGAAGCACCCCCTCGGCGACGGTGAGCGCGCGTTCCGTGCCAAGCCTGCCGGGACGCGTTCGCGCTCGTTCTTCTTCTCCCGCCGCGAAACCTCGCTCCCCCGCGACCCGCAGCACGGCTTCCCGCGCGGTCTCACCGCTCCCTTCGGCGAGCACGGCTTCAGCCAGGATGCCCGCGAGAATCTCGTGACGCCGAGCGGGAAGCTGCACCTGGATGGCTTCGTCGACGGGTTCGTAGACCTTCGGCCTGCGCCCCACCTTCACCACCGGACCGGCCGCGAAGCCGAATCTGAGCAGCCCGGCCGCCACGAGCTTGTCGAGATGGAAGGCGGCGAGCTTGCGGGAGATCCCGACCGCCGCCGCCGCTTCGTCACGCGTGACCGGACGCCTCGCGCGCCGTGCGTAGGCGTACATGCCGCGACGGAGGTCGTCTTCGAGCGCCGCCACCGCGGCGATGGCGGGGGCGTCGAGGCCGTCCGGGTCCGGCAGGTCGGGCACTGTCACGTTCACCACGATATCGCCTATCTCAACCGGCGGAACATTCTGGACTGTCGATCTACCATGTAGGATGAGCCCGCGGGTGCTAAAACACCCAAAAGTCTTGGTTTAATACACTGGGGTTCGCGCTCAGCCTAGGAGGCCAAATGTCCACTCCCGCCTTGCGCGTCGTGCACGAAACCGGGCCGGGGCCGGACCTGGCGGCCGCCGAGACCGCGGCCGCCGACCTCCTCACCGCGTTGGGCATCTCGCTGGACTCCGAGAGCCTCCGAGGCACCCCGGGCCGGATGGCGCGCGCGTACGCCGAGCTGTTCACCCCCCGGCCGTTCGACCTCACGACCTTCCCCAACGACGAGGGCTACGACGAACTCGTGCTCGCCAGGGGGATCCCGGTCCGGTCGGTCTGCGAGCACCACCTGCTGCCGTTCGTCGGGGTGGCGCACGTGGGCTATCTGCCGGGAGAGCGGATTCTCGGCCTGTCCAAGCTGGCCAGGATCGTCGAGCACTTCGCCTGCCGTCCGCAGGTTCAGGAGCGGCTCACCAAGCAGGTCGCCGACTGGCTCGAAGAGCAGCTCGAACCGCGTGGCGTCGGCGTGGTGATCGAAGCGGAGCACTCGTGCATGACGTTGCGCGGGGTCCAGGCCGTCGGGTCGAGCACCGTCACCTCGACCCTGCTCGGCACGCTGCGTGAAGACGCTCGTTCGCGCCAGGAGTTCTTCGCGCTCACCGGGATCAACGGCTGACAGTGGGCTCTTGCGCGTAGGCCGCGGAAACGACCTCGCGGTCGAACACCCGCCAGGTGAGCGCGGAAACGATCACCGCCACCACGAAACCGGCCCAGTACGGCGTCGTCAGCCCGAACTTCGACGCCACCGCCCCGCCGAGCAGGGCACCGACACAGTTGCCGCCCGCGATGATGAACAGGCTGGTGCTGCCGACCCGGCCCAGCATGCCGGGCGGGGTGAGCCGCTGACGCAGGGAACTGCCGACGATTCCCCACAGGGCGCCGTGCACCCCGAAGAGGAACAACGTCACCCCGACGACCGGTGCGCTCGTGCTCGTCGCGAGCACCAGATGGGTTCCGGCCTCGATCAGCAGCCCGATCCGCAGCGTCCAGGTCGGCGTGCACCAGGTGATCAGCCGGTCACCCGTGACCGAGCCGAGCAGCCCGCCCACCGCCATGCAGGTGAAGAGCAGGCCGTACCCGACCGAACCCAGCTGGAGCCGTTCCTTCGCGAGCAGCACCAGGACCGAGGTGGCCGCGACGAGGGTCAGGTTCAGCATCCCGATCAACCCGATCATGGTCCTCAGCAGACGCTGACCGGCCAGCCACCGGAACCCCTCGGTCAGCTCCGATCGCATCGACCGGCGGGCGACCGGCTCGACGGGCTGTGACCGATAGGAGCCGGCGATCAAGCCGAGCAGCAGCGCGCTGACCGCGTACGTTCCGGCGTTGACGTAGAACGGGATGCTCGCCGCGACACCGAACAGGAATCCGCTCAGCGGCCCGGAAAGCATGCCGTGGGCCAGCGTCGTCCCGGCGTACAGCCGACCGTTCGCCCGCTCCAGCGACGACTTCGGCACGATCGCGGGCAGCATCGCCCCGCTCGCCGTCCGGAACACGACCTCGCACGCGTTGATCACGAAGAGGACGGCGTACAGCAAGGCGATGCCGACGTCGCCCATCGAGATCGCGACGGCCAGCAGCGCGACGGCGGGCACGCGGATCCAGTCGAGGGTGATCATCAGCTTGCGCCGGTCCACCCGGTCGGCCAGCACTCCGCCGGGCAGCGAGAAGAGCAGCCACGGCAACCAAGCCACCGCGAACCCGCCCGAGACCACGAGCGGGTCGTCGGTGCGGGAAGCGATCAGCAACGGTGCCGCCACCGTCGCGAGACCGCTGCCCAGTGCGGACGTCGTACTCGCCGTCCAGAGCTTCGCGTACCTGCCGTCCAGCCGCTCCCCCGTCATGAGATCAACGTAGCGACCGGTGACCGAACGGATGCGGAGTTTCACCCACAGCTGATCGACCGCCCCCTAGACTGCCTTTCCGTTCGGCCTTGGGAGGGGAGCACGGATGGTGCTGGTGCGCGACGTCGATCCGTCGATCCTGCTGATGAACAAGGCGCCAGGCGAGAAACCGGGGGCTTACCTGCCCAGGGACATCGACGCCCCGCTCAGGTCTGCGCTCGAGACCACGCCGTTCACCCTCCTCGTCCACGAGGTCTACTCGGGGGCGAGGCGATCGGCCTGGGAAGCCTTGACGATGACCCATGCCGGAACGGAACTGGTCGTCGAGCCGGAACTCGACGAGCTCGTGACCGACCAGCACGACGGCCAGGCAATGCTCTGGCTCGACCGGAAGCTGCCCCAAACCCTCGGCCGCGACCCCGCCACGGTGGCCAAGTGGCTGGACAAGGATCCTCGGCGCCGGCTTCTCGGACTGATCGGCGAAAGCCAATACGACCACCCGGAACTGCGTGCGGCGATCGATCGCCTCGGGCCGGCCGTTCTCCACATCGGCCCTGCCCTCTCCGCCGCCGAACGCGAGGGAGCCAAGGCGATGTTCCCCGCGTCGGGGCCGATCCGCACGATCGACGAGATCGCCGTCGCGCACCGGCCCGCCGATTCCGGGGACGAGGATCCGGACCCCTTCCCCACTCACCTCGCGGACTACCGGCCCGACACCGACGACGGAGTCGACCGCCTCGGCATCGGTCCCGACGTGCGTATGCTCGCCGACCTGGTGGTCTCCCGGATGATCACCCCACCCCTGTCGATCGGCCTGTTCGGCAGCTGGGGATCGGGCAAGAGCTTCTTCATGCGCCAGATGCGACTGCGCGTCCGCGAACTCGCCGATTCCGCGCGGGCGGCCGAAACCGCGGCGGGCGCGCACGGGAAGCCGGTGTCCTCCTACTGTTCGAGTGTCCGCCAGATCAGCTTCAACGCCTGGCACTACAGCGAAGCGAACCTCCTCGCCAGTCTCGCCACGCATATCTTCGACAACCTCGCCGCGAGTGGTGCCGAGAACGACCTTCAACGCCAGGCCGACCTCCTCGCCGAACGCCGCAAGACCGAGAAGACGCTGCTCGGCAGGCTCAGCGCGGTCCGCCTCGAACGCAGAACACTGACAGCCAGCCAGAAGCAGGCCAACCGGAGGCGGCGAAAGCCGCGTGAGTACGTCCGCGCGGTCTTCGACAGCCTCACCGAGGCGGACAAGGCGTGGATCGCGTCCAGGATCGGTGTCGACCAGCCGACCGCCGAAGACCTCGAACGGCTGGCACAGGAAACCGGCGGGCTGCGTTCGGACGTCGCCGAATTCTGGCGAAGACTGCGACAGGATCCGGTTCCGCTACTGGTCCTGATCGGCGGACTGGTGACGGTCCTGGTCGTCACACTGGTCGTCGGCCGGTCGCAGGTGTCCGGAGTGCTCGGCGGGCTCACCGTGGTGAGTTCCGCGCTGACCGTCGTCCTGCGGATGCGCGCGAGCGCGGACCGGATCCACCAGGCGCTCGGCAAGCTCGGCGGACCGTCCGAAGAGGACGAAGAGACCGAGCGGCGCCTTGCCGAGCTGGACGCCGAATCCGACCGGATCGAAAAGGCGGTCGCCGAACTCGCGCCCGGGCTGGACCTCGTTTCGTTCGCCGAGTCCCGGGTCTCGGACTACGTCGAGCATCTCGGCGTGGTCTCCTTGCTGCGCAAGGATCTCGAGACGTTCGCGACGATGCTCGCCGAGGTCCCGCACGGTTCCGGGAAGATCGAGCGAACCGTTCTCTACATCGACGACCTCGACCGCTGCCCGCCCAAGGTCGTCGTCCAGGTTCTCGAAGCCATCCATCTCCTGCTGGCCCTGCCGGTGTTCGTCGTCGTGGTGGGAGTCGACTCCCGGTGGCTCAAGAAGGCCGTCGAGCAGCATTACGAGGAGATGCTCGGCGACGACCCGGAAACCTTCGCCGAAAACTACCTCGAAAAGATCTTCCAGGTGCCGTTCACGTTGTCCCCCATGGACGATCCAGGGTTCGCGGGGCTCGTGCGCGGGCTCGCCGACACCGAGTCCCCCGATGCCACTCCGGCGCCGGCCCTCGCTGGAACGGATCGGGCCACCGGCGACCGTCCTCCCCTGGCCGCGGTCGTTTCGTCTCGTCGCGCGGAAGCACCGAAACCGTCGTCCGAACAGTCCACAATAGACGTCCGACCTCCTCGACTGGTGATTTCACAGGCAGAACTGGACTTCCTGCCGACGCTGGCCCCGCTCGTCCGGTCCCCGCGGGCGGCGAAAAGGCTGTTGAACCTGTACCGCCTGCTCCGGGCGCGCTTCGCCGGCGAGGAACTGGCCGGATTCCTCGCCGACGGGGACCGCGAGGCGCCGTTCCGGGCGGTGCTGGTGCTGCTCGCGGTCCACGTCGGGCATCCGGACGCCGTCCGGTGGTTCGCCGGCCTCGCGGCGACCGACGCCGACGACAAGGCCCTCGCGATCGTGTCGTCGATGAACGACCACGAACTGCGGCCGAAGCTCGAACGCGGCCTGTCCGGCGAAATGTGGCCACAGCTGGCCGCGTCCTATCAGCGCTGGCTGCCGCTGGTGAACCGGTTCTCGTTCGCCCGCGACGACTGATCCCGCGATCGCTCGATGTCCGGCCCGCGGTAGAGCCGCTCCGGGATCCGGGCCAGTGTCGAGGGATGGACCTGCGGGCCAAGGCCGTAGAGCTTCTGGAAGCTCATGATCAGCGGCCGCCACCGGTCGGGGTCGATCCGGTCTTCGGTGCCCGGCATCCGCACGTCGTCGTGGACGTGGACCCGCTGCACGCGGACCTCGAACACGAGGACGCCGCCGCGTTGTGCCGGATCGTCCTCCGCGAGCGGGTGGACGGCCTCGACGACGGCCTCCATCGTCACCGGGCATTCCGCGACACGCGGCGGCCGGACCGTCTCCGAGGGGACGGGGGTGAGCCCGGCGCGGGCGAACTTGTCGGGTTCGTGCCGGTATCCGCGTTCGTACTTGCGGGCCGGGACCGGATCGGATCCGGTGGTCAGCGCCAGCCTGTCGACGGCGGCGGCCAGCGCGTCGGAAGGGAGATTCAGAACACATTCACGGTTGCGCATGAGATTTTGTGCCGTCTTGGATTTCGCGCCCAGCCCGAGCATGCCCCGCCAGCCGAGCCAGAACGCCGACGACATCGGGGCCAGGTTCGGGGCGCCCGCCTGGTCGACCGTCGAAAGGAGCACCACCGGGGTGCCGAAGTAGAGGATTCCGGGCTCGATACGGGTGTGCGCGGACTCGGCCGCCGACGTCGTAACTGTCACGTTCGCCAGCTTCGCCGGGCCGCGCGCCGAAGGCTGGCGAGAATCGGACGTCGCGATCAACCCCCTCGGCGGACGGCTTCGCGGCGTCGGAGCACCTACCCTTTTCCTTGAGCCGGGGCGGACCCCGCGGTCGTTCGGAGTATTGCGTTCGGCCGATTGCTGGTAGGTTCGCCGAACTTGAACGACGAAGGAGGCGCCGGCAGCGGCCCGGTCAACACCCGAACGCGCGTGGTGAGGCGAATCGCATGCGAGACGATGTGGTCCAGGCGAGCTCGATTCTCGGGCATTCCCCCGGCCAGGTTTGGGAAGTGATCGGCGATCCCGAGTCCTACTCGAGGTTCGTCGCGGAGATCAGCTGGTGCGAGATCCAGCGCCCCGCCGAACGCGGGCGCGGTCCGAAATGCCTTGTCCGGCTGGAGCCGCGGCCGGGGACGCTCGCCGCCGGTGACATCGAAGCCCGCGTCTGGCGGCCGGGCGAGCACGTCGTCTGGTGCGGCGTCGAGAACGACGGGATCTGGGTCTCGGTCGAGCTCCGGCAGGCTCCCGACGGCGGCACGGAACTCACCGCCCAGCTGATGCTTCCGGCTCCGCACGCCGGTCTGGTGTCCGCTGCGTCCTTCAAACGCACCGTCCGCGCGGCGGCCCGCCGGATCGATCTGCACCTTTCGGGCCGGGCGGCGTCACCCCAGGAGGAACCGGCGCACACCAAGGCCACCACGCTGCACACGGCGAGCACGCTGATCAAGGCCGGGGTGCTCGCGGCCGCGCGCCCGGACAAGATCGCGCGGCAGCTCACGTCGTTGTCTCAATGGGGCGCCACCGTCGCCGGCGGCTACTCGGCCAACGCCGCCCGCGTGCCCGACGACGTCGCGTTGCACGACGAGCGCGACGTCCGGACGTTCAAGCAGACGGCCGATCGCAGCAACCAGCTCGCGAACGCGCTCGCGGGCCGCGGAGTACGCGCCCGCGACCGGATCGCCTTGCTCTGCCGCAACCACGCCGCGATGGTCGAGTCGCTGATCGCGTGCAGCAAACTCGGCGTGGACGCGATCCTGCTCAACACCGGGCTTTCCGCCGGCGCGGTCGCGGACGTGATCGGGCAGCACAAACCGGTCGCGGTACTCGCCGACGACGAGTTCTCGCGGATCATCGCCGGCATCCCCGGTGATTTCCTGCGGCTGTCCACCTGGCCGGAAACCGAGAACGGCTACCCGACGATCGATCAGCTGATCGCCGGGGTCCCCGCCACCAAACTCAAACCGGTGGACCGGATCGGCAGGCTCGTCGTCCTCACGTCGGGCACCACGGGGACACCCAAAGGCGCGCGCCGCCCGACCCCAAAGGGATTGTCGACGTCGGCCGCCATGCTCGACCGCATCCCGCTCCACTCCGGAGACCGGTTCGTGGTGGCCGCGCCCCTGTTCCACAGCTGGGGGCTCGCCGGGATGCAGATCGGGATGGCCGTGCGCGCGTCCCTGTCGCTGATCCGCCGGTTCGACGCCGAGGAGATCCTGCGGACCATCGCCGAACACCGCTGCGGTGTGCTGTTCGCCGTACCCATCATGTTGCAGCGCATCCTCGACCTGCCGGAACGGATCCGCGCCCGCTACGACCTCTCGTCGCTGCGGATCGTCGCCAGCAGCGGATCCGCGCTGCCGGGCACGATCGTCACCGAGTTCATGGACACCTTCGGCGACGTGCTCTACAACTTCTACGGCTCCACCGAGGTTTCGTGGGCCAGCATCGCCACGCCCGAGGACTTGCGCGCCGCGCCGACCACCGCCGGCCGCTGCCCGCCCGGCACCCGCGTCGCCATCCTCGACGACGACCACAATCGTGTCCCGCCGGGCTGGGAGGGGCAGATCTTCGTCGGCAACGACATGCTTTTCGAGGGCTACACCGACGGCGCCAGCGTGCCCCGCGCGGAGAACCTGATGGCGACCGGCGACGTCGGCTACCAGGACGCCGCCGGACGGCTCTTCGTCACCGGCCGGGCGGACGAGATGATCGTGTCCGGTGGGGAGAACGTGTCCCCACGTCCGGTCGAAGAGGCCATCGCCGCCCTGCCCGGCGTCCACGAAGCCGCGGTGATCGGCGTGCCGGACCGCGAGTTCGGGCAACGGTTCGCGGCGTACATCGTGCCGAAACGCGGTGCCCGCATGAGCGCGGACGACGTCCGCGCCTACATCCACCACCGGCTTGCTCGCTTCGCGGTCCCGCGGGACGTGTACTTCGTCGAGGAGTTGCCCCGGAACGCGACCGGCAAGGTACTCAAGCGGTTGCTGAGGGACGAAACCTGGCCGATCGATCAGTAGAATGCCGCTCCCGCAGGAGGAACCTCTGGATCTTCCCGCTGGGGGTCTTGGGCAGCTCCGTCACGAAGTGCACCTCACGCGGGTAGGCGTGCGCGGCGAAGCGGGTCTTGACTAGCTGCTGCAGTTCGGCCACCAACGCTGTGTCGGCGGAGGCGCCGTCCCGCGCCACCACGTATGCCACGACCACCTCGCCGCGCAGCGCGTCCGGGACACCGACGACGGCGCATTCGGCCACGGCGGAATGTTGCTGCAGAACGCTTTCCACGTCGAACGGGCCGATACGGTAGCCCGCCATCAGGATGACGTCGTCGTCCCGCGAAGCAAAGGTCAAGTAGCCGTCGGCGTCCTTGGCGGCGACGTCGCCGGTGTAGTACCAGCGGCCGTCGGGGCTGAAACGCGCGGCGGTGCGCTCGGGCGCGTCGCGGTAACCCCGGAACCACACCAGCGGGCTCGCCGGGAGGTCCACGGCGACGCGTCCCCGCTCTCCCGGCTCGGCCACCACGTCGGCGTCTTCGCGGAGGACCTCGACCGCGAAGCCCGGCAGAACCCGTCCCATCGAGCCGGGCTTGACCTCCGAGTGGAGGTCCGGATGCCACGCGTTGCCCACCACCATGCCGAGTTCCGTCTGTCCATAATGGTCGTAAACACCGACACCGAGCTTCGACGACGCCCACTCCAGGACATCCGGGGTCAACGGTTCCCCCGCCGACGAGCAGTGCCGCAGGCGGAGACCGTCCGGCACCGGGGCGGCCGAGTTCCGGAGCGCGCGATACACCGTCGGAGCGGCGGCGAAGTTGGTGACGCCGAACCGCTCCAGTACCGCCCACGTCAGTTCGGCGGAGAAACCCGCGTGCAGCAACAGACTCCGCCTGCCGGTCGCCATCGGCGTCATGATCGCGTAGTACAGACCGTAGGCCCAGCCGGGGTCGGCGGCGTTCCAGAAGACGTCGTCCGCGCGGACGTCGAGCGCGAAGTCCTGGTACGCCTGGAAACCCGCGAGCGCGCGGAGCGGAATCGGGACGGCTTTGGGCGTTCCCGTGGTCCCGGAGGTGAACAGCTCGACCAGGACCCCGGACCCGCCGGTCACCGCGGATCCCCGCAGCGGCGCGGCGTCGGCCAGCATCTCCCGGAACGACAGATCGCCCGCCTCGCCGTCACCGACGACCACGATCCGCCGCGAGGGGTCGTCCGGCAGATCGGCGGACGGCCTCAGCTTCGGGCGTTGCCCGGCGTCGGTGATGACGACCTTCGTGTCGTTGCCGGTGACGCGCAGCGCGATGGCGGGCGGCGCGAACGCCGTGAACAGCGGGACGTGCACCGCGCCCAGCCGCCAGATCGCCAGCAGCGCCACGACCAGCTCCGCCGACTTGCCCATCAGCGTCGCGACGCGGTCCCCCGGCCCGACCCCCAGGCCGAGCAGTGCCCCGGCGAATCGTTCCGACTGCTCGCGCAGCTCGCCGTAGGTGAGATCGTGGCTGGTCAGATCCGCTTCGACCACGGTGAACGCGACCGCTTCCGCCGGATGCCGGTCGCACAACAGCGTCGCCGCACTGGCCCGCTCGTCGTCGTAGACCTCGAGCAACCGCCGGACGTGAGCTTCGGTCATCGTTTCTCCCGGGACGTTGGCGAAGGGCGTACAGTTCCGGAAATCGTGCGGGCGGGCCCGGCCCGCCCACCACCCCCGATCGAGGGGGATCACCAAGGAGGGTGAGCCGATGCCGGTCGACGACGCCCAGCTCCTCGGCGCGGTCTCGGACCTGCGCCGGGACACCGGCCTGCCGGTCGGTTTCGCCGGGGTCGCCGGCGCCTCGCCGCGGATGCGGCTGACCGCGTTCCTCGGCAACCGCGGCACCGCGCTGAACGGCCTGTCCGTCCGCGCCGGCTGCGGCCTCGGCGGCAAGGCGCTCGCGCTGACCCGGCCGGTGGTCGCCAACGGCTACCACAGCGCGACCACGATCAGTCACGACTACGACGAGCCGGTCCGCGACGAGGGCATCCACTCGGTGGTCGCGATCCCCGTCGTCGTGCGCCGCCGTGTCCGCGCCGTGCTCTACGGCGGCCTGCGCGACGAGGCCGCCCTCTCCGACCGGACGATCACCGCCGCCCTGCACGCGGCGCGCGATCTCGAACAGACCTTGGCCGTCGAGGACGAGATCGAGAGGCGCCTCGCGGAAGCACGGCCGCTGGCGGAGCATCGCGAGGAGGCCGCGCCGCGGGAACGGCTGCGCGAGGTCTACGGCGAGCTCCGGGCGCTCTCCGGACAGATCGCCGACGGCGCTCTCCGCGACCGCCTCGACGAGGTGTGCGCCAACCTCACCGGCGCCGCTTCCCCGGTGGTGCGCCTGGCGCCGAGGGAACTCGACACCATCGCGCTCGTCGCGCTCGGCCTGACGAACGCCGAGATCGCGCACCGGCTGGGGCTGACCGCGGAGACGGTCAAGAGCTACCTACGGGACGCCATGCGGAAGCTCGACGCGACCTCCCGGTTGCAGGCCGTCACGCACGCGCGGCGGATCGGCCTGCTCCCCTGACTCAGCCCGCGGGCACCGGCGAGACCGAGGCGATGCAGTACTTGTCACTCGCCTCTCGCCGCACCTCCATCGTCCCGGTGAAGCTCTCGCTGTGGTTCAGGGTGCCGGTCATCGTCACCACGATCAGGTCCGGGCCCGCCGCGCGCGGTTCTTGCGCGGTGAGCGACGCATTGCGGTCGCCGTACTCCTTCGCCGCCTTGCGGACCGCGTCCTTGGCGTCCGCGCAGGCCGACTCGGCGGCCTTGCCCGGCTCGTCGCCGAACACCGCGAGCATGAACTTGCCCGCCAGCACCGGACCCCAATTGAGATGCAGCGGGGCCTGCGTCGCGCTCGCCGAACTCGAGGATTTGCTGTCGCTCAGCAGGAATCCGGGCGCGACGAACGCGAGGATCACGAAGACGACCACCACGAGGGCGCCACCACCGGCGATCAGCCCGATCAGCAGGCCGTTGCCCTTCTTCGGCGGCTGCTGTCCCGGGTACTGTGGCCCGCCGTACCCCGGCGGCGGGTAGCCCTGCTGC
Organism: Amycolatopsis sp. NPDC000009; assembly: GCF_055563465.1. NCBI lineage: Bacteria > Bacillati > Actinomycetota > Actinomycetes > Pseudonocardiales > Pseudonocardiaceae > Amycolatopsis > Amycolatopsis sp. NPDC000009. Next base: position 51,313 of record NZ_JBVHDI010000021.1, read on the forward strand.
GGGTACTGCTGCTGGGGGTAGCCCTGCTGCCACTGTGGCCCTTGCGGTCCCTGTGGGTACGACATCGATGCTTCCTTCCCCCGAGCTACCCGTGCGCGAGGAATCTACCGTCCCCTTCGGACAGTCGATCACGCGTGTCGTCCATCCGATCACGCGTGTCGTCCGCCTGATCACGCGTGTCGCCCGTTTCGTCACCTGAGAAGCCGGTCAGTCTCGTGAGTGGTGAGGACGGTGGGGAACCACCGGAGCAAGGATGTCCATGAAGGATATGGGACATTCAACGTCCCAGATCCTTCATGGACACCTCCTCCACCACTCACGAGTCTCTAGAATCGGCCCATGAGACGGCTGGCCGTGGTGGTCTTCAACGGGGCGTCGCTCGGCGCGATGTCGTTCGCGTTCGGCGTGTTCGAGATGGCTTCGGCCTTCGGGGAGTTGCCCGACCTCGATCTCAAGGTCGTCGGCGGCGAACCGGGGACCGCGCTGCGAGGCGGCGGGCTGACCGTGCCGGTCCCCGAAGACCTCGCCGCGGTCCGGGACGCCGATCTGGTGCTGGTCCCGAACTGGCGGTCGCCGATGGAGGATCCGCCGGAAGCCGCGCTGGAGGCGCTCCGTGCGGCACACGACCGGGGAGCCCGGGTGGCCGGGCTGTGCAGCGGCGCCTTCGTCCTGGCCGCGGCCGGTCTGCTCGACGGACGCCCCGCGACCACGCACTGGGCGATGGCCCCGCTGCTCGCGGCCCGGTTCCCAGCCGTCCTCCTCGACGAATCGGTGCTCTACATCGACGACGGCGACATCCTGACCGCGGGCGGCGGCGCGGCGGGGATGGACCTCGGCCTGCACCTGATCCGCTCGTGGTGTGGTGCGGAGGTGGCGAACCGGCTGGCGAAGGGCATGGTCGTCCCGCCGCACCGGCCCGGCGGGCAGGCTCAGTACATCGAGTCGCCGATGCCGGAACTGGATGACGGCGACCCGGTGTCGGAGACGATGGCCTGGGCGCTGACCCGGCTGGACACGGCGCTCCCGGTCGACGAACTCGCCAGGCGGGCGCATATGAGCAGGCGCAACTACGATCGCCGGTTCCGTGAGATCACCGGTGCCGCACCCGGCACTTGGCTCACCCACCAACGAGTCATCCGCGCGCAGCAACTGCTCGAATCCACCGATCTCCCGGTCGACGAGATCGCCAGGTACTGCGGGTTCTCGTCGTCCGCCGCGCTCCGCCCGCATTTCCGGCGGCAGGTCGGGGTCACGCCGGTGTCCTACCGCGAGACGTTCGGGACCAGCCTGGGCGTGCCCGAACCCATCCTGTCTTGAAACAGACCCCGGTTGGCGAAAACACCGCTCACGGCCGGCGCCTCGGTCCGGCCACGATCGAGACATGACCGAAGACAGCCGTTCCTTCCTCAACCGCCGGTCCATGCTCACCCTCGGCGCGGGTGCCGCCGCCGCGCTGGTGGCCTCGGGTGGCATCGCCGAGGCCGGCCAGTCCGGCACTCCTGACGACGCGGCACTCGCCCGTTCCCTCTCCGGCGGTTTCCGTAGCGAGTACGCCCACGTCAACGGGACCCGGCTGCACTACGTCGCCGGTGGCCGCGGCGAGCCGCTGATCCTGCTGCCGGGCTGGCCGGAGACGTGGTGGCAGTACCGCAAGGTCATGCCGGAGCTGGCGAAGCGGTACCGCGTCATCGCCGTCGACCTGCGGGGCATGGGCGGCTCGGGCAAACCGCAAGGCGGGTACGACAAGAAGACGATGGCCCGCGACGTCTTCGAACTCCTGCGCACGCTGGGCCACCGGCGGGCGCATATCGCCGGGCACGACATCGGCGCCATGGTCGCGTTCGCCTTCGCCGCCAACCACCCCGAGGCGACGAAGACCGTCACGCTCATGGACGTCTCGCATCCCGACGAAAGCCTGTACCAGCTCCCCATGCTGGCTCCGCCCGGGCAGCCGGTGAACGTCTGGTGGTTCGCCTTCAACCAGGTCGCGACCCTGCCCGAACAGCTGCTGGCCGGCCGGTCGCGTTTTCTCGTCGACTGGATGTTCGATCATCTCGCGGCCGATCCGGCCTCGATCGGTGCCCGGGACCGGGCGATCTACGCCGCCGCGTACGACCGCCCGGACGCGATCCGCGCGGGGAACGGCTGGTACCAGGCGTTCGGCGCGGACATCGAGGATCAGAAGACCTACGCGAAGATCACCGCCCCGATGCTGGGGCTGGGCTCGGAGTTCAACTACGACTACCTCGCCGCGGTCCTTCCGTCGAAGGCGGTCGACGTCCGGGTACGGAAGATCTCCGGCTCCGGGCACTTCGTCGCGGAGGAGCAGCCGCGGGCGGTCGTCGACGAGCTGCGGACCTTTCTCGGGTGAGACGTATACCCCGAACGGGTCAACGCCGCCCGCCGAACGGTCCGATTCACTCGGTCAGGTGAAAGACGAGGCCGCGCGTCATTCTCGCGACGGGGTCCCCTCTTCTCTGGTGTGTCGGTACCGGCCGGAAAGCCCCCCGAACGGCCGGTACCGACATGGAAGTTCAGCTCAACCGATCCACCAGCGGGCCTTGTAGATCCACGCGCCGTGCAGCGCCAGCTCGGCGCGTGGAAAGGCCAGCCGGACGGTGTCCGTGCACCACGTGCACAGATGGCCCTCCTGCACCGAGGTGGTCACGATCTGCCCGGTCCGCGGGTTCGTCGACACACTCTTCACATGCGGCCGGTCGATCTCCCGCGCACCCGCGTAGCGCTGAGTGAACCCGCCACTCGTCTTCGAGAACTGGTACACCCCCGCTTCCGTGGTCACCCACAGCAGATCCGGCCGGTACGGGACCGGCTGGAGATCGTGCCCGCCCTTCGTCGGCACCGGCGTGGATCGCCGCTCGGTGAGCACCGGCGCGGCGGGCGTGCCACCGACGTTCAACGCGACGAGCGCGTCGGTGCCCAGTGCCCACAGCACGTTCCGGCCGGCGTCCCACACGACGCCGTGCGCCCCCACCAGCCGGTACTCGGCGTAGGTCGTCGAACGCTGCCCCTGTGAAGCGGTGTAGATCCGCACCCAGCCACCGGTGCTGGCCGCGACCGCGACGTTCCCGTCCGGCAGCAGCTCGATGCTATGCGGGTTGGCGGGCCCGCCCACGTTCGCCGCCCAGTACGCCCGGTCGCCCGCCGGATACGGCACGACGGCGGCGAAACCACCCGACGCCGATGTCAGCAGGTACTTCTCGCCACCTCGTTCGGCGAGTTTCGCGTCGCTCGGGTTGCTCCATGAACCCGCCAGGTCCGCCAGCCCGTTCGCGGCGTTCGGCGCCCACGCCCAGCTCACCTTCCGGTGCTGCCAGGAGGCCCGGTCGGCGGGCAGGACCAGGATCCGCTTGGACGCCTGCTCGGTGATGACGATCGAACCGCGATCGACCGCCACCGCCACCGCCGGCGCGGACGCCGCGACCGAAAGGCCCACGACGACCAGCGCCACCAAGGATTTCCGCATGATCTTCATAGGGGGAACCGAACCCGCCCCGGGTGACGGCCGGGTGGCGGCGGCCCGAAACGTGGATGTCGACGAGATGACCCCGGGTCAGAGGCTCGCCCCGGAGCGCCGGAGCAGTACTTCGCCGAGCCGGCGGCGGGCCGTCATCGGCACCGGACGGCCGTACCCGAAGCGCAACACGGTGTGCGGCCTGCCGAGGTCGGCGAAGATCCGGTCCATCGCGGCCCGTGTCTCGGGGGTTTCGAACGGCCTGCCGACGAACGACGTCGCGAGGCCGGCGGCCGTCGCCGTCAGCAGTACCCGCTGCAACACCATTCCCGCCCGAAGGTCGGCGGCCGGTCCGCCGCCCGCGGTCAGCACCGCGCCGAGCACCGGCTCACCGCCCTCGGGCTCAGCGGCGAAGAAGGGCTCCTGCGCGGGAATCGGGTGATGCGACGGCGGTCTGGCCGGCGCCGGGACGCCGTCCGGCGCGTGCGGCGTCCGTCTGGTCCACAACGCGACCTCCGCCTGGAACGCGCCGTTGCGTGCTTGCGCGGCCTCGGCCCGGTGCAGCACGCGCGCGACCGCGTTCGCCCGGTCGCCACGCCCGAACAGCTCCAGCAGCCCGCCTTCCACGAGCGCGGCCGCCCGCAACGTCGTCCGCGCCCACACGGGCACCGGCCGGTCCAGGAACGGACGGCGGTTCGTGTGCCGGCGGAAGACGACTTCGGCCAGCCTTCGCTCCTCCGGTGAGGAGAACCGGTCGCCGTCGATCTCCAGTTCGGCGAGCAGATCCGGCTCGTCCGGCTTCGGCACCACCCTCAGCGAAAGGGTCTTGCCGTTGGACCGCAACGAAATCATCAGGTTGAACATCGCCGCGCCGCACGACAGCCGCGCCTCGCGGGCGTCCGGGTCGGCGATCCGGAGCACCCTCGTGCGGTCGAGCCACACCTCGATCCGGTCCCGGTCGGCGACGAACCGCCACGGCTGGGTGTTGAGCGGGGACGGCGCGCGGACGGCGGCCGCCACCGCCTGGTCGACATGAGTCGGCAGCGGAATCTTCATCGTGGTCTCTCTCCGGAAGACGAGGGTTGGTCCACCATCGGCCGGGGTACCCGGCGACCGCAGCGGCCGCCGGTCATGAATTCCGAGGACTTTCGCCCCCGATTCCCGGGAGCGAGGACTTAGGACCCTGTGCCACGGACGGCGGTGATGGGAGTCTCGATGACCGGAACGGAGCCGACGATGACGGACAAGTGGACGATCGACGTGTCCCTGCAGCACGAGCCGTACCGGGTGCGCGCGGAAGCGTTGCTCCGGCTCGAAGACGGCGGCGAGTTCGTCGGTGTCGGAATCGCGGAGGCCGGGCTGAGAAACGGTTCGGCCTCCCAGATCGGCTCGTACCTCGCGGTGACGCGGGCGCTTTCGGACCTCACGGCGGAACTGCTGGAGACCGTCGCCTCCGACGTCGCCCGCTCGGTCGAAGTCGACGGGGTCCTCACCACGCAGTCGACGAACTGACCGCGGTCAGCGCAAGGGGGCGGACCATTCGATCCTGGTTCCGCCCTCTTCCCGCGTCTCCACCTGGAACGCTCCGCCCGCCTTCTCCGCGCGATCGCGCAGGTTCCGCAGCCCGCCGGGATCGACGGACTCACCGCCGATCCCGGTGCCGTCGTCGGCGACGACGATCCGAAGGACGTCGTCCTTCACCGCCACGTTCACCGAGACCCCGCTCGCCCGCGCGTGCCGGACCACGTTGCCGACCGTTTCCCGCACCACCGCTTCGGCGTGCTCGGCGAAGGCGAGCGGAATCGAGTCGAGCGGCCCGGACAGGCTGACCGTCGGATGGGTGGGGGTGTCGTCGGTGAGTTCGGCGATCGAATCGTAGAGCCGGTGCCGCAACCGCACTCCCCGCTGGCCCGCCTCGCCACCGTGGAGATCGAAGATCGCCGTGCGGATCTCGTGCACGATCTCGTGCATCTGGTCGATGCTCTCGCCGATCCGTCGCCGCAGTTCCGGCGAGTCCGCGCGGCGGTGGGTGCTCTGCATCGCGAGGCCGACCGCGAACAACCGCTGGATCACGTGGTCGTGCAGATCTCTGGCGATCCGGTCGCGGTCGGCGAGCACGTCGAGTTCCCTGGCCGTGCGCTGCCGCGCCGCCAGTTGCAGCGCGAGCGCGGCCTGGTCGGCGAACGAGGCCACCACCGGTAACTGGCCGAGTTCGAACGGGACGGCACCTGGATTCCGCACGGCCATCAGCACACCGGACGTCCGCTCCCGCGCCCGGAGCGGCACCACGAGCGTCGGCCCGAGACGCAACTCCCCGTCGTCGCCGAGCACGAGTTCGGGCACGCTGCGCGGGGTCCGGTCGCGGTAGACCGCCCCCGGCAACGAGGTGGCGACACCGATCCGCGTCCCGGTCAGCTCCGCGGCCCGCGCGCCCGCGCAAACGGCGATCGTGAGTTCGCCGGCCTCGTCCTCCCCGCCCGGGCTGACGTCGAGCCGTCCGGGACCGGGCAGTGCCAGCAGGGTGAGGTCGGAACCGGTCAGTTCCAATGCCCGCCCGGCGATCAGGTTGAGCGCGTCGACCGGATCGGTGCCGCCCAGCAGTTCCGTGGTCACCTCGCTGGTCGCGGCCTGCCACCGCTGGCGGATCCGCGTCTGCTCGTAGAGGTGGGCGTTCTCGATCGCGATCCCGGCCGCGGCGGCGAGTGCCTGGACGACCACCTCGTCGTCATCGGTGAAATTCCCCCCGCGTTTCTCGGTGAGGTAGAGATTCCCGAACACTTCGTCGCGGACCCTGATCGGCACGCCGAGGAACGAGCGCATCGGCGGATGGCGCGGCGGGAACCCGACCGACGCGGGATGCCGCGAGATGTCGGCCAGCCGCACCGGTTTCGCCTCGTCGATGACGAAACCCAGCAGTCCGTGCCCTTTCGGGAGATGCCCGATCTGTTCCTTCGTCTCGCTGTCGATGCCGAGATAGACGAATTCGGCGAGCGATCCGTCGTCCGCGATCACGCCGAGCGCGCCATAAGTGGCTTCACCGAGGTCGATCGCCGCCTGCACTATCCGGCGCAGCGTCGCGTCCAGTTCCAGCCCCGACGCGACCGCGAGCACCGCTTCGAGCAGGCCGTCCATCTTGTCGCGGGTGCCGATGAGCCGTTCGATGCGTTCCTGAAGATCCCGCAGCACCTCACGAATCCGCAGCTGGGAAAGGGCGCCGGTGATCCGGTCGTCGTTTCCGCCCAGCCGGTCTTGAGCCGACATCCTGCTGCGCCTCCGAAGATCGGGACGACTCGCTGCCGTGGTGACTTTCTCCTCTTTCGGCCCCGCACCGTGGGCGGGGACCGTCTCACGAGACAACCTTATTGCCCGTGGCGCGGCGACGGGGGAAACCATGACCATACAAGTCACCGGAGTCGGGCGTTTGAACTCCGAACAGGTGAATTCCGTGCTCCGGTCGGCCACCCTGGCCCCGTCGACGCACAACACCCAGCCGTGGCTCTTCCGCTGCACCGGCACGGGAATCGAAGTCCACGCCGATCCGCGCCGGATCCTGCCCGCCACGGATCCGGACGGCCGGGAAATCGTTCTCTCGTGCGGTGCCGCCCTGTTCACCCTCCGGACGGCGATTCACGCACTGGGTTTCCATCCGGCGACGACCCTGATGCCGAGCCGCGCCGATCCCGATCTGCTGGCGGTCGTCCGTCCGCTCGCCGAGCGCACCCCGGATCCGAAGGTCGTCCGGCTGGCCCGCGCAATCCCCCGCCGCCGGACCAACCGGCGGCCGTTCGTGTCCGACGTCGTCCCGAAAACCACGCTCACCGCGCTCCGCCACGCGACCGAGCTCGAGCACGCGTGGATGTCGAGTCTCGACGCCGACCAGTGCCGTCTGTTGCACGACCTCACCTCCCGCGCCCGGCGGGAGCAACTCTCCGATCCCGCGTTCCTCGCCGAGCTCGACCGCTGGACCAGGCTGGGCGCGGGCACTCGCGACGGGGTGCCGTCCTACGCGACCGAAGGCACCCCCGCCGACGAAAGCTGGCTACTCGGCGAATTCGGCGAAGGCCACAGCGGCACACTCCCTCTTCCACTGGTGGTGGTGATCGGATCGCTGACCGACGAACGGCTCGACCGGCTGCAAGCCGGCCAGGCGATGCAACGGGTGCTGCTGACCGCGACCTGCGCGGGCCTGGACGCGTCGTTCATCTCGCCGCCGATCATGGTCCGTGCTGCCCGGGCCGAACTCCGGCGCCTCCTCGGCTGCGGGGTGTGGCCGCAGGTGCTGCTGCGGGTCGGCTACGGGTCGCAGCTGCCGTGGACGCCGCGCCGCCCGCTGGAGGACATGCTGCTCGACACGCTCATTTCCGCTTGAGACAGGCTCCGTCACGGCCATCAACCTCGCGTGAACGGCGATCTCGCGTGATTGAACGGACGACACGCGTGACTGGATGGACGACACGTGTGTTCAGCCGGACGGCACAAGGACGTTAGCCTTCACTGCCGCCGCAGTTCCGTGGCGAGCACGGCCGCCTGGGTCCGCCGCTGCATCCCGAGTTTCGTCAGCAGCCGGGACACGTAGTTCTTCACGGTCTTCTCCGCGAGGAACATCCGCTCGGCGATCTGCCGGTTGGTCAGTCCCTCGCCGATCAGTTCCAGCAGGGTGCGTTCCTGGTCGGAAAGTCCGGCGAGCGGCCCCTTCTTGGCGGCGTCGTCGCGGAACTTCGCCATCAGCGTCGCGGCGGCCCGCGTGTCCAGCAACGACCGGCCGAGACCGACCTCCTTGACCGCCGCGACCAGGTCCATCCCCCGGATGTCCTTGATGACGTACCCGCTCGCGCCCGCCATGATCGCGTCCAGCATCGCCTGCTCATCGGTGTAGGAGGTGAGCATCAGGCATTTCAGCTCGGGCACCTTGGAGCGCAGTTCGCGTGCGAGCTCGACACCGTTGCCGTCCGGCAGCCGGACGTCGAGCACGGCGACATCCGGCCGCAAAGCAGGAATCCTCGCCAGCGCTTGGGAAAACGTCGCGGCCTGACCGACGACACACAGGCCGGCGTCCTCCTCGAGCATGTCCGCGACCCCTCGGCGGACCACCTCGTGATCGTCGACCAGAAACACCCGGAGCATTCCGACCTCCACGGTTTCCCTCCTCGGATGTGAGCGTACGGCGCACGGCCGGTCACTGCGACAGGCCAATGGGCCCTGTTCGGCGCCCGTTCGAGTGGCCGCCGCCGACCGGACCAGGTTCATTTGCATCATTCGAGTCAGGACGTTCTGTTCTTCCGGAGCAGTCCGGCCGCTGCGACGATCACCTCATGTCCGAGACCACGCTTTCGCCGGCCCCGCCGGCCGGATCTGCCGACCCGGCCGACGACCTCGTGGCCATGCGCGACCGCATCCGCTTCTACCGGGCCCGTGCCGAGCAACTCCAGTACGCGCTCGACCACCGGCTGCCCATCGAACAGGCGAAGGGGATCCTCGCCGAGCGTTACCAGATCGACGTCGACGCGGCATTCGAACTGCTGCGCTCGTTCTGCCGCAACAACAACATGAAGATCCACGACGTCGCCAGGACGCTCATCGAGCAGCCGAGCGAAGGCGACCACCGGATCTCTTGCTGAGTCACGCCGAGTTCGGCGGGGGGCCCGCGACCACCACCGGCACCGCAGACAGCGCGGGCTCGGACCGGGTGATGAACCGAACGCCGCCCCTCAGGCTCCGGGTGCTCGTCGCGGACGACAACCCGGTCATCGGGGACGCCCTGCGGGCCCTCTTGGAATCCGAACCGGACATCGAGGTGGTCGCCGTCGCGGTCGACGCCGGTGAGGCGGTCGCGCTCGCGGAACTGCTGGCCCCGGAGGTCGCGCTGCTGGACGTGCGGATCCCCGGTGGAGGCGGTGCGTGGATGGCGCGGGAGATCCGGCGGCGGGTGCCCCATACACGGCTGATGGCGTTCTCCGCGCACAGCGACACCCGGTCCATCGCCCAGATGGCGTCCGCGGGTGTCACCGAATACCTCGTGAAGGGCAGCCCCAACACGGAGATCGTCGCGGCCATCCGCCGTGTCTGCGCGCGCGGCGCCAACGGGACCGAGTAGCCCGCCGTTCAGTCCGCGAGCCAGCGTTCCATGCACGCCAGCAATTCCTCCGCGTTCACGGGTTTGGTGACGTAGTCGCTCGCCCCGGCGGCGAGACTCTTCTCCCGGTCCCCCTCCATCGCTTTCGCGGTCACCGTGATGATCGGCAGGCCGGCGAACTTCGGCATCTCGCGGATCGCGGCGGTCGTCGCGCGGCCGTCCATCTCGGGCATCATCACGTCCATCAGGATCAGGTCGATACCGTCGTCGGACAGCAGTTCCTCGATACCCTTGCGGCCGTTGGGCGCGTGCACGACCGACAGGCCGTGCAGTTCGAGCATCCCCGAGATCGCGTACACGTTGCGGGGGTCGTCGTCGACGAGCAGCACCTTGCGGCCCCGCAGCCGCGGCGGTCCGGCGGGCAGGCCGGACGGCTGGGGGTCCGACGACGGCACCGTCTCCTCCGGCTGCTGCATCAGCGGCAGGATGCCTTCGAGCTCGCTGGCCGAGATGTGCAGCATGATGCGTTCCCGCAGCATGTCCAGCGACGGCAGCAGCTCGACCGGATGCACCTTCGCGTGCCCGTGCAGCAACCGCTCCTGCGCCGCGCTGAGCTTGCGGGTCGCGTGCGCCAGCACCGGGACCTCGACGGGGTCCGGCCCCTCGGCGAGCCGTTTGAGGAAGCTCAACGCGCTCGTCCCGGGGATGCTGGCGTCGAGGACGACGCATCGGTAGCTCTCCCGCTTCACCTCCTCGAACGCTTCCGCCGGATCGGCCACCGCCCGGACCTGGACCGAGCCGTGACTGTCCGCGACGTCGGCCGCGACACCGCGGGCGAGGAGGGTCAGCAGGCTGTTCCGCTCGCCCTCCACTACCAGGACCCGCCGCTCCGCGCCGACGTTGTCCACAGTGGACTCGTCGAGGCTGGCCGGCGCGGCGAACCTGGCCACCGGCAGGTACAGGGTGAACGTGCTGCCCGTCCCCAGCACGCTGTCCGCCCGGATCTCGCCGCCGAGCAGATACGCGACCTCACGGCTGATCGACAGGCCAAGCCCCGTGCCGCCGTATTTGCGGCTGGTGGTGCCGTCGGCCTGCTGGAAGGCCCCGAAGATCGATTCGAGGTTCTCCTCCGCGATCCCGATCCCGGTGTCGATGACGCTGAACGCCACCAGTGCTTCGTGCGGGAGCGCGCCCGACGGCGAAACGACGGTGTCGACCAATTCGACCCGCAGTTCGACGCCGCCGCGTTCGGTGAACTTGACCGCGTTCGACAGGAGGTTCCGCAGCACCTGCCGAAGCCGCTGCTCGTCGGTGAAGAGCAGTTCCGGCACGTTGGGTTCGACGGTGACCTGGAAGTCGAGCCCCTTCTCCGCGGTCAGCGGCCGGAACGTCGTGCCGACGTAGTCGAGCAGCTGGCGCAGCGGGAACGGCTCGTGATGGATGTCCATTTTCCCGGCCTCGACCTTCGACAGGTCGAGGATGTCGTTGATCAGCTGCAGCAGGTCGGTGCCCGCGGACTGGATCACCTTGGCGAACTCGACCTGTTTGGGGGTCAGGTTCTGGGTCGAGTTCTGCGAGAGGACCCCGGCGAGGATCAGCAGGCTGGTCAACGGGGTACGGAGTTCGTGTGACATGTTCGCCAGGAACTCCGACTTGTACTTCGATGCCAGCGCGAGCTGCTGCGCACGTTCCTCGATTTCCTGGCGCGCCTGCTCGATTTCGAAGTTCTTCACCTCGATGTCGCGGTTCTGCCGCGCGAGGAGTTCGGCCTTCTCTTCCAGTTCCGCGTTGGACACCTGGAGTTTCGCCTGCTGCGCCTGAAGCTCCTCGGAGCGGGTCTGCAGCTCCTGGGCGAGCCGCTGGGATTCCTCCAGCAGGGAGTCGGTCCGCGCGTTGGCGATGATCGTGTTGACGTTGACCCCGATGGTCTCCATCAGTTGTGCGAGAAAATCCTTGCGGACGGCGGTGAATTCGCCGAACGACGCCAGTTCGATGACGCCGAGCACCTGGTCCTCGAAGACGATCGGCAACACGATCAGGGTGACCGGCGGGGCGGAGCCGAGGCTCGACGAGATATTCACGAAACCCGGCGGCGTCCGGTCGACCACGATCGGTTTCCTGGTCTGCGCGGCCTGGCCGATCAGCGACTGCCCCATCGCGAAATCCGAGGGCGTGTCCGGGTCCTCGCTGTGCCCGTAGCTGGTGATCAACCGCAGCCGGGTGCCGTGTTCGCCGGCTTCGGTGAGGAACAGCGTCCCGTGCTGGGCGCCGACCAGCGGGGTCAGCTCGTTCATGATGAGCGTGGCCACCACCCGCAGATCCCGGTGCCCCTGCATGAGGCCGGAGATCCGCGCCAGGTTGGTGTTGAGCCAGTCCTGTTCCTCGTTCGCGCGCGTGGTCTCGCGCAGCGACTGGACCATCGCGTTGATGTTGTCCTTCAGCTCCGCGACCTCGCCCTGCGCCTCGACGGAGATCGACCGCGTGAGGTCGCCGGTGGCCACCGCGCTGGTGACCTCGGCGATCGCCCTCACCTGGCGGGTCAGGTTCCCGGCCAGCTCGTTGACGTTCTCCGTCAGCCGCTTCCAGGTACCCGAAACGCCTTCGACCTCCGCCTGGCCGCCGAGCCGTCCCTCACTGCCGACCTCGCGCGCGACGCGGGTGACCTCCGCGGCGAACGCGGAAAGCTGGTCGACCATCGTGTTGATGGTGGTCTTGAGCTCCAGGATCTCGCCCCGCGCGTCGACGTCGATCTTGCGGGAGAGGTCTCCCTGCGCGACCGCGGTGGTCACCTGCGCGATGTTGCGGACCTGGCCGGTGAGGTTGTTCGCCATCGAGTTGACGTTGTCGGTGAGGTCCTTCCAGGTCCCGGCGACGTTCGGCACCCTGGCCTGCCCGCCGAGGATGCCTTCGGTACCGACCTCGCGCGCCACCCGCGTGACCTCGTCCGCGAAGGCCGACAGCGTGTCGACCATCGTGTTGATCGTCTGCGCGAGCGCGGCGACCTCGCCCTTGGCCTCGACGGTGATCTTCTGCGACAGATCGCCCCTGGCGACCGCGGTCGCGACCTGCGCGATGGACCGCACCTGGTCGGTCAGGTTGTCGGCCATGACATTGACCGACTCGGTCAGGCCCTTCCAGGTACCCGACACGCCTTTGACGTCCGCCTGACCGCCCAGCCGTCCCTCGGTGCCGACCTCCCGCGCCACCCGCGTGACCTCATCGGCGAACGACGACAACTGACCGACCATCGTGTTGATGGTGTCCTTGAGCTCCAGGATCTCGCCGCGGGCGTCGACGCGGATCTTCTGCGACAGGTCGCCTTTCGCGACCGCGGTGGTGACCTCGGCGATCGACCGCACCTGATCCGTGAGGTTGTCTGCCATGACGTTCACCGACTCGGTCAGGCCCTTCCACGTCCCGGACACGCCCTTGACGTCCGCCTGACCGCCCAGCCGTCCCTCGGTGCCGACCTCCCGCGCCACCCGCGTGACCTCATCGGCGAACGACGACAACTGATCCACCATCGTGTTGATCGTGTTCTTCAACTCCAGGATCTCGCCCCGCGCGTCCACGGTGATCTTCTGCGACAGATCACCCTTCGCCACCGCCGTGGCGACCTGGGCGATGGAGCGGACCTGCGCGGTGAGGTTGCCCGCCATGAAGTTCACCGACGTCGTCAGATCCCGCCAGGTGCCGGCCACCCCGGGCACCTGGGCCTGCCCGCCGAGCGCTCCTTCGGTGCCGACCTCCCGCGCCACCCGCGTGACCTCGTCCGCGAACGACGACAACTGATCCACCATCGTGTTGATCGTGTTCTTCAACTCCAGGATCTCGCCCCGCGCGTCCACGGTGATCTTCTGCGACAGGTCGCCTTTCGCCACCGCCGTCGTGACCTCGGCGATCGACCGCACCTGATCGGTCAGGTTGCCCGCCATGAAGTTCACCGACGTCGTCAGATCCCGCCAGGTCCCCGCCACGCCGGGGACTTCCGCCTGCCCGCCCAGCCGTCCTTCGCTGCCGACCTCCCGCGCCACCCGCGTGACCTCGTCCGCGAACGACGACAACTGATCCACCATCGTGTTGATCGTGTTCTTCAACTCGAGCATCTCGCCCTTGACGTCGACGGTGATCTTCTGGGAGAGATCACCCTTCGCCACCGCCGTGGCGACCTCGGCGATGTCGCGGACCTGGCCGGTGAGGTTGCCCGCCATCGCGTTCACCGAATCGGTGAGGTCCTTCCACGTCCCCGAAACCGAGGGCACCGCCGCTTGGCCGCCGAGCTTCCCGTCGGTACCGACCTCGCGCGCGACCCGCGTGACCTCGGAGGTGAACAGCGCCAGCTGATCGACCATCCCGTTGAAGACGAGCGCCATCTCGTCCATCAGGACGTCGTCCACCTGGGGCAGCCGGGTGCTGAAATCACCGTCGCGAACGGCTTTCAGCCCTTCCAGCAGCCGCTGCAGGCCTTGGTCGTCGATCGCCCCGCGCTTGCTTCCCGGCTCCGGCATCGAAATGCCTCCTTCGTCGTGGCTACCCGCGGGGAGGACCCAGCGGGATCCAGAAGGTCACCGACGTACCTTCGCCGGGTCTGCTGGAGATCCGGAACCAGCCTTGTGCCGCTTCAGCACGTTCTCGCATCGACGCCATGCCGATGTGCTCGCCCGACAACGATTCGTGCCCACTCTCGCCGTCCGGTTTCATCCCGTCGCCGTCGTCGGCGACCGTCACCAGCAGACCGCCGTCCTGTCCGGTCAGCGAGACCACGACCGACGTGGCGTTCGCGTGCTTACGCACGTTCACCAACGCCTCCTGCAGGATCCGGAAGGCGGTGACGACGAGATCGGGCGGCGGCCTGACGGCGAGATCGTGCCGCAGCGTGCAGTCGAGGCCCCAGCCCGCGACGACCTCGTCGAGGTAGTCGCGGACGGAAGCGATCAGATCCTCGTCGTTCAACGCGGGCGGCCGCAATTGGGCGACGAGGATTCGCAACCGCCGAATCGCCCCTTGAATCGCTTCGTCGAGTTGCTTCAACGCGGGATCCCGCCGTTGCGCGGCGAGCATCTGCAACCGCATGCTCACCGCTATCATCGACTGAATGGAATCGTCGTGAACATCCCACGCGATACGGCGACGTTCGGTTTCCTGTGCCCGGACCAAATGCGCGAAGGCCTGGCGGCGTTCGGCCCTTTCCTCCTGAGTTTTCCGGCGTTCGGTGAGATCACGGGTGACCTTGCCGAAACCGACGAGGTCGCCTTGTTCGTCCCGTAAGGCGGTGATCACGGTGTTGGCCCAGAACCGCTCGCCGCCGCGCCGGACGCGCCAGCCCTCGTCCTCGTGGCTCCCCATTTCGGCGGCGATCAGCAGTTCCGAGGCGGGTTTGCCGCCGTCGACGTCGTTCTCGGTGTAGAAAACCGAGAAATGACGGCCGAGAATCTCCTCCCCGGAATAGCCCTTGATCCGCTCCGCACCCGGATTCCAGCTGATCACCCTGCCCTCGACGTCCAGCAGGTAAATGGCGTAATCGACGACGCTGTGCATGAACAACTCGAAGAGCACAGCGCTGCGGTGATCAGGCGCCTGTTCCGATGGCAGCATGGCCATAGTGCAGCTTGGCACTCGGATACGTCTCGCCGCTACGGCCGTTCGAGGAGGCCGTTCTTGCGCGCGTGCGCCACGGCTTCGAGTTTCGAATGGGTCCCGGTCTTCACCAGGATCCGCTGCACGTGATTCCGCACGGTGTTCCGCGCCAGCCGCAACTCTTCGGCGATCCGGTCGGTTCCCGCCCCTTCGGCGATCAGCCCCAGCACCTGTCGTTCCCTCAGGGTCAGTACCGGCCCCAGCCTGCCCGGGCCGCCCGCCAGCATGGCCAGCGCGCCGCTGAGCAGTTCGGGGTCGATGACCACGTCGCCCGCCGCGATGGTCCGGATCGCCGTGACCAGTTCGTCGAGAAGCCCGGACTTCAGCAGCAGCCCGGCCCCGCCGACCTCCAGGATCCTGGCGGCGATGGCGCTGTTGGCGTCACCGGTCAGCACCAGCACCCTGCTCGAGGGCGAGATCGCGCGGAACCCGGCGATCGCCTCGATCCCGTCTCCGTCCGGCAGCCGCCGATCGAGCAGCACGATGTCGGGATGGTGCTCCCCTGCCGCGATCATCCCGTGCGCCAAGGACTCCACCGACGCCACCAGGTCGATCTCCGGGAACTCCTCGAAGGCCGCGCCCAGCGCTTCCGCCACCATCTTGTGGTCCTCGACGAGCAGCACCCGGATCGGTCGTGTCGTCGGAGCGGGCACGGGCCGCGGGGAGGTCGGGTTCGGCATGCACCTTCTCCGTCGATCGTGGTCTCGCCGGACCATTGTCCGGCGGATTCCCGGAAATCGATCCCGCCAGCGGCCGCATTCACCCGGGTGCGAATTCGCGGGTCTCGCGTGTCTGGAGCCGGAACACACGTGCTTGGAGACGGAACTCGCGTGATCAAAGGCGGAACTCGCGTGCTTGGAGGCGCAACACACCCGAAGCCGGATCGCACCGTGTCTTCCGGCTTCAATCACGCGTGTTACGGCTTCAATCACGCGTGTTACGGCTTCAAGCACGTGAGTTCCGTCCAGGCGCACGGGGTGGTCCGGTTGGAGACCGGCGCATTGTCCCACCGGCTCCGGCCCCGGCCATCGTTTCGAGGCCAACCCGTGACCCGCCGTACCCGCCTGGCGACCGAGTGGGGTCTTTGTGCCCTCGAGGGCACAACCTTCGGCGGTGACCGGAACGGCCCTCCGTGGCTCATCGTCGTACGTGACGACCGGACCGAGAGCGCGGGGAAGGGTGACCGGGACGTGACCACGAGAATCTGCGAGACCCGCCGCCGTCCCGGCACGCACGTCGTCCCGCGCCGGGATCGGGTCGCGGCCGAACCCGAGCGGCCGCCGAGGGTGGTGACGAAACCCGATACGCACGCCTCGCTGCTCGACGACGTCCTCACCGCCATCCGGCATCTCGACGGCGCGGCCCTGGCCACGCGGTCGCGACGTCGTCTCCCGGGGTGGAACCCGCGGGACCGGCGCGTCCAGCGACTACGCGGCTGGCTCAGCGGCGCACCCGGCTGACCTGGCGGGCGCCCGTCACACCGGGCGCCATCGGCCGATGTCGGACTCCATCGGCACGATCCGGGTCAGCGACGAGCGGATCTTCAGTTCCATCGCCCGGTCCCTGCCCCGGGATCCGCGAGGCGCGTACGGGTAGAAAGTGCCGCGCTCCCGCCGGTAGACCATGGTCAGCTTCGGATGACGCATGTCCCGCAGCTCGGCGAAGTCCACCGTCGTGTGCAGCAACCAGGACGCGAACCCGGCCTGAGCCAACCGCTCGTTGACGTCGGCGAGGTCGTCGAGCAACCAGCCGAGATCACCGTTCTCCCGCCAGCACCGCACGATCGTCCGCCCGACCGCGTCGTGATCGACGACGTTACGGCGGACGGGATCCCCGGCGAGCCCGGCGACGATCTCCGCATCCGTCCCCCGGCTCGGCCGGCCTTCCGCGACGAAGCAGACCGTCCCCGCCCCGGTGGGCGCCAGCCCATGCCCGGACCGCAGTGCCAGCGCCGCGGACCTCAGTTCCAGCAACGGAAGCAGGCTCGGCCGCACCGACCGGCCCCGCCCACGCAGACTTCCCAGCAACGCCATGACTTCACCGCACCCTTCTGCTGCGTGAAGCCTTTCCGATTACCCCCTCGGCCCCTAGGGCCGCACGGTCGCGCGTCGCCCGGGACAAGTCCCCGGTTCCGGTGACCAACGGCCCTACCGGCGTCCGCGCGCCGGTTCCGGCGGTCCTCACCGGTCTCGCGGCCGGAGTTCCCGGGTGTCCAGCGTGCCATCGACGATGCCACGCGCGACCTCCGCCAGCTTCCTGTTCGTACCGCGGGCGAAGGAACGCAAGCGATGGAAGGCGGTGCCGACGTCGACACCGCCGCGTTCGGCGAGCATGCCTTTCGCCTGTTCGATGACGACCCGGCTGTCGAGGGCGGTCTGCAACTGCTCCGAAAGCGTCCGATAGTGGCGCAACTCCCGCTGCTGCAGGAGACACGACGTCGCGACGTCGGCGAGCGCCCGGCCAAGACGGCGGTCTTCGGCACTCAGGACCACGGTTTCGGCACTGAGGAAGGCGATCGCGCCGACGGTTTCGTCCATCGCCCGCAGCGGCAGCGCGGAAACCGCGGCGTAGCCCTGCCCCGCCATCCTGGCGGCATAACCCGGCCAGCGCGAAGCCTCCGCGGAAAGATCGTGAACGGCGATGTCGTTCCCGGTTTCGAACGACTCACGCGCGGGCCCTTCCGCCACCACCGCGGGATGACGTTCGAGTTCCAGGCCCGGCAGGAAGATCTCCGTGGAATCGATCGGGAGCAGGCGCGCGCATTCGCTGGACAAGGTGTCCACCACCCGATCCGGTCCGAGGTCTTCCGCGACACTCGCGGTCAAACTCGCGAAGGCGGCACAGACCGCGGGTTCCCGGTCCGCTCGCCAGCTGCTCACCCGAGCGATTCTGGCCCCCACCGCGACCAGCGGCAACGACCAGATGGAGGATCCTGCACCGACGGCGTCACGCACGGCGACCACCGTTGATCTCGGTGGGATAACGGCGACGGACTCTCAGTTCCGCCGCAAGGAAAACGGCGGGACCGTGTTCGCCCTCAGCGCGTCCTCGTCCATTGTGGACTCTCCGATTCCCGCCTTGCCGAGCTTTTCCGCGACGAGCGCGCCGTGATCTTCGAGAGCGTCGGCCCTGCCGCTCAGGAACGCCCACTCGTGCTCGTCCGAACCGTAGTAGAGAACGGTCCCGAACGACTCGGTGAACCGGCGCCACGACGAGATCAGCGTCTGGTTGCGCCACAACGTCGGGCAGCCCGCCTGACAGCCGACCACTCCGCCGTCGGTGAGCAGTTCCGTGCACCTGGTCAGGAAGTCGGTACCGTACAACCGGTTGTGCTGGGCCTCGGGATCGTCGTTCTCGTCCGGCAGGTCGATCACGACCACGTCGTAGGAGTCCCCGCGCTCACGCGCCTCGGCGAGGAACTCCCAGCCGTCGCGGTAGTGGATCCGGATCTTCCCCTCCCCGCGCTCGGCGCGGGCCAGATCGTCGAGGGTGTAGCCGTAAGGAAGATGCTCGGCGCAGGCGCGCACCGCCTCGGCGTCGATGTCGACGTGGTCGACCACTTCGGCGCCCGCGGCGACCGCGAGCTCGGAGGCGACCCCTTCGCTGGAGCCGATGATCAGCACCCGCTCGACGCGCTCGGCGAGCAGCAGCGAGGGAAGCATCAGCGCTTCGTGGTAGACGAGCTGGCTCAGCTCGGTACTCTGCCGTTCGTCGTCGCAGAACAGGGAGATCCCTTGCGCGGTCCGTCCGATGAGGACGTTCTGGAACGCGGTGCGGCCCTCGAACAGGACCTCCTCGACGTCCCAGTTCCGGGTGAGCCCCGCGCCCATCGGCTCGACGATCACTCGCTGCGCCATCAGTTCTCTCCTCGTTCCACGGTGGACATCCGGACGGTCCCGGCGCCCAGCATCTTCGCCAGCAGTGCGACCGCGCGTTCCGGATCCGCCCGGTCCCCGCAGGTGAACACGTCCACGAACACCGAACCGATCTCCGGATAGGTGTGCACCGACGCGTGCGATTCCGCCAGCAGCGCGAGCACGGTGACCCCTTGCGGGGCGAAGGAATGCGACACGACTTCGCAGACCGTCGCCCCCGCCTCGGTCACCGCTTCGGCGAGTGTCTTCTTGAGGAGCAGGGCATCGTCGAGCAACGACGGCTCGATCCCCTCGAACTCCGCGAGTACGTGGCGGCCGGCGAACCGGCCGACAAGTGGTACTTCACCCGGCATCGGCGAACCTCCCCACACAATAAGTACGCAACGGCTCGATTCCGTTGAACGCGATGGACGAATAGCTGGCGGTGTACGCACCGGTGCCCGGGATGTCCAGCCGGTCGCCCGCCTTCAACGACAGCGGCAGCGCGCACGGCGTCCGCTGGTACAGCACGTCGTCACCATCGCAGGTCGGCCCCGCGAGGACCACCGGTCCTTGCGGTCCCTTGACGCCGACGGCCTCCAGCCGATACGCGACGGCTTCGTTCTCGCACTCCGCCATTCCGTTGTACCTGCCGACGTCGAGGTAGACCCAGCGGCGTTCGTCGGCGGCGGCGCGGGTCGTCACCAGGACGACCTCGGTCCTGATGAGCCCGGCGTCACCGACGATCACGCGACCGGGCTCCAGCAGCAACTCCGGCCCCGGTAGATGCTCGCGGCGGGCGTCATGGATCACCGCGGCGTAGTCCGTCAGCGACGGCACGGGCTCCCGGTGCTCGGTGGCGAACCCGCCGCCGATGTTGAGCCGCTCCAGTACGACGCCGGCGTCGGCGGCGACCTTGGCCGCGGTCGCGATCCCGATCTCCCAGGCGGCCGGATCCGGCTGCTGCGAGCCGACGTGGAACGCGATCCCCGGCCGCAGCCCGGCTTCCGCGACCTGGCGGAGCAGGACGGCGGCCACCGCGGGCTCGCACCCGAATTTGTGCCCGAACGGCGTGACCGAGTCCGGGCCGCCGGTCAGGAGACGGACCGAGACCAGCGAACCGGGCGCGTGCTCGGCCAGGTTCGCCAGATCACCGGCGGAATCCGTGGTGAACTCACGGATCCCGCGCCGGTGGGCGAAGGCGATGTCCGCCGGTTTCTTGATCGTGTTGCCGTACGCCAGGTCTTCCGCCGACGCGCCCCGGGACAGGCACAGCTCGATCTCCGCCGTGCCCGCCACGTCGAATCCCGCGCCGGCCGACGCCACGGCGTCGAGTACCTCGGGAGCCGGATTCGCCTTGACCGCGTAGCGGATCAGCGCGTCCGGGAACGCCGCCGAGACCGCGGCCGCACGCTCCGCGACCAGGTCGGTGTCGACGACCAGGCACGGTGTCGGCGGCTCACGGTCCGCCAGGAAGGCGCGGATCCGGTTCAGGCTTGCGGTCACACACCCCAGGGTGTCAAAGCCCGATCACCGGCCGGGAACCCGGGGTCACGCCCGGACGTCACCCGATGACTGCTCCGGAAGTTCGACGCCGTGCTCGGCGGCCAGCCGCTCCAGGTTGGCCAGATCGGCGCCGACGGCCGAGGCCCTGTCCTCGTCCGAGGCCTGTTTGGCGATCTGGACGTCCTCCCTCGCCTGCCGTACCCGGTCCCGCAGATTCACCGCGAACTCGCTCATCGTGCACCCCCGATCTCCCGCACCTTGTCTGCTTTCACCCTAGGACCCTCCGAATCGGTCACCCACGTGATCTGCGTCATCACGGGTTCGTTCGTGTCGGAGTGAAGCAGTATGACGGCAGGCCCCGGGTTTCGCAGATCAGCGGAGCCCGGCTTCTTCGACGGGTTCCGGCGCGGGCACCCGGCGGCCGATCACCGCGAGCGGAGCGAGTGCGCACAATCCCCCCGCGACGGCGACCAGAACGTATCCACCCAGGCCGAACAGCTGCCCGGCGAGCAGGCTCGCCGCGGCCGAGGTCCCCCAGACGAAGGCGTCGACGGTGCCTTGTGCCCTCGTCCGCTGCGCGGGCGGGAGATCGCGGCTGAGCAGGCTGCTGCCGCCGACGAACACCAGGTTCCAGCCGTAGCCCAGCAGGAACAGCGCGACCGGGATTCCCACGTGATGCGAATCGGGAGCGCCGATGACCGTCACCGCCGCGACGGTGAGCGTGCCGATCCCGCCGAAGATGGTCGCGCGGCCGCCCCAGCGGTCGGCGATCCAGCCGGACAACGGCGCCAGCGCGAACATCCCGGCCAGATGGGCGCTCAGCACCCAGCCGACGACGTCGAGTCCCTGACCGTGCTGGTGCAGCTGGACCGGTGTCATCGTCATCACCGCCACCATGGCCAGCTGCGCGCCGACCATCGCCACGAGCGGCCCGAAGATGGCCGGGTTCCGCACGGACATCCGTTCCCGCTTCGGCACCCCTTCCGCCGGAGCGGCGAGGCCTCGCGGCAGAGTGGCGACGGCTACCACGGCGATGGCCACGACGATCGCGCCCGCCACGATCGGGCCGGACAGGGCGGGCAGGTCCGCGGCTTCCGCCTTCGCCGCGGCCGGTGCGATCAGCGCGGGCCCCGCGACCGCGCCGACGGTCCCCGCCCAGACCATTGTGGACAGTGCGAATCCCTTGCGGTGCTCGGGCGACAGGTCGGCGGCGGTGTAGCGGGACAGTTGTGCGCCGCTGTTGCCGAAGCCGATCAAGGGCATCCCCGCCACCAGCGCGAGCACGGATCCGCCGAGCACGCCGGCGAAGGAGATCAGCGCGCCGACCACCGCGGCGCCGTACATCAGTACCAGGACGAGCCGCCTGCCGAAACGGGCGGCCAGCGCCCCGGACCACAGCGAACCCGCCGCGGAACCGAGTACCAGCACGGCGCTCGGCAGCCCGCTCCACGCGGCGCCGGCGTGCTCGGCCACGATCAATGCCGCCGTGGTGGACAGGCCGACGACGGCGGTACTGAGGCAGGCGACGCCCATGAAGAGCGCCAACATCGGTTTCATGATTCAAACCTAAGGATTCCGGGCGCCGCGGCGAATAGGCTGACGAAGGCCTCGCGGGGGTACGAGGCACTGGATGGAAGGAATCCGGGCGGTATGACCTTACGATCGGAAAGGGCGCTGGACGACCTCGACTGGCGGCTCCTCGAAACGCTCCAGAGCGACGGGCGGCTCTCGTTCAAGGAACTCGGCCGCCGCGTGAACCTCTCCGCCCCCGCCGTCGCCGAACGGGTCCGGCGGCTGGAGGAGGCTGGTGTCATCACCGGGTATCGCGCCCAGGTCGACGCCCACCGTGCCGGGTACGGCCTGCAGGCGTTCGTCGAGATGCGCTGCTCGCTCGGCAGTTGCCTGCTGCGCACCAGCAAGTCGGAGGACTATCCCGAGGTGGTGGAGCTGCATCGGCTCAGCGGCGACCGCTGCACCATGCTGAAGGTGCGGGCCGTGTCGCTCGAACACCTCGAAGGCCTCTTCGAACGGCTGGGCAAACACGGTGAGCTCCGGTCGTCGGTGGTGCTGTCGACGCAGTACGAGGGCAGGCCGGTCGGCCCGCCGGTCGAGGACTATCTGAAGGCGACGAAGAGCGAGGGCTGGAGCGTCTGAATACTGGTGCCCATGGCACTTCTGTTCGTGGACGGATGGTTCGGCCCGGAGCCCGGGGACTGGCAGTCGGTGTGGTGTGACCGCTATCCGGGGTCGAGGCGGTTCGAGCAGGACGACTGGGACTCGCCGGTTCGCGAGGACTGGGTCGCGAGACTCGACGAGGCGCTCGCGGGTACGACCACCCCTCCGGTGCTGGTGGCGCACAGTCTCGGCTGCCTGACCGTGCTGCACTGGCTCGCCGCCGGGGGTGACCGCCCCGTGCGCGGCGCCCTGTTCGTCACTCCTCCCGACGTCGAGGAGAATCCCGAGCCCGCGCTGGCCGGGTTCGGCCCGATCCCCCGCCTGCGGCTCCCGTTCCCGGCCGTCGTCGCCGCGAGCGCGAACGACCGCTGGATGACCCCGGCCCGCGCGCGATCCTTCGCCGGAAGCTGGGGTGCCGAGTTCGCCGACGCCGGTCTCGTCGGGCACCTCACCGGAGCGCACGGGCCGTGGCCCGAGGGCGAGATGCTCCTCGCGCCCCTGCTTCGCGAAGACGGATCAGGAATCGAGAAGCACAAGACGCCCGAACTCACCTAGCGTGACCATCGTCGAGGACGAACGGCTCGAAGCTGGTTAGATCGAGCCCGGTGAGGCTGACGGTCAGTACACGCGGCCCCCCTGAGGATGGAGAGAAGATGCGCAAGACCACCCGGCCGCAGCCGCCCGAGCAGCACCCCGCCGACAGCCACGACCTGATCCGGGTGCTGGGCGCGAGCGAGAACAACCTCAAGAACGTCGCCGTCGAGCTGCCGAAGCGACGGCTGACGGTGTTCACCGGGGTTTCCGGATCAGGTAAGAGCTCCCTGGTCTTCGACACGATCGCGGCCGAATCGCAGCGGCTGATCAACGAGACGTACAGCACCTTCGTGCAGGGCTTCATGCCGACGCTGGCCCGGCCCGAGGTCGACGTGCTCGACGGCCTGACCACCGCGATCATCGTCGACCAGCAGCGGATGGGCTCCGACCCGCGCTCCACGGTCGGCACCGCCACGGACGCCCACGCCATGCTGCGCATCCTGTTCAGCCGGCTCGGGAAGCCGCATATCGGCTCCCCGCAGGCCTTCTCCTTCAACGTCGCGTCGATCTCCGGCGCGGGCGCGGTGACCGTCGAGAAGGGCGGGCGGACCACGAAGGAGCGCCGCGAGTTCAGCATCACCGGCGGCATGTGCGCCCGCTGCGAAGGCCGGGGGCAGGTCAACGACATCGACCTCACCGCGTTGTACGACGACACGAAGTCCCTCAACGAGGGCGCGCTGACGATCCCCGGCTTCTCCATGGACGGCTGGTACGGCCGCATCCTGCGCGGCTGCGGCTTCTTCGACCCCGACAAGCCGATCAAGAAGTACACCAAGCGGCAGATGAACGACCTGCTGTACAAGGAGCCGGTCAAGCTCAAGATCGAGGGCATCAACCTGACCTACTCGGGTTTGATCCCCACGATCCAGAAGTCGTTCCTGTCCAAGGACCGCGAGGCGATGCAGCCGCATATCCGCGCGTTCGTCGACCGGGCGGTCACCTTCGCCACCTGCCCCGAATGCGACGGGAGCAGGCTCAGCGAGCTCGCGCGCTCGTCGAAGATCAAGCGGATCAACATCGCCGACGCCGGCAAGATGCAGATCAGCGACCTCGCCGACTGGGTCCGCGGACTCAAGGAGCCGTCGGTGGCGCCGCTGCTGGAGAAGCTCCTGCACACCCTCGACTCGTTCGTCGACATCGGGCTCGGTTACCTCTCCCTCGACCGGCCGTCCGGCACGCTTTCGGGCGGCGAGGCGCAGCGCACGAAGATGATCCGGCACCTGGGTTCCTCGCTCACCGACGTCACGTACGTCTTCGACGAACCCACCATCGGGCTGCACCCGCACGACATCCAGCGGATGAACAACCTGCTCCAGCAGTTGCGCGACAAGGGCAACACGGTGCTGGTCGTCGAGCACAAGCCGGAGACCATCGCCATCGCCGACCACGTCGTCGACCTCGGGCCCGGCGCGGGTACCGCGGGCGGGACGATCTGCTTCGAAGGCACCGTCGAAGGCCTGCGCGCCAGCGACACCATCACCGGCAGGCACCTCGACGACCGGGCGTCGCTCAAGGACAGCGTCCGCAAGCCGACCGGCAAACTGGAGATCCGCGGCGCGGACCGCCACAACCTCCGGAACGTGGACGTCGACGTCCCGCTCGGCGTCCTCTGCGTGGTCACCGGTGTCGCGGGTTCCGGCAAGAGTTCGCTGATCCACGGCTCCATCCCCGCCGCCGAAGGCGTGGTCTCGGTCGACCAGACCCCCATCCGCGGCTCGCGGCGGAGCAACCCGGCCACCTACACCGGTCTGCTCGAACCGATCCGCAAGGCCTTCGCCAAGGCCAACGGCGTGAAGCCCGCGCTGTTCAGCGCCAACTCCGAGGGTGCCTGCCCGAACTGCAACGGCGCGGGCGTCATCTACACCGACCTCGGCATCATGGCGGGCACCGCGACGACCTGCGAGGAATGCGACGGCAAGCGGTTCCAGGCGTCGGTGCTGGAGTACACCTTCGGCGGCAAGAACATCAGCGAAGCGCTCGAAATGCCGGTCTCCGAGGCCGTGAAGTTCTTCGGTGAGGGCGATGGGCGCATCCCGGCCGCACACGCCATCCTCAGCAGGCTCGACGACGTCGGGCTCGGCTACCTCAGCCTCGGCCAGCCGCTCACCACGCTTTCCGGTGGCGAACGGCAGCGGCTGAAGCTCGCGACGCATATGGGTGACAAGGGCGGCGTCTACGTCCTCGACGAGCCGACCACCGGTCTGCACCTCGCCGACGTCGAGAACCTGCTCGGCCTGCTGGACCGGCTCGTCGACGCGGGCAAATCCGTGATCGTGATCGAGCACCACCAGGCGGTCATGGCGCACGCCGACTGGATCA
Source organism: Amycolatopsis sp. NPDC000009 (assembly GCF_055563465.1). Classification (NCBI taxonomy): domain Bacteria; kingdom Bacillati; phylum Actinomycetota; class Actinomycetes; order Pseudonocardiales; family Pseudonocardiaceae; genus Amycolatopsis; species Amycolatopsis sp. NPDC000009. The sequence continues at coordinate 76,943 of NZ_JBVHDI010000021.1, forward strand.
TCGATCTCGGCCCTGGCGCCGGCCACGACGGCGGCAAGATCGTCTTCGAGGGCACGCCGTCCGACCTCGTCGCGAGCGCTTCGACGCTCACCGGTGAACACCTGGCGGCCTACGTCGGCAAGTGAGCCCTACCCTCCGCATTTAGTCCTCTAAATGCGGAGGGTCGCGGGCTCGCCCGCGTCGCGAAGCCACTTTCGGGACACCAGGTGTCTCCAAAGTGGCTTTCGCTACAGCCGAAGTCGGCGCCGAGGTGAGGTGCGGGCTTCACGGGGGCAGGGCACGTTGCGAAAGCCACTTTCGCAACCTTCAACGTTGCGAAAGTGGCTTTCGCAACCCTCACTCGACCCCACCCGGCCCGCATTTAGAGGACTAAATGCGGGGAAGTCAGTCGGCGTCGAGGCCTTCGCGATCCGCCCACTCGAGCAGGGTGTCGAGCGAGTACGCCGTGTCGTCGATGCCCGCGTGCAGGTCGCCGAGTTCGGCGAAGCGCGCGGGCACGGTGGCGATGGTGAACTCACGCGGTTCGACATCGTCGATCTCGTCCCACCGGATCGGGGTCGAGACGACGGCTTCGGGCACGCCGCGAACCGAGTACGCGCTCGCGATGGTGTGGTCGCGCGCGTTCTGGTTGTAGTCCACGAACAGCTTCGAAGGGTCTCGGTCCTTGCGCCACCAGGTGGTGGTGACCTCGTCGGGCATCCGGCGCTCGACCTCGTGCGCGAAGGCGAGCGCCGCCCGGCGGACCTCCTGGAAACCCCAGCGTGGCTCGATCCGGACGTAGACGTGCAGGCCGTGCCCGCCGGAGGTCTTCGGCCAGCCGATGATCCCCAGTTCGTCCAGGATCTCGCGGACCGTGCCGGCGACCTTCCGCACGGTGGAGAACGGACAGTCGGGCATCGGATCGAGGTCGATCCGCCACTCGTCAGGGCGTTCGGTGTCGGCGCGGCGGGAGTTCCACGGGTGGAACTCGACGGTCGACATCTGCACCGCCCAGATCACGTCCGCGGGATGGGTGACGCACAGCTCGTAGGCGTGTCTGCCGGAGGGGAAGTCGACGCGGACGGTCTGCAACCAGTCGGGAGCGCCGTTCGGCACCCGCTTCTGATGGACCTTCTCCCCCGAAACGCCGGACGGGAACCGGTGCAGCATGCACGGCCGCTCCCGCAGCGCCCGCACGATCCCGTCGCCGACGGCGAGGTAGTACCGGACGAGGTCGAGCTTGGTCTCGCCCCGTGCCGGGAAGTAGACGCGATCCGGGTTCGAGACGCGCACCGTCCGGTCGCCGACCTCGATCTCCACCGCCGAGCTTTTCGCCATACAGGGAAACTAACCCGAAAGCCGCCGGTCCGCGTCCGCTCGATGGCGATCCTCGCTCTGTCAGGATGAGCGACATGGCACCACGGGCACGCGCGGAGGCACTGACCCGCGAGCGCATCGTCGAAGCCGCCGTCGAACTCCTCGACGCGGCGGGCGAGCGAGGACTGACCTTCAAGACGCTGACCGAACGCCTCGCCACCGGCCCCGGGGCGATCTACTGGCACGTGCCGAACAAGGGTGCGCTGCTCGACGCCGCGACCGCGTCCGTCATCGCGACCGCGCTGAGCGTCGAGGCCGACGGCTCACCGGAGGACGAGATCCGGGCCATCGGACTCGGTCTGTTCGAAGCGATCGAGCGGCACCCGTGGCTTTCCCCGCAGCTCGCCGCACAACTCTCCCGCAGCCCTTGGGGTTCGGTGACGCCGCGGATCTTCGAAGGCATCGGACAGCGGGTCAGCGCGCTGGGCGTCCCCGAAACCACCTGGTTCACGGCGACTTCGGCGCTGGTGCACTACATCTTCGGCGCCGCGGGCCAGAACGCGGCGAACTCCCGGGTGCTCGGGCCCGGAGTGGACCGCGCCGAATTCCTCCACGCGGCGGCGAACGCCTGGGAGGAGCTCGATCCCGGCGAATTCCCCTTCCTCCGGTCCATCGCCGGCGACGCGCGCGATCACGACGACCGGGAACAGTTCCTCACCGGGATCGATCTGATCCTCGCCGGCGCCGGTGGATCACGGCGACCATGATCGCGAACACCGCACCGAGGAAGCTCACGTCCACCGCCGGGACCCAGCGCACCTCGCCACCTTTGAGGACGTACGCGCCGACAGGTCGCGCGGCGAGGATGAAACCGCCACCCTCGCCCTCCTTGTCCTGTTCGGAGCCGTGCCCGCCGCCTCCGCCGCCGATCACGCTCGCGGCCGGGACGACCACGACGCCGTCCTTCTCGACGGGCTCGCCGTAGACGCGCCGGACGGTGAGGTTGTCGCGCATGACGCCGACGACCTTTTCGAGTCCCATCAGCCCCCCGCCTTGTCCAGTTCCAGCGCGATCGCACCTCGCAGGAGGTCCCGCGCCCTGTCCAGGTCCATCGAACCAGAAAGCCACCGCTCACTGAGTCCTTCGACGAGCCCGGTGAGCCGTTCCGCGGCGTCCTCGGCGTCGACCCCGGCACCGTCGACACGTCCGATCACCTCGGCGACTTCGCCCACCCAGATCCGGGTCGACTCCGCCAGCGGTTCACGCAGTTCCGGGGCGAAGACGGCGCTGGCCCGCAATTCGCCCCAGGCCGTGCTGTTCTCCCGCACGGCCTGGGTGTCCTGAAGTTCACCGAACAGCAGGAGTTCCAGTTCGGCGCGGGGGTCCGCCGCCTCGGCCGCGGCCTCCTCGGTGTACGCCGCGGCGCGATCGCTGACGAACTCCAGCGTCTTCCGCAGGAGCCCGGCGCGGTTCGTGAAGTGGTAGTAGATCAGCGACGTCGAGATCCCGGCCTCCGCCGCGATCTTCTCGACCCGCAGGCCACGCACACCGCTGCGTGCGATCACCCGCACGGCCGCTTCCAAGATCTTCTGCTGACGTTCGAACACGGGTGATCACCTTAGCGACGGCATCCTGACTGAATTTTCAGTCAGGATGCTATCGTGTTTTCATCGGCCCGACCAAGGAGTGCAGAGTGTTCGATTCGTCCCTTCCCCGTCGCACGGTCCTGCGCGCGGTGACAGCGGTCGGCGCCGTCGCCGCCGGGAACGCGGGATGCTCATCCGAACCCGCCGCCGGCGCGGCGGCGGCCCGCAGGCTGGGCGCCGAATGGGAAAGTCACGCCCGCACCTACCTGTCCTGGCCTGCGTCGAAGTCCATCTGGGCGGAGGATCTCCCCGCCGTCCGCGAGGAGATCGCGGGTCTGGCCAAGGCGATCGCCGACTTCGAACCGGTGGTGCTCCTCGCCGGGCCCGAGCACGCCGACACCGCTCGGCAGGCGTGCGGCGACACCGTCGAGGTCGTCCCGATCCCGGTCGACGACCTGTGGGCGCGCGACACCGTCCCGGTTTTCGTGGAGGAGGCGGGCAAGGTCACGGGCGTCGACTTCAACTTCAACGGCTGGGGGAACAAACAGAAGCCGCACGACAACGACAACGCCGTCGCGAAGTCCGTGCTGGCCAAGTACGGCCTGGCCCGCACCGAAACCTGGATCACCGCCGAGGGCGGCGCATTCGAGACCGACGGCGCGGGCACCCTGATGGTCACCGAAAGCTCGCTCGTCAACGACAACCGCAACAAGGGCAGGAGCCGCCAGGAGATCGAAGACGAACTGAAGAAGGTGTTCGGCGTCCGGAAGGTCATCTGGTTCGCCGGCGTACGCGGCGAAGACATCACCGACGCCCACGTCGACTGCCTGGCCCGGTTCGCCGCGCCCGGCGTCGTCCTCCTGGACAAGGCGGCCCCCGGCACGCCGCCCGATTCGTGGTCCCGCGCGGCCGACCAGGCGAGGTCGGTGCTCGCGAGCACCACCGACGCCGACGGCAGGCCCTTCGAGGTCATCGAGCTCACCCAGCCGGATCCGGGCAAGGTCGAGGGCTACGGCGAGGACAGCGTGATCTCGTACGCCAACTTCTACGTCGCGAACAAGTCGGTCTTCATGCCGGAATTCGGCGACACCGAGGCGGACGAGCGCGCCCAGCGGATCCTGCGCGAGCAGTTCCCCGGCCGCGAGGTCGTGCCGGTGAAGATCCCCGTCATCGCCTCGGGCGGCGGCGGGATCCACTGCTCGACGCACGACCAGCCGGGTCAGCCCTCCTGAGGCAGCGCCGACATCACTTCGGACACCGGGCGCAGATGCTCCTCCAGCAGCCGCGACGCTTCCTTGGCGTCGTGGTCGTTCAGGGCGGCGACCAGCGCCCGGTGTTCCTTGTTGATCACCGTCAGCCGTTCCGGGCGGGCTTCCAGCGCGCGGACCGTGACCCGCTGCTGCCGTGACCGGAGCGTGTCGTACAGCTCGGTCAGGACGGTGTTGCCCGCGGCGTTCACGATGGCGCGGTGGAACCGCCGATCGAACCCGGATACGGCGAACCAGTCGCGTTCGGCGCCGGAGTTCGCCATCGCTTCGATGAGTTCCGGCAGCTCGACGGGGGCGCCCGCCCGGTTCGCGCAGAGCGCGGCGATGGCGTGCCCTTCGATCAGCCGCCTGCTCTGGTAGACCTCCTCCAGTTCCCTGGCGGTGACCGTGCGCACCTGCGCGCCCTTGCGGGGCAGGAGGCTGATGAACCGCTCGGCGGCCAGGCGGTGGAACGCCTCGCGCACCGGGGTCCTGGAGACGCCGACGACGCCGGAAACCCACATTTCGTCGAGGAACCGGCCGCCTTCCAGCTCACCCGAGATGATTCCGTCGCGCAGCCACGTGTAGACCCGCTCGCGCGCCGGGCCGCCCCCTTCGGCGGTCACAGTCATCTCGTTCCCCCTCTATTCCGTCACTTTCCGCGACAGAGCCTACACCTGGACCAGCCAAGTATCCATCATGTATACAAGAGTTCCACTTATTGGAAGGGGTCCCATGGTGCACGTCGCGGTGGCGCAGTTCGCGCCCGGCAACGACAAAGAGGCCAACCTCGCCCGAGTCGCCTCCCTCGTCGGCGAAGCGGCCGACCGCGGTGCGCGGGTGGTCGTCCTGCCCGAGTACTCGCTGTTCACCGTACCGACGATGAGCCGGGAATTCGTGACCTCGGCCGAAGAACTCGACGGACCGTTCGTCACCGAACTGCGCGGCCTCGCCAAGGACCGGCGGATCACCGTCGTCGCAGGCATCAACGAAGCGCTCCCCGGCGGCGAGCGGATCTCGAACACGCTGGTCGCGGCCGGCCCCGACGGCGCGATCGCCGCGCTCTACCGCAAGCTGCACCTGTACGACGCCTTCGGTTTCCGCGAATCGGAACTGGTGCGGCCCGGCGACATCGAAGCCCCGGAGACGTTCGAGGTCGACGGGATCACCTTCGGTCTCCAGACCTGCTACGACCTGAGGTTCCCGGAGGTCACCCGCCGCCTGGTCGACGCGGGCGCGGACGCGGTGCTGCTGCCCGCCGAGTGGATGCCCGGTCCGCTCAAGGAGGACCACTGGACCACCCTGGTCAGGGCAAGGGCGATCGAGAACACGATCTACCTCGTCGCGGCGGGGCAGGCCGCGCCGGCGGGTTCGGGCCACAGCATGATCGTCGACCCGATGGGCGTCGTAGTCGCCTCGCTCGGTGAGCGCACGGGCACCGCGACCGGCGAGGTCTCCGCCGAGCGGATCTCCGAGGTACGCGCCAAGAACCCGGCGCTGGAACTGCGTCGGTTCGCCGTCACCCCGAGGTCCTGAGTATCTTCTGACCCGGAGGTCCGTTCGTGAAGACACGCCCTCGGGCGTGGTGACGCGACTTCCGTTCGCCTGGGTGCCGGGTGGCCGCCCGGCACCCAGGCTCATTTCACGGCACCAGCAGTCCCCAATGGACGGCCCACGGGACGAACAGCACGGCTCCGGCCAGCAGCAGGCCGACGCGCACTCCCCCGCGTTCCTTCTTCCGCCACCACGAGACCGCGGTCGCCGCCCCGGCGGCGACGACCCCCACCGCGATCAGCTGCAGCGCGAGCCACGGCAACGTCCGTCCGAAAAGGACCGGTCCCGGCGCCATCGCCGCCCCCGTCGTCAGCACGACGTAGTAGACGAGGAATCCCACCGTGCCGAGCAGACCGGCCGACGTCAGCCAGCGCGCGGGCCTGGCGAGCGGAACCTCCTTGCGACGGCGGAACAACGCTGTCACCGGGTAGGCCGCGAACGCCAGCAGCGCCAGCGCCCAGACCCCGATCTGCACCCACGGCGCCTCGTACCAGGCGAGCGGCGCCAACGCGGCGCTTTGGCTCGCCTGGACCGGAGGCGGGTCGGCGGACGGGCCGGCCTTCGCTCCATTCACCCAGTTCGCGACGAGGTCGAGGTAGCCGGGAGCGAAGCCGTCGAGCTTGTCGAAACCGTCGGTGGTCCGCCGGAGCCCGTGTTGGGCCTGCGGGAACACTTTCAGCGTGTACTGCCGGTTCCCGGTTCGGTCCAGCGTCTCCCGGAAGATCCGGACGGCCTCGCCGGGCGGGGTGAGCCGATCCAGCTCACCCCACAGACCGAGCACCGGCTGCCGCACCTTCTCCAGCACCGGAACCGGGTCGTATCCGGCCTCGGGGAACACGCCCGCGCCCGCGAGGGTGCGCATGTTCGTCGACGACACCATGTCCACCATCGAACCGGTGACCCCGCCGCGGCGCAGGTAGGTCTCGAAGGCCCACGACTGCTGACGATCGGGCGAAACGCCGTTGGCACCGACGGTGACCACGAAGGCGACGTCCTTCGACTTCGACGCCGCCAGCGGCGCGACCCAGCCTCCTTCGCTCAGGCCCCACACGCCGACGCGGGACGGATCCACCCCCGGACGCGATCGCAGCGCCTGGACGGCGGCAAGAGCGTCGTCCGCCAGGACCGAGTAGTCCCGTTCGAACAGCGAATAGCCCTCGGTCCGCTTGTCGTAGATCAGGGTCGCGATCCCCGCCTTGGCGAAGGATTCCGCCTCGGCGCGGTAGTCGTCCCGGTCGTGTTCGCCGGATCCGTGCACCATGACGATGCCCGGTGCCGGACCGCCGCCCTCCGGCTCGACCACCGTTCCCCGCAGGGTGACCCCGTGGCTGGTGAACGAGGCTTCGCCGTCCGGAGTCGCGGCGGGCAGCGGTGACGAGACCGCCACGACGGCCGCGAGCAGTGCCGCGATCATCGCCTGCTCACCCGGACGACCTCCAGCGACGGCGACGCGAGGATGTCCTTCTCGCAGTACCGTTCGGTGACCCATTGCTTACGCGAGTACAGCTCCGTCTGGTCGCCGTGGTGCGCGGACTCCGGGTTCGCGGACTGCGAGTAGGTCAGCAGCGTCGTCGTGTCCGGGCACCCGGTCCCGTTGAACGCCACGACGTGCAGATACGTCCCGCCGTGCGTGAACTCGGTGTACCCACGGGCCGGATCCCACGGCCCGCCCAGCGAATCGTAGACACCTCGGCCCGCGGTTCCCCCGCCCAGCGGGATCTTCCGGCCGTCACGGACGACGTAGTGATTGTCTCCGTACGGCGCGTCGAGCGGGATCTTCGCCGCTCGCAGCTCCGCGACGGCACCGGAAAGCGCCTCGCGGATCGCCGCGACACCCGTGTCGAGGGTGTTCGGCGTGTGGACCGGATCCTTGGCGTCGAACGGGACCTTCCAGATCGACGGCCCCATTCGATCCACAGCGGCCCAGAACCGGTCGAACAGCAGCGCGCCCCGGCTGTCCACGTCCGAACGGCCGTCCCAATCCGCCAGCGCGGCGCACGCGGCCCCCATTCCCGGCATCGTCCGGCACATCGCGACGACGTCGGCACGGACGAGTTCGGCGGCGTGGTCCCGGTGCGAGAACATCAGGTCCCGCATCGCTTGCCCCGTGAAGCCGCCCTTCTTCAGCTGATCGGCGATCTCGACGAAGCCGCCCCGCGTCCGCAGGTTCTGTTCGTAGCGGACCGGGCCCACGATCCTGGGAAAACCGGTCTTCGGCACCGCGGGATTGGGCAGCCAGTAGCTGTCGTTCGAGTTCGCCACGTAGTCGGTGCGGCTCAGACTCGGCAGGCTGGACGGGCCGAAGACCCCAGGCCGCAGCGCGTCGCGATCCCGGCCCCACGCGCAGGCAATCTTGGAGCCATCGAGCACCGCGACGCCGTCAGCCTCGAACATTTCCTTGCCCAGCGGCGTGTTGCAGCGCGCGGCCTTCTCGTCGGTGACGTGCGGGACCCCGTGGATCTGGCTGAACTCCACCCGGCCCCGGTCGTCGGTGGCGAGGATGTTCATCCACGGCAGCCCTTGCGTCTCGCGGACCGCGCCGATCATCTCCCCCGCCGTCCGGCCGCGGGCGATCGCGAACATCGAGTTCGTCATGCCGAGGTTCGTGGCGTTGGCGTCCGCGATGGCGAACGCGGCCGACGTCGTCCACGGCAGTTCCCGCTGCCCGAGCCGGGTCGCCACCGGGCCGTACCGCGTCGTCCACTGTGGACGAACAACCCGCTCCAAGGTACCGTCGGCCTTGCGCGACAGGACACTCACGTCGTGGCGGCGCATCCGCTCGGGCTTCCCGTCGACCAGATACGTCGTCGGCGAGCCGGGCACGAGCTTCAGCTCGAACAGCGTGTACGTACGAGTCGTGTCGGTGGCGGTGCCGCTCCATGCGGCGGTTTCGTTGTGCCCCAGCCACATGAGCGGAATGCCGGGGATACCGGCGCCACTGACGTTCAGCTTGCCGGGCAGCGTCAGCTGCGACTGCCACAGCCTGGTCCCGCTCAGCTGCCACGGCAGGTGCGGGTTGGCCAGCGAGACGCCGCGTCCGTTCGCCGAGGCGGCCGAGCCGATCGCGATCGCGTTGCTGCCGATCCCGGTCTCGCCGAGCATCTGTTCGGTACCGCCGCCCGCGGGCGGGGCACCCGGCAGCGACGCGGTGATCGAGTCCGCGACACCGCCCTGTCCGAAGATCATGCCGACCGCATGGCTGTGCCGGTGGACGTCGAGTTCGGTGATCGGCTTCAGCCAGCCGGCGCCCCGGCAGGCCGGATCGGTGATCTCACCGGTGCGGAGGTACTTGTTGACCCCCTCGACGTAGCCGCGGATCAGTTCGCGGACCTCCCGGTACGGCCCGCGCGGCGCGGGCGCCGACAGGAGCCGCTCGATCACCCCGCTTTCGTTCAGCCCCTGGAAGTACAGGTCGCTCGCGAGGTTCGTGCTCGCCTGGCTCACCCCGCTCGTCGGCGGCGCGTCCGGCCCCAGCCAGCGGGAACGCTCGGCCCGCGTGGTGATCGCGACGTCCGCGATCGCGCAGATGTTGTCCTTGGCCGCGGCGAACCCCTGCCCGAAGCCGAGATTCACCCAGCCGTCCGCGACGATATGCGGGATGCCGTATTCGGTGTAGCGGATGGTGGCGTCCGGCCGGGATGCCCCGTCCGGCGGTTGCGCGGCCGTCGCGGTCCCCGCCGCGAGCAGGCCGGCCACGGCGCAGACGGCCGCGGTTCTCTTCCAGAGCAGCATGCTGCTCCCCCTTGTCTGTGGAGTCGTTCGTGAAGACACGCCGTCCGGCGTGGTGACGCGACACCGGTGGTCGAGTGGCCGCTCTCCCACCGGTTGTTCACTTCCCTTCCCTCACCTCCCCGTCGGCGTCCGGGAACGCGGTCCAGCGCACGAGCACCTTCCGCGCGTCCGGGCCCGGTTCCGGCCGCCAGTAGCGGCGCAGCAGGTCCAGGTACTCGTCGAAGAACTCCTTGAGCTCTTCGAGGTTCAGGTGGACCGAGCCACGGGAGAACACCAGCGCGTCACCCCATTCGCCCAGCTCACCGCGCCGCTCGAGGAAACGCGCCAGCTGTTCGAGGTCCTCGGTGAACGCGGCGCGCTGCGCCTCGTCGAACACGGCGCGCATCTCGTCGTTCTGCTCGCTGTGCCGGGGCCAGCGGATGTCGCGTGGACGGGCGCGCCACCAGCGCTCCTTGCCGTGCGCGAGCTCCGGCGCCTCGTCGACGAAGTCGTATTTCGCCAGTTCCCGCAGGTGGTAGCTGGTCGCGCCCGAACTCTCGCCCAGTTCCTTGGCCAGCTTCGTCGCCGTCGCGGGCCCGCGGCCCAGCGCCTCCATGATCCGGCGACGCAGCGGGTGCATCACCGCCTTCAGCACGGCGGCGTCGGCGATCTCTTCGGGTGGCGGTGGACCGGTCATGGCTCCACCGTAGCCGTGCAAAGGCGATTGTGCAAAGGACTCTTTGCACGCGGTTCAGACCACCCTCGCGGAGCGGTCGAGGATTCTGCTGACGGTTCGGTGAACTCAGCGTGAAATTGACAACTTCACTACGAAGGTCTTGTGCCGGGCGGACGAAAACTCGACAGGTTCGCGGGTTTTTCGTTGCGTCGTCCCCGAAATTCGGTTGTATCGGATAGTTTTGCCCGGAGTCGACCTAGCGGGAGAGAACATGCCGAAGCACCGCCCTCGACAGACGGACAAGTTGTCCGCCCGGCACCGGACGGCCTTCGCGCTCGCCGGTGGTGCGCTCGCCGTGCTGCCCGCGGTCACCGCGTCGGCGGGCCCGGACGCCCCGATCGCCGCGCCGAAACCGGCCGCACCGCAGAACCAGGCGTCGGCCTGGCAGCCGCCCGCGGGCACGGTCCCGGAGATCGCCGTCGACGGCAGCCTCCCCCAGCCACCCACGCCGGACCCGCTGACCGTCCCCGGCCACAGCGGCAACGTCGGCGGCGCGTTCGCGCCGTCGGGCGCGCTCGGCATCCCCGCCAGCATGATGAAGGCGTACAAGAACGCGGCCGACATCCTCGCGAAGGAACTGCCCGGCTGTCACATCGACTGGGCTTTGATCGCGAGTATCGGCCGCATCGAGTCCAATCACGCGCGCGGCGGCTACGTCGACGCGAAGGGCAACACCCTCGAACCGATCCTCGGTCCGCAGCTCAACGGCGCCGGGCCGTTCGCGGCCATCCCGGACACCGACGGCGGCAAGTACGACGGCGACACGGTGTGGGACCGCGCCGTGGGCCCGACGCAGTTCATCCCGTCGACGTGGAAGGGCTACGCCTCCGACGGCAACGGCGACGGCGAGTCGAACCCGAACAACATCTACGACGCGACGCTGGCCTCGGGCCGGTACCTCTGCTCCGGCGGCGTCGACCTGACATCCGAGCAGACCCAGCGCGTGGCCGTGTACCGCTACAACCACTCACTGTCCTATGTGGACACCGTGATCCGCTGGGCGGTCGCCTACCGCGGCGGCGTCGCGACCACGCCGGACAGCCAGGTGCCCGTGGGTGCGCCCGACTCCGCGGACGTCGCCGCCGGCACGCCCGGCGGCGAGGTCCCGGTGCCGACCCTGCCCGGCACACCCCCGCCCGGCACGACCACGCCGCCGCCGACCCCGCAGCCCGGCACGTCGCTCCCGCCGAGCAGCACCACGCCGCCGAGCAGCACTTCGCCCTCGAAGCCGACCAGCACCCCGCCTTCGTCGACACCTCCCTCGTCGACACCGCCTTCGAGCACGCCTCCGTCCTCGACGACGCCTCCTCCGTCCAGCACGTCTTCCGCGCCGCCGTCCTCGACGCCTGCCGAGAACACCGGTGAGACGAGCCCGACCAGCACCACCACTTCCCCGACCCCGTAACGCCTCGTGAGTGGTAAGGACGGTTCTAACCGTCCTTACCACTCACGAGTCCGAGCGCCCGGAATGTCCTGAAGACAGGCCGCGTTGTGGCTTCTCGTAGATCACCAACCGAGAGAAGCGAGACACGGATGTCGTCTTTCGTCATGACCGCCGAAGAACGGGAAGCCTTCCTGAGCGAGGTCCACATCGGGGTCTTGGCCGTGGAGCGGGAAGGCCGGGCCCCGCTGGCCGTGCCGGTCTGGTACGACTACGAGCCCGGCGGCGAACTCCTGATCTGGATGGACGGCGGTTCGGTCAAGGACAAGGCGATCAAGAAGGCGGGCAGGCTCAGCCTGGTCGCCCAGACGGAGACCTTCCCCTACAAGTACGTGACGGCCGAGGGTCCGGTCATCGCCAACGACGCGCCGCCGACCAGGGAGCAGGCGCTGAAGATCGCGCACCGCTACCTGCCCGGCGAAGAGGGCACGAAGTACGTCGACGGCGCGCTCAGCGACAACTCCGTGCTGGTCCGCGTCCGGCCGGAGAAGTGGCTGAGCAACGATCAGAGCAAGGCCTGATTGGATGACGGTGTCCCGGCGGGCGGGCCGCCGGGACACCGTCATCAGCCCGCGATCGGTTCGAACTCGACGACGCTGTCGAGCGCCTTGCCCATCGCGGCGTTCCCTTCGCGTTCGATCATGATCTCCACCAGCACCGGCCGCGACGTCCGCTCGGCCTCCTTACGTGCCCACTCGAGCGACGTCCGGATCTCGCCCGGCTCGGTGACGCGGGTGCCGGAGCAGCCGTAGGCCTCCATGACCTTCACGTTGTCCGTGCCGATCTTGTCGTAGTGGATGTCGACCTCGAAGTTCATCTCGTACCCGGTCTCGGCCTGCCGGATGAGCCCGAGGTACTCGTTGTTCAGCATGATCAGCACGAACCCGACGTCGTACTGCGCGGCGACCGCCAGCTCCTCCACCAGGAACTGGAACGAGTAGTCCCCGACGACGCCGACGACCTCGGCCTCCGGTTTCGCCTTCTTGACCCCGATCGCCGCCGGGATCTCCCAGCCGAGCGGTCCCGCCTGGCCGCACACCTGGTAGTGCCGCGGCTTGTGCGCACGCTGGAACTGCCCGGACCAGATCTGGTAGAGCCCGATCGCGGTGACGAAGTAGGCGTCCTCGCCGTAGAACTCGTTGATCTCCTTGAACACCCGGGGCGCCTTGATCGGCGTGTCCTCGAAGTCCTCGCGGCGCGGCAGGCTCTCCTTGAGCTCGCCGATCCGCCGGGGCCACGCGCGATCCCGCGCCGGCGAACGCTTCGACGCCGCCTCGATCAGCGCGTCCAGGAAAGCGCCCGTGTCCGACACGATGCCGAGATCCGGCCCGAAGACCTTGCCCAGCTGCGTCGGCTCGATGTCGACGTGGATGAACTTCCGGTTCCCGCGGTAGACGTCGAGGTCACCGGTGTGCCGGTCACCGAACCGCGCGCCCAGCGCCAGCACCAGATCCGCTTCGAGGAAGGCCGCGTTCGCCCATCGCTGCGAGGTCTGGATACCCGCCATGCCGGCGAACAGTTCGTGGTCCTCGGGGAAGCTCCCCTTGCCCATCAACGTCACGCCGACCGGGACGCCCAGCAGTTCGGCCGCGGTGCGCAGCCGGTCGCTCGCGTCGCCGAGCACCACGCCGCCACCGGCGAGGATCAGTGGCCGTTCGGCGGCGAGCAGCAGGTCCAGCGCTCGCTCGACCCTGGCCGGTGACGGCGTCGCCCTGGTGACCGGCAGCGGCGAATCGATACTGGAGTCCCACTCGATCTCCTGCCGCTGGACGTCGATCGGGAGGTCGATCAGCACCGGCCCCGGACGGCCGGACCGCGCGATCCGGAACGCCTCCCGGAACACCCACGGCAGCTGAGCCGCCTCCTTGACCTGCACGGCCCATTTCGTCACCGGTTTGGCGATCTCGACGATGTCGACGGCCTGGAACGCCTCGGTGTGCAGCTTCCGCGAGTCGGCCTGCCCGGTGATGCACAGGATCGGGATCGAGTCGGCCTGCGCGGTGTAGAGGCCGGTGATCATGTTCGTCCCGGCCGGCCCGGAGGTGCCGATCGCGACGCCGACGTTGCCGGTGGTCCTCGCCCAGCCGTCGGCCATATGGGTCGCGCCCTCTTCGTGGCGCACGATCAGGTGCTCGATACCGCTGTCCTGCATCGCGTGGTACAGCGGGAGGATCGCGGCTCCGGGGCAGCCGAACGCGGTGTCGACGCCCTCACTGACCAGGACGTCGACGACGGCCTGCATGGCGGGGATTCTGGGCATGCGTCACTCCTTGTTTTCCGCGCCGGACAGCGTTTCGACGACCTTCAGCAGCGCGGAGTGATCGAGCGAGCCGTGGCCCATCGCCCGTCCGGCGGCGACGAGCTGGGCGACCAGCCCGGTGAGCGGCAGCGCGACCTCGGCCTGCCTGGCGGCGGCGAGTGCGATGCCCATGTCCTTGTGGTGCAGATCGATCCGGAAGCCCGGCGCGAATTCCCGCGCCACCATGGACTTCCGCTTCAGTTCGAGGATCCGGCTGCCCGCCAGGCCGCCCGCGAGGACGTCCAGCCCGACACCGGCGTCCACGCCGGAGGCTTCGAGCAGCACGATGGCTTCGGCGATCAGCCCGTAGGTTCCGCCGACCACCAGCTGGTTCGCGGCCTTGACGACCTGGCCGGCACCGTGCGGCCCGACGTGGACGATCGTCTTGCCGACCGACTCCAGGATCGGGAGCGCCGCGGCGAAGTCCTCGGTATCGCCACCGACCATAATGGACAGTGAAGCCTGCTCGGCCCCGGCCTGGCCACCGGAAACGGGCGCGTCCAGCACCCGGATCTCCCGTTCGGCCGCCCGCTCGGTCACCTCGATGGAGGTCTCCGGCCGGATGGTGCTCATGTCGATCAGCAGGGTGCCCGGTTTCGCCGACTCCAGCACCCCGCCCGCCGCGAGCACGACGGCCTCGACCTGCGGGTGGTTCGGCAGCATGGTGATGACGACCTCCGCGCCCGCCACGGCGTCCGTCACCCCGTTCGCGGCCCGGCCGCCCGCGGCTTCCAGCCTCGCGAGCGCCTCGGCGTTCGTGTCGAATCCGCTCACCTCGTGGCCGGCGGCGACGAGATGTCCCGCCATCGGCCCGCCCATGATCCCCAGGCCGATGAATCCCAGCTTGGTCATGCCAGTCCCCTTCGTTCGAAAGGCAGCCACGACAGCGATTCCGCGCTCGGCCCGTCCGGTTTGTATTCCACGCCGACCTGCCCGCGGTAGCCCGCCGTCTGCAGCTTTTCCAGGTATCCCTCGATGTCCAGCGTTCCGGTCCCCGGCTGGTGGCGCCCTGGGGCATCGGCGATCTGCACATGGCCGATCCGTCCGGTGTGGACGGTGGTGACCGTGTCGAGGTCGTCACCGTTGACCGCCAGGTGGTACAGGTCGGCCAGCAGCTTCACGTTGTCCCGCCCGAGTTCGTCGAGCACCTTCAGTACGTCGTCCGCGGTCTTGAGCGGGTACTTCTCCGCTCCCGACAACGGCTCCAGCACGATCTCCGCGCCGATGCGCGCGGCCGCGTCCGACGCGAGCGCCAGGTTCGAGAGGCCGAGCTTGTCCTGAGCGGCCGGGTCCGCGCCGTCGACCCGGTTGCCGTAGAGCGCGTTGAACCGGCGACAGCCGAGCCGCTCGCCCAGGTCGATCGCGGAGGCGATACCGCGGGCGAACTCGTCCTCACGGCCGGGCCAGGTGACCAGGCCGCGATCGCCGCCCGCCATGTCACCGGGGAAGAAGTTCAGCCCGGTCACCGCCACGCCCGCCCGCTCGACCGACGCCACGAAGGCGTCGACCTCGGCGTCGTCCGGCGCCGGCGTCTCGAACGGCCACCAGTACTCGACCGCGGTGAAGCCCGCCGCGCGCGCCGCCTCCGCACGGTCGAGCAGCGGCAACTCGGTGAAGACCAGCGACAGGTTCAGCACGTAGGGCAGCGCGTGGCGCGAACCGGCAAGATCAGCCATCGAAACCTCTGTAATTTCGCTATGCGGAAACTTTCTTTCGTATATCGAGAATAGCCCGCTGACCTGTCCTCGGTCAACGGGCTGTATCGCGGCGATGGGGGTACGCGTGTCGCGTTCGAGTAGGCGGTCGAGCCTCCGGCGCTGATGTCCCGAAAGCCACTTTCGGGACATCAGAAGTCGCGAACGTGGCTTTCGCGACGCGCCGCCACCGCTCACGTCACGACCGGCCCTGCCGACCCCGCCCACCGACGCGTTGCGAAAGCCACTTTCGCAACGTTGAAGGTTGCGAAAGTGGCTTTCGCGGCACGCCACCAGGCGCCGCTCACGACCTCAGCGGTTCTGCACGTGCTGCCAGCCGAAGCGGCCCTTGATGCAGAGGTTCCCGTGGGTCACCGAACTCTCGTGCGGAGAGGTGACCTTGACGATCTCGTTGTCCTGGACGTGCAGGGTGAGGTTGCAGCCGACGCCGCAGAAGGTGCAGACGGTGGTCGTCGCGGTCTGCCGCGACTCGTCCCAGGTGCCGTCCTCGCGCTTGTCGTGCTCGCGTTTGAAGCTCAGCGCGCCGGTCGGGCAGACCTCGACACAGTTTCCACAGTAGACACACGCGCTGTCCGGCAGCGGGTTCGCGAACTCCGTCGAGATCCGCGCGTCGAAACCCCGCCCCGCCATGGTGATGGCGAAGGTGTTCTGCCACTGCTCGCCGCACGCGTCGACACATTTGTAGCACTGGATGCATTTCCCGTAGTCGCGGACGTACAGCTCGTTGTCCACTTTGACCGGCTGGCGCACCGTCGCCGCCGTCATCCCGTCCGGGATCTCGTGCTCTCCCGGGCGCCGCTCGTCCCGGTCATCCGCGGGCGGCGCGGGTGGCCCGAACCGCTCGGGTGCCGCGCCGCTTTCCGCCATCCAGTCCGCGACACCGGGCGTGGTGGACAAATCCGTCGCCGAACCGAGGAGTTCGAGCACCACCTTGCGGCTGAGCCGCGTCCGATCGGTCTCGGTCCGCACCACCATGCCCGGTTCCGCCTTGCGGGAGCACGACGGCACGAGCGTGCGCGAACCCTCGACCTCCACCATGCAGACGCGGCAGGCGTTGGCCGGTTCGAGGGTGTCTCCATAGCAGAGTGTCGGGATCTCCTTGCCCGCCGCGGTACACGCGTCGAGGATCGTGGCGCCCTCCGGAACCCGGACGACCTCACCGTCCACAGTGAACTCGACGAGCCGTCGCGGGAGTCCTATTTCGACGATGGTCATGACCGCTCCTCCAGTGCGCCCAGCCGGTCGATCGCCGACTCGATGGCGTTCCAGGCGGTCTGGCCCAGTCCGCAGATGGACGAATCACGCATCACTTGGCCGACTTCGCGTAGCACCACGAGATCGTCCCCACCCGTACCGAGCTCGCGTCCGCCGACGATCCGGTGCAGTGCCTCCTCCTGCCGCACGGTCCCGATCCGGCACGGCACACACTGCCCGCACGACTCGTCCCGGAAGAAGGCCGCGATCCGCAGCAGGAACCCGCCGAGGTCGGCCTGATCGTCCAGCATCAGCACGACACCCGAACCGAGGGTGGTGCCCGCCGCGCGGGCGTCCTCCATGGTCAGCGGCAAGGTGGTCTCGTCCGGGCGCACGAAACCACCCGCCGCCCCGCCGAGCAGGATCGCCCGGAGTTCACGGCCCTCCGGCACTCCCCCGGCCAGGTCGATCAGTTCGCCCAGCGTCGTCCCGAACGGCACCTCGTACACACCGGGACGCCGGACATTGCCGGACAGGCAGAACAGTTTCGGCCCGGACGAGCGTTCCGTCCCGATGCGGCGGTAGGCCTCGCCTCCCTCGCTGAGGATCAGCGGGACGTTGACCAGGGTCTCGACGTTGTTCACCACCGTCGGCTTGCCGAACAACCCCTTCTCCACCGGGAACGGCGGTTTGGTCCTCGGCTCGCCGCGGAAGCCTTCGATGGAGTTGAAGATCGCCGTTTCTTCGCCGCAGATGTAGGCGCCCGCACCCCGTCTGATCTCGATGTCGAACGAAAAACCTCGACGTCCCATGATGTCCTCGCCCAGGTACCCTCGTTCGCGGGCGATCTCGATGGCGTTGCGCAGCAGCTTCAGCGCACGTGGATATTCACCGCGAAGATAGACGTAGCCCTTCCGCGCCCCGATGGCGAAAGCGGCGATCGTCATCGCCTCGACGAGCGCGAACGGGTCGCCCTCGATCAGCACGCGATCCTTGAAGGTGCCCGGCTCGCTCTCGTCGGCGTTGCAGACGAGGTACCGGGTTCGCACCGGTTGCCTCGCGGTGGCGTCCCACTTCCGGCCGGTCGGGAACGCCGCCCCGCCGCGGCCCATCAGCCCGGAATCGGTCACCTCGCGGATGACCCCGGCCGGTCCGAGCAGCAGCGCGTTCCTCAGCGCCGCGTACCCACCGGACGCCCGGTAGGCGTCCAGGCTCTCCGGGTCGACCACGCCGACGCGGCGCAACAACCGCAGCCCTGGCTCGCCTCGCTGTGGCACCGATGCCGGCGGTTCGTCCACTTCGGACGTTCCACGGGCGAATTCGTCCGGCGTGGCCGGAGCGAGGACTCGGTACTCGGCGGGATCACCCGCCTCGAAGGCCATCGCCGCGGGGGCCCGCTCGCAGACACCGAGGCACGGGCTGCGATGCCAGGGGTGCCCCGCCGCGTCGGCGGCCTCGGCCAGCGCATCCGCGCCGTTGACCCGGCACGCCAGGTCCGTGCAAATGTGGACGACCCGCGGCGGCCGCTCCTTGAGCGAGAACAACGCGTAAAAGCTGGCGACACCGTACGCCTCGGCCGGAGGGACGTTCAGCCGTCGGCAGATATGGTTCAGCGCTCCCTGGCTGATCCAGCCGATCCGGTCGTTCACGGCGTGCAACGCGGGAAGCAGCTGGTCGCGGCTCCCGTCGCCGAGCGCGTCGATCGCGGCCCGCTCGGCGTCCGTCGGTTCGGCGTTCAGGAAGCGCAGGTCCATTCCGGACTCCTCACACGGTGGCGGACAGCTTCTCGACCCGGATCGCGGCGGCCTTGTACTCGGCGGTGCCCGCGACCGGGCAGGTCGCCTCGATGGTGATGACGTTGACGTCGATCTCGTCCGGGAAGTGGAAGGTCATGAACGCCAGCCCCGGGCGCAGTCCCTCGTCGATCCGGACCGGCGCCTCGATCTCGCCACGACGGGAAGAGATCCGCACGACCTCGTCCTCGACGACACCGAGTTCGGCGGCGTCGGCCCGGCACAGGTCGAGCGTCTCCCCGCGACGCAGTGGCGAGGGGAACCCGCCGGACTGGACGCCGGTGTTGTAGGAATCCAGCCGCCTGCCGGTGGTCAGCCGGATCGGGAAATCCTCGGTGAGCAGATCCACCGGCGGGCTGTGCGCGATCACGGTGAACGGCGCCGGACGGCCGCGTTTCGCCGGATCCTCCTCCCACAGGCGCCCGTGCAGGAAGGTCGGCTCGAGTTCGTCCTCGCGATAGCACGGCCACTGGATGCCGCCGAGCTCCTCCAGCCGCGCGTAACTCATGCCGGCGTGCATCGGCGACAGCGTTCGGAGCTCGTTCCAGACGTCCTCGCCACCCTGGTAGTCCCAGTCGTGGCCCAGGCGCCGGGCCAGTTCGCACAGCAACTGGATGTCGTCGCGAGCCCCCTCCGGTGGTTCGAGCGCCTTGCGGACGCGCTGGACCCGGCGTTCGCTGTTGGTGAAGGTGCCGTCGGATTCGCACCAGGCGGCCGATGCCGGCAGCACGACGTCGGCCAGCCGCGCGGTCTTGGTGAGGAAGATGTCCTGCACCACCAGATGCTCCACATTGGACAGACGTTTGATCGTGTGCTCGCAGTCCGCCTCGGACTGCACCGGGTTCTCCCCGATGATGTAGACGCAGGTCAGCTCTCCCCGCTCCATCGCGTCGAGCATCTGGGTGAGGTTGAGCCCCTTGTGCGGCGGGATGGCCGAGCCCCACGCCGCGTCGAACTTCGCCCTGACGTCCGCGTCGAGGATGTTCTGGAAACCGGGCAGCCGGTCCGGGATCGCGCCCATGTCCCCGCCGCCCTGGACGTTGTTCTGCCCGCGCAACGGGTTCAGCCCGGCGCCGTACCGGCCGACGTGTCCGGCCAGCAGCGCGAGATTGATCAGGGACAGCACGTTGTCCGTGCCGTTGTGGTGCTCGGTGATCCCGAGCGTCCACGACAGCTGGCCGCGATCCGCGCGGGCGTAGGTGTGCGCGAGTTCGCGGATCAGCTCGGCCGGGACGCCGGTGACCTCCTCGGCGGCCTCGAGCGTCCAGGGCTCGACCGAGGCCGCGAACTCGGCGAACCCCTCGGTGGCCCGTTCGATGAAGGCGGTGTTGGCCAGTCCGGAGTGGATGATCTCGCGGGCGACCGCGTGCGCCAGCGGGATGTCCGTGCCGACGTGCAGCTGGAGCTGCCGGTGTGCCCAGCTCGCGGTGCTGGTCCGGCGCGGGTCGATGACGAACAGCTTGGCGCCGCGATGGACGGCCTTGAGCACGTGCTGGAAGAAGATCGGGTGCGCCTCACGCGGATTGCCGCCCCAGACGACGATGACGTCGGCGTCCTCGATCTCCTGGTACGACGACGTCCCGCCGCCGCTGTCGAACACCCGCGCCAGCCCGGCGACACTCGGCGCGTGACAGGTGCGGTTGCACGAGTCGACGTTGTTGGTGCCGATCACCGAGCGCGTGAACTTCTGCGCCACGTAGTTCATCTCGTTGGTCGCCCTGGCACACGAGAACATGCCGAAGGCCTCGGGTCCCTTGGTTTCGAGCGTGCGCCGGAACCCGGCGGCGGCCCGCTCCAGCGCCTCCTCCCAGCTCGCCGGGCGCAGCTCACCCGAGTCGCGGACCAGCGGCTGGGTGAGGCGGACGTACGGTTCGGTGTTCTTGCGCTTCATCGGGTCCCTCCGATTCAGTGCGCTCCGACGGGAACGGCGTTCACGGTCTGGTCGAGCAGGCCGATCGCCGCGTGGACGTGCCGCAGCGCCGGTGCGGGCACGCCGGTCAGCTCCGAGAGCTCGACGACGGCGCCGATGATCGCGTCGATCTCCAGCGGCTTGCCCGCTTCGAGGTCCTGGAGCATCGACGTCTTGTGGTGGCCGACGCGCCAGGCGCCGTCGATGCGTTTCTCGACCGACACCTTCGGGTCGCAGCCGGCGGCGCGGGCGATCGCGAGGGTCTCGTTCATCATCGCGGCGACGAGCTCCCGGGTGTCCGGGTGCTCGCAGATCTGGACCATGGTCGCCCTGGTGAGCGCGCTGAGCGGATTGAAGGCGACGTTGCCCATGAGCTTGACCCAGATCTCGTCGCGCAGGTCGAGTTCGACCGGCGCCTTCAATCCGCCGGCGATCATCGCGTCGGCCAGTGCCGCGCACCGGGACGAGACGCCGCCCTTCGGCTCGCCCAAAGCGAACCGGGTCCCTTCGAGATGCCGGATCACGCCGGGCTCCTCGATCACCGTCGAGCAGTAGACGACGCAGCCGACCGCGCGGCGCAGTTCGAGGACCTCGCTGACCGCTCCACCGGGGTCGACCGTCTCGATGCGCCGGTTCTCCAGCGGATGCCCGGTGAGACCGTGGAAATACCACCACGGGATCCCGTTCTGCGCGGCCACGATCGCGGTGTCCTCGCCGAGCAAGGGTGCGATCAGGGGTCCGCACGAGGCGTACGAGTTCGCCTTCAGGCCGAGGAAGACGAAGTCGACGGGACCGACTTGAGCCGGATCGTCGGTGACGTGGGGCCGGGCGGTGAAGTTCCCGCGCGGGCTGAGCACCCGCACGCCGTGCTCGCGCATCGCGTCGCCGTGCGCCCGTCTCGCGATGAGGTGGACCTCCGCCCCGCCGCGGTGCAGCGCGGCCCCGGCGTAGGCGCCGATCGCCCCCGCACCCAGAACAGCGACCTTCATGACGTGCCTCCTGCTCACCCGAAGACCAGATTGCATACAGTATCCTGTATATGGTCGGCGCGCCAGACCTCCCGCATTTCGTCCTCTAAGGGGTCCTAACAGATTGAGTGGGCTTTGAGTCTGCGCCAGCAGATGATGGCGCAGCCGAGGGTGAGGAAGGCTTCGTGGCTGTCGTCACGGATCTCCCATCGGATGCGTAGCCGCCGGAACCAGTGCAGTAAGGCGAAGGCGCCCTCGACGACCCAGCGGTGAACGCCGAGGCCGGAGCCGTGTTCCTGGCCTCGGCGGGCGATGAGAGGCGTGATTCCGGCGGCGCGGACAAGGTTGCGGTACTTGTCGTGGTCGTAGGCGCGGTCGGCGTAGAGCCGTTGTGGCCGTCGCCGCGGGGACCCGGGCCGGCCTCGCACTGGCGGGATCGCGTGGATCAGCGGCATCAGCTGGGTGACGTCGTGCC
Source organism: Amycolatopsis sp. NPDC000009 (assembly GCF_055563465.1). Classification (NCBI taxonomy): domain Bacteria; kingdom Bacillati; phylum Actinomycetota; class Actinomycetes; order Pseudonocardiales; family Pseudonocardiaceae; genus Amycolatopsis; species Amycolatopsis sp. NPDC000009. The sequence goes on from NZ_JBVHDI010000021.1 coordinate 98,867, forward strand.
GGTTCCCGCCGGTCAGGGTGGCTGCGAGCGGGATGCCGGTACCGTCGGTGATCACATGGTGTTTCGACCCGATGCGGGCTCGATCTACCGGGCTGGGGCCGGTTTTCGGCCCCCTTTTAACGCCCGCACATGCGATCCGTCGACCGACGCACGCGACCAATCCAGCTGGCCCGCCGCGTGCAACTCCGCCAACAGCAGCTCGTGCAGCTGCTGCCACACCCCGGCCTCGGTCCAGTCCCGCAACCGCCGCCAGCACGTCATACCCGACCCATACCCCAGCTCCTGCGGCAGGAACTCCCACGGAATCGCCGTGTAGAGCACGAACATGATCCCGCACAACGCCTTACGGTCATCCAGCCGCTTACGCCCCGGATGCCGAAACCGACGCTCCACCCGCGGCAACAACGGCTCAATCCGCTCCCACAGACCGTCATCGACCTCCCACGGACGCCGCTGCCCCACCAGCCCACCCCTCACAGACAATCACCGAGACACGACATCAAACCACACCCCAAGATAATTCTGTTAGGACCCCTAAATGCGGGAGGTCCGCGTGCTCCAACCCGTAACTCGCGTGCTCTAACCCGTAACTCGCGTGCTCTAACCCGTAACTCGCGTGCGCGAAGCCGTAACACGCCGAGCGGTCGGAGCCCGGCGAGTTACGCCTCCAAGCACGCGAGTTACGGCTCCAAGCACGCGAGTCGCGCCTTGCGACCCCGCATTCAGAGGACGAAATGCGGAGCGAAGCGGGGAATGTCGGGATTTTGCATACCAAAACCTGTATCCTGAACCGGACGAGTCATCCGGAGGTCCTGTGAGCCAGCCCGTTTCACCCCTTCCCGACCGCGGCCCCACCGGCCGCAGGACGAAGGGCACGCTCAACCCGGCGACGGCCAAACGCGTCGAGCGGCCCGCTCCCCTGCGCCAGGTCGTCTACGACGCGCTCGCGGAGCTGATCATCAACCGGACACTCGAACCCGGCCAGCACCTGGTCGAGGCGGACCTCGCCGAATACCTGGGCGTCAGCAGGCAGCCGGTCCGGGAGGCGTTGCAGCGACTGCAGAGCGAAGGCTGGGTCGACCTCCGCCCGGCGCAGGGCGCCTTCGTGCACATGCCCACCGACGAGGAAGCCGACCAGCTGCTCAGCGTGCGCACCGTGCTGGAGGCGCACTCCGCCCGGCTCGCCGCCGACAGGGCCGGCGAAGAGGACGTCGAGCGTTTGTGGGAACTACAGAAGAGCGGGCTGGAGGCGTTGGCCGCCGACGACACCGAAGGCCTCGTCGCGGCCAACGCCGCGCTCCACGCGTTCATCACCGAACTGTCCGGCAACGCGGTCCTCGCCGAAATGATCGGCATGGTCGATCGCCGGGTCCGCTGGTACTACACGCCGATCGCCCGTCCCCGCAGCCACGACGCCTGGCAGGAACACGAGGAACTGATCAAGGCCATCGCCGCCGGTGACCCCGCCGCCGCCGAAAAGATCATGAACCAGCACACCGAGCGCACCCGGCAGGCGTTCCACGAACGTCCGAAGGAGGACTAAGCCGGGTTCAGCTCCTGCTCACGACGCGGAGTACGCGTGCGCGAACGTCCCGGCTGGCGTAGCAACAGACTGAGCGCGGCCGCGAACAGACTCGTCGCACCGGCGAGGAAGAACGCGCCGCCGTAGCCCCAAGCCACCACGACCATCGCCCCGACGCCGGAACCGACCAGACCCGAGATCAGCTTCGAGCTGTACACCAGGCCGTAGTTGCTGGCGTTGTTGTTCTCGCCGTAGAAGTCCGCCGTCATCGCCGCGAACAGCGGGAAGATCGCGCCGCCGCCGAAACCGGAGATCATCGAGGCGAGCAGGAACAGCGGCATGCTGCCGATCGAGCCGGACAGGTAGACGGCGAACTGCGCGAGGCCGAGCACCACGCAGACCATGAACAAGGTCTGCCGTCGCCCGTAGCGGTCGGAGATCCAGCCGATCACGCCGCGGCCGGTGCCGTTGATGATCGCCTTCAGGCTCATCGCCAGCGCGACGATCCCGCCCGCGAACCCCATCTCGTTGCCGAACGGGACCTGCATCGCGATGCCGAAGATGTTCACCCCGGCCGTGCACAGCAGGCAGAACCACATCAGCGGCAGCATCCCGGTCCGGAGTGCTTCCTTCGGCGTGTACTGCCGGACCGCCGGCGGGTTCTTCTGCAGGGATCGGCGGACCCGCGGGTCGTCGGACACCTTCAACGGGTCCACATGCGACGGCCACCAGTTCTTCGGCGGGTCCTTGAAGAAGAAGCCGCTGACCGCGACGGTCGCCGCCAGGAAGAGGCCGACCACGAGCAGGACGCCCGAGAAGTTGGAAAGGTCCATATAGGACGTGAAGATGAAGATGAAGGGCACCGAACCGTAGGCGAAGCCGCCGTTGACGAACCCGGTCTTCCCGCCCCTGCGCTCCGGGTACCACTTCCCCACCATGTTCACGCAGGTCGCGTAGACCAGGCCGGCCCCGCCACCGCCGAAGAACCCGAAGCCCAGATACGCCCAGATCTCGCTGGGTGCGTAGGCGAGGGCCAGATAGGACAGAAGGGTGCCGGTCGCGCCCAGCAGCATCGCCGCCTTGGCAGGCAACCTCCCGTTCTCTCGCATCTTCCCGGCGGGGAAGGCGACGATCGCCTGGAAGAACACCCAGACGCCGAGCAACCAGAAGATGGTCGCCCCGTGCCAGCCGTGCGCGTCGGCCAGCGTCTTCTCCGCCGACGTGAACGCGTACTCCGACGAACTGATGGCCATCATGGCGACCCAGGGCAGGATCACCATCGTCCATCGTGGACGGCCCATGATGTCTCGATCGCTTTCGCCGACGCGATAGATCCGGCCGTTCGAATCGATTACTTCCTTGTACGCTCCGGGTGGTTGAGCCGCGGTCGATGACGTCATTGTCATTCTCCTTGGTCGGGTTGGTCCGGAAAGTCAGCCGAGCAGTCCCGCTGAACGGGCCCAGCGATACTTCGCGCCGAGCACGGCAACGGGTTTCTCCGTCGTGTACGGATAGGCCACGACGCCGTGCTCGTACAGGAAATCGCTGGCCTGTTCGACCTCGACATCGCCTGCCAGCGAGGCGACGACGGGCTTGTGGATCCCTTTCGCGCGATATTCGGATACGACTTCCGAAACGAGTTCCGCGAAGATCATCGGCGGGGTGACGATAGTATGCCAATAGCCGAGGATCAAGGCATGGATTCGCTCGTCCTCCAAACCGAGCGCGATCGTGTTCCGGTAGGTGGTAGGTGGTTCGCCGCCGGTTATGTCCACCGGATTGCCCGCCGCGCCGAACGGCGGAATGAATTCCCGGAACGACGCGTCGAGATCGGGCGGGATCTCCATCAGGTTCAGCCCGTTGTCCACACAGGCGTCGGAAAGCAGAACGCCGGAGCCACCCGCGCCGGTGATGATGACGACGTTCTCGCCCTTGGGGGTCGGGAGAAGCGGGATGCCGCGCGCGTACTCGAGCAGATCGTTGAGCCCGGGCGCCCGGATGACACCGCTCTGGCGCAGGATGTCGTCGTAGACCTTGTCGTCGCCGGCGAGCGCCCCGGTGTGCGAGCCCGCCGCTTTCGCGCCTTGGGAGGTGCGGCCCGCTTTGAGCACGACGACCGGCTTCCGCACCGAAACCCGTTTCGCCGTTTCCGCGAACGCCCGCCCGTCTTTGAGATCTTCGAGATGCATCGCGATGAGGTCGGTGTTTTCATCTTGTTCGAAGAATGTGAGTAGATCGTCCTCGTCGATATCGGCCTTGTTGCCGACCCCGACGATCGACGAGACTCCCATCTTCGCCGACCGGCTGAACCCGAGGATCGCCATCCCGATGCCGCCGCTCTGCGAGGAAAGCGCGACCCCGCCCTTGACGTCGTACGGCGTGCAGAACGTCGCCGACAGATTCTCCGGCGTGTAGTAGTAGCCGTAGATGTTGGGGCCGAGGATCCGGACGCCGTGCTCCCGGGCGATCGCGACGACCTGGTCCTGCAGTTCGATGTTGCCCGTCTCGCCGAAACCGGACGGGATCAGGATCGCTCCGGCCACGCCCTTCCGGCCCGCTTCTTCCAGCGCGGCGGGCACGAATTTGGCGGGGATGGCGAACACCGAGACGTCGACGTCGCCCGGCACGTCGGCGATGCTCGCATAGGCCTTGCGGTCAAGGATCTCGGCGGCCTTGGGGTTGATGGGATGGATCTCGCCCGCGAACCCGCCGTCGACGAGGTTCTTCATCACCGAGTTGCCGATCTTGCCCGCCTCGGCCGACGCGCCGATGACGGCGATCGACGCCGGTTTCATGATCCGGGTCATCGACGCCAGGATCTCCTCCTGGCTGAACCGCACGGGCTCCCGCGCCGCCTCGGGATCCACCAGGATCCGGACGTCGACGGCGGTGGCGCCGCCGGGTGTGGCCAGTACCGGGTTGAGGTCGACCTCGGCCAGTTGCGGGAAGTCGGTGACCAGGGCACCGACGCGGGTGAGCACGTCGGCCAGCGCGTCCCGGCTCACCGGCTCCGCACCGCGGACGCCGCGCAGGATCTCGGCGGCCGCGATACCGTCGATCATCGAAAACGCCTGGTCACGGTCGAGTGGGGCGAGCCGGAACGTGACGTCCTTGAGCACCTCGACCAGTACCCCGCCGAGCCCGAACGCGACGATCTTGCCGAAGGTGGGGTCCGTGGTGGCGCCGACGATCACCTCTTGTCCGCCGCTGAGCATCCGCTGCACCTGGACGCCGGTGATCTCGGCGTCGGCGTCGTATGCCTTGGCGTTGGCGACGATCGACCGGAAGCCGTCCGCGACCGCGTCCGCCGTCGCCAGGCCGACCAGCACGCCGCCGGCCTCGGTCTTGTGCAGGATGTCCGGCGAGACGATCTTCAGCACCACCGGGAGGCCGATCTCCGCTGCCTGCGCGACGGCCTCCTCCGCGGTGGTGGCAAGCCGTTCCGCCGGGGTCGGGATGCCGTACGCCTCGCACACCTGCCGTCCTTCCGGCGCGGTGAGCGACGTCCGTCCCTCGGCGGCCACCTTCCCGAGGATCTTCTCGACGATCTCTTTGTCTGCCATGAAGCTTCCTTCCTGGTTTTCGGACGAGCCCGCGCAGCTCCGCCAGTCGGTGCTCAGATCACGCCGGCCGCGCGCAGCCGGTCCAGGTCGTCCTCGCCGTAGCCGAGTTCGCCGAAGACCTCGGCGTTGTGCTCACCGAGCAGGGGCGAGCGTTCGACCTCGACCGGCGAATCCGACAGCTTCAACGGGCAGCCGACGGTCTTGAAGGCTCCTCGTTCGGGATGCTCGACCTCGACGACCGAGCCCAGTTCGGCCAGGGTCGTGTCCTCGGCGAGTTCCTTGGTGGACAGGATCGGGCCGCAGGGGATGTTGTGGGCGTTGAGCGCCTCCATCACCTCCCATTTGGTGTGCTTCTCGGTCCACTCCTCGATCATCCCGAAGGCTTTGTCCAGTTTGGACAGACGCGCTTCCGGAGTGGACCAGTCCGGGTCCTCGGCGAGTTCGGGTTTCCCGATCAGCCGGGTGATCGGTGCCCAGCCGACCGGCTGGATGATCACGTAGATGTAGTCGTTCGGCCCGCCCGGCGCGCATTTCACCGCCCAGCCCGGTTGCCCGCCGCCGGAGGCGTTGCCCGAACGCGGGACCTCGTCGCCGAAGACGTCGTTCGGGTATTCGCCGAGCGGGCCGTGCGCCAGCCGTTGCTGGTCACGGAGCTTGACGCGGCACAGGTTCAGCACCGCGTCCTGCATCGCGACCTGGACCCGTTGCCCTCGGCCGGTGTTCGTCCGCTGGTACAGCGCGGCCAGGATCGCGGCGACCAGGTGGATCCCGGTACCCGAATCGCCGATCTGCGCGCCGGTCGCGGTGGGCGGGCCGTCCTCGAAACCGGTGGTGCTCATCGCCCCGCCCATCGCCTGCGCGATGACCTCGTATGCCTTGAAATCCGCGTACCGTCCGGGGCCGAAACCCTTGATGGAGGCGTAGATCAGCCGCGGGTTCAGCTCCGCGAGCCGGTCCCAGGGATAGCCGAAGCGGTCGACCACCCCGGGGCCGAAGTTCTCGACCAGCACGTCCACACTGGACACGAGCTGCTCGAAGACCTGCTTCCCCTGCTCACTCTTCATGTTGAGGGTGATGCTGCGCTTGTTGGCGTTGAGCATCGTGAAGTAGAGACTGTCCACCCCGGGGAGATCCCGGAGCTGGCCGCGGGTGATGTCACCGCGGCCGGGCGTCTCCAGTTTGATCACGTCCGCGCCGAGCCAGGCCAGGATCTGCGTGGACGAAGGTCCTGATTGGACATGCGTCATGTCGAGGACGCGGACGCCGTCGAGTGCCTTTCCCATCGGTGATCCCTCCCGGCTACTTGTACATGGTCTGGTTCATGGTTCCGGGCGCGTAGACGTCCGGGTCGATCCAAACGTTGATCAGTGACGGCTTTCCGGACTCGCGGGCGCGCAGCAACGCGGGTCCGATGTCCGCGGGGTCGCGCACCGCCTCGCCGTACCCGCCGAGCATGCGGGCGAACTCGTCGTACGGGACATCGCCGAGCGTGTTGCCGACACGTTCCCGGCCGAGGCCGTACTTCGCCGCCTGGCCGTAGCGGATCTGGTTCATCGAGGAGTTGTTGCCGACGATCCCGACGAACGGCAGGTTGAACCGCACCAAGGTCTCGAAGTCCCAGCCGGTCAGGCTGAACGCGCCGTCGCCGAAGAGCGCGACGACCTCCTTCTCCGGCCGCGCGTGCTTCGCGGCGAGGACGAACGGGATCCCCACGCCGAGGGTCCCGAGCGGGCCGGGATCCATCCAGTGCCCCGGCGCCTTCGGCTGGACGACCTGCCCGGAGAAGGTCACGATGTCGCCGCCGTCGCCGATGTAGAGCGAGTCCTCGGTGAGGAACTCGTTGATCTCGTGCACCAGCCGGTACGGGTGGATCGGGCTCGCGTCGGAGTGCTGGAACGGCAAGCGCTTCTGCTTCGCCTTCGTCTCGACGTCCTGGAGTTCCTCGAGCCAGACCTTGCGCGCCACGGCGCCGTTGTCGACCCGGCCGGTGGCCGCCTCGGCGACCGCGGCGAGCACCTGACCCGCGTCGCCGACGATGCCGAGGTCGACGTCCCGGTTCTTCCCGACGGTGCGGTAGTCGAGATCGATCTGCACGACGGTCGCGTCCGGGGAGAGCCGTTTGCCGTAGCCCATGCGGAAGTCGAACGGGGTGCCGACGATGACGATCACGTCGGCGTTGTCGAACGCGTACCGGCGCGAGAGCTGGAAGTGGTGCGGATCGCCGGGCGGCAGTGTGCCGCGCCCGGCACCGTTCATGTAGGCCGGGATGTTCAGCCCGCGCACGAGTTCGGCCGCGGGCCCGGTCGCGCGGGTCGTCCAGACTTGGCTGCCCAGCAAGATGGCCGGCTTCCTCGAATGGACCAGGAGATCCGCGAGTTTCTCGATGTCGGCCGGGTCGCCGGCGTTGCGGGTGGACGCCCGATAGCGGCCCGCCGAGGGGACCCTCGCCTTCTCCACCGGCACCTTCGCGTCGAGGACGTCGCGGGGAATCTCCAAAAAGGACGGTCCGGGCGCGCCGTGGTAACACTCGCGGAAGGCCATCGAAACCAGGTCCGCCACCCGCGCGGTGTCCGGGACGGTCGCGGAGAACTTGGTGATCGGCGCCATCATGTCGACGTGCGGCAGATCCTGCAGTGAGCCCATCTTGTGCTGGGTGAGCGCTCCTTGCCCGCCGATCAGCAGCATCGGGCTCTCCGCGCGCAGGGCGTTCGCGACCCCGGTGACGGCGTCCGTCGTGCCCGGTCCCGCGGTGACGACCGCGCAGCCTGGACGGCCGGTGATCCGCGCGTAGCCGTCGGCCGCGTGCGCCGCGACCTGTTCGTGCCGGACGTCGATGACTTCGATGCCCTCGTCGACGCAGCCGTCGTAGATGTCGATGATATGGCCGCCGCACAACGTGAAGATCGTGTCGACGCCCTCCGCCTTGAGCGCCTTGGCCACCAGGTGGCCGCCGGAGATCAGGTCCGGGGCGGGTTCGGAACCGTTGGTGGTGGCCTTCGTCGCGGTGTCCCCCGCAGCGGTGCCGGTCGTTGGCGCCATCGTTCAACTCCTCTTTGTCGCACGCCGGACCTCTCTGATCCGTGCGCTCGTTTCCGGATCTGCTCCGTCCGCCCGGCCCCTGTCCGAAGCCCCTGGTCGCAGCGGACTGTAGATTGCATACCGTATGAGGTAGGCATATAGTTACTCTTCGAACGCCCCGGTGTCCAGGGCCGCAAGCAGGTTTCCTCTCCCTTCGCGAAAGGACTTCGCGTGGACCTTTTCGAACACGAGGCACGAGATCTCTTCGAGCGGCACCACGTCCCGGTCCCCCGGGGAAAGGTCGCCGCCACCCCGGAACAGGCGAGGGCGATCGCCGTCGAGCTGGGCGGATCCGTCGTGGTCAAGGCGCAGGTGAAGACCGGCGGACGGGGCAAGGCCGGCGGCGTGAAGGTGGTCCGCTCCCCCGACGACGCCGAGCAGGCGGCCGAAGACATCCTCGGCATGGACATCAAGGGACACCGCGTACACAAGGTGCTCGTCACCGAGGCGAGCGCGATCGCCGAGGAGCACTACCTCTCGTTCCTGCTCGACCGCGCCGACCGGACGTTCCTCGCGATGGCCTCGGCCGAAGGCGGGATGGACATCGAGACGGTGGCGGCCGAGAAACCCGAGGCCCTGACACGGATCCCGGTCGATCCGAGGGCCGGCGTGGACCGCACCCTGGCGAGGCGGATCATCGGAACCGCCGGGTTGCCGAAGGCCGCGGCCGACGCCGTCGTCGCACTGTGGAACGTCTTCGTCGCCGAAGACGCGACGCTGGTGGAGGTCAACCCGCTGGTGCTGACCACGGAGGGGACGGTCGTGGCGGTCGACGGGAAGGTCACCCTCGACGCCAACGCCGCGTTCCGGCATCCGGCCCACGCCCTCTTCGTCGACTCGCCGGACGAGGAACCGCTCGAACGACGTGCCCGCGAAGCCGGGCTCAACTACGTCAAACTCGACGGCGACATCGGCGTGATCGGCAACGGGGCGGGACTGGTGATGTCCACTTTGGACGTCGTCGCCGCCGCGGCGGTGGACGCGGGCGCCGTCGGGCCCGCGAACTTCCTCGACATCGGCGGGGGCGCGTCGGCTGAGGACATGGCGGCCGGGCTCGGCGTCATCCTCGGCGATCCGCAGGTGCGCAGCGTCTTCGTCAACGTCTTCGGCGGGATCACCGCCTGCGACGCCGTCGCCGACGGGATCGTGCGCGCGCTCGCCCAGCTCGGCGACCGCGCCGCCAAACCGATCGTGGTGCGGCTCGACGGCAACAACGTCACCGAGGGACGGCGGATCCTCGTCGAGGCCGCGCATCCCCTGGTGACCCTGGCGGACACGATGGACGACGCCGCGGGCGCGGCGGCGAAACTGGCGGCCGCGGAACCGGAGGCGTGAAATGGCGATCTTCCTCGACGAACACAGCAGGATCGTCGTCGCGGGCATGACCGGCGCCGAAGGCCGCAAACACACCACGCGCATGCTGGCCGCGGGAACGAACGTCGTCGGCGGGATCAATCCGCGCAAGGCCGGGCAGGAGCTCTCCCTCGGCGGACGAACTCTGCCGGTGTTCGGCGGTACCGCGGAAGCCGTCGCCGCGACCGGCGCGGACGTGTCGGTGCTGTTCGTGCCGCCGCCCGCGGTGAAGGACGCCGTCATCGATGCCGTCGATGCCGGCATCGGTCTGGCGGTCGTCATCACCGAGGGCGTCCCCGTGCATGACGCGGCCGCTTTCTGGGCCCACGCCAAGGAAAGTCCGACCCGAGTCATCGGGCCGAACTGTCCCGGTGTGATCAGCCCCGGCCGGTCCAACGCCGGGATCATCCCGGACGGGATCACGAAACCCGGCCGGATCGGGCTGGTCTCGAAATCCGGCACCCTGACCTACCAGCTGATGCACGAACTGCGCGAACACGGATTCTCGACCTGTGTCGGCATCGGCGGCGACCCGGTCATCGGCACCACGCACATCGACGTCGTCGAGGAGTTCGAAAAGGACCCCGAGACCGACGTGATCGTGCTCATCGGCGAGATCGGCGGCGACGCGGAAGAACGCGCGGCCGAGTACGTCCGCACGAGGGTGAGCAAACCCGTCGTCGGCTACATCGCCGGGTTCACCGCGCCGGCGGGGAAGACGATGGGACACGCGGGCGCGATCGTGTCCGGCTCGAGCGGCACCGCCGAGGCGAAGAAGAAGGCGCTCGAAGCGGCCGGGATCGCGGTCGGCCGCACCCCGAGCGAGACAGCTTCGCTCGTCCGGGAAGTCCTCGTCCGGTGAGCGAGATCGACGCGCTACTGGTGAACGCGCGCGGCTACAAGGAGCTCATGGGCACGGCGCCGCGCCGGCCGAGACGGCGGATCGCGGTGGTGGCGTGCATGGACGCGCGGATCAGCGTGTACCGGCTACTCGGGCTCCGCGAGGGCGAGGCGCATGTCATCCGGAACGCCGGCGGCGCGGTGACCGAGGACGCCATCCGGTCGCTGACGGTGAGCCAGCGGCTGCTCGGCACCCGCGAGATCGTGCTCATCCACCACCACGACTGCGGGATGCGGACGTTCACCGACACCGACTTCGCCCGGCAGATCGAGGCGAGCACGGGCATCCGGCCGCCGTGGGCGGCGGAGACGTTCACCGATTCGGCACAGGACGTCCGGCAGTGCATCGCCCGGCTGCGGACGTCACCGTTCCTGCTGCACACCGCCTCGGTGCGGGGTTTCGTGTACGACGAGCGGACGGGGACGCTCGCCGAGGTCTCCTAGCCCCTCATGCGTTTAGTCCTCTGGATGCGGTACTTGCGTGTGCAAGTACCGCATCCAGAGGACTAAACGCATGGGGTCAGGACAGGCCGAGGCGGTCCGGGCGGGTGTACACGTTCATCGAAGTGCCCCGCAGGAAGCCCACCAGGGTCAGGCCCATCTCCGCGGCGAGGTCCACCGCCAGTGACGACGGCGCGGAAACCGCCGCCAGCAGCGGGATCCCGGCCATCACCGCCTTCTGCACCAGTTCGAACGACGCTCGTCCGCTGACCATCAGCACCGTCCCGGACAACGGCAGTCTCCCGTCGCGCGCCGCCCAGCCGACCACCTTGTCGACGGCGTTGTGCCTGCCGACGTCCTCCCGCAGGCACAACAGCTCCCCGGCGGCGGTGAACAGCCCGGCCGCGTGGAGCCCGCCCGTGCGGTCGAAGACCAGCTGCGCCGTCCGGAGCCGATCCGGCAGTTCGGCCACTGTGGACGGTGTGATCGCCAGCTCGTCGCCGTCCACCGGCCAGGTCGCGGTGGTCCGGACGGCGTCGAGACTGGCCTTCCCGCACAAGCCGCAGGAAGACGTGGTGTAGAAGTTCCGCTCCAGGGAGGCGTCGGGCGGGGCCACGCCGTCGGCGAGGACGACGTCCAGCACGTTGTAGGTGTTGGCGCCTTCGGTGGTCGCGCCCGCGCAGTAGCGGATCGAGTGGATGTCCTTCGCGGACCGCGAAACCCCTTCGCCGACAAGGAATCCGGCGGCGAGGTCGAAGTCGTGCCCGGGGGTCCGCATCGTGATCGTCAACGGCTTCCCGCCGACGCGGATCTCCAGTGGTTCTTCGACGGTCAGCGTGTCCGGGCGGGCGCCCGGCACACCTTCGACCACGCGGACAACGCGCCGTCTGCTCGTCACCCGGCCCATCAGCGGATCGCCGGCAACAACGACTTCGGCCGACCCGGCTGGGAAAGCCGGCCTCCGAGCAGCGCACCGAGAACGCTGAGCGCGCCCGCCACCGCGAACGCGCCGAGATACCCGTGCGTGGTCACGACGAACGCGGCCAGACCGACCCCGAGCAACGCGCCGACCGCCTTGGCGCTGTACAGCACCCCGAAGTTCTGCAGCGCCGACTCCTCGCCGAAGTAGTCGCGGACCAGCGACACCAGCAGCGAGTAGCAGCTCCCGTTCCCGAGCCCCGCCAGCGCGGCACCCGCGACGAGTCCCACCGCGTGCTCACCCGAGTAGAGCAGGACGAACTGGGCGATCCCGCCCGTGGCCAGCGCCAGTCGCAGGATCCGGCGCCTGCCGAGCCGGTCGGAGAGCCTGCCGAGCAGGACCCGGCCCGCACCGGTCACCCCGGCGAGCACCGCGAGCGCGACGGCGGCGAGTTCCGGCCCACCTCCTTGCGCGGCCACGAAAGTCGCGAGATAGGCGACGTCGAACAGGAGGACCGCGGCGGCCAGCACGACGATGAGGTACATCGCCACCGCGGCCGGGCAGCGGAGCACCTCCCCCGGCCGGTACTCGCGCAGGGCGGGCCGGTTCACCGCGACCCCGCGATTGCGCACCTTGTCAGCCGCCCACGCACGCGGATCCGGCCGTTCCGGCCACCAGCGGGGCGGCGGATCGCGCAACAGGACCGCGGTGCCGGCGATCATCATGAGCACGGCCACCGCGACGACGTCCAGTAGCGGGCGGCGGTTGGCCTCCGACAGCCAGAATCCCGCCCCCAGCACGAAAAGCACACTGCCGTAGGCGAAAGCGCCGCTGACCGCGCCCACCCGCGCCGGCACCCGGTCGGGGAACCAGTTCATCACCGTGCCGACGCAGGTCGCGTAGACGACGCCCGTCCCGATCCCGCCGAGCACCGAGTAGCCGATGAACATCGCGGCCAGGTTGCTCGCGTGCCCCAGGGTGAACATCCCGGTGGCACAGAGCACCCCGCCGGCGATCACCGCGACCGCGGGCGGGAACATCCCGCGCTCGCGCAAGCGGGCGACCGGGTACACCGCGCACGCCTGGCACACCGTCCAGAGCGCGAAGGAGGCGATCAGTTCGGGGAACGTCCAACCGTAGGTGTCCATCAGGACCGGCGCGACGACACCGAAGCCGTATTGCTGGATCCCGGCGGCGAACATCGCGGTCCAGCCGAGCCAGAGCATCCACGACCGGGGCTTGCCGATCAGGTCCACGTCGCTCTCGCCGACGCGATACCGGCGGCCGTAGTGGTCTCGCAGGATTCGAGGATCGGGCATGGCTCCCACCCCGCTCACGGCAGATTGTATACAGTATGTAGTCTGGTTATAGCACTCTGACCTCCGGAAGTCCACGAATTGTCGGACCCCCTCGTTAGCGTCAGCCGGCATGGACAGCACGCCGTTCCAAGCCCGGATCCCGGAGGCCGATCTCGAAGACCTCCGCGATCGGCTCCGCCGTGCCCGCTGGCCCGAAGACGAGACCGTCGACGACTGGTCACAGGGCGTACCCGCCGCCTACCTGCGTGAGCTGTGCGCCTATTGGGCCGAGTCCTACGACTGGCGGGCCGCCGAGTCGCGGCTCAACACGTTCCCCCAGTTCCGGACCGGGATCGACGGGCTCGGCATCCACTACCTGCACGTCCGCTCCCCACATCCCGGCGCGCTGCCGCTGATCCTCACCCATGGCTGGCCCGGTTCGGTCTTCGAGTTCCTCGACGTGCTCGGCCCGCTCACCGATCCGGTCGCCCACGGCGGTGCCGCGGCGGACGCCTTCCACGTCGTCGTCCCCTCCCTACCGGGGTACGGCTTCAGCGACAAACCCGCACGTGCCGGCTGGTCGATCCAGCGCATCGCCGACGCGTGGATTCGCCTCATGGAGGGCCTGGGATACGAGCGGTACGGCGCCCAAGGCGGCGATTGGGGCACCAGCGTCACCACGCTCCTGGGCAGGACAGCGCCCGAGCGGCTGGCCGGGATCCACCTCAACCCACCGCTGGCGGCGCCGGACCCGGCGACGTTCGACGACCTGACCGAATCCGAACGTAAATCGCTCGCCGACCTCGAAAACGCCAAGGCCGACGGTTCGGGTTACGCGATCCAGCAGGCGACGAGGCCGCAGACGATCGGCTACGCGCTGGCTGACTCGCCGGTCGCGCTGTGCGCGTGGATCGTCGAGAAGTTCCAGGCGTGGACGGACTGCGGCAGCCATCCGGAGAACGCGCTGAGCCGCGACGCGATGCTCGACGACATCACGCTCTACTGGCTGACGGGCACCGGCGCCTCGTCCGCCCGGCTGTACTGGGAGAGTTTCGCCGAGGTGTCGAGCTGGTTCGCCGAATCCACTGTGGACACGATCACCGTGCCGGCCGGCTGTTCGATCTTCCCGCGTGAGATCCCGCGCCCGTCCCGCCGCTGGGCGGAACGCCGCTTCACCGACATCCGGTACTGGAACGAACTCGACCGGGGCGGTCATTTCGCGGCCTTCGAACAGCCCGGCGTGTTCACCGAGGAGGTGCGCTCGTTCTTCCGGCTCGTGCGCTAACCGCTTGACCGTGACACCGTGTCAGGCTATGAGCTGGAGGCCTCATGTTCAGTATCGGAGACTTCGCCAAGCACGGCCGGGTATCGGTTCGGATGCTGCGTCACTACGACGCCATCGGGCTGCTGCGCCCCGCCCACGTCGACCCGTTCAGCGGCTACCGGTCCTACACCGGCGAGCAGCTGGCCCGGCTCAACCGGGTGATCGCGCTCAAGGATCTGGGCTTCACCCTCACCCAGGTGCAGGAGATCCTCGACGCGGAGATCGGCGCGGACGAATTGCGCGGCATGCTGAGGCTGCGCCGCGCCGAACTCGAAGCGGCCATCGAGGCCGACGAGGCGCGGCTCAAGGCCGTCGAAGCGAGACTCCGGTCCATCGAAAGCGAGGGAACCATGCCTTCCGAAGACGTCGTCGTCAAAAGCCTGCCCGCGGTGCGCGTCGCCGAACTGACCGGGACGGCGAGCGGTTACGTGAACGAAGAGATCGGGCCCGTCGTCCAAGGGCTCTACCAGGAGTTGTTCGGCGCGCTCGGCCCGATCACGCCGTCCGGACCGCTCATCGCCTACTACGAAGACGACGCCGACGGCGAGCGAGTGCTGATCCACGCCGCCGTCCCGATCTCGGCAGAAACCGATGGCACGGAAGGATTCTCGACGGTCCGCCTCGCCGAAGTCGCGACCGCGGCGACGATCCTGCACCGAGGTTCGATGGAGACCGTGCTCTCCAGCTACCAGGCATTGGCGAAGTGGGTCGACACCCATGGGTACCGCGCGAGCGGCCCGGCGCGGGAGTTCTACCTCGAGTGCCCGGAGGACGGGGACAAGTGGGTCACCGAGCTGCAGCAGCCGATCGTCAAGGCCTGACCGGTGTGAGTCGTCGAGCGGTGTCGGAACCTGACGTCACGATCGACGCCCGCCTCATCGGCTACCCGCCCCGCCGATGTTGCGAAAGCCACTTTCGCAACGTTGAGGGTTGCGAAAGTGGCTTTCGCAACCCGTTCGCCTCCAGGAGCACGGCACCAGAGACCAACCTCGGCTCTCCGTGAGAGGCACGGCAAAGGTGGCGCGAAGGGGACTTTCCCCGCCTCTGTTGCGGGGAAAGTCCCCTTCACCCCGAGCAGCGACGGGCGGTCAGGAACTCGCTCACGGCAGAACGGAACTCGTCCGGCGCCTCCAGCCACGGCACGTGCCCGACGTCGGCGAACCGGACCCGCCTCACCGACGGCAGGGCCCGCTCCAAGGAGTCGACTGCCCACCGGGGCCGGTTGTCGGCCATGCCGTCCACGATCAGCGTCGGCACCCCCGACGACTCGCAGGCCGAGACGAGTTCCGGCTCCGGCACGGTCCGCATCTCCTCGCCGAGTGCCGTGTTCGCCTCGAAGTTCACCGGGAACCAGGGGGTCGCCATCGCTTCGGCATGGCGCGCGCCGTCGGTCACGAAATCGGCCGTCCACTGCCAGATCGCGCGTTCGCGCCCGTCGGCGCGAGGCTTCTCCCCCGCCACCCGCTCGAAGTTCCGTTGGAACTCCGCGTGCCAGTCGTGACCGAGGCCGACGCCCGACACGTACACGAGCGCGCTCACCCGTTCCGGTCGCGCGAGCGCGTAGAGGAGACCGAGGTGCGCACCCCACGAGTGCCCGAGAACCGGGACGCGGTCGAGACCGTGCCACTCGCGGACGGCGTCGACGTCGGCGACCATCCGTTCGAGGGTGTACGGGCCGCGTGCCTCCGAACGCCCGGCACCCCGCTGATCCCACCGGATCAACCGGAAACGCGGTCCGAGATCGAGGGTGCCGAACATGTCCCACAGACCGGGGCCGCCGTGACAGCACAGGACCGGTTCGCCCCGGCCGCTCGCCGAGGTCCACAGCTCGCAGCCGTCGTCGGTGATCATCACGTGATTATCCGGTAGGCGGGGGCGCGGTCGTTGGCTATCTTCCGCGACATGACGACGTACACGCCACCGCAGCGGACGGCCACCCTCGCCGACGCTCCCGCCATCGCGGCGCTGATGCGGGCCTCGGTGCTGGAGTTGTTCCCCCGGTTCTACGACGAGCGGCAGACCGCGAGCGCGGCGGACCACATCGGGCGCCTCGACCTGCGGTTGATCGAAGACGGCACCTACTTCGTGCACGAGGCGGACGGCGAGATCGTCGCCTGCGGGGGCTGGAGCAGACGCAACAAAACCCACGCGGGCGCCGGCGACGCTTCGGACGACGACCGTCCGCTCGATCCGGCCACCGAACCCGCGCGCGTACGCGCCATGTTCGTCCGAGGCGACTGGACCCGCCGCGGTCTCGGGCGCGCGATCCTCGAGTCCTGCCGGCTCGCGGCGAAGGCTGAGGGCTTCACGTCGCTGACCCTGACGGCGACCCTGCCCGGTGTCCCGCTGTACCGGTCGTTCGGCTTCACCGAAGTGGAGCGGGTGACCGTCACGACACCCGACGGCGTCGGCGTACCGGGCGCCGTGATGGCCAGGGGCGTCGACGAGCCGGAGGGCATCCGGACATGATCTCCGGGGCCACCGCACTCTCGTTCGTGATGATCTGCCTGCTCGGCGCGATGGCATCAGGCCCGGATTTCCTTGTGGTGACCCGCAGCGCGATCCTCGGCGGGCGCAAGGCCGGGATCGCCGCCGGGCTCGGTATCGCACTCGGCGTCTTCGTCTGGGTGGTCGCGATCGCGCTCGGGGTCGCGGCGATCCTCACCGCGTCGGCCATCGCCTTCACCGTGGTGAAGCTGCTCGGCGCCGGGTATCTCATCCACCTCGGCGTCAAGGCGTGGCTGGCGGTGCGCCGCGGCGACTACAGCGAGCTCAAGGACAGGGTGGCGCCCGTCGTCGCGCCAAGGGAGGCGTTCCGGCAGGGACTGCTCACCAATCTGTTCAACCCGAAGGTCGCGATGTTCTTTCTCGCGCTGATCCCGCAGTTCCTTCCGCATTCGGCCTCGACCGCGCAAACCTTGCAGCTGGCCGTGCTGGCCACCACGGTGGCCGTCGTCTGGACCGTCGTCCTGGCGACGCTGGTCGGTTCGCTGCGGAGGTTCTTCAGCTCCGGCAGGGTACGTCGCACGATGGACGCGGTGATGGGCACCTTCCTGGTCGGCCTCGGCATCCGGGTCGCGGTGCAGAACTGACCGAAGGCGCCCATCACCCGGCGTCAGAGTGATCCGGCGGCGAGGCGCGTACCTTCGACGCGGGCGGCGATCTTGGCGAACGCGGTGTCCCGCGACGTCGAGGTGTCGTCGGCGAACGGTGAGAAGCCGCAGTCGTCACAGGTGCCCAGCCGGTCCGGCGGGATGTACCGCGCCGCCTGGAGAACCCTGTCCCGGACCTCTTCGGCGGTTTCGACGCGAGGGTCGATCGGGTCGGTCACGCCCACGAACACCCGCTGCTCCGGACGGGAATGCTCGGCGATCACCCGTAGTGCCCGCTCAGGATCCGCCTCGCTGGCCAGCTGGACATAGACGTTGCCCACGTTCAGCCGGAACAACGTCGGCAGCAGGCCGGCGTAGTCGACGTCCAGGCTGTGCACGGAGTCCTGGTCCCCACCGGGGCAGGTGTGCACGCCGATCTTCTTCCGCTCCTCCTCGGAGAACCGGTCCAGCACGGTGTTGTTCAAGTCCACAAAGGACTTCAGCAGTCCGCCGGACGGATCGAGCTTCAGTGACAACCGGCCTTCGGTGAAGTCGATCTGGACGCTGTCCGCACCCGCGTCGAGACTGCGGCGAATGTCGGCCTCGGCTTCGTTCACCAGGTCGGCGAGGAACTGTTCCTTGTCGTATCCGGCCAATTCTTCACCGGGATAGACCAGACTGATCGCCGAAGCCGCGATCACCGCCTGTTTCACCGGCCGGGTCGCGTACTTCTTGGCTTCACGCAGGTAGGTGTCGGCATAGGTCTGATAGCGGAACGGCCCGGCGGTCAGCCTCGGAAGCTGCCGGGTGTGCCCGTCGGCGAACGGGATGACGACGCCGTCCGGCGCCAGCGAAGTGAGGCCCGCCAAGGGATACGTGGCGAAACTCGGCTTGCCCTGTTCGCCGTCGGTGATGACCGGGGAGCCGGTCTCCTCCATCCGCCCGATGGTCTCCGCGAGGGCTTTTTCCCGCAGCTCGCCGAGTCCGTCGGCGTCGAGCCGTCCGGCCGCGTGCTCACCGAGCGCTTCGATGAGATAACCGGGACGGGGAATACTGCCGATCGGTTCGGTGGGTATGGTCATCGCTCGCGTCCTCCCAGATGGTGCACCGCGGCCGCCCTGGCCACAAGCGTGGAAACTACCGAGCCCTTCCCTTCCTTGACGATCTTTCGGCTCGCCGAAACCCCTAATGGCGCAATGCTTAGGGCCGCAAAGGATCTTCGTTCGCGAGCCGTATAGGTCGTTATACGACGCTCGGCGAAATTCGATGCTTATCCGGTCCTCCCCCTGGGTATTCCGTGGGTGTCGACGGCCGGGGCGCGCCGAAGGAGAAACCGATGCTGAGCCATCATGATCGGCAAGAGCTGGAGAAGATCGAGCGCTGGTTCGAGCTCACCGAGCCGGCGCTGGCCGCACGGCTCCGGTCCGGCAGGCCCGCCCGGCCTCCCCTGCTTCGGTTGGCCCTCGTTCTCACCCTCGACATCACCGCGGGGCTGCTGATGCTGCTCGGCATCGTGGTCAACAGCCCCGCCCTGCTCCTGATGGGAATGATCACCGTGACCGCGGCGGTGATCGTGCATCTTTCCCGGTTCGGGCGCGACTGATCGTCTTCCCGTGCACCGGTAGGGTCCGGGCGATACGTCCGGTTCACTGGGAGGAAGACGCATGCGTTTCATGATCATCATCAAGGCGGACGAGGATTCCGAAGCCGGGAAGATGCCGCCGATGGAGGCGTTGACCGCCATGGCGAAGTTCAACCAGGAGATGCTCGACGCCGGGGTGCTGGTCGGCGGCGAAGGGCTGCAGGAAAGCTCGAAGGGCGCGCGGGTCACGCTCAACGCGGCCGGGGCCACCGTCACCGATGGCCCGTTCACCGAAGCCAAGGAACTCGTAGGCGGCTTCTGGATCGTCGATGTCCCTTCGCGCGCCGAAGCGATCGAGTGGGCGAAGCGCTGCCCCACTCCCCCGACCGGCGACACCGTGCTCGAGGTTCGCAAGATCCTCGAAGCCGAGGACTTCGGCGAGAACTTCACCCCCGAACTGCAGGAGAACGAGCAGCGGATGCGCGACGAGATCGCCGAACGGTCCTAAGCTCGGTTTCATGGCCGCCGGGGAGTGGGTACTTCACGTCGACCTCGACCAGTTCATCGCGGCGGTCGAGGTCGCCCGGCGGCCTGAGCTGAGCGGTAAGCCCGTCGTCGTCGGCGGCACGGGCGATCCCACGGAACGGGCCGTGGTGGCGACGGCGTCGTACGAGGCGCGGGAGTTCGGCATCCGGTCCGGGATGCCCCTGCGAACCGCCGCGAAACGCTGCCCTGACGCGATCTTCCTCGCCACGGACGCACCCGCGTACCAAGAGGTCTCCGATCGGGTGATGGCGACGCTGCGGGAATTCCCCGTGGTGGTCGAAGTGATCGGCTGGGACGAGGCGTTCCTCGGCGTCACCACCGACGATCCCGAAGCCCTCGCCGCCGACATCCGGCGGGAAGTGGCCGAAGAGACCGGGCTTTCGTGCTCCGTCGGCATCGGGGACAACAAGCTGCGCGCCAAACTCGCCACCGGGTTCGCCAAACCGGCGGGGATCTTCCGGCTCGTCCAAGACAACTGGTGGGACGTCATGGCCGCGCGGCCGACGGACGCCCTGTGGGGCATCGGCACCAAGACCACGAAGAAGCTCGCCGAGGCCGGCTACCACACGGTGCTGGAACTGGCGGGCGCCGATCCGGCGGACCTCGCGGCCCGGTTCGGCCCGAAGCTCGGCCCCTGGTATCGGATCCTCGCCGGTGGTATCGGCGACGCCGAGGTCACCGCGACGCCGTACGTCGCGCGATCCCGTAGCCGCGAGACGACCTTCCAGCAGAACATCACCGATCCCGAGGCCATGGCCGCGGAGGTCGTCGCGCTGGCGAAACGTGTCTCACAGGACGTCGCCGAGGAAGGCAGGCCGGCCGCTCGGATCGCGGTCAAGGTGCGGTTCGCCCCGTTCCAGACCCATACGCACAGCATGACCCTGCCCGCACGGACCTCCGATCCCGCCGAGATCGAGAAGGCGGCGCTGGCCGTGCTCGGCATGTTCGACCTCGGGAGACCGGTCCGGCTGCTGGGTGTCCGCGCCGAATTCCTCTCGGCTGCGGAGCGATCCGTGTCGCCTTGACAGCGCTCGCGGCGTTTTGCCATTCTGGGTTCCGGGTCGAGAGGCGCTGCGACGGAATTCTTCCGCCACGCTCGGCCCGCCGCGACGGACGTAAGGGCGCCTCCCACTGTGGAGGTGCCTTTGTTGCGTCTGAACCCTTTTCCGGCCTTCGAGGCCGAGCACTGAAACCCCGCACTGACACCGTCCTTCCCGCCACCGGCGAAAAGGACCGCTCCGCCCTGCCTTCCTTGATGATTGGAGAACCCATGAGCCCGACCCTGTCCAAGGTCAACGGGATCGAATTCGCCGTCGCCGACCTTTCCCTGGCCGAGTCCGGCCGCAAGCAGCTGCGCCTCGCCGAGGTCGAGATGCCCGGTTTGATGGCGCTGCGCCGCGAATACGCCGGCTCGCAGCCGCTGAAGGGCGCGCGGGTCGCGGGTTCGCTGCACATGACCGTGCAGACCGCCGTGCTGATCGAGACACTCGTCGCACTGGGCGCCGAGGTGCGCTGGGTGTCCTGCAACATCTTCTCCACCCAGGACGAGGCGGCCGCGGCCGTCGTCGTCGGCCCGGAGGGCACCGTCGAGAAGCCGTCGGGTTCGCCGGTCTTCGCGTGGAAGGGCGAGACGCTCGCCGAGTACTGGTGGTGCACCGACCAGCTCTTCGACTTCGGCGACGGCCGCCTCCCGAACATGATCCTTGACGACGGCGGCGACGCGACCCTGCTGATCCACAAGGGCGTCGAGTTCGAGGCCGCCGGCGCCGTTCCCCAGGCGACCGAGGAAGACCCCGAGGAGTACCACCTCGTGCTGGAGACGCTGCGCGAAAGCCTCGGCCGCGACACCAGCCGGTTCACCCGGATCGCCAAGGAGGTCCGCGGGGTCACCGAGGAGACCACCAACGGCGTCAAGCGGCTCTACAAGCTCGCCAAGGATGGCGAGCTGCTCTTCCCGGCGATGAACGTGAACGACTCGGTGACGAAGTCGAAGTTCGACAACAAGTACGGCATCCGCCACTCGCTCATCGACGGTCTCAACCGCGGCACCGACGTGATGATCGCGGGCAAGGTCGCGGTCGTCTGCGGCTACGGCGACGTCGGCAAGGGCGCCGTGGAATCCCTGCGCGGCCAGGGTGCCCGCGTGGTCGTCACCGAAATCGACCCGATCTGCGCGCTGCAGGCGGCGATGGAGGGCCTCGACGTCGTCGAACTCGACGACGTCGTCGAGCGCGGCGACATCTTCATCACCACCACCGGCAACTTCGACATCATCATGGCCGACCAGATGGCCAAGATGAAGCACAACGCGATCGTCGCGAACGTCGGGCACTTCGACAACGAGATCGACATGGCCGGCCTCGCGAAGATCCCGGGCATCCAGAAGATCGAGATCAAGCCGCAGGTGCACGAGTGGATCTTCCCTGCCGGGGGTCCGGGGGCCGCCCCCCGGGATGGACACAGCCCCGCGACGGCGGACCGCGAGGCGCACTCGATCATCGTGCTGTCCGAGGGCAGGCTGATGAACCTCGGGAACGCGACCGGCCACCCGAGCTTCGTGATGTCGAACTCCTTCACCAACCAGACGATCGCGCAGATCGAGCTGTTCACGAAGCAGGGCGAGTACACCACCGACGTCCACGTGCTGCCGAAGCACCTCGACGAGAAGGTGGCCCGCCTGCACCTCGACGCGCTGGGCGTCCGGCTGACGAAGCTGACCAAGCGCCAGGCCGAGTACATCGGCGTGGACGTCGAGGGCCCGTACAAGCTGGACCACTACCGGTACTGATTTTCCGTCGGTCAGGACTTGTCCGTGGTCGGCGGCCGACTGCACCCAATGTGGCATTGGGGACGCTGAGCGTCTCCGATGCCACATTGGGTGCGCCGTTGTCTTGGCGCCCAGTGGAGCCGTTAGGCCGAATGCGTGAAAACTTCGGCCGGATGGACCTGTTTCTCACCGATCTGGGCGGGAATCCCCCTAGTAGCCACACCCCGGCGGCACGCGAGCCGGGCGACTACGAAGGAGAAGGTGTTCCCGTGATCATTCTCGGCGTCATCCTGATTGTCGTCGGTGTCATCGCCAGCATCCCCGTCCTGTACTCGATCGGGATCGCGCTGGCGGTCATCGGCATCATCCTGGCCGTTCTCGGGAACACCGGGAAGGCCATCGGCGGTCGCGCCCACTGGTACTGAGCACCGGACCGAACCGGTACCGAGCCCCCGGTACCGGCGCTGAAAAACGGCCCGGGCGCCCGGCGTTCCCCCTCACGCCGGGTGCCCGGGCCGTTTTCGTTCTCCGCCCGCCGGGTATCCATCTCGGACGAGGAGAAGGAGGGAGAGCCGATGGCAGGGACGGACCCTCGCCCGTACTTGACGGACGCGAAGTACCCGTGTGGACGCGACGAACTCCTGCGAGCCGCCGCGGCGGCCGGGGCGGGCGACGACGTCCTGGGCCCCTTGGGCACGCTGCCCGCCCATGACTACGCGGACGGGGAAGGCGTTTGGGAGGCCGTACGCTCCTGCAACGGGGCGCCGATCCACGACACCGCGAAGGAAGCACCGTGACATGAAGGGGTCCCCCGGCTCCGAGGGGGAGGGAGAGCCGGAGGACCCCGTCATAGTTAACACATTCCCGGCCGGGATGTACACGAACGCATACACCTTCGAGTGGGAATCGGGCACGATCGCCCGAATCAGACCGATGTGGTGTATTGGCCGCCGGTCAAGAAGCGCGGAGGAGCGACTGGGCCGAGACCTCCGCGCACGAGCAGCCTCCGTCGACGTCGAAACAGTCGATCGTCAGCGTGTGCCGGGAGAAGTCGAAGTCGACGCAGCCGTCTTCGCTGCATTCGGTGAAACCACCGTCGAGGTGGACCACCAGGGTGCCGTGGCAGTGGTCGAGTCCGACGGCGCAGAACGCGCACTCCATGCTCATACCGCCTCCCGCGATCAGGAAAGTTCTCCTCGATTGCCTTACTACCACCGAGGGACGACAAATCCTGACATACGCGCGGCGTGTCGTGACACCCGGTGCGGTGACACCGGGCACAACCGTCCACAAGGGAGAGTCAGGCGCTCTTCGGGGTTCGCTTGGCCGAGGCGGGCTTCTTCGCCGCCGTGGCCTTCTTCGCGGCCGCGGGCTTCCGGCTCTTCTTCGCCTCGCTCACACTGGCCTGCAAGGCTTCCATGAGGTCGACGACGTCGGCCTTCGCGCCGACCGCCTTCGGTTTCGTCGTCTGGTTGCCCGCGGCCTTGGCCTCGATCATGGCTTCCAGTGCCTCGCGGTAGGAATCGCTGTACTTCTCCTGCTCGAACACCGGCTCCGAGAGCGAGTCGATCAGCGAACCCGCCATCGTCAGCTCCTGCGGCCGCACCTGCGGCGGATCCTCGTGCAGGAACCCGAAATCCGGGACGCGGACCTCGTCGGGCCACAACATCGTCGTCATCGTCAGGACATCGCTGTGGACCCGCAGGATCGCGAGCGTCTCCCGCTGCCGGATGGCGACCTTCGCGACCGCCACGTGGCTCGCCTTCTGCAACGCGTCACGCAGGACCACGTACGGTTTGACGGCGTTCTTCTGCGGTTCGAGGTAATAGGTCTTGTCGAACTGGATCGGGTCGATGGACTCCAGCGGCACGAACTCGAGCACGTCGATCGCCCGCGACGACGCCAGCGGCAGCTCGGACATGTCCTCGTCGGTGAGCACGACCATCTCGCCGTCGGGCAGTTCGTAGCCCTTGGCGATCTCGGCGTAGGGCACTTCCTCGCCGTCGATCGTGCAGAACCGCTTGTACTGGATCCGGCCGCCGTCGGCCTCGTGCACCTGGCGCAGCGAGACGTTCTTGTTCTCGGTGGCCGCGTAGAGCTGGATCGGGATGCTCACCAGCCCGAAGGACACCGAGCCCTTCCACATCGAACGCATCGAGCCGCACCTCCGCTGCCGTCACCGACCGTACTCACACACGGTGACCACGGTAGCCCGAAACGGCGCACCGCGACAGCCCCGCGAACCCGATCGCGGGACCGTCGCGCTCCTGGAATCAGACCTCGGCCAGGTACTTCTCGGCTTTCGCGGGGTCCAGGAACCAGTGCTGGAAATCGGTCGGATCGGAGAACCCGTTCGCGAACCGCCGCGCCACGGCCGGCTTCTCCCCCGCCGCGCCGATGATCTGGAGCACGTGCGGGGGCGGCGGCTGCAGCATCGCGTTGGTCCAGATCGTCACGTGCTGGGCGTACTCCCAGTACTTCTCGAACGACGCGGACATCCACTCCTCGTCGAACGGCTTGTCGCCGCGTTCGAGGATCGAGTCCAGATAGGACGCCGCACAGTGGCTCGCGTTGTTGGAACCCTGGCCGGTGATCGGGTCGTTGGCCACCACGACGTCGGCCATGCCGAGCACCGCGGTCGCCGAGTCCAGCTTGCCGACCGCGTTCCGCACGACCGGCGTGTACCCGCCGGCCAGCGTCGCCTTGTCGTCGGTCAGCACGGCGTTCCGGGACCGCTCGTACTCCCACGGGAGGAACTGCTTCATCAGCGAGAGGATCCGGTCGAGATGCTGCTGCGGCGTCGGCCGGTCGTCCCAGCAGTCGAGCGGGCCGCCGGGGATCCCCTCGAAGAAGAGGATGTCGCAGTTCCCGCTCAGCGTGTACGCGGGGATCATGAACAGCTCACCCACGCCGGGGATGATGTTGAACCGCACGGCCGCCTTGTCCGGGTGCTCGGGCCGTCGCTCGAGTCCGTGCACGTACGCCAGCGAAAGCGCGCGCTGGGGTTCGGTGTAGGGCGAACGCTCCGGGATCCGGTCGAACAGCTGGACCAGCTCTCCCTTGCCCGCGGCGATGACGACCAGGTCGTACAGCTTCGCCAGCGGCGCCAGATCCGAGGTGGTGACGCCGTGGATGACGACCTTGCCGCCGCGGTCCTCCACCAGTTCGAGCCAGGCGGCCATCTTCACCCGCTGGTCCACCGACTGCGCGTAGTGCTCCAGCGGCCCGAACCAGTCCAGCACGCGGCTGGAGTCCGGTCCCGCGATGGAAACGCCGAGCCCCTCGACCTTGACGGTCTCTTCCTCCCACAGGTTCAGCTTGTGGTCCCGCTCGTGCTGCAGAGCGGAGTGGAACATGCACTGGGTCGACATCACCTTGCCGGACCGGATCTCGTCCGGCGTCCGGGCCGACATCACCGTGACGTCGTAGTCGTGGGCGAGCAGGCCCAACGCCAGCTGCAACCCCGACTGCCCGGCACCGACGATAAGAACCTTGCGCATCCTCTGTGTTCCTCCCAGAACCCGTTCAGCCGAGTGCGGCGAATTCCCGCCCCGGTCCGGAGACCACGGCGAGGGACAGCGTGTGCGACACCAGTTCCTGCAACGTCGCGACCGCCGACTTCGGGTCGCGGGCGTCGCAGGTGACCAGTGGGATGTCCGGGGACAGCGCCAGCGCGTCGCGCACCTCTTCGAGGTCGTGCACCGGCATGCCCTCGAACTGGTTGACCGCGACGATGAACGGCAGCTCGGAGTCGTTCTCGAAGTAGTTGATCGCGGCGAACGACTGGTCGATCCGGCTGGTGTCGACCAGTACGACGGCGCCGAGCGCGCCACGCGAGAGGTCGTCCCAGAGGAACCAGAACCGGGCCTGGCCGGGGGTGCCGAACAGGTACAGGAGCAGGTCTTCACGCAGGGTGATCCGGCCGAAGTCCATCGCGACCGTGGTGGTGGATTTGGTTCCGGGCGGCACCAGCTCGTCGACGCCGGCGCCCGCCTCGGTCATCCAGGCCTCGTTGCTCAGTGGCGGGACCTCGGAGACGGAGCCGACGAAGGTCGTCTTGCCAACGCCGAATCCACCGGCGACCACGATCTTGGCGGAAATCGCCAGCAGACTGGGGTCAGACCGGGAGGCGCTTGAGTCCATCGAGGATCCTCTCGAGCACGTTCGTATCGTGGTTGTAGGCGTGGGCCGTCGGGTGCACGAAGACGGCGCCCTGGGTGGCAAGGTCGCCGACGAGCACCCGGACCACGCCCAGTGGCAGATCCAGTCCCACCGAAAGCTCGGCGATCGACGAGCGATCCCTGGCGCGCTCGTACAGCGAACGCGATTCCGGCATCAGCGCCTCGGCCAGTGACGGGTCGTAGCGCGGGACCGAGATCAGGGTCTCCACCAGCAGCAGCTGGCTGCTCTTGGTACGGCCGCCGGTCAGCGCGTACGGCCGGATTCTGCGGCTGCGCATCTTGACCGGCCGGTCCGGAGATTGGTCGCTGGACACGGTCATCCCTTCTTCTCCGGATTCTCAGGCCTGCGGCCGTCGGGCGGTCAGGACCTGCCGGAGTCCCGCTCGCACCTCGGGGGTGAGGGCGTGACCGGCGTTGGTGATGAACTGGGTCATCTCGTAGGCGACGACCTTCATGTCGCAGTCCGGTTCGGTGAGCACCGCGAGGCCCGCCTCGGCACCGATTCCCATGAACAGGAAGTACCCGCGGGTGAGCCGGATGATGATCTGCTCGCAGTTGCCCTTGCCGAACAGCGCGGCGCTGTTGCCCGCGAGGCTGAGCAGGCCGCTCGCGATGGCCGCGAGCTGCTCGGCGTCGTCACTGGACACCGATTCCGAGGCGGTCAAAGGAAAACCATCGACGGACATGATCAGCGCGTGGCTGGCACCGTGCACCTTGCGCACGAAGTCGTCGAGCAACCAGGTGAAATCCGTGGTCGCGTCCTGGGCGGTCACTGGGTGTTTCCTCCGGTCTCACGCTCGTGCCGGTCGTCAAGGGCGGCACGCTCGCCGTCGGCGAAGGCATCGAGGTCGGCCAGCAGCGCCTCGTGCCCGTCCGCCGTGTCGGCGGGCGGGGTGGTCGGCGGGGCCGGCTCGTCGGGCAAAGTCCTGATACTGCGGGAAACCCGGCGCGGCAGACCGCTGGCCGTGGTGCCGCCGTCGGCGGGCGGCTGGAAGGCCGTGCGCGGACGCGGGCTGGGCTTCCGTTCCGGCTCCGGGAGCGCGGAGGGGGCCGGGCGCCGCCTCGGCAGCCCGGACGGCGTCGCGACCGGGGCGCCCACGGGTGCCCCGTTGGTGATCCTGGTCTGCGGCAGCACGACGGTCTGCGAACCGGACCACTGCTTCTCGGCCAGTTCCGACACCACCGGGACCGGCAGCAGCACGGTCGCGACCGTGCCGTGCGGGGTGCGGCGGTCGAGTTTGACGGTGATCTCGTGCCGGTCGGCGAGCCTGCCGACGACCGCGAGTCCCATATGCCGCACGGAATCGTCGTCGAGCACCGGACCGGCCGCCAGCCGCTCGTTCAGTGCCGCGAGACGGTCGGGCGGCATGCCGATGCCCTCGTCCTCGATGCGGATCAGCACGCTGCCCTGCTCGGTGAGGTGCGCGCTGACGCTGACCGGCGAACTCGGCGAAGACTGGTTCGCCGCGTTGTCGAACAGTTCCGCGAGGATCCGGCTGACGTCTTCGGCGGCGAAGCCGACAACGCCGAGCGAAACGACACGGCCTATCGTGATCCGCGAGTAGTGGTCGATCGACGACATCGCGGCCCGCATCACGTCGAGCACGGACGAGATCCCGGCCGTCGTGTCGTCGGCGTCGCGGCCGGCGAGGACGCGCAGGTTCTCGGCGTTGCGCCGCAACCGGGTCGCCAGATGGTCGAGCCGGTAGAGCTCGGCGAGGCGGTCGGAATTCTCCTCCCCCGCCTCCATCGTCTCCAGTTGCGCGAGCAACTGGTCGAGCAGATTGAGGTCGCGCAGCGCGACGTTGGAGCAGACCCCGGCCAGCGCGCCGGCGTCCGGCGCCTCCACGGCCGGCCTCTGCTCCACCTCCGGTTCGGCCGGCGGAGCCGACGGAGCGTGCCGGGGCGGGGCGGCGAGGAACTGCGCCGCGGCGACCCTGGAACGGTCCAGAAGAACCCGTGAGCGGTCAAGCAAGCCTCGAGCCCGCGTCACCATGTGCTTCCACTTCTTTCTCTTCGCATACCCGGACCCGTGTCGCACTCCCCAGCACAACGACGGCCATGCAAGCAGAAGTCACTATCCGTGTCCACAGTCGGTCTCCGTTCAACCGCTGGCAGTGACGTGGTCACGAACGCGTTACGGCTGGTGAGCGCGGCGCGCTAGGCCATTCGGCTGCATCTGCGTGTTTCGCGCCACGAGTGATCGGCAAAAAGTGCGGAGCGCGCACTAATTTGCGCGGCACGCAACTTTTCTCTAGGCTGGCGGCATGACCCCGGACCCGGCCGCGCCCATGGGGCTGCGCGAACGCAAGAAGCGCGCGGCCCGTCGCGCCATGAGCGAGGCGGCGCTCAAGCTCGCCATGGAGAAGGGCGTCGAACAGGTCCGCGTCGAGGACATCGCCACCGCCGTCGGGGTCTCGCCACGCACGTTCAACAACTACTTCTCCAGCAAGGAGGAGGCGATCTGCTCGTTCATCGTCGAACGGCAGGAACTCCTGCGGGAGGCGCTGCGTGAGCGGCCTTCGGGAGAAGCACTGTGGGAGGCTGTCGGTACCGCGACACTGGAGGCCTACGGCAGCCTGGGAGAACCGAACCGCGGCTCGGTGGAGCTGGCGCGGTCACTGCTCTTGCACCCGTCCGTGCAGGGCGAGTTCCTCAAGGCGCACGCCAAGGTCGAACAGGTGCTGGCGGACGCCATCCTGGAACGTGCGGGCGCCGGGGTGGAAAACGCGTTGAACGCGCGGCTCATGGCGGCGATCGTGGAGTCCGCGGTGAAGACCGCGTTCTTCAGCTGGCTGATCGACGAGGGCTCCAGGCCGTTCCTGGAGACGCTCGACGTCCTCCTGCACGAGGCCGCGGCGGGCATCCCCTCGCTCACCGGCCCGAACCCGAAGTAACACCGTACCCACCACTGGGGAGAAACCGTTGTGCTGACCAAGCTGTTGCGCATTCACCTGCGCCCGTACCGGCGAGACCTGTGGCTCATCGTGCTGCTGCAGTTCGTCCAGACCCTCGCCGGGCTCTACCTCCCCACGCTGAACGCCGACATCATCGACGGCGGTGTGGTCAAGGGCGACATCGACTACATTCTCGAGGTCGGTGGCGTCATGCTGCTGGTGTCGCTGGTGCAGATCGCCTGCTCGATCGGCGCCGTCTACTACGGCGCCCGGACCGCGATGGCGGTCGGCCGGGACGTCCGCGGCGCGGTCTTCCACCGGGTCCAGGACTTCTCCGCCCGTGAAGTCGGCCAGTTCGGCACGCCGTCGCTGATCACCCGCACCACCAACGACGTCCAGCAGGTGCAGATGCTGACGTTGATGGCCTTCACCCTGATGGTGTCCGCGCCGATCATGTGCTTCGGCGGCATCATCATGGCGCTGAACCAGGACGTCACCCTCTCGTGGCTGCTCGTGCTCGCGGTGCCGATCCTGGGTGTCTCGGTCGGGGTCATCATCGCGAAGATGCGGCCCGCGTTCCGGCTGATGCAGGAGCGCATCGACAAGATCAACCAGATGCTGCGCGAGCAGATCATGGGCATCCGCGTGATCCGGGCGTTCGTCAAGGACACGCACGAACGGCGGCGGTTCACCAAGGCCAACACCGAACTGCTGGACGTCTCGCTCGTCGTCGGCAGGCTGATGGCCCTGATGTTCCCCATCGTCATGCTCGTGATGAACGCCTCCAGCGTCGCCGTGCTGTGGTTCGGCGGACTGCGCATCGACGACGGCAGCATGCAGATCGGCGCGCTCACCGCGTTCCTGTCGTACCTGATGCAGATCCTGATGGCGGTCATGATGGCCACCTTCATGTTCATGATGGTGCCCCGCGCCGAGGTCAGCGCCGAACGCATCACCGAGGTGCTCGACACGCACACCAGCGTCGTCCTCCCGGAGAACCCGGTCAGCCCCGGCGAGGTGCACGGACGGCTCGAACTGTCCGATGTGGAATTCCGTTACCCCGGCGCGGAGAAGCCGGTGCTGCAGGAGATCTCGCTGCTGGCGCTGCCCGGCGAGACCACCGCGATCATCGGCAGCACGGGCAGCGGCAAGACCACGCTGCTCAACCTGATCCCCCGGCTGATGGACGCCACCGACGGCTCGGTGCGGGTCGACGGCGTCGACGTCCGGGAACTGGACGCGACCGTGCTGTCCGACGCCGTCGGGCTCGTGCCGCAGAAGCCGTACCTGTTCGCCGGGACGGTGGCGAGCAATCTTCGCTACGGCAAGTCCGACGCCACCGACGAGGAGCTCTGGCACGCGCTGGAGGTGGCCCAGGGCAAGGACTTCGTCGAACGGATGCCGGACGGGCTGAACTCCCCCATCTCCCAGGGCGGGACCAACGTCTCGGGCGGGCAGCGGCAGCGGCTCGCGATCGCGCGGATGCTGGTGCGGCGTCCCGAGATCTACCTCTTCGACGATTCCTTCTCCGCGCTCGACTACGCGACCGACGCCGCGCTGCGGCGGGCCCTCGCGGCCGAGACCGCCGAGGCGACCGTGGTCATCGTCGCGCAGCGGGTCAGCACGATCCGCCACGCCGACCGCATCGTCGTGCTCGACGAAGGCCGCGTCGTCGGCAGCGGAACCCATACCGAACTCATGGACACGAACGAGACCTATCGGGAGATCGTGCTGTCCCAGCTGACCGAGCAGGAGGCCGCCTGATGAGCGCGCCCGAATCCACACAGTCTTCTTCGGACACCCCGGCCAAACCGGTGGGCGAGCGCGCGAGCGCCGCGCGGGGGCCCGGCCCCGGCGGCGGCGGTTTCGGCCGCGGTCCGGCCGGCTTCATGGGTGGTCAGTCCGCCGAGAAGGCCCTGGACTTCAAGGGATCCCTGAAACGGCTCCTGCGCCTGCTGCAACCTCAACGCGCCGTGCTGTACGGAATCCTGGTCTTCGGCGTCGCCAGTGTCACGCTGAGCGTCATCGGCCCGAAGATCCTCGGGATGGCCACGGACCTCATCTTCGCGGGCGTCGTCGCGAAGGACATGCCCGCGGGCGTAAGCAAGGAACAGGTCATCGCCGGGCTGCGGGCTGCGGGCGACAACACCGTCGCCGACCTGTACTCGGGGATCGACTTCGTCCCCGGCCAGCGCATCGACCTCGACGCCGTCGGCCAGGTCCTGTTGTGGGTGCTGCTGCTCTACATCGTGGCGTCGTTCTTCTCGCTGCTGCAGGCCAGGCTGACCACGAACCTGGTCCAGCGGGCGGTGTTCGACCTGCGGGAGCGGATCGAAGAGAAGTTCGCCAAGCTCCCGCTGAGCTACTTCGACCGCCAGCCGCGCGGTGAGGTGCTGAGCCGGGCCACCAACGACATCGACAATCTCGCGCTGTCCCTTCAGCAAACCCTCGCGCAGATCGTGTCGTCGCTGCTGATGGTCGTCGGCGTGCTCGTGATGATGTTCGTCATCTCGCCCCTGCTGGCGCTCGTCGCGCTGCTGTCGGTGCCGGCGTCGGTGCTCGTCGCGGCCAAGATCGGCAAGAAAGCGCAGCCGCAGTTCATCAAGCAGTGGTCCACCACCGGACGGCTCAACGCGCATATCGAGGAGATGTACACCGGGCACTCGCTGGTCAAGGTGTTCGGCCGCCGCGAGGAGGCCGAAGAGGTCTTCCGCGAGCACAACGACACGCTCTACGGCGCGAGCTTCAAGGCGCAGTTCATCTCGGGCACCATCCAGCCCGCGATGATGTTCATCGGCAACCTGAGCTACGTGCTGGTGGCCGTGATCGGCGCGCTGCGAGTGGCGTCCGGGACGCTGTCGCTCGGCGACGTGCAGGCGTTCATCCAGTACTCGCGGCAGTTCAGCCAGCCGGTCACGCAGATCGCCAGCATGGCGAATCTGCTGCAGTCCGGGATCGCGTCCGCGGAGCGGGTCTTCGCGCTGCTCGACGCGGACGAGCAGGAACCCGAGCCCGCCGAACCCGCGCGGGTCCGGGACGTGCGGGGGCAGGTCGAGTTCGAGCACGTGTCGTTCCGGTACACCGAGGACACGCCGCTCATCGAGGACCTGTCGCTCACCGTCGAACCGGGGCACACCGTCGCCATCGTCGGCCCGACCGGCGCGGGGAAGACCACATTGGTCAACCTGCTCATGCGGTTCTACGAACTCGACGGCGGCAGGATCACCCTCGACGGCGTCGACATCGCCGCGATGGATCGCGAGGACCTGCGGGCCAAGACCGGCATGGTGCTGCAGGACGCGTGGCTGTTCGGCGGCACCATCGCGGAGAACATCGCCTACGGTTCGGAGGGCGCCACGCACGACGAGGTCGTCGCGGCGGCCAAGGCGACCCACGTCGACCGCTTCGTCCGCACCCTTCCGGACGGGTACGACACGGTGATCGACGACGAGGGCGGCACGGTCAGCGCCGGCGAGAAACAGCTGATCACCGTCGCCCGGGCGTTCCTGGCGAAACCCGCGATCCTCATCCTCGACGAGGCCACCAGTTCCGTCGACACGCGGACCGAGGTGCTGATCCAGCGGGCGATGAATTCGCTGCGCGAAGGGCGGACGAGTTTCGTCATCGCGCACCGGCTTTCCACCATCCGTGACGCGGACGTCATCCTGGTGATGGAGAACGGGTCGATCGTCGAGCAGGGCGACCACGAAACGCTGCTGCTCACCGGCGGTGCGTACTCCCGGCTCTACGCCGCGCAGTTCGCGGAGGCACTGGCGGAGACCGACTGAGCCACATCGGCGTGAAGGCCTCTTTTCCTGCTGTAACCGTGGGAAAAGGGGCCTTCATCGCACGAAAGGAGCGTGGACGGCGCTAGGCTTGCGGGACCCGATCCGAAAGAGGGGTGCGCTGGCCGGCCATGGCGGAGAAACTCGGCGAATACCGCCGTAAGCGCAAACCGGGACGAACTCCCGAACCTCTTCCGGACCGCGACGGGGACACCGGGGCCGACGATCTCTTCGTCATCCAGGAACACCACGCGAGCAGCCTGCACTGGGACATCCGCCTCGAACGGGAGGGTGTGCTCGTCTCGTGGGCGGTGCCGAAGGGCCTTCCGATGACGCCGGATGTCGAACGGCTCGCCGTGCACACCGAAGACCACCCGATGGAATACCTCACCTTCGAAGGCGAGATACCCGCGGGCGAATACGGCGGCGGCACCATGACGATCTGGGACACCGGCCGGTACGAAACGCTGCACTTCAACGACCACAAGGTCGAAGTCGTCTTCCACGGTGAACGAGCACGCGGGAAGTACCTGTTCCTCAACGTGAAGAAGGACGGCAGGGACAACGGCTGGCTGCTCAAAAGGCTCGACCCGGCAGACCCCGGCCGCGCGGAACTCCCCTCTTTCCTCGCCCCCATGCTGAGCAAACCGGGGCGGCTTCCTTCGACGAGCGAAGACGCGGACTGGGCCTACGAATTCGACTGGTCCGGACGCCGGACCCTGATCCGGGTGTCCGGGGGCCGGATCACCGCCTACGACGATTCGGGCGACGACGTCACCGGGCTGTATCCCGAGTTCCGCGGCCTCGGTGAACAACTCGGTGCCACGGAAGCGTTTCTGGACGGGGAAATCGTCGTCTTCGACGGCGGGAAGCCGAGTCCGGAAGGGCTCGGGCACCGCGCACGGGCGACGAAGAACTCCGCGAAACGGCTCACGTCCCGGTATCCGGCGTTCTACCTGGTGAACGACCTCCTGCATCTCGACGGCCGCTCCTGTGTCGGGACGCCTTATGTCGAACGACGGGAACTCCTCGACGAACTCGGGCTCGCCGGGCCGCATTGGCAGGTGCCGCGCTACTACCTCGGGGACGGCGGTGTGGTGGCGCGGGCGGCCCGCGAACACGGGCTCGCCGGTATCGTCGCCAAACGGGCCGGCTCCGCGTACCACCCGGGAAGGCGCACCGGGGAATGGCTCGCCATCACCGGAACCCTGGTACAGCAAGTGGTTCTGGGCGGCTGGCGGCCGGGTGGCGGCAGCCGGGCGGACACGTTCAGCTCATTGCTGCTCGGCGTTCCGCACGGGGATGGCCTGCGATATATCGGAAACGTCGGCGTCGGCTTCGCGGGCGACGAATTGGCGGAGCTCTCCAGGCGGCTGTTCAGCCTGGAGCGCAAGACATCCCCGTTCCACTCCGTCCCGGACAAACAGGCGCGGGACGCCCGCTGGTCGCGGCCGACCATCGTCGGCGAGGTCGTCTTCGGCGGCTGGACCGACGCGGGTTGCCTGCGCAATCCACGCTGGCGCGGACTCCTGCCGGACGTCGACGCCGACGAGGTCGAACTCGACTAGCGCTGGATTCGCACGTCTTCGAGGTCCCACCGGACGTCGAGATCTGCTCCGACCCCGCTGACGTCCAGAATCCTTGACACCAAAGCGGTTTTCACGATCACCGAGAACCGGGGGGACACCGCGTTCGCCTCCTCGAGCGCCTGCACCCCGGCACAGCTGAGGAAGCGGACGCCGGAGAGGTCGAGGATCACGTGCTTTCCTTTGACACACGCACCGCTGAGCTCGGTACGGAACCGGCCGACCGTGGCGGCGTCGATCTCCCCCACCGCGGTGAGGACGAGGACGCCGTCCTTGCGGCGGCTGGTGGTGACGGCCAGGGGCGGTACTTCGCCGGGTACGCGCTGGCCAGGCAACATTGGGGGCGCCTCTCTCCAGACCACCAAGTTCCCTCGACGGTACTCAGCGACGGCGAGAGGTCAACCCGGGCTACCTCATTTGAGCCATTTCGGCCGAGAACCTTTACCCAAGTCTTGCCATTCTCCGAGGAAGCGCCGGTGCGCGGACTCGGCCGCGGCGACCGAGCGTCCGTGCAGGACCCCGAAGGTGAAGGCGTTTTCATTCTCGGCGTACGCGCGCAGGCCGAGAAGCCGCAGCACATCCCGGGTGACCACGATGTCGTGATGC
Organism: Amycolatopsis sp. NPDC000009; assembly: GCF_055563465.1. Classification (NCBI taxonomy): domain Bacteria; kingdom Bacillati; phylum Actinomycetota; class Actinomycetes; order Pseudonocardiales; family Pseudonocardiaceae; genus Amycolatopsis; species Amycolatopsis sp. NPDC000009. The sequence goes on from NZ_JBVHDI010000021.1 coordinate 134,307, forward strand.
GTGCCGAGCGTGGACTGCACCGCCTTGACGTTCTTTCGCCATTTTCGAAGTTTCTTGCCGGTCACCGGACGGACCGTATCCGCGGCATACCGCGCTCGTTTGGCCTTCTTGCGTACTTCGTGCAGTGCGGCGTCCTGCTCCGCGCCGGGCTCCAGCCGGCGCGCCGCGGCGACGGCCTTGCCGAGCTTCCGGCCAGAGCGGGCGACCGCCTCGCATAGTTCCTTCTTGCCGTCCTTGATCTTCCGGGGTTTGCGAACGAGCTTTTCCAGTGCGCGCAACAGCTCCGTGTACCGCTTGCTGTCCAGCGCCCGGATCGCCCGCGCCTTGGCCTCTTCGGCCTCGCGCGCGAAATGCCGGGTCATCAGCTGCTCGACGTTGCCCAGCACCAGCTCGGCCGGCAGCGCCTCGACCTCGTCGCGCAGGCGCGCCGACATCACCTCGGTGTCCCTCGCCGGCCCGAGTTCACCCCCGAGCCAGCGAAGTTCGGCGGCCAGCCCTTCCGCGACGTCCGGATCGAGTGACCGCCGGAACGTCCGCAGCGCGCTGCGCAACCGCCTGCTCGAGACCCGCATCTGGTGCACCGCGTCCTCGGCGTCGCGGCGGACCCCGATGTCGTTGCGGCGCAACGCGTCCAGCTCCGCGGCGAGGTAGTCCGCCAGCACCGACCCCGACTCTCCCCTCGCGGAGGGCACGAGCTCGTCGGTCAACCGCCGGAGCTTCGACGGCCACCTCGACCGCTCCGCGCCCGCTTCCAGGACCGCGTGGTCCAACCTGTCGAGCACTTCGGGATCGGCACCGGGCGAGAGTTCGATCTCGATCTCCCGCCAGCGGTCGAGGTGCGCCTTCTCCCCGCCCGCTTCCCCGGTGACGACGTCGTCGGTCAGTGTCGCGACCTCACGGCCCTCCACGTCCAGCAAGGCATACGAGGTGCGCTCGGTGCGCAGATGCGCGGCCTGCACGAGTTTGGCGCCGAGGGTGTGCGCCCGGACCAGCTTCGCCAGCGCGCCCGGCACCTTGTCCGGCTTACCGGCCAGCGGAAGGCGAAGTTCCTCTCGCCGGTCTTCGCCGACCGGGAGTTTGAGGTGCCAGCCCTCGTCGCTCCCGCCCAGCCTGCGCCGCAGCGTGATACCGGCCTGGGCGAGCCGGAAGTCGGAGGTGTCGAAGTACGTGGCGTCGAGGACGTCGACCCTCGGTTCAGCCTGGTTCGCCACGGGACCGACCGGGACCAGCGGCGGGATGGGCCGATCGGCCGCCAGGTCGTACTTCCGCTCGATCTCCGTCTCGGCGACCGGGGCACCACCCTGCGTCTTCGTCACCACGAACTCCTTCTCCTTGGCTACCAGGAAGGATTACCCCAGGAAGCGGCCGAGGGAAACCTCGGACGGTTCACTCGTCCATCCGGTCGTACCGGTCCGCCCATTCGGCGAGTGTTTGACGTGACCTCTCCTCGGAGAGGGTATCGCTTTCCAGCCTCGCGACAAGGGAGTAATAAGCCTCGACCGCGACCCGGTCGTCGATGAACACCCCGGCCGCATAGGAATCGGTGTACACCACCGCCGGATGTTCCGTGAATTCCATGATGGAGAACGAATTCTCGAGCACCATGCCGACGCCGTCGCTTTCCGGGACGATACGAATGGAGCAATACGGCAGGTTCGCCGACAGGACGAGGTGAAGCAGTTGCTCGTGCATGATCCGGGGGCCTCCGACGACCGAACGCAGCGCGCGCTCGTGGACGTAGAACCGGCACCGCGGCGGACGATCGCGCTGCAGCAACCGCTGCCGCTCCATCCGGGCGTTCACGACCCGGTCCAGCTGAGCCTGGTCGCGGTTGCCGATCAGCTCGAAGGCAGTGCGGGCGTACTGTTCGGTCTGGAGCAGCCCTGGCAGGGTCAACGACTCGTAACGCACCAACGTGTGCGCGAGATTCTCTTGGATGGCAAGGGATTTCATCGGGTCGACGAGTTCGTCGAAGTACGGCCGAACCCAGTACAGGTCTCCGCCGGGCTGGGTCAGTTCCAGCAGCAGGTCACGTTCGGGCTCCGCCTCGCCGCAGGTCGCGAGATACAGCGCCGCGTCCACCACGGACAGCTCGCGCAGCCCTTGTTCCCACCTCGTGACCTTGCTCTGCAACCAGCCGTTACGGCGGCTGACGTCGGCTCCGCTGAAGTGCCTGCGCTGCCGGAACGCCTTCATGCGGTGGCCCAGTTCCCGGGTCCGCGCCGTCGAATCCTTCTCAACCATGCGGGCCAAAATAGGGCCGAACTCCGGCCGCGCGGTGATTGCCACGCGGTGATTCACCTCAACTGCTGATAACTTGCGCTCGCGCATTTCCGCGAAGGGCCACTTCGCAAGCGAAGCACCTTCGCGCGCGAAGCGTTCTTAAACTTTATAGCGGACGAAAGGAATGGGAGCGAGTCGTCCGGAAGTGGATTTCTTGCGACACGGCACCCGGGCTCCGGGCGCGCTCTTGGTCCGCGTATTCCTCCCTGCCACCCTGAGGGGCCCTTCGCGGGTCCGCGAGCCGAGCGCCAGCGGCGAGTAGTCGCGGCAGGCGCGAGGTCCGTGAAGGCCTCCTTGAGGGACTCTGGGTCCCTCAAGGAGGCCTTCACGGACCGACACCCGAACCCCGGCACCTAAAGCGCTGTTTGAGACTTTCGCAAGTAATGAGCTAGAGAGGGCGGGAAAACTTTCAACCGAGTAATCAACGATACGCTTGAACCTCATGAGTCAAGACATCCGAGACTTCGTGACCCCCTCCTGCGACCTGCTCGCCCTGGGCGAGCCCACGCACGCGACCCCGGTCTTCGCGGACGTCCGCAACGCACTGTTCGCGCAGCTGGTCGACCGCGGCTTCCGCTCGATCGCCCTCGAAACGGATCGCGTGGCCGCGCTCGCCGCGAACGACTTCGTCCGCGACGCCACCGGAACCCTCGACCTCGCGATGAGCGAAGGCTTCTCACACGTCTTGGGCACCGTGGAGGCGAACAGGCGGCTGATCGCCTGGATGCGCGAGTTCAACGAGAACCGGCCTCCCGAAGAGCGGCTTGCGTTCCACGGCTTCGACACCCAGACCGAGAACACCTCCGCGCCCAGCCCGCGGCCCTACCTCGAACACGCCCGGGACTTCCTGGGCCTCGACGTGGATATCGCGGGCCCGGCGGGCGACGACGAACGCTGGGGCCGCACGGAAGCCGTCCTGGACGCGGCTTCGTCGCCCGGCGCCTCGGCCGACGCTTACCGGCTGCGCGCGATCGCGGCCGACCTGCTCGCCGCACTTCGCTCCCGGAAACCGGAACCGGTCACGGACGACTGGTCGCGGGCGGAGATCCACCTCATGGCGGGTATCGACCTGCTGCGCTATCACCGGCAATGCGCCGAACCACTGGAGCCACACGAGCGCTACGCGCCTCTCGTCGCGACCAGGGACGCCATCATGGCGCGGAATCTGCTGGACATCCGCGCCGCCGAAGCCGTCCGGGGCAGGACGCTGGTCTTCGCCCACAATCTCCACCTGCGCCGCCAGGCGAGCACGATGCGGATGGCGGGAACGGAGACCACCTGGTTCCCCGCCGGCGCGCTGGTGGCTCCGCTGCTCGGCGACCGCTACGTCTTCGTCGCGACCAGCCTCGGCCGAAGCGACGCAATAGCGCTGGATGAGCCGGAGCCCGATACCTACGAAGGGTTCCTTCAGAAACACGTCACCACGGACTGGGCCCTGCTCACCGCATCCGAGGTCCCGCCCGCGAACGTCCGGACCGACCCGGTCCCGCGGCAGGGTTACTTCCCGCTCGACCAAGGAATCCTGAACGACGCCGACGCGATCCTGCACGTCCGGTCCTAGGCGTCGAACCGGGTGACGCCTCCTGCCCTCGGAAGGCGTCACCCGGCCACGAGCACGCGCCGCCACCCCCAGTGCCGCGAATCCGGGGCGGCGCGAAGTCCGCTCACTTGAGCTGGAGTCAACACGCCGGTGCCATAACTTCGCCAAACGCCGCGGCCGGCGGTCGTCCACCGGGCTATGCCGGTCTCACCCCGGAGCGGATCTTCGTCAAGGCTTCACGAGCTCGATCTCGCTGGGGTCCGCCCCGGTCCACGGCCGAAAGATCCTTGAGCGCGCGCAATTCCCACACCGGGAAGCCCAGCTCACGGAACAGCCCCGCCGCGGTCCGGAGCCCGTCGGCGGCTTCGGTCGCGACGCCTTCGTCGGCCCGCAGACGCCCGAAGCTGAGCAGGGCGTATCCGCCGCCCCGGCGGTCTCCGAGTTCACGGAAGGTGCTCATCGCCAGGCCGAGGTGCTCGGCGGCGCGGCCGTGTTCACCTGCCAGACGAAGCGATTCGCCGAAGCTCCGGTGCGTGTACGCGGCGGCATGCCGGTGTCCGACGTATTCGAACAGCTCCAGCGACCGCGAGAGGCATCGTTCGCTCTCCCCTGCGTCACCGGTCTTCGCGTGGAGGTCACCGAAGCTCCGGAGGACGTGCGCCTCCCAGTGGCGTTCACGCGAGGTTCGTGTGCCGATCAGCGCGCTCGTCAGCAGCTCGCCCGCCTCGTCCATACGGCCGTTGCGGCGCAGGACGTCGGCGTACCGTTTGGCGGACCTGTCGTGCTGCCGCCCGTCCTCGCAATGAAGCGAAAGCAGCAGGCTCGCGTCGAAACATTCCTTCGCCCGCCGGAAATCGCCGAGGTCGTCCCACAGCGAGCCGAACTGCGCCGACGCCGTCGCCTGCCCAGCGAGGTCGCCGCAGTCCCGCAACAGGTCCAGTGCCTCCCTCAACGCGTGGACCGCCGCGCCGGTCCGCCCGGTGTCGGCGTCGACGTCGGCTAGTGCGATGAGCGCGGACCCGGTGCCGGGATGGTCACCCACGGAGCGGAACGTGCTCTCCGCCAACGAGAAACAGGTCCGCGCCCGGGCGAGATCGCCCGCGTCGGCGTGGGCGTGCCCGAGCTTGAGCAGCTTTCCCGCCTCGGCCGGGAGATCGACGCGATCGCGCACGATGCCGAACCCGAGCCAGGCCGGGGATCCGCCTTTCGCCGGGCCGACGAGATCGCTGTAGGCGTCGGCGAGCCGTATGGCCAGCTCGGTCCAACCGTGGTTCTTCGCGGTGCGGACGGCGAGCGCGAGGTTCGCCGTTTCCACGTCACGCCAGCCGATCGGGTCCGCCGCGACGCGATCCGAAACCGACGCCGGGACGTCCGCCGGTCTAGACGGCGGGTACCCGGCGCCGAGTGCCGCGGAAGCGTGTTCGGCCAACGCCGCCATGACCGTCAGTGCGCGCCGAAGGGCTCCGGGGTCCGGCGGTTCCCGGAGCGCGAGCCGGATCAGGCCCGGTAGCCGGTACCGGAGGACGCCCATTCGATCGGGCTCGGCCTGGAGCAGGTGGTCGTCCACCAGTTCGTCGAGCAGTTCGGCCGCCTCGCCGGCCGACCGGCCGAGCACGGCCGTCGCGAACCAGCCGGCGAACTCGGTGGCACCGGGGAAACCGAGCAACCGCAAGGATTTCCGTTGTCGTGGCGACAGCTCGGCGAGCGCGTCGGCGAGCACCGGGCGGACGCCGAGGTCTCCGGCGGCGAGTTCGTCGAGGCGCAGGCGCTCGTTCTCCAGGCGCGCCGCGAACTCGGCGACGCTCAGCCTCGGCCGATGCAGGAGCTTCATTCCCGCTGCCCGCACCGCCAGCGCGAGACCGTCGCAGCAGGCCAGCACCCGGCCGGCCGCGTCGGGTTCGGCGGACAGGCGGGCCTCTCCGGCGATCGCACCGAGGAGGTCCCGTGACTCCGCGTCGGTCAGCGCACCGACTTCGACAGGTCGGGCGCCGACGAGCCCGGCCAGCCGCCGCCGTGTCGTGACGATCGCCGCGCAGCCGGGACCGGTCGGCAGCAACGGCCGCACCTCGGCCTCGGACCGGCAGTTCTCGAGGACCACCAGCAGCCGCCGGTCCGCGGTGTGGCTCTGCCACAACGAGATCCGCCCGGCCCGGTCGGCGGGGATCTCCGCATCCGCGAGGCCGAGCGCACGGAGGAACCCGGCGAGCACGTCGCCGGTGTCACGCAGATCGGCGACGAGCTGCCCGTCCGGGAACCGCTTGCGCACCCGCCACGCGACCTGGACGGCCAGCGCGCTCTTCCCCGATCCCGCCGCGCCATGGAGCACGACCGGCGCCGGTCCGCGCAGCGCGCGTCCCACCTCCGCCAGTTCCCTGACCCTGCCGGTGAAATCCGGTGTCGCCGACGGCAGGCGGCACGGCGCACCGCCCGCGGACCAGCCGGTGCCCGCGATCCGGCGGCGGACCGCGAGCAGATCCTCCCCCGGCGAGACACCGGCGTGCTCCCACAACGCCTGGCGGCATCGGTCCAGCACGGCCAGCGCCGCGTCCCGGCGCCCGAGCCCGTCCAGTGCCTCGGCCAGCGATCCGGCCAGGCGCTCGTCACCCGGCCGGGCGGCCAGTTCGGGTCCCAACCGGTCGGCGACCGCCTTGTGGTCACCCGCCACCAGTTCCAGCTCCACGAGCTTGCCCAGTACCGAACACCGCCGGTCCTCGAGCCACAGCCGGTGCGCCTCCACCAGCGGACCGGCAGGCACGTCGGCGAACGCCCGCCCACGCCACAACCCCAGCGCCTGTTCGAGCAATGCCCTGCGCTCGGCACCGGCCACCTTCGCGGCCGCGGCGGTCAGCTCGGAGAAGGCCGTGACGTCCAGTTCCCCGTCCGACACCGTCAGCCGGTAGCCGTTCCGGCCGGGCCGCAGCCGCTGCCGGGCGTCGTCCACCGGTACACCGGGCGACAACGCCTTGCGCAGCTTGGAGACCGCCATCTGCACGACCGCGGCGGCACTCGAAGGCGGCCCCTGCGGCCAGAGTTCGTCCACGAGGGTGTCCCGGTGGACGAACTCGTTCGGCCGGGCCAGGAGCACCGCGAGCACCCGGCGGGGCTGAGCCGCCGACGGCAGCGGGACCGAGGCCGCGAGCGGGCCGAGCACCTTGAACTCCACGAACCACCTATCACCTGGACGGATGACCCAGAATGTAACCCGGTGCCGTCCCCGTGACAGCGGCTTCTCACCCGGATGGCCGCCTCTTACTTCCCGGTGTGCACGAGCAGCTTGTCCCGTAACGCGGGCTCGTCCGCGAGTGCTTCGTTCAGCGTGTGCTCCAGCAGGGGCTTGAGATCCCCGTACGGCCGCTTCGACCAGTCGAGCGGCCCCTGCGGCGGCTCGGGGTCGTACTCGATGACGAATTGGATCGTCCGGGCGATCTCGGCGCCGACGAGCCGCTCGACCAGATGCAGCGCGAGATCGATCCCCGCCGACACCCCGGCGGCGGTGATCACGTTCCCGTCCTCGACCCAGCGCTCGGCGACGGGCTCCGCGCCGAAAGCGCCCAGCAGCTCACGGAACATCCAGTGTGTCGTGGCTTTGCGGCCCTTCAGCAGTCCGGCCTGTCCCAGCAGCAGCGATCCCGTGCACACCGAGGTCACGAGTTCCGCGTTCGCCCCGGCGGTCCGCAGGTATCCGACCAGTTTCTCGTCGGCGAGCGCCTTCAGCGTCGGCGCGGCGCCACCGGGTACGAGCAGCGCGTACGGCGACGGGACTTCGTCGTAGGTGTGGGTCGCCACGAGCTTCAGCGGGTTGTCGGTGGTGACCGGGTCCTTCGTCTCGCCGACCACGACCGTCCGGTACTCCTGCGCCGTGCTCGCCATCCCGTCCAGCACGGTCAGCGGCCCGACCATGTCCAGCGGGGTCATCCCCGGGTACACCACGAACGCGATCGTCTTCTTGTCGTCTGTCATGGGACAACGGTGTCGCAGGCGCGGGACCGCGGTGGCCCGGATGTCCGGATTCCTGCGAACAACGTCCGACGGCCGGGCACTACTGGTAGCGTTCGATCATGCCGGGTTCACCCAGACGAGTGTTGATCGTCGGCTACAGCAACGCCGAGTTGCTCGACATCGCCGGTCCGTCGGACGTCCTGGACGCCGCGACCAAACTCGGTGGCAGGCCGGGGTACGAGATCATGCTCGCGAGCGTCGACGGGCGGGGCATCCGCTGCGAGTCCGGGCTGACGCTGCAGGCGCAGCACCGGCTCGACCAGGTGACCGGCGAACTGGACACGCTGATCGTCGCGGGCGGCACCGGGCACGAGGCGGCCGCCGCCGACCCGAGGGTCGTCACCCATGTCCGCAGGCTCGCACAGCAGAGCCGTCGCGTCGCTTCGGTGTGCACCGGCGCCACGGTGCTCGCCGCGTGCGGGCTGCTCAACGGGCGGCGTGCCACCACGCACTGGCGGTTCGCGAACCGGCTCGCGACGAGCTATCCGCAGGTGAACGTCGATCCCGTGCCGCTGTACGTGCGCGACGGCAACGTCTACACGGCGGCGGGTGTCACCAGCGGGATCGATCTCACGCTCGCGTTCGTCGAGGCCGACCACGGCCCGAGTGTGGCCAGGGAGGTCGCCCGCATGCTGGTGACCTACCTGCAACGGCCGGGCAACCAGGCGCAGGTGAGCATGTTCCTGTCCGGGCCGCCGCCGGAGAACCGGCTCGTCCGCGACATCACCGCGTACGTGGCGGAACATCTGGCGGGCGATCTCGGCACCACCGTCCTCGCCGAACGGGCCGGGATCAGCACCCGGCAGCTGACCAGGCTGTTCGACGCGCACCTGAGCACCACGCCCAGCAGGTACGTACGGGCGGCGAGGACCGAGAACGCGGCGAAACTGTTGTGCGGCACCGAACTTCCGCTGACCTCGATCGCGCGACGATGCGGTTTCGGCTCGACCGAGACACTGCGCCAGGCCTTCCTCGATCACTTCGACACCCCGCCTTCGGCCTATCGCCGTGTCCACCTTCGGCAGGCGTTCGGCTAGGCCGTGTGCGGCGCGCGCCGTGGACTGTGGAGGATGTGCGGGTGAACCGCCGCGACATCTCCGACGACGACACCGGCCCGATTCGCCGGGTTACGGACGCCCCGTCCGATCGTTCGCCCGGAACGTCCCGTTCGCCGCGCCGGACTCCGCCGCCCGAGGGAGCGCGGCGCCCCCGTCCCCCGGCCCAGCGGCCGCGGCAGGCTGAGCCGGGCCGACGTCGCGCCCCGGAACCGAAGCCCGAACCGAAGCCCGAGCCACCCGCCGGTCACGGGCACTCGCACGGCCACGGGCCGGCCGCACCGGCGTCGAAACGGGTCCGTCTCCTGCTGATGTGGCTGCTGATCCCGCTCGCCGTCGCCACCGTCGTCGGGATGATCGTGCTCTACCCGTGGGGCAAGGATCCGGCGAAGAGCGTCTTCCCCCAGGGCGTCCCGGTGAACGCGACGATCACCGGGACGATCACCGGCCCGTGTCTCGCCGAGGGGCAGGTGCAGGTCGGCGAGCCGCCGCCGGACGCGAAGCCGTGTCTCACCAGCGAACTGACGATGACCGACGGCCCCGGGGCCGGGAAGTCGCTGAGACTGACGCTTCCCATCGAGCCGAGCACGCCGCGGTTCGCCGCGGGCGACGAGGTGGTGCTGTCCTACAACGGCGGCGACGTCGCCAACCCCGCGTCGTTCCAGATAGTCGACTTCCAGCGCGGAACCCCGTTGCTGCTGCTCGCCGGGTTGTTCGCGCTCGCGGTGATCGTGCTGGGCCGCTGGCGGGGGCTCGCCGCGCTGGTCGCGCTGGGGCTGAGCTTCCTGGTGCTGGCGTTCTTCGTGCTGCCGTCGATCCTCGCCGGGGAAAGCCCGCTGCTGGTGGCGATCGCGGGCGCGGGCGCGATCATGTTCGCCGCGCTGTACCTGACGCACGGGTTGACCGCGAGAACGTCGGTGGCGGTGCTGGGCACCTTGGTGAGCCTGGTCCTGATCGGCGTCCTGTCCGCGATCTTCTCGGCCGCGGCGTCACTGACCGGGCTCGACGACAGCACCTCCCAGCTGATCGGTTCGCTCGGGCACGGGATCGACGCGCGCGGCCTGCTGCTGGCCGGCGTCGTGATCGGCGCGCTCGGTGTGCTGGACGACGTCACGGTGACGCAGACGAGCGCGGTGTGGGAGCTCCGGCGGGCGAACCCGTCGCTCGGCTGGCGTGAGCTGTACGGCGCGGGCCTCCGGATCGGCCGCGACCACGTCGGCTCGGCGGTCAACACCCTCGTGATGGCGTACGCGGGCGCCGCGCTGCCGGTGCTGCTGTACACGTCGCTGTCCGGGGTCGGGCTCGGTTCGATCCTCGGCGCGGAGGACATCGCGCAGGAGATCGTCCGGACGCTGGCCGGAAGCGTCGGCATCGTCGCGGCGGTCCCGGTCACCACCGTGCTGGCCGCGCTGATCGCCTCGCGGGAGCCCCAAGAGTCCCTGTAGCCACAGACGCCCCAAAGTGCGAGCCCACCGCGCGATCACGGGCCGAAGTCGGGTACGAAGAGGCCGCACCCGAGGTTCGCTGCGTGATCGGAGGGGCCATGTTCGACGTGTTCGCCGTCCCCAGACAGCTGACCGCCGTCGCGCGGCGCGTGCTCGTCTCGACGTTGGAAGCCGTCGAGGCGGTACCCAAGATCGCCGTCGCGCTCGACGACGTGCGGTCGACGCTCAAGCACTCGGAGCGGCTGGCGACCTTCGCCGCGGGCGAGTTGCCGGAGATCGTCTACCAGCTGGAGGAGATCAAGGCGCGGCTGGAGAAGCTGGAGACCCGCACCGACGCCTCGTGAGTGGTAAGGACGGTTCTAACCGTCCTTACCACTCACGAGACTTGACTGACCATGCCGCCGTCGGCCTTGTGGTCGCCTTGAAGTACATGAAGACCCCCTCCCTTGCGCCTAGGTACAGGGTGGGGGCCTTCATGTACTGAGCCAGAGTTTCCTCGGCTGAGGAGGTGGCGCAGCCTGGGCGGCGGATGGCGATCGCGTAGTCCGTGAAGGCCTCCTTGCCTACCTTCAGGGTAGGCAAGGAGGCCTTCACGGACCCCCACCTCGGCAGGTACCTAAGACATCGTTGGCTCTAACCGTCCTTACCACTCACGAGGCAGAGCGCCGTCCGCAATCAGTCCAGCGTCGCCACGAACCGGCTGACCGCCTCCATCGTGAACCGCTGGATGTACTTCCCGGCGGGCGCCGCCGACGCCAGCCGGTAGAGCGGCCGCTCCGCCGCCGCGTCCCCGCGCGCCTCCGATTTCAGCTGGGCCACCAGCAGTTCCGAGAACACCAGGCCGTTCGCCTCGGTGTTGTTCAGCAGCGCGTTCGCCAGCTTGCGCAGCTGCAGGATGCCCAGTTCCCGGCCGCCCGCGCCGGAGTAGACGGCCAGGTCGACCTTCACGACCTTGCGGCGCTTGCCGGCGTTGACCAGCAGGCTGACCGTCCGGGTGCCACGCACGTCGCTGATCACCAGGTCGATGCGCTCGGCCGCGTTCAGGTCGATCCGCCGCACACCCCAGGTCCGCACGATGAGGGTGTCGCCTTCGAGCCAGACCCGGCGCCGGAGGTTGTAGAACATGATGTAGAGCAGCGGGATCGCGATCACGCCGGCGACCACGAGCCCCGCGATCTCACCGCCGATCAGCCCGGCGATCCCGCCGAACGCGGCCGCGAAGATCACGACTCCGGCAACACTGGAGCAGCCCCGCTTGCGGCGCAGCTTGGGGTCGTCGTGGAACAGCGGGAGACGTTCGGGGGTCTCCGGGGTCCCGGTCGGCTCGGTCATCACGCACCCGTCCCGGCCAGGAACGGGTTTCCCGCCCGCTCCTGCCCGATCGTGGTGGCCGGGCCGTGGCCCGGGAGAACGACGGTTTCGTCGGGCAGAGTCATCACCTTGGCCCCGAGCGACCGCACGAGTTCGTCACCGTCCCCGGCGGACCGGCCGATCGAACCGGCGAACAGGCTGTCCCCGGTGAGCACGATCCGGCCGCCCTCGGCGGAGGTCAGCCCGAACACCACCGAACCGGCGGTGTGCCCCGGTGTAGCCGACACCGTGATCTCCAGTCCGGCCAGCGCGAGCGGGCCATCGGCGAGTGGCACGATCCCGTCCTTCCGTTCTCCGGCGTCCCGGCCGAGGAGTGGCCGGTCCGCCTCGTGCAGATAGAGGGGTATTCCGTGGCGCACGCCGATCTCGTCCGCCGAAGCGACGTGATCGGGGTGGCCGTGGGTGGCGAGCATCGCGACCGGCGTCAGGCCGTGCGTGGAAAGCGCGGCCTCGAGCGGCCCGGCGACATCCTCCCCGGGATCGACGATCACGCAGTCCCCACCGCCTTCAGGGGCGAGCAGGTAGCAGTTGGCTTCGAGGGGGCCTGCCGGAAAACCGACAACCAGCACGAAACGCCTCCTCAGTTCTTCCGCCGAACAGGTGACAGGATGGTCCTGATCACGATCAAGTAAGCCTAGCGGCCCCTGTACGGGGGCCTCACAGGCTGTGCCAATAGACTCCCGCTACCTCAGACGTGTGACATCGAGTGGAAACCGGGAGGGCGGGTGCCGACCAACCAGCAGCGCCGCGAAGCCGCGAAGCGCAAGCTCGAGCGACAGATCGTGCGACGGGCCGAACAGGCCAAGCGGCGCAGGATCGTCGGCTCGGTAGCGGTCGTCGGTGTCGTCGCCATCGTGGCGGGCGCGGTGTGGTGGATCGTCAGCAGCAACAGTGGTGACGATGCCGCCTCCGACGCTTCCCCGAGCTCGGCTCCTCCGACCCCCGAGGTCACCATCCCCACGGAGCGCGCTCCGATGCCGAAGCGGCCGACGCCGCTGGCGAACCCGGTGGCCTGTGACTACAAGGACGACACCAGCAAGCCCGCTTCGAAGAAGGTGAACAAGCCGGAAGGCAAGGACGTCTCCTCGAACGGCACGGTGAACGTCGTGCTGAAGAGCACCGCGGGCGACATCCCGCTGACGCTCGATCGGGCGCTCGCCCCGTGCGCCGTGCAGAGCTTCATCAGCCTCTCCCAGCAGGGCTACTTCAACGACACCAAATGCCACCGGCTCGGCACCACCGGCCTGCAGATGCTGCAGTGCGGTGACCCCGAGGCCAGCGGTATGGGCGGCCCGGGCTACACCATGCCGGACGAGGCGTTCCCGGAGATCAAGTACGGGCGCGGCATCCTCGCGATGGCGAAGACGCAGCAGCCGAACTCCGGCGGAAGCCAGTTCTTCATGGTCTACGGCGAGGCCGAACTGTCCCCGGACTACTCGGTCTTCGGCAGCATCTCCGACGAGGGCCTGAAGGTGCTCGACAAGGTCGCCAAGGCGGGCGCGAACGCGCAGGCCGGCAACGGCGACGGCACCGGCCCGCCCAACACCGAGGTCAAGTTCACCGGCGTCACGGTCGACGCCTGACGTGAAGCTGGAAGTCAACGGCGCGCCCGCCCGGTCGGCAGACCTGGCGGGCGCGTTCGGTTATGGCCACTTCACCGCGATGCAGGTCCGCGACGGCAAGGTCCGCGGGCTGGACATCCACCTTCGCCGTCTCGCGACGAGCACGCGGCGCATGTTCGCCCACGACCTCGACACCGAGGCGGTGCGCGGGTATGTACGGCAGGCCATCCGGGGTGAGGACGCGCTGTCCGTACGGGTGCTGATCTTCTCGCGGGCGTTGGACTGGGCCGGCCCCGGCGCACCGGCGGCACCGGATGTCCTCGTCCGGACAGGGCCGCCCCGGGAGCACGAGATGACACCGCTGCGCCTGCGATCCGTGCGCTACGAGCGGGTTCTCCCGGAGGTCAAGCACGTCGGCACGTTCGGGCTGCTCCACCACACGCGCGAGGCGAAGCTGGCGGGATACGACGACGCGCTGTTCGTCGACCACCAGGGCCGGGTCAGCGAGGCGTCGATCTGGAACGTCGGTTTCCTGGACGGTGACACCGTGGTCTGGCCGCAGGCGCCGGTGCTCGACGGGATCAGCCGGCAGCTGGTGCGTCGCGGCCTCGAGCGGAACGGGATCCCGCAAGAGATCCGCGACGTCCGCCCTGGCGATCTTCCCGGGTTCGACGCCATGTTCCTGACCAATTCGGAGTCGGTCGGGTGGCCGGTGGCGTCGGTGGACGACGTCGTGCTGCCGTTCGCTCCGGAGACGGGACGGATCTTGACCGAGGCGTACGAAAGCAACCCGTGGGACGAGATCTAGCGCGGGGTCTCGTGAGCGGTAATGACGGTTAGAACGATCATTGCCACTCACGACCCCCGCGCAAAGCGCTCAAATCGGGCATCGGGCGAGCCTTGATGTCCCTTGTGGACGGTTGGGTCATGATCAGCCCCCTGCGGGCCGGTCTCCGGCTCGCGACACGGCAAGTCTCGCGTCAGCCCTCACGCCTGCGGCCGGCTCAGCGGTAGGTGAACTTCGGCGGCCGCCGCGCCAGGAACGCGGCCACTCCCTCGGCGTAGTCCTCACCGTGCAGAGCACCGAGCCGGATCTCGTCGACTTCTGCATCGGATTCCTGTTGTCCCGCCACGATCTTCTCGATGATCCGGTTCATCCCGCGCACCGATGCCTGCGAACGCGAAGCCAGCGTCTCGACGAACTTCCCGGTCGCGGCCTCCAGCTCATCGACCGGGAAGACGTCGTTCAGCAGCCCGATCTCCCTCGCGCGGCGTGCGTCGACGAGTTCACCCGAGAGCAGGAAGTACTTCGCGTGCGCCGGGCCGACGAGCGAGACCAGCTGCCGTGTCGAGCCGAAGTGGTAGACGATCCCGAGCTTCGCCGGCGTGATGCCGAAGCGTGAGCCCTCCGCCGCGAAGCGGAAGTCGCAGGCGACCGAAATCTGGCACCCGCCACCGATGCAGTTGCCCTGGATCATCGCGACGGTCGGCTTCCGCGACGCCGTCAGCGCCGCCACGGCACCGTCGACGGCCTTGTCGTAGGTCTCGGCCGCGTCGGCGGTCGAGCGCAGCTCCCGGAACTCGCTGATGTCCGCGCCCGCCGAGAAATGCGCGCCCGCGCCGGTCAGCACGAGGACCTTGACCGCCGGATCCGCCTCCACCCGCGCCACCACGTCCGGGATCGCCGACCACATCCCGTAGGTGATCGCGTTCATCTTCTCCGGCCTGGTGAACGTCAGCCGCGCGACCTCGCCGTCGCGAGTGAACTCGAACCCGTCAGTCATGCATGAATCCAATCAGTCAGGCGAAGCCTGTCCGTTGAGGGCGGCGGTGGGGCGGGGCCCGGGTGTAGCCGGGACCCACCGAAGATCACGAAGCCGAAGTGACCCGATACACGTCGTAAACACCTTCGACGCCTCGGACCACCTTCAGCACGTGCCCGAGGTGCTTCGGGTCGCCCATCTCGAACGAGAAGCGGCTCACCGCTACCCTGTCGCGTGAAGTCGTGACCGACGCGGACAGGATGTTGACCTTCTCGTCCGCGAGCACCTTCGTGACGTCCGAGAGCAGGCGGTGCCGGTCCAGCGCCTCGACCTGGATCGCGACGAGGAAGACCGAAGACGCCGACGGCGCCCATTCGACCTCGACGAGCCGCTCGGGCTGGGCCCGCAGGTCGTCGGCGTTGGTGCAGTCGGTCCGGTGCACGCTGACGCCGCCGCCCCGGGTGACGAAACCGAGGATCTCGTCGCCGGGCACCGGCGTGCAGCAGCGGGCGAGCTTGGCCCAGATGTCACTGGCGCCCTTCACCACGACACCGACGTCGTTCGAGCCGCGGCGGCGGGTGACCGTGGACGGTGTCGCGCGTTCGGCGAGCTCCTCCTCCGCCTCGTCGACCCCGCCGATGAGCGCGACCAGCCGCTGCACGACGTGCTTCGCGCTGGTGTGGCCCTCGCCGACGGCCGCGTACAGCGAACTGATGTCGGGGTGCCGGAGTTCGGTGGCGACCGCGCCCATCGACTCGGCGGAGACCAGCCGCTGGATCGGGAGGCCGACCTTGCGGACCTCCTTGGTGATGGCCTCCTTGCCGCCTTCGATCGCCTCGTCGCGGCGTTCCTTGGCGAACCACTGCCGGATCTTCGCGCGGGCCTTGGGCGAACCGGCGAACTGCAGCCAGTCGCGGCTCGGCCCCGCCGTCTCGGCCTTCGAGGTGAAGATCTCGATGACCTCGCCGTTCTCCAGCTTGCGCTCGAGCGCGACGAGCCTGCCGTTGACGCGGGCCCCGATGCAGCGATGCCCGACCTCGGTGTGCACGGCGTAGGCGAAGTCGACCGGCGTCGAATCGACCGGCAGCGTGATCACGTCACCCTTGGGCGTGAACACGAAGATCTCGCGCGAGGCGAGCTCGTAGCGCAGCGACTCGAGGAAGTCTCCCGGGTCCGCCGCTTCACGCTGCCAGTCGAGCAGCTGGCGCATCCACGCCATCTCGTCGACGTCCATGGCGTTCCCGTTGTGGGTGCCCTTGGTCTCCTTGTACCGCCAGTGCGCGGCGATGCCGTACTCGGCGGTGCGGTGCATCTCGTAGGTCCGGATCTGGACTTCCAGCGGTTTGCCGTCCGGGCCGATCACCGTGGTGTGCAACGACTGGTACACACCGAAACGCGGCTGCGCGATGTAGTCCTTGAACCGGCCCGGGACCGGCTGCCACAGCGCGTGGACGACACCCATCGCGGCGTAACAGTCACGGACGTCCTCGACCAGGATCCGCACACCCACCAGGTCGTGGATGTCGTCGAGGTCGCGGCCCCGGACGATCATCTTCTGGTGGATCGAGTAGTAGTGCTTCGGCCTGCCTTCGACCTTGGCGGTGATCCGCGAGCCTTCCAGATTGCTGGTCAGCTCGGTGATCACCGACCGCAGGTACGTGTCGCGCGAAGGCGCGCGATCGGCGACGAGGCGGACGATCTCGTCGTACTTCTTCGGCTGCAGGATGGCGAAGGCCAGATCCTCCAGCTCCCATTTGACCGTCGCCATGCCGAGCCGGTGCGCCAGCGGGGCGAGGACCTCCAGGGTCTCGCGCGCCTTGCGGGCCTGCTTCTCCGGCGGCAGGAAGCGCATCGTGCGCATGTTGTGCAGCCGGTCGGCCAGCTTGATGACCAGCACACGCGGGTCGCGCGCCATCGCGATGACCATCTTGCGGATGGTCTCGGCCTCGGCGGCCGTGCCGAGCTTGACCTTGTCCAGTTTGGTGACGCCGTCGACGAGCTCGCCGACCTTCTCGCCGAAGTCGGCCTTCAGGCTCTCCAGCGAGTAGCCGGTGTCTTCGACGGTGTCGTGCAGTAGTGCCGCGACCAGCGTCGTGGTGTCCATGCCGAGTTCGGCGAGGATGGTCGCGACCGCGAGCGGATGCGTGATGTACGGGTCGCCGGACTTGCGCCGCTGCTCCCGGTGCAGCTCTTCGGCGACGTCGTAGGCGCGCTGGAGCTGCGCGAGGTCCGCGTTGGGATGCAGCTCGCGGTGGATGACGGCGAGCGGCTCGAGAACCTGCTTGACCGGTGCGGCACGCTGCGCGGTGATCCGGCGGGCGAGGCGGGCACGCACGCGGCGCGTCGCGGACGGCGTCGGCGCTGCCCCCTGTCGCGCCACACCGTTCTGCTCGGTGCCGTCCTTCGAGGACACCGCGGCATCGAGCTCTTGGCTCACCCGCACCTCCTGCGCTTCGTGCGGCCTTCGGACATCAAGGGTAACCGCTCCCCCTCGCGGCTCACTTGGTACGCCCGGTCAACACACCCGGAGGGCCTCCACGCGGCGCCCCTCAAGCACGGAACGACCACCGAGCGCGCCGAGTTCCATGACCACCGAAACCCCGGTGACCTGGGCCTTCGCGTCTTCCAGCAGTTCGCAGGTCGCCGCGACCGTGCCACCGGTCGCGAGCACGTCGTCGAGGATCGCGACACGCTGGCCGGGCTCGACGACCCCTTCGGGCAGTTCGACGGTCGCGGTGCCGTACTCCAGCGTGTACCCGACCCTGCCCGCGACCCGGGGCAGCTTGCCGGGCTTGCGGATCAGCGCGACACCGAGGCCACGGGCGTAACCGACGGCGGCCGCCAGCAGGAATCCGCGCGCTTCCACCCCGGCCAGCAGATCGACCTCGGGATCGACGGTGGCGGCCAGCGCGTCGGTGACGGCCTTGAAGCCCGCCGCGTCGGCGAACAGCGGGCTCAGGTCCCGGAACAGCACGCCGGGTTCCGGGAAGTCCGGCACGTCGGCGATCAGGTCGAGTGCCTTGTCCAGCTCCATGTACTTCCTGCTCTCCTGAACACCAGGAAAGGTCCCTGGTCTCAATCGGTTGTTGCAAGTGGTGGCGGCTGATAGGAGATCCTCATGCCAGGACCGCGGTTGACGCGCGAGGAGCGGGACAAGATCCAG
>NZ_JBVHDI010000022.1:0-15328 GCF_055563465.1 Amycolatopsis sp. NPDC000009
GGTGGTTTGGTGGGGGTGCCACACCCCTATTCCCTCTTTTGGTGGCCGGCGCTGGGCCCCCCCCCCACGGCTGGGTGCGCGGTCCGGCGGCTCCCTGGTCGCAAGCCGAGCCGCGCCTCACGCCGCATGCGCCAGCGTCAGCGCACCACCCGCCGCCGAGAGCACCAGAACGGACCAGCGGACAGAGCGCTCGCCGACCCGGCGGCTCAGCGCCCGCCCCAGCAGATCCCCGGCGAGCGCGGCGATCGCGACCGCGAGGAGCACCCTCACGGGCACCTCCACCCAGCCGAGACTGGGCAGCGCGACCAGGCCGAGCAGGAAGAAGTAGATCGACAGCGTCCCGCGTGTCTCGTCCGCGCCCCAGCCGGCACTCGCCCCGTACACCGCCACGGCGGGACCGGACAGCCCGGCGACGGAGTTCATCGCCGCGCTCAGCACCCCCGCGCCGACGGCGCCCGTCCTGCCCGCCAGCCGTCTGCTGGTGACGCCGCTCGCCAGGATGCCGACCGCGAGCACACAGCACCCGCCCGCGGCGAGCAGCAGCGGACGCGCGGGAACGCCGCGCACCACGAACGCGACGACCGGGGTGAAGACCACCGCGGGCACCGTCAGCCACGCGACCTGCGTCCACCTGATCGCCCGCCAATGGGTGATCGCGACCGCCAGATAGACCGGGAAGCCGAGCAGCAGGGTGAGCCGGACGGCGTCGAGCGGACCCAGGGCCAGCGCGAGAAACGGCACGCACAGAAGGGAAAGCCCCATACCTGACAGACGTTGGGCGACGACCCCGGCCGCCGCCGCGAGCGAGGTCATGGCCAGGGTTCCCACCAGTCCATTGTGGAGCCGACACCATCGCGGCGGTAGCCCGCACCCGGCGAGGACGTCATAGCCCAGCACTATGGGTGCCACATTCCGTGAAGGCCTCCTTGAGGGACCCAGAGTCCCTCAAGGAGGCCTTCACGGACCACCGCCTCGCGAACTGGACCCGTCGAACGCGCGGGTTCTGGCACTTCTGGCCGTTCCAGCCGTGCCGCACGCTCAGCGTCATTGCCTTTGGAACAGACGGGAGCGTGAGATGAAGATCGGTGTCCCTCGTGAAGTCAAGAACCACGAGTACCGGGTCGCGGTGACGCCCGCGGGCGTGCACGAATTCACTTCGGCCGGGCATGAGGTGTTCGTCGAGCGCGGAGCCGGCGAAGGCTCCTCCGTGCGCGACGAGGACTACGCCGCGGCCGGGGCGAAGGTGCTCGACAGCGCCGACGACGTCTGGGCGACCGGAGACCTCGTGCTCAAGGTCAAGGAGCCGATCGCCGAGGAGTACCACCGGCTGCGGCGCGACCAGCTGCTGTTCACCTACCTGCACCTCGCCGCGAGCGAGCCGTGCACGCGGGCGCTGCTGGACGCGGGCACGACGTCGGTGGCCTACGAGACGGTGCAGTTGCCGAATGGATCGCTGCCCCTGCTGTTCCCGATGAGCGAGGTCGCCGGACGGCTGGCCCCGCAGGTCGGCGCGCAGACGCTGATGCGCGCCAACGGCGGGCGGGGTGTGCTCATCGGCGGCGTCTCCGGGGTGGCCCCGGCGCGGGTGGTCGTCCTCGGCGCCGGTGTCGCGGGGATGAACGCGGTCGCCGGCGCGGCCGGGACCTGGGCCGACGTCGTCCTGTTCGACAAGAACGTCGACAAGCTCCGTGCCGCCGACCGGATGTACCAGGGCCGGATCCGCACGGCCGCGGCGAACGCGTACTCGATCGAGGAGGCCGTGCTCGAGGCGGACCTCGTGATCGGCGCCGTGCTCGTGCCCGGGGCCAAGGCGCCGAGCCTGGTGTCGAACGAACTCGTCTCCCGGATGAAGCCGGGCAGCGTGCTCGTCGACATCTCCGTCGACCAAGGCGGCTGCTTCGAGGACACGCGGCCGACCACGCATGCCGAGCCGACGTTCCAAGTGCACGACTCGGTGTTCTACTGCGTCGCCAACATGCCCGGCGCCGTCCCGCACACCTCGACGTACGCGCTGACGAACGTCACGCTGCCGTACGCGCTGGAGCTGGCGAACAACGGTCTCTCCGGCGCGCTCACACGCTGCCCGGAGCTGCGGGGCGGGGTCAGCACCGTGGACGGACAGCTGACGTCCGCGCCGGTCGGCGAGGCGCTCGGAATCGGCTCGGTCGCGCTGGACGACGTGCTCGGCTAGGTGGTGCGGGCCGGGATCTGGAGCTAGGTTCAGATCCCGGTCCCGTCGCCGAAAGGGAGGTGCCGTTGCCGCGAACGTTGATCGAAATCGACCGGACGTCCGCCGAGCCGCTCTACCGGCAGGTGCGGCGCGCCATCGAGCACGGCATCGCGATCGGCACCTTCGACCCGGCGCACCGGCTGCCGAGTTCGCGTGAGCTGGCCGCCGAACTGAGCGTTTCCCGCAACACCATCAACCTCGCCTACCAGGAGCTGGTCGCCGAGGGGTTCGTGGAGAGCCGGGAACGCAGCGGGCTGTTCATCAACGCGGAGATGCGGCCGCATTGCGCGGTGCAGGAGCGCGGCACCACCCCGGCCATCGACTGGAGCGCGCGGGTGCGGCGGTATCCGGACGCCGGGGTGCCGCATATCGAGAAACGCCCGGACTGGCACACCTATCCGTACCCGTTCCTCGCCGGCCAGGTCGACGTCACCGCGTTCCCGGCGCGGTCGTGGACCCGCTGCCTGCGCGACGCGCTGTACCGGCCGCACGTGTTCCCGAGCCTGCAGGACAGCGTCGGCTCGGACGACCCGATGCTGGTCGACCTGATCTGCCGTCAGCTGCTCACCGCGCGGGGGATCGAGGCCGACCCGTCCGAGGTGCTGATCACCGTCGGTTCGCAGCAGGGGCTCGACCTGCTCGGCCGTGCGCTGCTCGGCCCGGACAGCGTCGTGGCGATGGAAAACCCGGGGTACCTCGACGCCCGGCACATCTTCCTGCGCACCGGCGCCGGGCTGCGTGGCGTCGACGTCGACCAGAGCGGCCTGCGCCCGCCGGAGACCCTCGACGGCGTCGACCTGCTCTATCTCACGCCGAGCCACCACCATCCGACGAACGCGACGTTGAGCATCGGCCGCCGCCGTCGCCTGCTCAGCCTCGCCGCGAGTGCGGGCACGGTGCTCGTCGAGGACGACTACGACAGCGAATTCCGGTACCACGGCAGCCCCACGCCCGCGCTCAAGGCACTCGACGGCACCGGCGACGCGATCTACCTCGGTACCTTCTCCAAGTTCCTCTCACCCGGCCTGCGGCTGGGGTACCTGGTCGGGCCGCGCGAGCTGGTGCGGGAACTGCGGGAGATCCGGCGGTACGTGCTGCGGCATCCGCCCGGTCACCTTCAGCGGGCGCTGGCGCTGCTCATCGACAGCGGCGAGTACCACCGGTCCCTGCGGCGCTACCGCACGAAACTGATGCGGAAATGGGAGGCGACCTGCGCCGCGGTCACCGAACACCTGCCGTGGACGCAGACGGCGTACCCGCCGGGCGGGGTCAGCCTCTGGATGACCGGGCCGTCCGAACTGGACTGCCGCGCGCTGATCGAACGCGCGGAGCGTGACGGCGTCCTGATCGAACCCGGCGACATCTTCTTCGTCGGCGACGACCCGCCGCGCAATCACTTCCGGATCGGCTTCGCGGCCGTTCCGTTGCGCGACATCGACCCAGGTATCCGCCTGCTCGGTGAGGCCTGCCGCGACCTGCTCGGCGGCTGAGCGGCCAACTGGTACCACCGCGCCGGAGCGTTCTGGACCTGTTCAGGCGGCCAGACGTGCCGCACTGTCTGGGGATCCCTCGTGAGCCCGGGAGGCCTGTGTGGAGTTCCTTCGAGAAGATCCCCAGCGTGTAGCCGATTTCGTCGCGCTCGGCGGCGCCGTCCTCACCCTCGACGCGGCGGGGAGACGATTCCGCGCGCTGGCCGCGACCGGCGGGCGGATCACCGCGCTCGGTTCGGAACGGGAGATCTCCCGGCTGATCGGCCCGGAGACCACCGTGCTCGACCTGGCCGAGCGCACGGTGATCCCCGGTTTCGTGGAGTCCCACAACCATCCGGCGTTCTTCGGGATGACGCTGGCCGCCCCGGTCGACGCCGGCAGTCCGCCCAACGACACCATCGCCGACATCGTCGGCCGGGTGGCCCAGGCGGCCAGGGATCTCGGACCGGGGGAGTGGATCCGCGGTTTCCGTTACGACGACACGCTGCTCGCGGACGGGCGCCATCCGAAGCGCGCGGACCTCGATCCCGTCTCCGCTCGTAATCCCGTGGTCCTGACCCATGTTTCCGGGCACTTCTGCACCGCGAACTCGCTCGCCCTGCGCGAAGTCGGGATCACCGCCGAGACCCCGGACCCGCCCGGCGGGCTCATCGTGCGCGACGCCCGCGGCGAGCCGACCGGGGTGCTCGTCGAGACGGCGGCGTTCCTCGTCACGTCCCGGCTCCCCGGCCAGAGTGCGGGAGAACTGGCCGAAGCCCTGCTCCTGGCGGACGAGGAATACCTCGCCAACGGCGTGACTTCCGTGCACGACACCGGGATCGGCCTCATCGGCGGAGCGGCGGAACTGGAGGCGTACGCGCTGTTGCGGCGGGCCGGAAAACTGCGTGTCCGGGTGCGCGGCTACCTGTTCGACGGTCTGCTTCCCGGCCTCGACGAGGGCGAACCGGAAGCTCCACAGGGCGGCGCGGACGACAAGTTCGCGATGACCGGCGTGAAGATCGTCGCGGACGGGTCGATCCAGGGCAAGACCGGATGCCTCGCGGAGGGCTACACCTGCGACCCCGACGAGCACGGCATGATGCTGCTCGAACCCGCAGACCTCGGCCGCCGGATCGCCGCGCTCGACGCGGCGGGCTGGCAGGTCGCCGTGCACGGCAACGGGGACGCGGCGATCGACGCGATCATCGACGGCTACTCGCGGCTGGGCTCGCCGCGCGGCACCGGCAGGCGGCACCGGATCGAACACTGCCAGACGGTGCGCGAAGACCAGCTGGACCGGATGGCCGCCCACGACGTCCTCGCGTCCTTCTTCGTCAAACACGTCTACTACTGGGGAGACCGGCATCGTGACGTCTTCCTCGGCCCCGAGCGGGCCCGCCGGATCAGTCCGCTGGTCTCGGCCCGGTCGCGCGGAATCCACTTCGGACTGCATTCGGACACCCCGGTGACCCCGGTGCCGCCGCTGGAGGGGATCTGGTGCGCGGTGCGCCGGATCACCAGGCAGGGCAAGGTGCTCGGCCCGGAACAGGCCGTGGACGTCGACGCCGCGCTGCGCGGCTACACGATCGACGCCGCGTATCTGGCGGGCGAGGAGAACGTCAAGGGCAGCTTGGAGGTCGGGAAGCTCGCCGACCTCGCGGTGCTGTCGGGTGACCCGACCACGGTCGACCCGGACCGGATCCGCGAGCTGACCGTGGAGGCCACCGTCAGTGGCGGCGAGGTCGTCTGGCGGCGCGAGACGACGGGAGCACGACGATGATCCGCAGCTGGCCGAGTGTCCTCATAGGACTGTTCGTTCCCGCTTTCGTCCTGCTGGCGGGAATTCTGTTGCTTTCCGGATCGACGGCATCGGTGCTGGGGATACCGGTGCTGTTCTTCTGGGTGTTCTGCTGCTGCCCGCTGACCACCCTGTGCCTGTGGATCAGCTGGCGTTTCTTCGACCGCGCCCACTACCCGGAGGACGACTGATGCTGATCGCGATCGTGGCGGTGGTGATGGCGGGTTCGATCGGGCTCGCGGTGTGGGCGGGACGGTCGACGCGCGGTGGCGGGATCTCGGAGTTCCTCGTCGGCGGCCGGTCGTTCCCGGCGTGGCTGGTGTACTTCCTCGCGGTCGGCGAGGTGTACAGCATCGGGACGATGATCGGGTTCCCGAGCGGCATCTACGCGCACGGCGCGAGCTACGGGATCTGGTTCCTCGGCTACATCCTGCTGGCGTACTCGCTGGGCTACTTCCTGGCCCCGCTGGTCTGGCGGGCGGCGAAACGGTACGACGCGATGACCGTGCCCGACGTGTTCGGACGGCATTTCGGCAGCAGGCGGCTGGAGTTGATCACCTGCGTCACGATGCTGATCGCGCTCGTTCCGTGGGGCCAGTACCAGTTCATCGGTCTCCAGGTGGTGCTGAGCAATCTGGGGCTGCGGCTGGATCCCGTGCAGTGCGTGGTGCTGGCGGGCATCGTGGCGTTCGTCTACATCGCCGTCTCCGGCGTGCGATCGCCCGCGTTCGTTTCGATCCTCAAGGATTTCTTCATGCTGCTCGGCGTCGTGCTCGTCGGCGTGGCCGTCGTGATCGCCGCCGGCGGCACCGCGAAGGTCAGCGGACCCGAAGTGCTGAGCGCGGCGCAGACCACCATGGGCGGCTCGGAACTGACGTTCGCGATGACGACGATCCTCTTCCAGAGCATCGTGTTCTACCTCGGTTTCGGTGGCGCCTACGTGTTCCCGGCCCGTTCCGAGCGCGCGGTGAAGAGCTCGACCGTGTGGATGCCGATGTACATGCTGATCTACCCGTTCCTGGTGCTGGCCGCCTACTACGGCGTGCGCGCGCATCCGGACCTGGAGAACCCGAACACGGTGTTCATGGTGACAGCCAAGGGTTTGCTGCCCGACTGGCTGCTGGGCCTCGTCGCCGCCGGCGCCGCGCTGTCGGGCGTGCTGGTGCTCGCCGCGACCGCGCTCACCATCGGCGGCATGGTCTGCCGCAACCTCGCGCCGAACGTCCCGGCCGCGGCGCAACGGCGGTGGACGGTCGTCGCGGTGGCGAGTTTCCTGGTGCTGGCGGCGGTACTGACTCTCGTCGCGTCGACGCTGATACTCACCATCCTGAACCTGACGTACAACCTGCTCGCCCAGGTCGTCCCCGGCTGGCTCGCGATCCTGTTCGTGCGCCGGGTGCGGACCGCCGCGGTGGCCGCCGGGATGGTCACCGGGGTACTCACGGCGATCGTCCTGTACGTCACCGGCGCGACGTTCGGCGGTTTCAACGCGGGCCTGGTATCGCTCGGGGTGAACCTGGCCGTGGTGGCGGTCTGGAGCCTGGCGGCGCCGGACAAGGCCCGGGTTCCGGTGGCGCGGTCGGCCGACAGTGCCCCGGACACGGAGCCGGTGCCGTCGCTCAGCCGGTGACCCGAACGATCACGCGTGATTGAAGGCGGAACTCGCGTGATCAGAGCCGTAACACGCGTGATTTCGGGCGGATGACACGCTGTGCGCGAGTTACGCCTTCAAACACGCGAGTTACGGCTTCAGACACGCGTCATCCGGCTAGCTCGACCGGGTCCGCCACGACCGCAGGGCGAGGCGTCGTGTCGCGGGTTGAGCCGCCTCGACCGTCTGCTCTCCGTACACCGCCTTCGCGACCGACAGTTTCAGCTCGCGGCACCGCCGGACGACGTGGGGCGGGAACCCGGTGCCGGCCGGCCGGTCCGGTGTCCCGCCTGTCTCGAAGTCGAACGGCGTCCAGCCCGAACCGAGGTCGATCAGGCTGCGGTGTTTGGTCGTGTAGTACCCGCGCGTCACGCTCATCGCGAGGCCGGTCGCCCCCGCCGCCGCGGCCACGAGGTGCAGGTGATACCGGCTGGAAATCCAGGTCTGCCCGGGCGCCGTCGGCAGGCCGTGGCGCCAGATGTCGCGGAACGGATGGAATTCCGCGCCGGCGAGTTCATGTTCCAGCAGCGCCGGGACAGCGCGGTCGACTCGGGGGATCCCTTCGACGACGGCGAGTCGCCCGGGGTCGATCTCCCACGCCCGCACCAAACCCAGTACCCGGGCGGCCAGCACGGACGGCTCGAAGGCGCCGATGTCGGACTGAACGCAGAGGACGAATTCGCGCGCCTGCGCGTCGGGTCTGGGCTCGGGCGGCTCCAGGAAGACGTCGTCGCAAGTCCGGACGACGCCGGGAAGCAGCTCCGCGGACGGATCATCGCGGACGTCGACGACATCGAAACGGTCGGTGAGCGACCGGAGAAGATCGGTGGCGCCGGGCGGAAAAGGCGTCAGGCCCTGCCCGGTCATGGCCGTGCGGGCACCCGATCGCCGCGCGGCGGCCACGGCGCCCGCGATCAGCCCGATGTGCCGGGGCCACAACGCGTTGAGGTAGCCACCGCCGATCAGGTGCACCACGTCGGTCCGGCCGAGGAGGTCGATACCCGCGTCCCACCGCGGCGCGAGCCCGGGGTCGTCCACCGCCGACTGCACCCAGCGAGCGACTTCCCACGGATCGTCCGACGGCGCCTCACCGCACAGCCGCCACAGGGTGTCCGTGCAGCGGAGACGCGGATGCAGCCCGTCCAAGAGCACCCGCGCGGGTCCCGGCGAGTGCGTGTCGAGCCAGACGTCGGCCTCCGGATCGATCCGTGCCAGATGGCGCAGCCACGTCGCCGCGATCAGTTCGTCGCCGTAGTTGGGAAAACCGCTCGGGCCGATCAGATAGTGACAAGCGCGGGCGGGCGGATCGCTCCGCCCACCCGCGCTTCCGTCGAAGGTCACTGCGCGACGGTGATCTGCGTGTCCAACGCCTTGTCGCCCTGCGCCTTTTCGTTGCCGGTCGCCTCGGTCTTGACGCGGTCCTTGGCCACGCCCGCCGCTTCGAGCGCCGCGGTGATCGCTTCGGCGCGCTTTTCCGACAGCGCCTTGGACTTTTCCGCGTCAGGGTAACCCGCGTGGGTGGCGACCATGATCTTCACGTCGTTGCCCTGCATGGCTTTGGCGATCTCGCCGAGCGCCGTCTTGCTCTTTTCGGTCAGTTCGGCGCTTTCCGTGGTGAAGGTGATCGGTGACTGCTGGAGCGCCTGCTGGATCGCCGCGGTCACCTTCTGTGCCGCCTCGCCGCCGGCCTGACCCGCGTCTCCGGTTCCCGCTCCCGAGGAAGCCGGGGCGCCATCGCCGGACGACGGGGCGGCGGCCGCGCTTGAAGCGGTTCCATTCGCGCCGGATGTCCCAGCCGCACCGTTCTCGCCCTCGGATCCGCACGCGGCGACCAGGCCGGCCACGATCGCGACGCCCGTTACCGTCCGGGCAATTTTCCTGCGCATGAAGTTCGAACTCCCTTTGGCCGTGTCCGCATTGGCTGACCCAGGGATACGAACACGAACGGGCTAAATGCGCCAACCGTGATCGCGGGTGACCGACCTCGACCGTGTCGCGGTCGTGGTGTGGGGAAATCGCGTCGACCAGGAAACCCTTTGTCTTGAAGGACTCGCAGGCCGCACTCGGATGGCCGCGAACGATCGGCAAGTCCACCCAAGTGAGCGACGTCGACGCCGTCTCGAGGCTGTTTTCCCTGCCCGGACAGGGAAATTCTCCGACTCACCCATCCGTCGCGTTCAAGTTGCCGCATGCGGCGAATGGACTTTGATGGAGGTATGCGCCGGTCGTCGGCGTATTCGAACCAGGTGAGGAGTTCTCGTGGGTATCGACTTCGAAGGCATGAAGGACAAGGTGAGCGGGGAGCACGTCGACAAGGCCGCCGATTTCGCGAAATCCCGTTTCGGTGAACACTCCGACAAGATCGACTCGGCCGCCGACAAGGCCAAGGGCTTCCTCGGCGAGTCCGGCGGCGAACAGCAGAACGAAGAGCAACAGCAGGGTGGCGGTTTCGGAAACGACGCGCCCGGCGGAAACAGCGGTGAAGAGGGCGGCTACGGCCGCTGAGCCGACCGCGGCTCAGGGAAGGGAACCGGCGGCGTTCACCGCCGGGTAAGCAGTTCGAGGACGTCCCGGAACGGTGCGTACCCGGACGTGACCGAGGTGTCGAGAACCCGGGACCGGCGGTAGAAGGGGCTGAGGTCGAGCCCCACGCCGACCCCGCGGATCTCGACGGTGTTCTCCTCCCGCAGCACCGTTTCCCGCAGATGCTCGTCCAGGTAGTGCGGATCGTTCGCCAGGCTCGTGGCACTGTCCATGGGGCTGCCGTCGGAGAGGACGAGCAGGATCCGGCGTGACTCCGGTCGCGCCCGCATCCGGTCGCAGGCCCAGGCCACCGCCTCGCCGTCGATCCCTTCCCGGAACAGGTCGGCTTTCAGCAGGGCCGCGAGATCCGGGCGCGCCCGGCGCCACGGGGTTTCGGCGTCCTTGAACACCAGGTGCAGGCGTTCGTTCAGCCTGCCGGGATGGCGCGGTCGTCCCGCTCGTCTCCACTCCCGCCCGGGTCCGCCGCCGTTCCAGGCGCCGGTCGTGAAGCCGAGTACCTCGCAGGACGCACCGGCGAGTTCGATCGACCGCGCGAAGAGGTCGACCAGCGCGGCGACGGGTTCCGCGTGCGCGGTCATCGAGCCCGAGCAGTCGATCAGGAACGTCACGAGGGTGTTCGCCACCGGCTCGATCCGTTCGGTGCGGAAGATCCGGCGTTCGGTGGGAGAGCTGATCAGCTGCGCCAGGGTGCGGCCGTCGAGGTGGCCTTCCTCCTGGCCACCGTCCCAGCCGTCGCGCGCGGGTTCGGCGAGCACCGCCTTGAGGTCGCGTGCCAGCCGGCCCGCACCGACGCCCTGCCTGCCGACCCGCCGGTCGAGCCGTTCGCGGAGTTCGGCCAGTAGTCCGGGGCGTACCAGCTCCGGCGCACGCCGTTCGCGGTCGTACGCGGTGGTGAAAACCCGGTACGCCGCACCGGATTCGCCCAAGGTCCGGCTGGTGCCGGCGGTCGCGAAGGGAATCTGCTCGCCGAGGCTCGCGTCGAAGTCGATCACGAGGCTGAACCGCGGGTCGGTGGGATCACCCTCGTCCTCGGCGTCCTGCTCGGTCCCGGCGAGCAGGACGCCGACCGTCCGGGCGATCGCCAGCGCGTGTTCGGCGAACGCCTTCTGGTCCGTCCGGTGCCGCCGGAGCCCGGCGAGGTCGTGGCCGAGCGAAGGCGCCAGCGCGAACCTGGTCGCCTCGATGAGATCTTCGGTCTCCTCGACCACCGGTTCGCCGGCGATCCGCGACCGGCAGATCTGCGCGACCGTGTACAGCAGCAGCCCGCGGGCGGTCTCGGTGAGCCCGGACCGGTGGAACTCCAGTGACCAGCGCAGATGACGCAGGCGCAGGTTCCGCCGCATTCCCGGCAGGTCCGCGGGCGGGAGCGACTCGACGCGGAACTGTTCCAGTAGCTCGAAGATCCCGCGTTCGGCCGGGTCACGCGGGCACAGGCTCCGGTGCAGGGCGGCGTCGGAGGACGTCAGGCGCAGCGCCATCCCGTCCGCGATGCCGCGGGAGGACAGCAGATCGTCGTCGGGCGAGTGACGAAGATGCGGTGCGTGCAGGGGGAGCGGTTCGCGTCCGCGGTGCAGCCGTCGTGTCCGGAAGTGAAGCGCCGGATCGCCGGTGAGCGCCCGGACCGCGGCCGCGCACAGCTCCTCGACCTGGTTGCGGCGCCGGGTTTCCGCCTGCGCCGTGGTCATGCCGAGAGCAGGTGGAGCTCGTCGTCGAAGCAGCGCTGGAAGTATTCCGCCACCAGGTCCCGCTCGGCTTCGTCGCATTTGTTCACGAAGGACAGCCGGAACGCCGTCGCCGGATCACCGAAGATCTCGATGTTCTCCGCCCAGGTGATCACCGTGCGCGGCGACATCAACGTGGAGAGGTCACCGGCCTGGAAACCCTTGCGGGTCAAGGCGGCCACCGCGACCAGCGACGCCGCCAGCGACTCGGAGACGCCGGGGACCCTCGCCCGCACGATCGCGATCTCCTCGGCGGCGGGCAGGTAGTTCAGCGACGCCACGACGTTCCAGCGGTCGATCTGCGCGTGGTTCAGCCGCTGCGCGCCGTGGTAGAGCCCGTTGAGGTTGCCCAGCCCGACCGTGTTGGCGGTGGCGAACAACCGGAAGGACGGATGCGGCCGCAGGACCCGGTTCTGATCGGTGAGGGTGAACTTGCCGTCGCGTTCGAGGACCCGCTGGAGCACGAACATGACGTCCGGGCGGCCGGCGTCGTACTCGTCGAGCACCAGCGCGACCGGCCGCTGCAGCGCCCACGGGAGGATACCCTCCTGGAATTCGGTGACCTGCTTACCTTCGCGCAATACGACGGCGTCGCGGCCGACGAGGTCGAGGCGGTTGAGGTGACCGTCCAGGTTCACGCGCACGCACGGCCAGTTGAGCCGCGCGGCGACCTGCTCGATGTGGGTCGACTTCCCGGTGCCGTGCAGGCCCTGCACCAGCACCCGGCGGTCACGGGTGAAGCCGGCGAGCAGGGCCAGCGTCACGTCCGGGTTGAAGCGGTACGCCTCGTCGATCTCGGGGACGTGCTCGCCGCGCTCGCGGAACGCGCCGACGACGAGGTCCGAATCGATGCCGAAGACTTCGCGTACCGGGAGCCGTAGCTCGGGGACCATGAGAACTCCTTACGACGGAACACTTTCCGGTTCGGACGCGCCCTCGGCGTCGACGCGGCTGATCGCCTCGGCCGCGCGCTGCAGCGCGGGCAGCGTCTGCAGCGCCTTGTCCGGTGTCAGCCGCATGACGGGCGCCTGCACGGCGACGCAGAGGTTGGCGCGCCCCGGCACGAGGACCGCGACGCACACCAAGCCGGGCAGGAACTCTTCGTCGTCGAGCGCGAACCCGTCGCGGCGGATGCGGGTGAACTCGGCTTCGAGCGCGTCGAGGTCGGTGAGGGTCTTGTTCGTGTACTGCTTGAGCGGCGCGTGCGCGAGCAGCTTGCGCCGCTGCGACGGACTCATCTGCGCGAGGATCATCTTGCCGCTGGCCGAGCAGTGGATCGGCACTCGTGAGCCGGGCCGGAGGTAGAAGCGCAGCGGTTCCGGCGTCTCGACCCGGTCGAGGTACACGATCTCGTTGCCCGACAACGTGGTCACGTTACAGCTCTCGCCGAGTTCGTCGACTAGGTGGCGCAGGACGGCGTGCCGGGCGCCGTGGTGGGTCGCGTTGAGGAGCAGGTTCTCCGCGAGCCGTCGCAGCCGGTGGCCGGTGCCGTAGTGGCGGCCGTCGGCCTGGCGGACCAGCAGGCCTGCCCCTTCGAGCTGCTGCAGCATGCGGTGCAGCGTCGGTTTCGGCAGGCCGGTCTCCTCGACGAGGCCCTGCAGGGAGACCAGCTGGTCCTTGGCGGCGATCAGCTCGAGCAGGGAGAACAGCCGCATGGTCGGCGTGTCCCCGTTGATCGGATCGGGTTCGCGAAGCAGCTCCATGTTCCGGAAAGTAGCACATGGCGTCTCGGTTTCCAGAATCCGACGTTGACGCTCGGCGATCCGCATCCTATCGTCGGTCACATCCTGATTTCAGGAACGCCACGTATCGTTTTTTGTAAATCTCGCCTGTCGAAGGAGCGGAACATGACGGAACGGAAGACGGGTGACGGCCGCGTGGTCGTCAGCGGCCGGAAGAAGATGACCCCGTCCGAGGCCTTCGTCGAGACGCTCGTGGCGAACGGCGTCACCGACATCTTCGGCATCATGGGGTCGGCGTTCATGGACGCGATGGACATCTTCGCGCCGGCCGGCATCCGGCTGGTACCGGTCGTGCACGAACAGGGCGCCGGGCACATGGCCGACGGCTACGCCAGGGTGAGCGGCAGGCACGGTGTCGTCATCGGGCAGAACGGCCCGGGCATCAGCAACTGCGTGACCGCGATCGCGGCCGCCTACTGGGCGCACAGCCCGGTCGTCATCGTGACGCCGGAGGCGGGCACGATGGGCACCGGCCTCGGCGGTTTCCAGGAGGCCAACCAGCTGCCGATGTTCCAGGAGTTCACCAAGTACCAGGGGCACGTCAACAACCCGAAGCGGATGGCCGAGTACACCGGCCGCTGTTTCGACCGGGCCCATTCCGAACTCGGCCCGACGCAGCTCAACATCCCGCGCGACTTCTTCTACGGCGAGATCGAGGCCGAGATCCCGGAGCCCGCCAGGCTCGACCGCGGTCCCGGCGGCGAGCGGAGCCTCGACGAGGCCGCGGCGTTGCTGGCCACGGCGGAGTTCCCGGTGATCATCTCCGGCGGCGGCGTCGTGATGGCCGACGGCGTCGACGAGTGCAAGACGCTCGCGGAACGTCTCGGCGCGCCGGTGGTGAACAGCTACCTGCACAACGACTCGTTCCCGGCGAGCCACCCGCAGTGGTGCGGGCCGCTGGGGTACCAGGGTTCCAAGGCCGCGATGAAGCTGATCTCGCAGGCGGACGTCGTGATCGCGCTCGGCTCGCGGCTCGGCCCGTTCGGCACCCTGCCGCAGCACGGCATGGACTACTGGCCCAAGGACGCGAAGATCATCCAGATCGACGCGGACCACAAGATGCTCGGCCTGGTCAAGAAGATCACCGTCGGCATCTGCGGTGACGCCAAGGACGCGGCGATCGCGCTGACCAAGCGCCTGGCGGACCGGACGCTGGCCTGTGACTCCACAAAGGACGCTCGCGCGGCGAAGATCAAGGCGGAGAAGGACGCGTGGGAGGCCGAACTCGACGCCTGGACCCACGAGACCGACCCGTTCAGCCTCGACATGATCGCGGAACAGGAAGGCGAGGAGGGTAACTGGCTGCATCCGCGGGAAGTGTTGCGGGAGCTGGAGAAGGCGATGCCGCCGCGGGTGATGGTGTCGACCGACATCGGCAACATCAACTCGGTCGCGAACAGCTACCTGCGTTTCGAGGAGCCGCGCAGTTTCTTCGCCCCGATGAGCTTCGGCAACTGCGGGTACGCGCTGCCGACCATCATCGGCGCCAAGGCCGCCGCGCCCGACCGGCCCGCGATCTCCTACGCCGGCGACGGCGCGTGGGGGATGAGCATGGGCGAGATCATGACCGCGGTGCGCCACGACATCCCGGTCACGGCGGTGGTGTTCCACAACCGGCAGTGGGGCGCGGAGAAGAAGAACCAGGTCGACTTCTACAACCGGCGGTTCGTCGCGGGCGAACTGGAGAGCGAGAGCTTCGCGGGGATCGCCAAGGCGATGGGCGCGGAAGGCATCGTCGTGGAGAAGCTCGACGAGGTCGGCCCCGCGTTGCAGCGCGCCGTCGACGCGCAGATGAACGAGGGCAAGACCACCGTCATCGAGATCATGTGCACCCGCGAGCTGGGCGACCCGTTCCGCCGGGACGCGCTGTCCAAGCCGGTGCGGTTCCTGGAGAAGTACAAGGACTACGTGTAATCGTCGTTCGCGCGTGAAGGCCCCCTTCCCCCGCGTTGTGGGTGGGGTGTTGATGAAGGAATTGGGACACTCGATGTCCCGGTTCCTTCATCAACGGAGCCTTGCCGCCCTCGGGTTGGGTTGCGACAAGGTGACGCGTTGCGAAAGCCACTTTCGCAACCTTCAACGTTGCGAAAGTGGCTTTCGCAACGTGGCAGGAGGCGCGGGCGAGTTCTTCACCAGCCCGCTGACGGGCCGCTAGGTGCCCATGGTCGAGGCG
>NZ_JBVHDI010000022.1:15338-151361 GCF_055563465.1 Amycolatopsis sp. NPDC000009
CCGGCGGTCTCCTAATAGAATGTTTTGCGCGCCCTCTCGGCCCCCAGGGCGTGCCCCCCACGCCCGGAGGCCACGGCGCCGACCGCCGGAAAAAGAGGGTCCAGGCCCCGGTCGAGAACCACGAGTTCTCCCGGGACCTGGACCCTTTCTTCTGCTCTCGCCGTCCGCGTGACCAAACCCGCCACACGCGTGATCAGGGACGTAACTCGCGTGATCAGAGACGTAACTCGCGTGACCAGACGGACGACACGGTGTCGGCCGGGGCCATGTGCCGTGTCGTCCATCTGATCACGCGAGTCGTCCACACAAACACGCGTGTCGTCCATCTGATCACACGAGTTACGGCTCTGGGCACGCGAATGACGGGCCTGGGCACGCGAGTTACGGGTTCAGGCACGCGAGTTACGGGTTTGGGGACGTGGGGGAGGGCCGGGCACGGGAGAGGTGGAGGGGAGCGAACGCATTTAGAGGACTAAATGCGGGAGGAGGGCCGGGCGGCGTAGGTGGTAGATGTCCATGACCCGGCCCTTGCGGGACCGCGCGGAGGTGCGGACGGAGCGGATCTCCGCGCCGAGGTGCGGCGACGACCCAGGCCAACTGGACCCATCGAACGTCGCCGCTCTGGTGCTGGGCCGGTGCCAGCCGGGTTGCGAAAGTCAAAGCACAGACTCGTGTCTCGAAGGAGGTCTCCGGTGGACGTCACCCAGCTGCGAGCGCAGGCCCGCAGGCATCTCGGCCCGCACTTCACCCGCAAGGACACCTGGGCCTCGGATTTCCCGGTGTTCGTACGCGGCGAGGGAAGCTACCTGATCGACACCGAAGGACGCCGCCATCTCGACGGTCTCGCCGGGCTCTTCTGCGTCAACATGGGCCACGGGCGCGCCGACATCGCCAAGGCCGCCGCCGACCAGGTCGGCACCCTCGCCTACGCGAGCAACTGGGGTTCGGCGCACACCCCGGCGATCGAGGCGGCCACGCTGCTGGCCGAGCTCGCGCCCGGCGACCTCGGGACGACGTTCTTCGTCAACTCCGGCTCGGAGGCGGTCGAAACCGCGCTGAAATTCGCCCGGCAGTATCACCGCAGCCAGGGGCAGCCCGAGCGGACGAAGATCATCAGCCGCGACATGGCCTATCACGGCACCACCATCGGCGCCCTCTCGGTGACCGGGCTGGCGAAGATCAAGGAACCCTTCGGCCCGCTCATGCCCGGCGTCCGCCACGTGCCGAACACGTTGGGCCTGCTGGGAGACTGCGGCCCCGCGTCCGAATTGGACTGTGTCACGGCGATCGAGCGAGTCATCCTCGAAGAGGGACCGGAGACCATCGCGGCGCTGTTCGCCGAGCCGGTGCAGAACGGCCGCGGCGCACTGGTGCCGCCGAAGGGGTACTGGCCCGCTTTGCGTGCCCTGTGCGACAAGTACGGCATCCTGCTCGTGTCCGACGAGGTCATCTGTTCGTTCGGCAGGCTGGGGCACTGGTTCGGTCACGGTGTGACCGGAGTGGTGCCGGACCTGATTACCTTCGCCAAGGGATCGACGTCGGGGTACGCGCCGCTCGGTGGGGTGATCGTGCGCGAGAAGCTGGTCACCGAGCTGTACGACTCCCCGAAGGGCGGCGTCTTCACCCACGGTGCGACCTGGGGCGGACATCCCGTCGCCACCGCCGTCGCGGTCGCGAACCTCACCGCGATGCGGGACGAGAACGTGCTCGGCAACGTGCTCACCGAGGGCCCGGAGCTGTTCGCCGCGCTGAACTCGCTCAAGTCCGCGCACCGTTGCGTCAAGGACGTCCGTGGCACCGGATTCTTCTACGCCATCGAGCTGATGGCCGACCGCGACAGCGGCCGGGAGCTGACCGAGGCCGAGTCGTCGAAGGTGCTTCGCGAGGTGCTCCCGGAGGCGTTCCGGCGCACGGGCGTCATCCTCCG
Organism: Amycolatopsis sp. NPDC000009; assembly: GCF_055563465.1. Taxonomy (NCBI): domain Bacteria; kingdom Bacillati; phylum Actinomycetota; class Actinomycetes; order Pseudonocardiales; family Pseudonocardiaceae; genus Amycolatopsis; species Amycolatopsis sp. NPDC000009. Next base: position 17,266 of record NZ_JBVHDI010000022.1, read on the forward strand.
CGGCGACGATCGCGGCGCGACGATGCTGATGATCTCGCCGCCGCTCGTCGCCGATCGCGAGGTGCTCACCGAGCTTCTCCACGGCGTCGACGCGATGCTCAACGACGTCGAGAAGGCCGTCCAGCCCTGATCCTCTTTTCACCACGTGGGGGTCGCCGTCTTCCGGCGGCCCCCACTTCGTCCGTGGAGGTACTTCGATGAGCCTGACCACCGAGGTCACGCCGGACGCCCCGCTCGACGGCTGGCGGGAGGCGTTGCGCGGCCGGGATCTCCGCGTCGCCTTGCCGGACGGCGACGACGGTCGCGCCGTCCGTGCCGCGCTGACGCTCCGGGACGAAGGAGTCGTGCACCCCCTGCTTTTCGGTGACGGGGCGCGGCTTCGTGCCGCGGGGGCCCCGGAAGACCTGATCGTGGACGTCGCGGACGCCCTCACCGACGACGGGATCGAGGCCGCGCTGACGGCGGGATTCGCGCGTCGTCCGGAGAACCTCGACGCCGCCCGGCGCGATCCGGTGTTCGTGGCGGCCGCGGCCTTGCGGGCGGGCTGCGTGGACGCTTGTGTCGCCGGGGCGACCCGGCCGACCGCCGACGTCCTGCGCGCGGGGCTGCGGGTCGTGGGCCTTGCCCCTGGAGTGTCCACTTTGAGCAGTTGCTTCCTGCTGCTGCTCCCGGACGGGCGGCGGCTGACCTTTTCGGACTGTGCCGTGGTGCCCGAGCCGGACGCGGAGCAGCTGGCGGACATCGCCCTCGCCGCCGCGGCGACCCACCGTGGCCTGACGGGCGAAGACCCCGTGGTCGCGATGCTGTCGTTCAGCACGCAGGGGAGTGCCGCCCATCAGCGCGTCGACGTCGTCCGTGAGGCGACTTCCCTGGTGCGGCAGCGGGAACCCGGCCTTCCCGTGGACGGGGAATTGCAATTCGACGCCGCGCTGGTGGCTTCGATCGCGGCGGCCAAGGCACCCGGATCCGCGGTCGCCGGCCGCGCGAACGTCCTCGTCTTCCCCAATCTGGACGCGGGCAACATCGGCTACAAGATCGCGGAGCGGCTCGGGGGCGCCGTCGCGCTCGGCCCGATACTCCAGGGCCTCGCCGCGCCGCTCAACGACCTCTCCCGCGGCTGCTCGGCCTCCGACATCGAGACGCTCGCGCTCCTGACCGCCGTTCAAGCTAGCCGAGTAGGGCAAGGCTGACATAACCGATGGTGCCGACGAGCAAGGTGGAGAGCAGCCCGAGCAACAGCGCCCGGCCACCGGTGCGGACCAGGGTGCCGATCCGGACCGCGCAGCCGAGCCCGAAGAGCGCTCCCGCCAGCAGCAGCGTGCAGACCACCTTGGCGACGTCGAGCGCGACGCCCGGCAGGATCCCGGTGCTCCGCACCACCACCATCGCCAGGAAACCGAGGACGAACAGCGGGACCAGCGGCGTGCGCTTGCCGCCCGCGGACGGGCGGCGACGGCGTTCGTGCACGCTGACCGCCGCGACCATCGGCGCCAGCAGGACGACCCGGCTCAGCTTCACCACCACGGCGACCGCGACGGCGGCCGTCCCCGCCGGGGTGGCGGCCGCGACGACCTGCGCGACCTCGTGCACGCTCAACCCCGCCCAGCCGCCGAGCCGCAGCGCGTCCATTCCCAGCCAGCCGCCGAGGAGCGGGACCGCCGCGATCGCCAGGCCGCCGTAGAAGGTGACCAGGGCGACCGCCGTCGCGACGTCGGAGTCTTCACGCTCGACGACGCCTTCCATCGCCGCGATCGCCGACGCGCCACAGATGGAGAACCCGGTTGCGACCAGCATCGCGAGACCGCGCGGCACGCCGACCAGCCTGCCGAGCCCGATCGTGCCGAGGAACGTGAGACCGACCGTCAGCACGACCGCGAGCAGTGTGCCAGGACCGAGTGAGAGCACCGAAGGGATCGCGAGTTGCAGGCCGAGAAGGACGACACCGGCGCGCAGGAGCCTCTTCGTCACCTTCGCGATGGCTTGCCGGGTGCCGTCCGAAAGCACCGGCAGCGAGCCGGCGAGCACCCCGAGCACGACCGCGAGCGTGAGGGCGCTGAGCACGGGAACGGCGGTGCTCAGCAGGTACGCGACGGCCACCCCGAGCGCGGTGACGGCGAGACCGGTCAGATGCGGCTTCGTCCGCCGCGCATACGTGGTGCTCATGCTGACGAGCGTCGTCCGGAGAGGACGGTGCCGGTAGCCGGGAATGCGGCGGGTAGGTCATGCAGTTTGGCTATGACAGCGCCGGAGCTGGATTCCCTGCGCCTGCTCGTCCTGGTCGGCGAACTGGGCAGTATCGGGCAGGCCGCCACCACTCTCGGGATCGCGCAGGCGTCGGCGAGCAAGCGCCTGTCCTTTGTGGAACGACGGCTCGGACTGGTGCTGATGGACCGGACCCGCCGCGGCTCCGTGCTCACCCCGGACGGTCGGGTGATCGCCGGCTGGGCGCGCCGCGTGCTCACCGAGCTCGACGGGCTGCTCGACGGCGCCGAGGCCCTGCGGACCCGGCACGAGGCCGGCCTCCGTGTCGCGGCGAGCATGACACTGGCCGAACACCTGGTCCCGGGCTGGATCGGCGAGCTCAAACGCGCGAACCCGGGCCTCTACCTCGGCCTCGAGGTCACGAACTCGGATCAGGTGGCCGCACTGGCCCGCGAGGGCGAGGTCGACCTCGGCTTCGTCGAGTCGCCCGGCGCGCTGCCCGGTCTCACGTCGCGGAAGGTCGGGGGGGGGGACCATCTCGTGGTGGTCGTCTCCGGCGCCCATCCCTGGGCACGCGAACGTCGTCCGCTGACCCCGGCGGAGCTGGCGAGCACGCCGCTCGTGGTGCGGGAACACGGCTCCGGAACCAGGGAGACCGTCGACTCCGCCTTGCGCCTTGCCGGGGCGGGACCGGTGAAACCGTTGCTGGAGCTGGGTTCCGCGTCCGCCGTCCGCAACGCCGTGATCGCGGGCGCCGGCCCCGCGGTGATCAGCGCGCTGGACGTCACCGGTCACGATCTCGTGCCTGTCGCGGTGATAGGTGTCGACTTCGGACGCGTCCTGCGCGCGGTCTGGCCCGCCGGACGGCGCCTCGCCGGCCCGGCGGCGGAACTGCTGGCCTTGGCGACGCGCGAGCCGTCCTGAGTGGTATCTGGACCCCTTTCCCGCATCGTAACTGGCTCTCGCTCAGGGCCCGACTTGTTCCTACGGTGACCGGAACCACAATGGAGCTCCCAGCGCCACCGCCCCGGCGGTGCGTGCGAGAAGGAGGAGACGTGACTTCAGCGTCCGACCCGGCACAGAGCAGCGGCCTGAAACCAGGGCTCAAGCAGCGACATATGAACTTGATCGCCCTCGGCGGCGTCATCGGAGCGGGGCTGTTCGTCGGCAGCGGCGTGGTCATCCAGTCGGCCGGTCCGGCCGCGGTGGTCTCGTTCCTCATCGCGGGCCTGATCACCGTGCTCATCATGCGGATGCTCGCGGAGATGACGATCGCCAAACCCGCGCTCGGCTCGTTCTACGTCTACGCGAGGGAAGCGCTCGGCAATCGCGCGGGTTTCGCCGTCGGCTGGATGTACTGGTACTTCTTCGTGATCGTCGTGGCGGTCGAAGCCGTCGCGGGCGGCCGGATCCTGCAGCTGTGGGTACCGGACGTGCCACTGTGGGTGCTCAGTCTCGGCCTGCTCCTGATCCTCACCGGCACCAACATGGTCTCGGCCCGGTCCTACGGCGAGTTCGAGTACTGGTTCTCGTCGATCAAGGTCGTCGCGATCGTCGTCTTCCTGGTCGTCGGCGCCCTGTACCTGTTCGGTTTCTGGCCGGGTGCCCAAGGTGGGCTGACGAACCTGGTCTCCCACGGCGGATTCGCGCCACTCGGGATCGGCGCTGTGCTCGCGGCGGTGGTCCCGTGCATCGGCTTCTACACCGGCGCGGAGATCGTCACCATCGCCGCCGCCGAGTCCGCGGAACCGAAGAAGGCGATCGCGAAGGCCATGCGGTCGATCATCTTCCGGGTGGTGCTGTTCTACGTCGGTTCGGTGTTCCTCGTCGTCGCGATCAAGTCCTGGGACGATCCGGCGACCGCGGTGAGCCCGTACGCGGCCGTGCTGGAGGTGCTCGGCATCCCGGCCGTGGCCACGATCATGAACGCGATCGTCCTGACCGCGGTGCTCTCCTGCCTGAACTCGGCGCTCTACACCTCGTCGCGGATGCTGTTCGCGCTCACCAGCAACGGCGACGCCCCGAAGGCCTTCACCAGGCTTTCCCGCAGCGGTGTGCCGCGGCGCGCGATCCTGGCCGGGACCGCGATCGGGTACGTGTCGGTCATCGCCGCCTACACCTCGCCGGACCTGATCTTCCAGTTCCTGGTCAACTCCTACGGCGCCGTGGCGCTGTTCGTGTACCTCTCGATCGCGCTCGCGCAGGTGCGGCTCCGCCGCAGGCTGGAACGAGAGGATCCGGACAAGCTCACGCTCAAGATGTGGCTGTTCCCGTGGCTGAGCTACGCGACCATCGCGCTGATGGCCGCGGTGATCCTGGCGATGGCGCTGCTGCCCTCGACGCGGTCGCAGTTCTGGCTCAGCGCGGTGACGCTCGCGTTGATCCTCCTCGGATTCGAGATCCGGCGGCGGCGGGGAAGGCCGGTGGCGAAGGTGCCGTCCGGGCCCGTCGATCCCGTTCCCGGCGAACCCCAGCGTGCCCCGGCGACCGTCCGGGAGTGACCAGGACGGGCGGAAAGCGTCCCTTCACCGCATCCGGCGCGGTGAAGGACGCTTTCCGCCCGGCGGATCACCGGCTCACGGCGATCTCCCTGGTCACGCTGGAGAGTTTCTCGGGGTTGCGGACGTGGTAGGCGCCCGTGACCAAGCCGTTTTCGACCCGGACCGCCAGCACGCCGTCGATCTCTCCGCCGACGCGGATCAGCAACCCGGGGCCGCCGTTGACCTGTACCGGTTCGACGGATCTGTCCGCCTCGCGTTTCCACCAGCCGACCGCCAGCAGACGAGCCACCTTGTCCGCGCCCACGATCGGCCGCAGCAGGGCGTGTTTCACCCCGCCGCCGTCGCTGAGCGCGACGACGTCCGGCGCGAGGATGTCCAGCAGGCCCTGCAGATCGCCGGTTTCCACCGCCGACTGGAACGCCTGGAGCGCGGCCCGGTGCTCGGCCGGTGACCCGGTGCCGCGCGGTCTGCGCGCGGCGACATGGGCCCGCGCCCGGTGGGCGATCTGGCGTACGGCGGCGGGAGTCTTGTCGACGGCCTCGGCGATTTCGTCGTAGCCGACGGCGAACACCTCCCGCAGCACGAAGACCGCTCGCTCGGTCGGCGCGAGTGTTTCCAGCACCAGCAGCATCGCCATCGAGACGCTGGCGGCCAGTTCGACGTCCTCGGCGACATCGGGTGTGGTCAGCAGCGGTTCCGGTAGCCACGGGCCGACGTAGGACTCCTTGCGCCTGCCGAGCGTCCGCAGCCGTTTGAGCGCCTGCCGGGTGGTGATCCGGACCAGGAACGCCCGCGGATCCAGCACCGTGTCGAAGGTGACGCCCGCCCAGCGCAACCACGTTTCCTGCAGGACGTCCTCGGCGTCGGTGGCCGAACCGAGCATCTCGTAGGCCACGGTGAAAAGCAGATTGCGATGGGTCACGAACGCTTCGGTCGCCGGGTCCATGGCGCCCTGCGCCTCGGGTCGTTCATTCATCGCCGGTCCTCGCTTGGTCGTATCGGTCGTGCTTTGCCCATACGACCCCGGCCGGCACCGTTTTGTGACAGTCAGCCGGTTCCCAGCCAATCACGGATCGCGGCGACGAATTCCTCGGGTGCGTCGGACTCGACGTAGGTGCCCGCGCCCTCGACGATCACGGTCCGATGGCCGGGGAAGGTCGCTTCGAGGCGTTCGCGTTCCTGGGGGCGGAAGGCGATGTCGGCGTCGCCCCACACGATCAGCGTCGGCAGGTGGGCGACATCGGCGAGGCCCGCCTCGACTTCGGTGAAGAAGGCTCGGCTGGCGAGGGTCCGGCCGGGGAACACGGCGGAAGACTGCCGCCGCGCGGGGGTGTCCAGCGCCCGGCGGTAGTGGGTCATCTCCGCCGCGGTCGGCTTCCGCCGCCGGTGGCCGGTGGGGATGAACGTGTTGACGAGAAGGTTGAACCGCCGGACCAGGAAACGGCCGACGGGCCCGCCGATGACGCGGGAGAAGGCCTCGAAATGGAGGATCCCGTTGACCGGCCAGGCCCAGGTGTTCGCGAGCACGAGCCGATCGAACGCGCCTGGCCGTCGCTGAGCGGCGGCCAGGCCGATCAGGCCGCCCCAGTCCTGCCCGACGAGGGTCGCTTCCTCGATGCCGAGCGCGTCGATGAACCCGGTGACCACGTCGGCGTGCTCCTCGGGCCAGTAGCGGTAGCCGGGCTTCGGCGTCGACAGCCCGAAACCGGGGTAGTCGAGCGCGATGCACCGGAAGTCTCCGCGCAGCGCGCGGATCACGTCACGCCAGAGGAACGACCAGGTCGGATTGCCGTGCAGGAACACCAGGGTCGGCCCCGAGCCTTCGTCGATGTAGTGCACGGTGTTCCCGTCGATGTCGACGAAGCGGCTCTCGAACGGGAACAGGTCGTCGTCGACCCAGGAGGGCCGGACGTTCTCGGTGATGTCGGCCATCACGGCCCCCTCCAGCATCGGATGCTTGAGTTTTTCACGCGCACTTGAGAAGGTCAAGCGATGCGGAGTTACGGCCAGTACTGCGGGCTCGCCCGGGCGCTCGACGTCGTCGGCGACCGGTGGAATCTGCTCATCGTCCGCCAGCTCCTCATCGCCCCCGCCCGCTACCGGGAGCTGCTCGACGGGCTCCCCGGCGTGGCCACCAATCTGCTCGCCGATCGCCTCCGCGACCTCGAGGCCGCCGGCGTGGTCGAACGGAACCTGGCCGAGGGGACCAACGCCGTCGTCTACGCCCTCACGGAATGGGGCGCCGGGCTGCGCGAGCCGATCGAGGGCCTCGTCCGCTGGTCCGCCCCGCTCATGACGCGCGGGCCGGAGGGCGATCGCTTCGACGCCGCATGGCTCGTCGTCGCCCTTCGAGCGTTGCTGCCCGGCGAATCCGCCGCGCGCCGGTCGTCGGCGGTCGGCATCGAGGTGGACGGCTGCCGGTTCCAGGTGCGAGCGGCGCCGGGCGGAACGGAGATCGAGAAGCACGACGGTGGCGAACTCGACGCCGTCCTCCGGGCGGACGCGGCGATCGTGCTCGGGCTGGCGGCGGGTGCGCTCGAGCTCGACGACGTCGCCGGGCTCGTCGACATCGAGGGGGACGAAGCGGCGGTGCGGGACCTCCTCCAGACCCGCCATGCGGTCCCTCGGGCATGATCGGTTCATGCGTGTCTTGTCGGAGAGTCAGCTCGGTTCCATCCTGGCGGGCGTTCCCGCGTCATGCCCCCGGGTGGTGGTGAGCGGGAACTTCGCCACCCCGATGCGGGCGCTGAAAGTGCTGGACACGGCGCTGGCGGAGTACCGGCTGTTCGCGTTGAACGCGCAGGCCGGAATGCCGGACCGCGAAGGGGTGCTGCTGGAGACGCCGTTCGTGGGTGCCGGGATGCGCGGCCGCGCCGGGCTGCGGTATTTCCCGTCGCGGTTGTCGCTGGTGCCGCAACTGCTCAAGACCGCGTTGCCGCCGGACGTCGTCCTGCTGCACACCTCGGTTCCGGTGGACGGCATGGTGTCGCTGGGTACCGAGGTGAACATCCTGCCCGCGGCGGTCGAGGCGGTGCGGGCGCGTGGTGGCCTGGTCGTCGCGCAGCTCAACCCGGAGATGCCATTCGTCCATGGTGACGGAGTCCTTCCGGTCAGCGAGATCGACTACGCGCTCGAGGCGGCCGAGCCGCTCCTGTCACCGGTCCCGCGGCCAGTGGCGGACACGGCCCGGACCATCGGTGAGCGGGTGGCGGGCCTGGTCGAGGACGGCGCGACCCTGCAACTGGGCATCGGCGGGATCCCGGACGCGACACTGGCCGCGGTGACCGGACGACGCGGACTCGCGATCTGGTCGGAGATGTTCAGCGACGGCGTGCTCGCGCTCGACCGCGCCGGTGCCCTCGATCCGGCGGTGCCGGTGACGGCGTCGTTCGTGTTCGGCACCGCGGAGCTGTACCGCTGGCTCGACCGCAACCCGCGGGTTCGCTTGCTGCGCACGGAAAAAACGAACGATCCCGCCGTGATCGCCCGTCAGCGTGGCCTGGTGTCGGTGAACAGCGCGCTCGAAGTGGACCTGTTCGCGCAGGCCAACGCGAGCCGGGTGCGAGGCGCGATCTATTCGGGATTCGGCGGGCAGACGGACTTCGTGGTCGGGGCGTTGCATTCACCCGGCGGGCGGGCGATCATCGCGCTGCCGTCGTGGCATCCGAAGGCCGACGTCTCGACCGTCGTGCCGCGGCTGACCGGGCCGGTGACGTCGTTCCAGCACAGTTTCCTGGTGAGCGAACACGGCGTCGCGACCATCTGGGGCAACGATTCGAACGAACAGGCGCGGCAGATCGTCGACCACGTCGCGCATCCCTCGGCCAGGGAAGAGCTCGTGACGCGGGGCAGGGAACTGGGATTCACGCTCTCGTAGTGCCGGTTTTCCTTGAGGGTGCGGGGCATGTCGCGAAAGCCTCTTTCGTCCGGTGCGAGGTCGACCCGCACTGAACGGCCGGCTCGCCCCCGGGAGTTCCACCCTCACCGAGGGAAAGCCGGCCGCCCTGTGACGCGGTGGGGACGCGTGCGCACCACCCACCGCCGCCGGGGGCTCTCGGCCTGCCAGTGGCTACCCTCACGCGAGGGGTTCAAACCGGTGGGACGGCTCAGGAAGAGCGATCGGTTCGTCAGAGGCCGTTCGCCCGCCCACTGGGGTATCGCGTCGGTGGCGGGGCTGTCGTCGTTGCCTGCCAACGGCAGCGCCGCCTTCCGCGTCGTCGCCGTCGGCCGCGCGTCGATTTGGTTCTACGACAGCGGCGTCCGATGCCGGAAGCATGCGTTCGAGTTTCGTCCAGCCGGTCCAGCCTCGCGTTCTCAGCAGCTCGATCAGCCGGCGGGCCGGCGGGGCGGTGTCGAAGGCGAGTGCGTCCATCAGTTCGGCGAACGGCGGTGCGACGTCGGTGTCGCCGACATAGGCCTCGTTCCGCTCGTCCGCCATCCGCGTGATGTGGACGGCCAGCTTGTCGGCGAGCTCGATCAGCCCGGTATCGTCGTCGCTCCGGTCGAGCGCCTGCCCCAGGGTGAGATAGAAATCGATGAGCGGCGGATCGGCGAGCTGCTCCCTCTTGCGCGCCGCCCATTCCGGGATCCGTTCGGGTGAGTGCGCGGCCAGCAGGATCCAGCCGTCCCGCTCGACCTGGACGATCCGCTCGTCGATGCCGTGAGCCCGCAGCACGTCGAGAATCGCGACCACCTCCGGCGGCAGCACCAGAGCGTCCCCAGCGGCCAGCCGGGCGATCCGCTCGCGATGCCGCTGCCGTTGGCGGATTTCGGCCCGCAGCCGCTCGTCGATGTCGGCGACCGCCGCGGCGAACTCGCGTTCGTCGGCCTGGAGCAGTTCCCGCACTCGCGACAGCGGGACCCCGGCTTCGGCGAGCGTCCTGATCCTGACCAGCTCGATCACCGCACCGGCGTCGTACCGCCGGTAACCGGAATGGTCGCGCTCGGGCTCCGGCAGCAGGCCCTTGGCGTGATAGTGCCGCACCGCGCGCACCGTCACCCCCGCGTACGACGCCAGCTCACCGATGGTCAACATCCGCTCAGTGTGCGGCAACGCGGATCAGCCGGGCGATCTCCCGGGCGTGGGTGACGACGAGCCGGTGGTCGGCGTCGAGCCACGACGTGGAGACGTGCGGCCGCTCGCGGGTGAGCCGTTCGACTCCGGCGCGCCAGTTCTCGTTGCGCCACCGCGCACGTTCTTCGCCGTTGTCCCCGGCCATCGAGGCCGCCATGATCAGGTGAATCGGACAGTCGATCCTCCGATACCGGTCGAGGATGCCGGAGCGCACCGCTTCGATCTCGAGGTTGAGGTCGAGAAAGTCTTGAGGGGAAAGCAGAACCTGACGCGCGGTGCCCGCCACCCGCTCGAACTCGTGCCGCAGTCCCTCCGCCATCGCACGGAACTCCGGCAGGTCGGCTTCGGTGAGGAACGGTTCGGGCACCGGGTTCGCGCCGTCGATGAGGACGAGCGCGGACACGGTGTCCGGATGGCCGGCGGCGTAGTGCACGGCCAGGTCCGCGCCCAGCGAATGACCCACGAGAACGGCCTGCGGGCCGACGTAGCCAGACTCCGCCATGACAGCACCGAAATCGCCGAGGAACGCCTCGAAGGTGTACCGGTCGGCGGGGGAGGAGAGGCCGTGGCCCCTCAGATCGAACGTCACCACGTCGTGGTCGCGGCGCAGCAACCCGATCAGCTCGTGCAGATCCGCCTGTGGCGTGAGCAGCCCGGGACACAGCACCAGCGGCCGTCCCCGGCCGCCGCGGGAGCCCCGGATCGCGACGCCGTCTTGGTGGACCGTGAAGTGGCTGTCTCGTGTGTTCATGGCAGCCATGCTGAGGGGTTGACCCTGCGTCAGGGTCAACTTCAGCGCGGATACAGGCGGATGATCCCCGACGGGGAAAGTGTCACCAGGTGATCGGGACGCCGACGGGGCCGCGAAGGGTGAGGAACATCCGCCGCCAGGCGAGTTCTTCGAACGGCACGGCCAGTCTCAGTCGTGGTGCGGCGGCGAGTAAGGCGGTGAGCCCGGCCTGGAGTTCCGTGCGGGCCAGTGCCGCCCCGAGGCAATGATGTGGCCCGTGCCCGAAAGTGAGATGGCCGGGTGTACGAGCGGGATCGACCAGCTCCGGTTCCGGAAACCGCCTGCGATCGTGGTTGCCCGCCCGCAAGGGCGCGAGGACGAATTCGCCCGCTCGGATCGGGACTCCGCCTATCTCGGCGTCCTCGACGGCGACGCGTCCTTGGTCCATGGCCGAACTCTGGTCCTGTCGCAGGAGTTCCTCGACCAGTGCGGGGATCCCGGCGGGTTCGCGGGGGAGTGCCGGTTCGACCGCCAGCCGGAGTACGGCCTGAGCCAGCGCGTTCGCCGGCGGGACGTATCCGGCGATCACGATCGCGAAGGCGAGCTGCGTGATCTCGTCCGGGCGCAACGAGTCGCCGGAGTCGTCGCGGGCCTCGATCAGGCCGGTCAGCAGATCGTCACCGGGAGCGTTTCGCTTGGTCTCCACCAATTCCGCGAGATAGCCGCCCAGCTTTTGGGCCGCTTCGGCCATTTCTTCATAGCTCGGCGCGGTGAACACCGCGACGATGCTGTCGGTCCAGGACCGCAGCTCGCCGCGAACCGACTGTGGGACACCGAGAAGCTCGCTGAGCGAGGCGAGGGCGAAAGGAATCGCGAACCCGTTCAGCGCGTCGGCGGGCCGGCCCTGCGAGATCAGCTTCGCGGCCGACTCCGCCGCGAGGGCTTCCAGGCGCGGGCGCAACAGTTCGATCCGGCGCGGGGTGAGCGCCTTGGCCGCGATGCGCCGCAGCCGCGCGTGCGCGGGGCCCGACATGGTGAAGAGCAGTCCTGCGCCGTCGGCCGAGCCGGTCCCCGGTACCCAGGGGCGGAACCGCTGATCGCCGAGCAAGCCCCGGATGTCCGCGTAACGCGTGACGAGCCAGGCGTCCTCACCGGAGGCCAGGCGCACCCGGCCGACGGGTTCCTCGTCCTGACGGCGGATGAATTCCGCGGGACACCGCAACGGTTCCGTGTCCGTGAACGGGTATTCGGCTGCCCCAGTCATGTTCCCTCTCCGTTCTTCGGTCTTCCGGTCGTCTTCTCGGCCAGCGAGTGCAACGGTGTGAGGGCGGAATCCTCGTCCACCCCCAGCGCGCGAGCGGTCAGCAGCCGGTACAGCTCGTCGGCCGCGCGGGTGAGGCGCTCGGCCCGGTCCGCGACCGAGTCCTCGTCCGGATCGAGCTCGGCGAGCGCCGCGGCGAGGATCTCTTCGGCGGCACGCTGCTGGCGCCGGGCGACGGCTTCGACCAACGCGTCGACCGGGACGACCAGGGTGCGGCGACGATCCGCCGGATCAGGACGCGTCACGAGCGCGCCCTCCGCCCGCATCCTGGCGACGGCACCGGAGACGTGGCTCTGCGCGAAACCGGTGCGGGCGGTCAATTCGCCGATCGACAAGCCCGGCTCCTCGACGAGCACCGAGATCAGCACGTCGTGGATCTCCGGGGTCTCCGGATCCGAATCGTCACGCATGCCCTGGGCGGCCAGCTCCATCAGGTGCTTGCCGAGAAGATACAACTCACTGGCCTTCACATCGATAACGATACATCTAAAACGATGCTAATGCGGGTTTCGAGGGGGTGTCGCGGTCGGTACCGTACCGGCGACAGGGTGTGCCGAGAACCGATGCGTTGCGAGGTGTGGGGTGTCCGTGGCGGGCGAACGGGTTCCAGAGGGTGTCGACATCCGAGTGCCCAGTGCGGCACGGGTCTACGACTGGTTGCTTGGCGGCAGCCACAATTTCGACGCCGACCGCGCTGTCGGCGAGAAGGTCATGGCGGTCCTGCCGACGGGCCGCCAGGTCGCCGCGTCCAACCGGGCGTTCCTTCGCCGCGCCGTGCAGTACATGGTCGGGCAGGGGATCACCCGGTTCCTCGATCTGGGTTCAGGGATCCCGGCCGTCGGCAACGTGCACGAAATCGCCCAGGACATGGACCCCGGATGCCGGGTGGTCTACGTCGACTACGACAAGGTCGCCGTCGCCCACAGCCGGCTCATCCTGGACGGGAACCCGAACGCCAGTGTCGTCGAGGAAGATCTCTGCGGTCCGGAAGCGGTCTTGAACTCGGAGGCGGCGCGGGCGTTGCTGGCCGACGGCGAGCCGATCGGGCTGCTCATGGTGGCCGTGTTCCACTTCATCCCGGACAGCCTGCGCCCCGCGGAGATCGTCACCCGCTACCGCGAGGCACTGCCCGCCGGCAGCCTGGTCGCGTTGTCGCATCTGACCGCGGACCACGCGCCCCTGGAAATGGCGGCGGTCACCGAGGCGATGAAGAACAGCAGGGATCCCATGTATTTCCGCCCCTACGCCGAAGTGGCCGCTCTCTTCGATGGGCTGGAGCTGGTCGACCCCGGTGTGGTGAGCGCGCCACTGTGGCGGCCGGAACCCGGTCTCCGCGATATCGAACCGGACGACGTCTACGCCGGCGTCGGACGCAAGGTCTGAGTCCGGTCACGTCGTGAATCTGTGGACGGTCACCACCACCGGACGCCGCGGTCGATGCAGGTGTCCCACCAGGGGTCGGACTGGCAGATCGTGACGATGTCCTTCTTCTTCGAGATCTTCTTGTTGTAATGGGTGCACTTCGGACCTGAAGTCGTGTCCCGGTAGTAAGGCTTCGCCGGAGGCGAGCTCACCGTTTCCTGGAACGAAGCGTAGGCCCAGTAGTCGTTCGCCTTCTTGTCGCACACGGTGAAATCGCGGTCCTTCAGGTCGACGACGACCCTGGCGAGGAGCGGTCCGCCGAGCTCCTGGAGGTCGAAATTCCGGTAGCGCTCGCTGTCCTGGGCCACGGACTCCTCGTTCTGGCCCTCCAGTTCCGTCGTCGTGACGGCCGAGGCCGAGCCGGCGCCCAGCGTCAACAGCGCGGCGGTCGTAACGCCGACAAAATGCAGTTTACGCACAACTATCCCTTTCTGACTTTGTGGAATTCGCCCGGTTGTTCGTTGGGCGTGGGAATTACCATCGCCGATGGACGCGGGCCGCATACACACCTTTTCGCCAGAACGAAAACCGGGGTAGCCGATGGCGAATTCCGGATCCGGCGTCGACCGGGGCCGAGACCGTTTGTCATGCTGCCGGTGTGGCAACCACGGAAACACAGCCCGTTCAGGCGTCCGCCGGCCGGGGGAGAGCACTGGTCCTGGTGTGTCTGGCCGGCGTGCTCTGGGGCACGATCGGTCCGGTCATCCCGGTCGTCCACCACGCTTCGGGCCTCTCACCACTGGCCATCGGCGGCTACCGCGCCCTCGTCGCGGTCGTCGTCCTGGTGATCGCCGCCGCCGTGCTGCGGCGGTCGCGTGACTGCGTGCGGCTCGGGCGGCGGCATTGGCGGCGAGTGACCGTGGTCGGGGTTTCGACGGCGATCTTCCAGCTGCTCTTCTTCGTGGCCGTCCTGTGGGCCGGGGTGAGCATCACCACCGTGGTGTGTCTGGGATTCGCGCCGGTGCTGTTGCTGATCACCGGCAGCGTCCGGCGTCGCCGCAGGCCTTCCGCCGGCCAGTTCGTCACGGTCACGGTCGCACTCGCGGGGCTCCTCCTCGTCAGCGTTGCCGGTAGCCCTGACGGCGAAGCGCCGTATCCGGTTCTAGGTGTGCTCGCCGCACTCGCGTCCGGCGCCGCCTACGCCCTCTCTGCTGACGCAGCCGGTCCACTGTCGCTGCGGCTCGACACACTGACCATGACCACGACGACGACCTGTGTCGCCGCGATGGTCCTCGTTCCCGCCGGGCTGATCGTGCCGCTGGCGACCGGCGGTGGGATGTGGACCGGCGACCTCGGGTCGTGGGCGCTGATCGGCTACCTCGGGGCCGTGACCATGGCGCTCGCTTACGCACTGCTGTTCACCGGCCTCCGGTCCACACCCAGCGGCGCGGCGGTGGTGGCGACCCTGCTCGAACCGGTCACCGCCGTCGTGATCGCCGTCGTCTGGCTGGATGAACGGCTCACGGCCGCGGGGGTGGTGGGGGTCGTGCTGATCATGGCCGCGATCGGCAGCCTGGGACGTCACTCGAAGGAACCCGCGCCGCAATGATCCGCGACCGGCTCAGCTCGTTTCCCGGACGACCAGCCGGTGCGGGGCGACGATCGAGCGCGGTGATCGCGGGCTCGACATCTGCTCGGCCAGCCGGTCGAGGGCGAGTTCGGCGATGCGATCCTTGTCCGGAGAGACGGTGGTGAGCGCCGGGACACTGAACCTGCCGTCTTCGATGTCGTCGAAACCGATCAGTGCCAAGGAATCCGGCACCGCGACGCCGCGGTCGGCGGCGGCTCGCGACGCGCCCAGCGCGAGTTCGTCGGTGAAGCAGAAAACCGCGTCGGGCGGCCGGGGAGAGTCCAGCAGCCGCAGCATCGCCTGATGGCCGTCGGCGCGATGCAGACTTGGCACGGTCACCTCAAGCTCGGGTTCGGCGGGTAGCCCGGCGTCGGCGAGCGCCTCCCGGTACCCGGCCAGCCGCTGGCGGGCCGTCGCGTTGAGCGAACGCGGCTGGCTCCCGACCGCGGCGATCCGCCGCCGGCCGCGCGCCAGCAGGTGCGCGGTGGCCTCGCGTGCGGCCGCGACGTTGTCGATCGCGACGTGGTCGACCCCGGCGGTTCCGTCGTGCTCCCCGAGAAGCACGAGCGGAGCGGTGTCGGTCCGGGAGGCCAGCTCCGCGGGGGTCACCGCCCACGGGCTGAACAGCACGCCGTCGACCAGCTGGCTGCGCCGTCCGTGCAGCAGTTGCGTCTCCCGTTCGGCGTCGCCGTCGGTCTGGTCGATGAGGACCGTCAGCCCCCGGGCTTCGGCGATACGCACCGTCCGCGCGGCGAGCTCGGAGAAGTAGGGCGAGTCGATTTCCGGGATCACCAGCGCGACCAGCCCCGTCCGGCCTTGCCGGAGTGTCCGGGCGGCCATGTTGGGCCGGTAGCCGAGGGCGTCGATACTCGCCTGCACCCGCTCCCTGGTCGCCGGGGCGACGTAGCGGAAGCCGTTGACCACGTTCGACACCGTCCGCACGGACACCCCGGCGTGCTCGGCCACATCCCGCAGCTTCGGGTTCATCCTCGTCCTCTCGCTCCCGGCGAGGATACCTCTTGCAACGTGGCATGCCACGTTGCAAACTGAGCTGACAGTGCCGTGTCGCCCGGAGGTCGAGATGCCCGTCAACCACACCGTCCCCGCCCCGCTGTCCGCCGACGAACTCGAATCCCTGACCGCCCGCCTGCACCGGGAGGGCATCATCGGTCTCCCGCAGGCGTTCAGTCGTGAGTGGGTCGGACGGCTGGGCGAAGACATCGAGACGGCGTTCGCCGAAGCGCGCGGCCGCGAGAACGGTGCGGTCGGTCGCGGACCCGACCGGTTCTACGTCGAAATCCATCCCGAACAGTTGCGGGGGTTCGCCGAATTGGCGTCCCATCCGTGGATCACCGCCGTCGCCGAGGCCGTGCTGGGTCCGGAGTACCGGATCGTCGAGGTCGGCTTCGACGTCCCGCTGGCGGGCGCGATGGACCAGCCATGGCACCGCGACTTCCCGATGCCTGAGGAGACCGCCCGCAACGGCAGGCTGAACTCGTTGGCCGTCAACGTGACCGCCGTCGACACCGAACCGGACATGGGGCCCTTCGAGATCGCGCCCGGCACGCACTGGGAGGACGGCGGCACGTTCGAGCACGGCATGTTCCCTCCCCGGGAGGCGTACCCGCGCTACCGGGAGCTGGCCGTACGCAAATTCCCGCGTATGGGCGACATTTCGATCCGGTCGGCGCTGACCGTCCACAGAGGAACCGCGAACCACTCGGCCAAGAGCCGTCCCGTTCTCGTCCTCGGTCTCGACGGGCCCGGTGCGGGCAACGACGCCCGCCACGACACCGCCGTGACACGGGAATTCTGGGCGACCCTGCCGGACTCGGTGCGCGCCCACCTCGATTGCCCGATCGTCGACACTCTGCGGCCCATCACGCAGAAGCACACTATCGAGGGGCTTGTGATGGGCGAATCCGGCATCTGAGTCGAAACCGGCCGGTTCGCAGCGGCCGGACGGTGGTTCTTCGTCGTCGCCTAATTCGCTGATTTCCCGGCAATTCGGTCCCTTTCGGGGATAAACCCCGCGCACTTTCTCCGCATCTCCTCGGCGAATACATTCCGTCGATTCACGGTGGGGAGAAAATTCCCGCGGTGATGTTTCCCGGTGCTTTCCCGCGATCCGAGAACCGCGCAGGAACGCCGGCGGCCGCGGGGCTGGGTGATCGAGAGCTGATCGAGCTGGTGAGGTGGGCGAGTTTCACAGCCGCCGGCCGTGCCGTTTCGGTCGCCTCGCTTCGGGCCCGGCGCCGGGCCCGCCTCCCTCCGCCGGACCGCGTCCCTCACTGTGTGGATTTTGGGGCGTTGGATGACCCGAAATCCACACAGTCCGGCGAGACCGTCCCTGACGCGACCGGTGTGTGGAAATGGGGACACTCAACGTCCCTATTTCCACACACCCCACAAGGGAACGCCACTCGCGACTCGGTCGAGAAGCGCTCGAATCGGGTGCCCAGGCCACGAAATCCGCCCCGTGCGGACAGTGGGCCCGCCGCTTCACCGTGGCTGTCCCGGGCCGGTCGCGGATCTCCCCGTCCAAGCCTGGCGCGGGCGTCCTGGCGAACCTCCGCATTTCACGTCACCGCGATATTTCTGAATCGATTGCGGAAATCGGCCGACCGGCTGCCGGTGAACGTTTCCCATGACAAGGTGTCGGTTAATATCCGACGTGTCACCGAATGTGATCGATCGAGTGTCGTTTGTGTCCGAAGGACCGTCGTGAAGTGCCGCCAAGGGCGCCGATTCGGGCGTAACTCGCGGAAAATTGCGACGTATGGTCCAATATGGATGGAGCGTTCGGACTAAATCCGCGAAATTCGTATTCCACGGCGCGGCCGGTCGTCATAACCTTGCGTGATTCTTCACCTGAATCTGCACTGGGGAGCAAGATGAAGTCCACGCCGTTGTTGTTGTCGCGCGCCCGAAAAACCTCGGAGCGACTGCTCGACGCCCGATGACCCGACCCGGCTGCGTCAGCCGATTCGACGTACACGCCCGGCAGTCACCCGACCGGATCGCGGTCCACGAGCACGGCGCCGCGCTCACCTACGCCCGCCTCGCCGGGCTCGCGGGCGGCCGCGCGCTGCGGTTGCACGACGCCGGTGTGCGGCCGGGGGAGCGGGTCGGGCTCGTCACCGGGCACGGCAGCGCCGCGATCGCGGCGATCCTCGGCACCCTCGCCGTGGGCTGCACCTATGTCCCGCTGGACCCGACCTTCCCCCGGGAGCGGCTCGAATACCAGCTCGCGGCCGCGCGCGTGACCGCCGTACTCGCCGACCCGGAGTACGCCGGGCTCGCGGAGTTCTTGTGCCGCACCGGATCCGCGCGGCTGGTGCGGTCGGGCGCGGAGACCGCGCCGCTCCCGGTGCCCGAATCCGATCCGGACGGCTTGGCGTACGTGCTGTTCACGTCCGGGTCCACCGGCAGGCCGAAGGCCGTCGCACAGACCCACCGCAACCTCCTGCACGTCGTCGACAACCAGATCGACGCGCTCGGCATCACCCCGGCCGACCGGCTCAGCCTGCTCGCGTCCTTCGGCTTCGACGCGGCGATCCCGGACCTCTACCCGGCACTGCTCACCGGCGCCGCACTCGTGCCGGTCGACCTTCGCGCGCACGGCGTCGCCCACGCCGCGCGCGAGCTGGCCCGGCACGAGGTGACCGTCTATCACTCGACGCCCACGGTCTACCGGCACCTGCTCGACGTCCTCGGCGAGACCGGCCTCCCCTCCGTGCGGACCGTGCTGCTCGGCGGCGAACAGGCGACCCACGCCGACGTCCGCCGCGGCCGGTTCGCGCCGGACTGCGTGTTCGTCAACGGTTACGGCGCCACCGAGGTGACCTTCGCCGCGCACTACCGGACGACCGCCGCCGAGCTGGACCCGGACGCCGAGGGGCCGCTGCCGATCGGGCGCGCGCTGCCGGGGTTCGCGCTCTCCGTGCTGGAGACCGGCGAGATCGAGGTGCGCGGACGGCACCTCGTCGACGGCTATCTCGACCAGCCGAGCCCGGCGTTCGGGGCGACCGCCGACGGTGGCCGTCGCTACCGGACCGGCGACCTCGGCACGCTGCTGCCGGACGGGAACCTCGTCTGCCTCGGCAGGCTCGACCGGCAGGTCAAGGTCCGCGGCTTCCGGGTGGAGCTGACCGAGATCGAAGCCAAGCTCGCCGAGCAGCCCGGCGTGGCCGAAGCCCGCGCGATCGTGCGAGACGGCGACCTGCTCGCCTACGTGACGGCCGCCGGCCCGCGTCCGGACGGCAGGGTCCTGCGAGCCGCACTGGCGGACGCGCTCCCTGGCTACTCGGTACCCGCGGCCGTCGCGGTGCTGGACGCTTTTCCGCTGACCGTCACCGGAAAGCTCGACGAACTGGCGCTGCCGGACCCACGCTCGGCCGCGACCGTCCCGGCCGAGCGGCTGACCCCGGCCGAGGAACGTGTGCACCGGATCTGGTGCGAGGTGCTGGGCCGTGACCGGATCGGCAGCACCGAAGCGTTCTTCGACGCCGGTGGCGACTCGCTGCGGCTCGGGCGGGTGCAGGTGCGGCTGGCCGACGAGTTCGGCGTGGACGTCCCGCTGCTCGCGCTGTTCGAGCGCACGACGATCGCCGGGCAGGCCGCCTGGCTCACGGAGTCCACTTCGGACACTCGGGCGCCGGTCACCGCGGAGGAGCAGGCCGGGGACCTCATCGCCGTCGTCGGACTGGCCTGCCGGTTCCCCGGCGCGCCGGACGCCGCCTCGTTCTGGTGGAACCTCTGCGCGGGTGTCGACTCGATCCACGACTACGCCGAGGAAGAGCTGTCGGCGCTGGGCATCGGGCCGGGTTTGCGTGCAGACCCGGCGTACGTCCGGGCGGGTGGCCGGATCGAGGGGATCGAGGAGTTCGACGCCGGGTTCTTCGGCTTCACCGCCGACGAGGCCGCGCGAACCGACCCGCAGCACCGGCTCTTCCTCGAAACGGCTTGGCAGGCACTCGAAGACGCGGGACGTGATCCCGCCGCCGAGACCGGGCCGGTCGGGGTGTTCACGGCCGCCTCGGTGAACCGCTACTTCCTGTTCCACCTGTTCGGCAACCCGGCGGTGACCGGCGACGTCGACCCGGACGACTGGGAGGGGCGGCTGACCGGCCGCCAGCTCACCGACCACCTGCCCGGCCAGGTCGCCTACCGGCTCGGGCTGACCGGTCCGGCGATGGCCGTGCAGAGCGCGTGTTCCAGTTCGCTCGCGGCGGTGGCGCTGGCCGCGCAGAGCCTCGCGGACTACCGGTGCGACGTCGCACTGGCCGGCGGGGTGAGCGTGACGTGGCCGCGGTACCGCGGTGGCGGGCTCGTCTCGCCGGACGGCCGCTGCCGCGCGTTCGACGTCGCCGCGGCGGGCGCCGGGTTCAGCTCGGGCGCCGGGGTGGTCGTGCTCCGGCGGCTGGCGGACGCGCTCGCCGATCGGGACCACGTCTACGCCGTGCTACCCGGCTGGGCGATCACGAACGACGGCCCGGACCGCGCGGGCTACGCCGTGCCGGGACCGGCCGGGCAGGCGGCCGCGGTGGCCGAGGCGCTGGCCGTCGCGGAGGTCACCCCGGACGAGGTCGCGCTGCTCGAAGCCCACGGCAGCGGCACCCCGCTGGGGGACGCGATCGAGGTGGCCGCGCTGAACCGCGTCTACCGGGACGCGGCGCCGGAATCGTGTGCGCTGGGTTCGGTGAAGACGAACATCGGGCACCTCGACGCCGCGGCCGGTATCGCCGGACTGATCAAGGCCGTGTTGTCCGTGCGGCACGGTGTCATCCCGCCGAGCCTGCATTTCACGGCCCCGCACCCGGAGGTCGACCTGGCCGGCGGCCCCTGGTACGTCCCGGCGAAGGCCACCGACTGGCCCGTCCGCGAGCGGCGGCTGGCCGGGGTCAGCTCGTTCGGCATGGGCGGCACGAACGTGCACATGATCGTGGAGGAGGCGCCTGCCGTCGCGCCGCGCCCCGTGGCGAGTGGCCCCTTCGTCCTGCCGGTGTCCGCGCGTGACCCGAAGGCGTTGCGCGAGGCGGTGTCCCTGCTGCGCGATCGGCTCGCCACGGACGCGCCGGACCTCAGGGACGTGGCGTACACGCTTTCGAGCCGGAGGGCGTTCGCGTACCGGGCCGCCGTGGTGGCGGACTCGGTCGCGTCGGCCGTCGACGCGCTCGATGCCTTGCTGGCGAACGGAACCGACGTCGAGGGCCCGGCCGGAGCAGGGCGGGAACCGGCCGTCCGCTGGGCCGCGGGCGGCGAGATCGAGTGGGACGCGGGCGGCGAACCCGGCCGCGTCCCGTTGCCGGGTTATCCGTTCCAGCGGGAGCGGCACTGGATCGACCCACCGCCTCACCACACGACCGACCAGGAGACCCCTCGGTGACCGACACCTTGCCCGTCGTGGGTGGCCACGGCCCGCCACTGTCCTATCCGGACACCACGCTCACCGAGCTGATCCTCGCCCAGGCGGCGCGCACCCCGGATGCCGTCGCCGTCCGGCAGGGCGACACCCGGCTCACCTACCGCGAACTGGTCGCTTCGGCGACCGGCGTCGCCCGGCTGCTGCGGTCACGGGGTGCCGGACCCGGCGTTCGCGTCGGTGTCTGCGCGCACCGGCGGCCGGAGCTGATCTCGACCGTCGTGGGTGTCCTGCTGTCCGGGGCCGCCTACGTGCCGCTCGAACCCGGCGGCCCGAAGGCGCGGCTGGCCGAAATCGCCGAGGACGCCGGGATCTCGCTGGTCGTCGGCGACTGCGCGACGGACGAATTCGGTGCCGTGGAAGGCATCGAAGCTCTCGACGTGCCCCCGCCCGCGGATGGGCCCGCCGAATGCCCCGCCGGTCCGGACGACCTCGTCCACCTCCTCTACACCTCCGGCTCCACCGGACGGCCCAAGGGCGTGCTGACCAGTCACCGCAACGTGGTCGCGTTCGTCACCGGCTTCGCCGCCGCCCTCGGGATCCGGCCCGGCGCCAGGGCGCTCGGCATCTCCTCGCTCGCCTTCGACGCCTTCACCATGGACGTGTTCGTCCCGCTGACGCACGGCGGATCGGTCCAGCTCACCAGTACCGCCGACCGGGCCGACCCCGAACGGCTGCGGCGGTTCCTCGTCGAGCACGACGTCGAATGGGGTTTCGTCACGCCGACGCTGTTGTCCATGGTGGACCCCGCCGCCGTCCCCGGCTGGCGCGTCATCGCCTGTGGTGGCGAGCCGGTGCCCGCGGAGCTCGCCGCACGCTGGATGCCGGGCAGGCGGTTCTTCAACGCCTACGGCCCGACCGAGACCACCGTCGTGGTCGTCACCGACGAGGTCACCGGTATCCCGGCCGACCCGCTGCCGCTCGGCCGCCCGACGCCGAATCACCGGGCGTACGTCGTGGACGCCGAGCTTCGGCCGGTGGCGCCCGGCGAGATCGGCGAGCTCCTGATCGGCGGTCCTGGCGTCGCGCTCGGCTACCTCGGCAGCCCGGAGCTGACCGCCGCGAAGTTCGTGGACGACCCGATCACGCCGGGGGAACGGCTTTACCGCACGGGCGACCTGGCCCGCGAGTTGCCCGACGGCAGGCTGGAGTTCCTCGGCCGCGCCGACCGGCAGGTGAAGGTCCGCGGCCAGCGGATCGAGCTGGGCGAGGTGGAGGCCGCGCTCACGAGCCACCCGGACGTCGACGCCGCGGCCGTGACGGCCGTTCCGGGGCCGGGCGGAACCCGGCTGGTGGCCTTCCTGGCGCCGGCGTCCGCACCGTCCGATGTGGACGACCTCGGTCAGGGCCTGCTCACCGCGGCGATGCGCCCGGCCGCGGTCCGGGTGCTCGACCGGCTGCCGGTCAACCCGCTCACCGGCAAGATCGACCGGCCCGCGCTGCGCGACCTGGCCGAAGCGGCGCTGGCGGGGCAACGGGAGGACCTCGGCCCGCTCGGCACCCCGGCCGAACGCGCGGTCGCGGCCATCTGGCGGCGCGTGCTCGGCGACGGCGCGGGGACGGATTTCCTGGCCTCGGGCGGGAATTCGATCGCCGCGATGCGCTTGGTCGCGGCGCTACGGGCGGAGCTGGCCGCGGACGTCGCCACGGAGGACGTCTTGGCAGGCGGCACTCTCGACGGGCTCACCCGGAGGGTCGCGACCGCGTCGCCGCTGACCGGGCCGGGGCTGACCACCGGGCACGCGCCCGCGCTGTCGCCGCAGCAGCGGCGGCTGTGGTTCCTCGACCAGCTCGCCCCGGACGCCGCGCCCTACAACATCGCGATGGCGTTCCGGCTGACCGGCGCGCTGGACGTCGAAGCGCTGCGTCACGCCTTGCGCGCGGTCGCCGAGCGGCACGACGTGCTCCGCTGGCGGATCCGCACCGTCGACGGCGCGCCGCTGGCGGATCGCCTGCCCCCGTCGGACGTTCCGCTGCCGGTGGCGCCGGTGACCGAGGACGGTCTGCGGGCCCGGCTGGCCGCCGACGCCGCGACGCCGGTGCGACTCGACCGTGAGGCTCCCTGGCGTGTGCGGCTCTACCGGCTCGGCGAGACGGAGCACGTGCTCGGCTTCACGGTGCACCACGCGGTGTTCGACGGCTGGTCGCAGGAACTGCTGTGCGCCGACCTGTCGGCTGCCTACCGGGGCGAGCCGCTACCGCCGCCGGCGGCCTCCTATGCGGACTACGCGGTGTGGCGGGCCGGACGCGACGAACGCCGCGCGGCCGTGGATGCCGCCTGGTGGACCGAACATCTCGCCGGTGCACCGACCACAGTGGACCTTCCGCGGGACCGGCCGCGCCCGGCCGTGCAGACCTACCGGGGCGCGAGCCTGCGTCGGTCCTTTCCGGACGGTGCCGCGGAATCGGTGCGGGCACTGGCCGCCCGCACCGGCACGACGCGCGCGGGGGTGCTGCTCGCCGCGTTCGGCCAGCTGCTGCGGCGGCTCACCGGCGCGACCGACCACCTGGTCGCCACGGTCGTCGCGGACCGGCAGCTCGCCGAAAGCCAAGACGTCGCGGGGTTCTTCGTGGACATCGTGCCGGTGCGGCTGCGGGCCGACGACGCCGCGGATTTCGCCACGCACGTCCGCGACGGCGGCGCGGAACTCCTCGCCGCGACCGCGCATCCGGCCGCGCCGGTGGAGCGGCTCGTCGAAGCCCTCGGCGTGCCCCGAGACCCCGCGCACTCCCCGCTCGTGCAGGTGATGTTCAACGTCCTGAACTTCACCGAGCCGCGGCTGGAGCTGCCGGGCGTGGCCTCGGCGTGGCTGCCGGTCGACAAGCCGGGGTCGCCGTTCGACCTCACGGTGTACGTCCACGACGACGGCGTCGAACTGCTGTACAACCCGGACCTGTTCGGCCAAGACCGGATGGCCGGGCTCGCCGAGGACTACGTCGCCCTGCTCGGCGCGCTGGCCGCGGCGCCGGACGCGCCGGTCGGGACGAGTGCGCCGGAGCTGCCGCGGGCGGCTGTCCGCACCGCCGCGCCGGCCGCGACGACCCGCGTCCGGGCACGTCCGCCGTCGGTGGCCGCGGACCCGGCGGTGCTCGCCGCGACCGAGGCCGTGATCGCTCGGGCCTGGTGTGACGTCCTCGGTGTCGCCGAAGTCGGGCACACCGACAATTTCTTCGACGTCGGCGGGAATTCGCTCGCCCTGGCCCGGGTCCACGCCCAGCTCACCGACCGGCTCGCCCGCCGGATCCCGATGGTCGACCTGCTCAGCCATCCCACCGTCCGCGCCCTCGCCGCGCATCTGCACTCCGGTGTCGCCGCCAGCCCTGAGCTGGCCCGTGCCGCCGAACGCGTCGCCGCCCGCCGCGGCCGCACCCAGACCAGAAGACCCCGTCGCACCGCCGGCCCGGCCGGCCCCTGATAGGAGCACCACCGTGACCCACCACCCCGAAACCGGCGCCGGCGATCCCGGAGCCGAACCGATCGCGATCGTCGGACTCGACGTGCGCGTGCCCGGTGCGCGTGACGCGCACCAGTTCTGGCGCAACCTCGTCGACGGTGTCGAGTCGATCGTGCCCGCCACCCGCGAGGAGATGATCGCCCGCGGCGCCACACCGGACACCGTGGACGATCCGAGCTGGGTGAACGCCACCGCCGTGGTCGACGGCTTCGACGAGTTCGACGCCGAACTGTTCGGGATGACCAGCCGTGAGGCCGAGATCACCGATCCGCAGCATCGGCTGTTCCTCCAGTCGTGCCACGCGGCGCTGACCGACGCGGGCTACGACCCGGCCCGCTTCAGCGGCGCGATCGGCGTCTACGGCGGGTCCGGGGGCACCGGATACCTGACCGAGAACCTGATGCGCAACGAGCGACTCCTCGCCTCGCAGCACGGCGGTATCGGCATCTCGACCGGCAACCAGCCGAGCTACCTGACGACCTCGGTGTCCTACAAGCTCAACCTCCGCGGGCCGAGCCTCGCGGTGTTCACCGCCTGCTCGACGTCCCTGGTCGCGGTGCACCTGGCCTGCGAGGCGCTGCGCAACGGCGAGTGCGACATGGCGCTGGCAGGCGGGGTCAACGTGGAGATGCCGCACGGCGTCGGCTACATGGGTGTCGACGGCTTCACCTCGCCGGACGGCCATGTGCGCGCGTTCGACGCCGGAGCCAACGGCACGGTCTGGAGCAGCGGCGTCGGTGTCGTGCTGGTGAAGCGGCTGTCGCAGGCGATCGAGGACGGCGACCACATCCGGGGTGTCGTGCTGGGCAACGCGATCAACAACGACGGCGCCACCAAGGTCGGCTTCTCCGCGCCCAGCATGTCCGGGCAGACCGAGGCGGTCGCGCAGGCCGTCGGCATGGCCGGTGTCGACCCGCGCACCATCGGCTACGTCGAGGCGCACGGCACCGGTACCGCGCTGGGTGACCCGATCGAGATCACCGCACTGTCCACTGTGTACGGAAACGGGGCCGAGGACACCGGCTGGTGCGCGATCGGCTCGGTCAAGTCCAACATCGGCCACCTGTCGCAGGCGGCGGGCGTGGTCTCGCTGATCAAGGCCGTGCTCGTCATGGAGCACGGGCTGATCCCGCCGACCATCAACTACCACGAACCCAACCCGGGTATCGACTTCCCGGCTAGCCCGTTCTATCCGGCGCGCGAGGTGACGAAGTGGGAGGCGGACCGGGTGCCGCGGAGGGCAGGTGTCAGCTCGTTCGGCGTCGGCGGTACCAACGCGCACGTCGTGCTGGAGGAGGCGCCGGTCCCGCAGCGGTCCAGGACGGCGCACCCTGCCCACTTGCTGCGGGTGTCGGCCAACACGGCGGAAGCGCTCTCGACGGCGGTCGACCAGCTCGCCGAGCGGCTGGCCGGGGACATCGACCTCGACCTCGCCGACGTGGCCCACACCCTCGCCGCCGGGCGCACCGAGTACCCGCACCGCGCGGTCGTGGTCGCCCGTGACCCGGAGGACGCGGTCGACGGGCTGCGCGACTCCCGGCGCCTCGTGTCCGGACAGGCCGGGGAGACGAACGTGGCGTTCCTCTTCCCCGGCCAGGGTTCCCAGTACGCCGGGATGGGCGCCGAGCTCTACGACGCCGAGCCGGTGTTCGCCGCGGCCGTCGACGAGTGCCTGCGGCTGCTCGGATCCGAACTGCCGGAGCTGCGCGACCTGATCTTCGGGCGCGGTGGCGAGCAGGCGCTGCGGGAGACCCGCGTGACCCAGCCCGCGCTGTTCGTGGTCGAGTACGCGCTGGCGATGCTGTGGCGGAGCTGGGGCGTGCGGCCCGCGGCGATGATCGGTCACTCGGTCGGCGAGTACGTCGCCGCCACGGTCGCCGGGGTCTTCACCCTGCCGGACGCGCTGAACCTGGTCGCCACGCGCGGCCGTCTCATGCAGTCGATGCCCGCCGGGGCGATGCTGGCCGTCCAGCTCGATGGGGAGGGCGTCGCCACGCGGCTGCCGGAAAACCTCGCGATCGCCGGGGTGAACGGGCCCGGCACGTGTGTCGTGGCCGGGCCGCCGGACGCGGTCGCGGACTTCGCGGCGACGCTCAAGGCCAGCGGCGTGCAGTGCCGCGAGCTGGTGACCTCGCACGCGTTCCACTCGCCGATGATGGACCCGATCCTCTCCGAGTTCACCGAGGCCGTCGCCGCCGTCGCGCGCACCGCGCCCGCGCTGCCGTTCCTGTCGAACGTCACCGGCGACTGGATCACCGACGCCCAGGCCATCGACCCCGCCTACTGGGCGTCTCACCTGCGTCAGGCCGTCCGGTTCGGCGACTGCGTCAAGCACCTGTTCGCGCGCGGCGGCCGCTGGGCGCTCGTCGAATGCGGCCCGGGGCATCAGCTGTCCGGGCTGTCCCGCGGCCAGGTCCCGAAGGGGATGCCCGCGCCGCAGCCGAGCCTGCCGGGCCGCAACGAGCGCATCGGCGACGTCGAAACGCTGTACGGCGCGGCCGGTCTCTTGTGGGCGAACGGGGTTTCCCTGGAACCGCGGACGTTCGGCGCGCCCGGCCGGCGGGTCCCGCTGCCCGGCTACCCGTACGCACGCAAGCGGTACTGGGTCGACCCGGACCCGGTCTCGGCCACCCAGCCCGTGCGGTCGAGCGGTCCGCTGCCGCTGTCCGAGTGGTTCGCGGTCCCGGCGTGGCGGCAGGCGGAACCGGACCTGAGACGCGAGCCCTTCGCGAACGCGCTCGTCTTCGCCACCGACGACGTCCTGCCCGGCCTGCTGCGCGCCGCGGGCGTGACGGTCACCGAGGTGCGCCCCGGCGACGGGTTCGCCGTGACGGAGACCGGATTCACCGTCCGGCCCGGAGTGCGCGAGGACTACGACTCGCTTGTGGCGGCGCTGCCCGCGCGACCCGAGCGGGTCGTGCACGCCTGGACGCTGGCCGGGGAAGAGCGCGGCATGGCCGCACAGGACCTCGGGTTCTTCAGCCTGCTGAACCTCGTCCAGGCCTGGGGCGAGCCGGTGCGGATCGACGTGCTGAGCACCGGAACCGCCGACGTCACCGGCGCCGACCTGACCCGCCCCGAGCACGCGACCCTCGCCGGTATCGCGCGGGTGGTGCCGCTGGAGATCGCGGGCACGGTGGTGCGCCGGATCGACGCGGATAGGTTGCAGGACGTCGTCGCCGAGCTGTTCCGCCCGGCCGACGCGGCGGCCGAGGTCGCGCTGCGGGCCGGTCGTCGCTGGGTGCTGGACTACACCCAGCTCGAACTGCCCGCGGCCGCCGAGCCGGTGCTGCGCGAGGGCGGCCGGTACCTGATCACGGGCGGGACCGGCGGCATCGGCATCACCCTCGCCGAGGATCTCGCCCGCCGGGTGCGGGCGAAGCTCGTGCTGCTCACCCGCGCCGGGCTGCCGCCGCGGGCGGAGTGGGACGCGCACCTCGCCGCGCACGGAGGTACCGACCGCGCCGGGCGCGCGATGCTCGCCGTGCGGCGGATGGAGGCCGCGGGCGCGGAGGTGCACGTCGTCGCCGCCGACGTCACCGACGCGGCGCGCCTGCGCGAGGTGCGTGAGCTGGCCGAGCGCGAGTTCGGCGGTCTCGACGGGATCGTGCACGCCGCCGGGTTGCCCGGCGGCGGCGTCGCCGAAGTGAAGGAGCGGGCCGCGGCCGAGGCCGTGCTGGCCCCGAAGATCGCCGGGACGCTGGCGCTGGCCGAGGGGTTCGCCGACCTGCCGATGGACTTCGTCGCGCTGTGCTCGTCGATCACCGCGGTGGCAGGCGGTATCGGGCAGGTCGACTACTGCGCCGCCAACAACTTCCTGGACGCCTACGCGCGAGGCGACCACGGCTGGCAAGCGCGGCTCGTCTCGCACGCCTGGGGCGGCTGGGACGAGGTCGGCATGGCCGCGGAGGTGGCCGCGCCGACCACGATCCGCACCGCCCGGTCGCGCGCGCTCGGCCCCGTCGAGCACCCGGTGCTCACGACGCGTTTCGAGGACGGCGCGCACGGCCTCGTTTCGGCGGCCACGCACTGGCTGCTCGACGAACACCGGATCGCCGGGGTGCCGGTGGTGCCGGGCACGGGACACCTGGAGACCGTCCGCGCGGCAGTGGCCGCGGCGCTGCCGAAGCCCGGTGACGGGCACGTCGTCGAGCTGCGGGACGTTGTGTTCCTGGAGCCGTTCGGTGTCCCGGACGGCTCGACCGCCGAGTACCGCGTGGAGTTCGACGGCGACGAATTCACCGTGACCAGCCACGTCGCCGGTGCGAGCCGGACCCACGTGCGCGGAGCAGCGGGATGGGTCGCGGCCGAGGTGACGTCCACTGTGGACATCGAGGCGGTGACCGGGCGGACCGAGCCGATCGACGACGGGCACGGCTTCGGAACCGGCCGCACCAGCATGGTCACCTTCGGCCCGCGCTGGGCGGCGCTGCGCGAACACCGCATCGGCGCACAGGAGGAGCTGGCCACGATCACGGCTCCCGGCGCGGCGGCGGGTGACATCGGCGCATGGGGCCTGCACCCGGCGCTGCTCGACGTCGCGACCGCCTTCGGCCGCGGCCGGGGGAGCGGCACCTATCTGCCGATGAGCTACGGCCGGATCGTCGTGCACGACGCGCTCCCGGCGAGTTTCCGCAGCCACCTGCGCTACCGCGACACCGGTGGCGACCAGGTGGTGGCGGCCGACCTCTCGCTGTGCGACGAGACCGGCCGAGTGCTCGTCACGATCGAGGATTTCGTGCTGCGGCAGGTCGATCAGGACGCCGTCGGCGGTGGCCTGACTTCGGCGCCGACAGTGTCCACTGTGGATACCGCGTCGACGTCGACCGGGATTCGGCCGGTGGACGGCGCCGAGGCGTTCGTCCGGGCGCTGGCCCCCGGTCTCGGCGGGCAGGTGGTGATCACCACCCTGCCGGTGCGGGAGCTGATCGAGCGCCAGGTCGGCGCCGAGGAGCTGGAGGAACCCGGCGAAGCGCCGGTGGCCCTGTCGGAGGACGACTACGTCGCCCCGCGCACCGACCTGGAGGCCGAGATCGCCCGGCAGTGGACCGAGCTGCTCGGCGTGGAGAAGATCGGCGTGCACGACGATTTCTTCGCTCTCGGCGGCAATTCGCTGGTCGCGATCCAGCTCATCGCCCAGGTGCGCAAGGCCACCGGCACGCGGCTGGCGATGAAGACGCTGTTCGAAGCGTCCACAGTGGCCACTCTGGCCGAGCGGATCGAGGAGCTGCGCGCCGGTAAGGCCGCGACGCCTGCCGAAGAACCCGCCCGGACCACCATCCCGAAGCTCGAACGCTGAGCCGGTGACGTGGTCGTGAGCTGCGTTCGTGTAGCGAAAGCCACTTTCGGGACATCACACGTCTCGAAAGTGGCTTTCGCGACACGCGCCGACCCCGCCCGGGCGGGCCGCCGACGTTGCGAAAGCCACTTTGCCAACCTCCAGCGTCGCGAAAGTGGCTTTCGCAACACGTCGCGTTCGACTTGCCCCTCGAAAGAACTCACGACCACCACGCCATCCGCGGGTTCACCAACAGACCTTGAGAACAGGAAATCATGAGCGACACGAAGGAATGGACGTTCCCGGCCTCGTTCGGCCAGGAGCGGATCTGGCTGTCCGGCCAGCTCGACCCCGCGTCCCCGGTGTACAACCTGCACTGCCAGGCCCGGCTGGACCGCCCGCTGACCGCCGAGCAGTGGCGCGCCGCGCTCGGCGTCATCGTCGGACGGCACGAGGCGCTGCGCACGTCGTTCCGCATGGACGGCGGCGCGCTCATGCAGGTGGTGCACGCCGAGGTACCGATCGAGCCCGAGGTGCACGACCTGCGGGACCTGCCCGCCGACGCCCGGGAAGACCGGCTCGCCGAACTCGTCGGTGAGGTGTCGCGCGGGGCCATCCCGCTCGACTCACCGCCGCCGTGGCGGGCCCAGGTGTGCCGGATGACCGACGACGAGTGGGTGCTGACGTTCGTCGTGCACCACACCGTGTTCGACGCCGGTTCGGTGCTGGTGCTGGGGGCCGAGCTCGGCGAGGCGTGCGACGCCGTGTTCGAGGGCCGCGAGCCGAAGCTGCCCGAGTTGTCCATCCAGTACCCGGATTTCTCGGCTTGGCAGCGCGGGCAGCTCGAAACGGCCGGCGAACAGCTGGACTACTGGCGGAAGCAGCTCGCCGGGCTGCCACCGGTGCACGGCCTGCCCACCGACCGGCCGCGCCCGTCGGAGCTGACGTTTGCCGGTGACCAGGTGTACTTCGCCCTCCCGGACGGTCTTATCGACCGGGTCGGCGAGCTGAGCCGGGAGCTGTCGGCGTCGCCGTTCATGGTGTTGCTGGCCGGCTACGCGGCGCTCCTGTCGCGACTGTCCAGAGTGGACGACATCGTCGTCGGTGTCCCGGTCGCCGGCCGCGACCTGCCCGAGCTGGCCGACCTGATCGGCATGTTCGTCAACCAGATGGCCGTGCGCGTCGACTGCTCGGGCGCGCCCGCGTTCAGCGAGCTGGTGGGCAGGGTGCGGACCACGCTGCTGGAGGCGATCGACCACAGCCAGGTGCCGTTCCAGGCGGTCGCCGAAGCGGTCGGGGCCGAGCGCGATCCCGGTGTGCAGGCGCTGTATCAGCTCGGGTTCAACTTCCTGCCGGACTCGGGGCTGGAGCCGATCCGCTCGGCCACCGCGAAGGACGACATCGCGATCGACCTGACCGCCGTGGACGGCAGGCTCGTCTACCGCACCGACCTGTTCGACCGCGAAACCGCCGAAGCCGTGGCCGAACGGTACGTGCGGCTGCTGACCGCGGCGACCGCCGATCCCACTCGATCGATCGCGGATCTGCCGCTGCTGTCGGACGCCGAACGTGAACTGGTCCTGACCGGCTGGAACCCGGCGATGTCCACTTCGGACGCGACGACCGTGCACGCCCGATTCGAGGACCAGGCGCGGCGGACCCCGGACGCACCCGCCGTCGACTTCGGCGGGGTCCGTCTGACGTACGCCGAGCTGAACACGCGAGCCAACCGCGTCGCACACCGGCTGCGCGAGCTGGGCGCCGGTCCCGGCACCGTCGTCGGGGTGTGCGTGCCGAACTCGGCGGACCTGCTGATCGGCCTGCTCGGGGTGCTGAAGAGCGGCGCGGCCTACGTCCCGCTCGACCCGGCCAACCCGGCTCCCCGGCAGGCGTTGATCCTCGCCGACGCGAGTGTCCCGTTCGTGCTGGTCATCGGCGGGTCCACTTTGGACACCAAGACGCTGGCGCTGGACGACCCGGCCGAGTGGTCCGCCGCGGCCACCGAGAACCCGGAGCCGGCTGCCGGACCGGGCGACGTCGCCTATGTCATCTACACGTCGGGCTCGACCGGTCGCCCCAAGGGTGTCGAGGTCGAGCACGGGGCCGTCGACACGTATCTGGCGTGGGCGCGTGAGGCGTACCCCGGCCTGGCGGGACGGGCGTTGCTGCACACGTCGCCGTCGTTCGACCTCACCGTGACGACGCTGCTCGGCACCCTCACCGCCGGGGGAGCGGTGGTCGACGGCGCCCGCCCGACGTTCGTCAAGGCGACGCCGACGCACCTCGCCATCCTCGCCGAAGAGCTGTTCCCGGCGGGTGAGCTGGTGCTCGGCGGTGAAGCGCTGACCGCCGAAGCCGTTCAGCCGTGGCGGGACCGGTATCCCGGCACGCTCGTCGTCAACGAGTACGGCCCGACCGAGGCCACGGTCGGCTGCGTCGCGCACCGGGTCGAACCCGGTGACGGGCTGCCCTCCGGACCCGTCTCGATCGGACGTCCGGTGCCCGGCACCCGCGTGTACGTCCTCGACGAGCGGGGGCAGCCGGTGCCGCCGGGCGTCCCGGGCGAGTTGTACGTCGCCGGGCCGCAGCTCGCCCGCGGCTACCTCGGCCTGCCGGAGCTGACGGCCGCGAAGTTCACCGAGGGGCTGTCCGGCCGGATGTACGCGACCGGCGACCTCGCCCGATGGCGCCGCGACGGCACGCTCGACTACCTGGGCCGCGTCGACGAGCAGGTGAAGCTGCGCGGCTACCGCATCGAGCCCGGCGAGGTCGAAGCGGCGCTGCGCGAGCTGCCGGAAGTGCGGGACGCGGCCGTGGCGGTCCGCGGCGACGCGCTCGTCGGCTACGTCGTCGGCAGCACCGAGGGAGCGGCCGAGGCACTGCGGAAGACCTTGCCGGAGTACCTGGTGCCGTCCCGGTTCGTGCCGCTCGACGCGCTGCCGGTGGCGGCCAGCGGCAAGCTCGACCGGACCGCGCTGCCGGATCCCGAACCCGGCGAAGCGCCGGCGTACGTCGCACCCCGGACCGCGGCCGAAGAACTCGTCGCCGAGGTGCTCGGGGAGCTGCTCGGCATCGACGATCTCGGCGCGCACGACGACTTCTTCGCCCGCGGTGGCAACTCGCTGCTGGCGATCCGCGCGATGGCCCGGCTCCGCAAGCAGATCGAGGTCGACATCCCGGTGCGGGGACTGTTCACCCTCACCACCGTCGCCGGGCTCGCCGCCGAGATCGAGCGGCGGCTCTCCGACGACCTCGACCAGCTCAGCGACGAAGAGGTCCAGCGTCAGCTGGCCGAAGGCGAGAACTCATGACCGCGATCGACGAAACCAGCGCGGCCGCGCGCCGCGCCCTGCTCGAACAACGGCTGCGACGGCGCGCGCAACCGGCCGCGACCATCACCCCGCGTCCTGCCGACGCCGTCGTCCCGCTGTCGTATCAGCAGGAACGCGTCTGGTTCATGGAGCAGTTCGCGCCGGGCACCGGGTCCTACCACATCCCGGTGCCGATCCGGCTGACCGGCAGGCTCGACGTCACCGCGCTCCAGTCCGCTTTGGACAGTCTGCCGTCACGGCACGAGGCACTGCGGATGCGGTTCCCGGCCGGGGACGACGGGCAGCCGACAGTCCACATCGAACCCCCGATCGCGGTCGAGATGTCCATAGTGGACGCGGGAAGCGAGGAAGCGGCCCGGGCCGCCGTCGACGCCGCCGCGGCCGAGACGTTCGACCTGGCCGCGGGCCCGCTTCTGCGGGCGACGCTGGCCCGGGTGTCCGACGAGGAACACCTGCTGGTCCTGTGCACGCACCACATCGTGGGCGACGGCTGGTCGGTCGACCTGCTGCTGCGTGACCTCGCGGCGCAGTACCACGCCCTGAGCACCGGCGGCACGGCCGAGCTTCCCGCGCTGAGCATCGGGTACGGCGACTTCGCGCACTGGCAGCGCCGCACGCTCACCGGCGGCGCACTCGACCGGCAGCTGGAGCACTGGAAGGCGCAGCTCACCGGGGTCGAGCCCCTGGAGCTGCCCACCGACCGGCCCCGGCCCGCCAAGCAGAGTTTCGACGGCGCGATCCACGAGTTCTTCGTCGAACGGGACCTTGCCCGCGCCCTCGGCGAGCTGAGCCGCGAGCACGGCGTCACGCTCTTCATGACCCTGCTGGCCGCCTACCAGGTGCTGCTTTCGCGGTACTCGGGCCAGGAGGACTTCGCGATCGGCTCGTCGTCGGCCGGACGCGGCCTGCCCGAGCTGGAGGGTGTGGCGGGCATGTTCATCAACATGCTGCCGCTGCGTGCCCAGCTGGCGGGCGACCCGACGTTCGCCGAGCTGCTGGAACGCACCAGGCGGCACGTGCTGGACGCGTTCGAGCACGCCGACGTCCCGTTCGAGCGGCTGGTGAACGCGCTCGGCGTGCCCCGCGACGTCAGCCGGTCGCCGGTGTTCCAGGCGATGTTCGTGCTGCAGAACTACGAGATGGGCCGGATGGGCGCGGCCGGGGAGTCCGAAGTGGACTTCCGCTGGCTGCCGATGGACCTGCCCGCGACCCGGTTCGACTTCGAGTTCCACGCGATCGAGCTCGACCGCGGGCTGATCGGCAAGCTCGTGTACAACACCGCGCTGTTCACCCCGGACACGGTCGCCGGGATGGCGGGGCGGCTGGTCACCCTGCTGCGCTCGATCGTCGCCGACCCGGGCCGTCGGCTGTCCGAAGTGGACATTCTCGACGCGGAGCAGCGCGAACTCGTCCTGGAGCACTGGAACGCCACGACGGCCGAGTTCCCGCAGACCACGCTGCACGCGCTCGTCGAGGAACAGGCCGCCCGGACGCCGGACGCGCCCGCGGTGACCTTCCGCGGGGCGTCGCTGACCTACCGCGAGCTGGACGAGCGGGCCAACCGGCTCGCGCACCGGCTGCGTGGCCTCGGCGTCGGACCGGGCGTGCTCACCGGTGTGTTCGCGGAGCGGTCGTTCGAGCTGGTCGTCGCGCTCCTCGGCGTGCTGAAGGCCGGTGGCGCGTACGTCCCGCTCGATCCGGAGTACCCGGCCGACCGGCTGGCGTTCATGCTGCGGGACGCGGTCGCGCCCGTCGTGCTGACGCAGGCGGCGTTGCGCGAAACGCTGCCTCCGGGTGACGCGACCGTCGTTGTCTTGGACGACACTGACGACACTGCCGACCTCGCCGAGACGGCAGGGCCGCCCGAGCCGCTGGCCGGGCCGGAGGATCCGGCGTACGTCATCTACACCTCGGGTTCCACCGGCCAGCCGAAAGGCGTGCCCAACGGTCATCGCGGCATCGTCAACCGGCTCGACTGGATGCAGCGCGCGTACCGCCTCGACGGCACCGATTCGGTGCTGCAGAAGACCCCCGCCGGTTTCGACGTGTCGGTCTGGGAGTTCTTCTGGCCGCTGATCACCGGCGCGCGGCTGGTGCTCGCCGAACCCGGCGGCCACAAGGACGCCGCGTACCTGCGTGAGCTGCTCGCGTCCGAAGGCGTCACCACCGCGCACTTCGTGCCGTCGATGCTCACGCTTTTCCTGGCCGAACAAGGCGTCGAGACCTGCACGGCGCTGCGACGGGTCGTGTGCAGCGGCGAGGAACTGCCGCTCGACGCCGCCCGCGAGTTCGTCCGGCGGCTGCCGGACTGCGAGCTGCACAACCTCTACGGCCCGACTGAAGCCGCCATCGACGTCACCTCCTGGCACTGCACGCCTGCCGCGCTCGCCGACGTCGCGTCGGTGCCGATCGGCGCGCCGATCCAGAACATCCGGATCTACGTCCTCGACCGTGCCGGACGGCCATGCCCCGTCGGCGTGCCCGGCGAACTGCACATCGCCGGCGTCGGTCTCGCCCTGGGGTACCACAACCGCCCGGAACTGACGGCCGAGCGGTTCGTGCCCGATCCGTTCCACAGTGGACGGATGTACCGCACCGGCGACCTCGCGCACTGGCGCCCGGACGGGACGATCGCGTTCCTCGGCCGGATCGACCACCAGGTCAAGCTGCGCGGCCTCCGCATCGAGCTGGGGGAGATCGAGACGACCTTGCGCGCCCAGCCGGGTGTGCGCGACGCCGCCGTGATCGTCCGCGAGGACACGCCGGGGGACAAGCGGCTGGTCGGGTACGTCGTCGGCGACGCCGAGCCGGGTGCGTTGCGGACGGCGCTCAAGCAGAGCCTCCCGGACTACATGGTCCCGCCGTCGTTCGTCGCGCTCGACGAGCTGCCGCTCACCCCGAACGGCAAACTCGACCGCAAGGCACTGCCCGCTCCGGTCGCGTCGCGGGACGCGACCAAGGAACTGGTCGCGCCGTCGACTCCGGTCGAGACCCTGCTGGCCGAAATCTGGCGCGACGTGCTCAAGGTGGACGAACTGGGCGTCGACGACGACTTCTTCGACCTCGGCGGCCATTCGATGCTGGCCACTCAGGTGGTGGCCAGGATCGGCAAGGCTGGCGCGGGCCAGGTCGGCGTCATGGATCTGTTCCAGCACCGAACGATCCGCGAACTGGCGTCCTTCATGGACGGTGACGACGCCGACCGGCCGCGACACCTGCTCTACGAGCTGACCAAACCGGCGAAGCAGCGGACGCTGACCTACGTCTGCTTCCCGTACGGCGGCGGCAGCGCGATCGTCTACCAGCCACTGGCCGACGCGCTCCCGGAGGGCTACTCGCTCTACTCGGTCGCCATCCCCGGCCACGACGTCGGGCTGTCCGAGGAGGCCCTGCCCTTCGACGACCTGGTCGAGCGGCTGACCGACGAGATCCTCGACCGCATCGACGGCCCGCTGGCCATCTACGGTCACTGCGGTGTCGGCAACGCGCTCGCCGTCGCCGTCGCCCGGCTGCTCGAAGAGCGCGGCCGCGCGCTGGAGGTCGTCTACATCGGCGCGATCTTCCCGTTCGCCCGGATGAAGGGCGCGGTGGGGACGCTGCGCACCCGGCTGGAGAAGCTGCGCAGCAACCGGTACTACTCGAACTGGCTCAAGGGCATGGGCGTCGACACCGACGACCTCGACCCGGCGCAGGCCGACCGGATCATCACGAACATGCGTGCCGATAGCCGCGCCGCCGAGGAGTACTTCAGCGGCCTGCTCGACGCCCGCGTGGCCAAACTGCGCGCGCCGATCGTGTCGGTGGTCGGCTCCGAGGACCCGGTCACCGACTTCTACGCCGAGCGGTACCGGGAATGGGAGTTCCTCACCGACACCACCGGGCTCGTGGTGCTCGACCAGGCAGGGCACTTCTTCCTGCGCTACCGGGCCGAAGAACTCGCGGAGATCGTCACGCGCGTGCACCCGGCGCTGGACGACCCCGGCGAGCTCGACGTCCGGGTCCGCGGCGAGGACGCGGGCTGGGCGGTGCACGAGACGCACCGGGCAGAAGTGGACGACAAGCCCGCGGTGCGGCCGAGTATGGGCCGGTTCGTCACGATCACGATCGGACAGCTGGTGTCCTCGACCGGCTCGGCGCTGACGTCGTTCGCGGTGCCGATCTGGCTCTACACCCGCACGGGCTCGGTCGCCGACCTCGGCCTGCTGTGGGCGCTCGCGCTGCTGTTCGGCGTGCTCGTCCTGCCGGTGGCGGGCGCTCTGGTCGACCGCGGTGACCGGCGGAGGATCATGATCGCGGCCAGCAGCATCGCCGGCGGGATCCAGCTGATACTGGCGTTGCTGCTGATCACCGGGCACGTCCAGCTGTGGCTGTTCTACGTGCTGATCCCACTCGGGTCGGTGGCCGCCTCGTTCCAGCGCATCGCCTATCAGTCCTCGGTGGCGCAGCTGGTGCCGAAGCAGTATCTCGGGCACGCGATGGGCCTCGCACAGCTGTCCACCGGATTCGCCCAGCTGCTGATGCCCGTGATCGCGGCCGGGCTGCTGGCGACGATCCAGCTGTCCGGCATCCTGATCCTGGACATGGCGAGCTACACGTTCGCGATCGTGGGGCTGCTGCTGGTGCGGTTCCCGGACATGCTGGGCTGGCGCCCGCGCGAACCGCTGCTGACGGCGATCGCGGGCGGCCTGCGGTATTCGTGGAACCACCGCGGTTTCCGCACGATGCTGCTGTACTTCGCGCTGGCGAACGTCTTCCTCGCCCCCGCGCTGGTGTTGCTCTCGCCGCTCGTGCTGTCGTTCGGTTCGGTCACCGACGTCGCGAAGGTGGCCCTGGCCGAGGCCGTCGGCGCGGTGGCGGGCGGGATCGGGATGGCGCTGTGGGGCGGACCGCGGCACCGGCGGATGGTCGGCGTGCTCGTCGGCAACGTCGGGATCGCGCTCGGCAGCCTGGTGATGGGCCTGCGGCCGTCGCTGATCGTCGTCGCCGCCGGGGTGTTCCTCCTCGCCGCCGCGATGTCCGTGTCGCAGGGCATCTACGCGACGCTCGTGCAGGTCAAGGTGCCGCAGCGGTTCCACGGCCGGGTGTTCGCGATCAACCAGACGATCACGTGGTCGACGCTGCCGATCGGGTTCGCCGTGCTGGCGCCGCTGGCCGTCGGCTGGTTCTCGCCGCTGCTGGCGCCGGGCGGCGCGCTGACCGGGTCGGTCGGCGCCGTGCTCGGTACCGGCGAGACCCGGGGCATCGGGCTCGCCTACGTCGTCTTCGCGCTGATCCTGCTGCTGATCAACGTTGGCGGGTTCTCGCTGCGGCTGCTGCGCCGGTTCGACACCGAAGTACCCGATTCGCTGCCCGACGACCTGGTGGGGGCGCAGGAACGGGAGCGCAAGCTCGCGGGGAAGGAAGCCACATGAGTACGGCAGTGCTGGTCAGGGAGGCCCGCGGGCACTGGGTCGGCGAGGTCGCGCCGTCGGTGCGGGCGGCCGGGCACCGCGTGGTGCTGCTCGCCCCGCCGATGGACGCGGCCGAGCGCGCCGCGCTGGACGGCGTGGTGGACGACGTCGTCGCGCTCGACGACGTCCACGACGCGGAGGCCGTCGCGGCGAAGGTCCGGGAGATCGCGGGCAGCGCCTTGGCCGGGATCTTCACCGGTTCGGACGGCGCCATCGCGAGCACGGCCCGTGCCGCGGAGCTGCTCGGGGTGGCGCGCTGCCCCGCGTCGGTGTTCGCCTTGTGCGCGAACAAGTTCGAGGTCCGGGAGGCGCTCGCCGCGGCCGGGCTGCCCGGGCCCGCCCACGCCCTGATCTCGTCGGCCGCCGAAGCGGCATCGGTCGCCGCGGCGGTCGGGTTCCCGGCGATCGTCAAACCGGTCAACGGCGCGGGCAGCAACCTCGTTCGCACCGTGTCCACTGTGGACGAGCTGGCGGCCGCGTACGAGGTGCTGGCCGCGCGGCTGCCCGAGTCCGCGGATCCGCGTTACCACCGTCCACTGGGGACACTGGACCCTTCGGCGACGTTCCTGGTCGAAGGGTTGCTGAGCGGCCCTGAGTACGCGGTGGACGTGCTCATCCGTGACGGGGTGGCCGAACCGGTCGAAATCCTCGACAAGCCGTTGATCGACGAGCGGAAGTTCGAGCTGGCGTTGTCGTGCCCGCCCGCCGGGCTCACCGCCGAACGGGCCGGATTGGTCACCGCGGCGGCCGTCGCCGCCGTCCGCGCGCTGGGTCTCGACAACACCTGTGCCCACGTCGAGCTGATCGACGACGCCGAACGCGGACCGACGATCGTCGAGGTCAACGCGGGAAGGCCCGCCGGGTCGATCATGCCGCTGCTGGCGAAGCTGCGCACCGGCATCGACGTGTTCGCCGAGCTGGCGGCGCTCGCGGTGGGCGCTCCGCCGCCGGTGCGGGAACCCGCGAAACTGCCGATCCCGCTGGGCATGCTGATCCTCTACGCGGCCGGTTCGGGCCGGTTGAGAAGTATCGGCGGGCTCGACGAGATCGCTGAGCTGCCCGAGGTGATCGACGTCGTCACCACCGTCTCGCCGGGGCAGGTGCTCACCGACGAGCAGGAGATCTACGCGGTCAACCTCGTCGTGGCCGGGTTCGCCGATCACGACGACCTCGCCGACCTGCACGCGGAGGCGAGCAAGCTCGTCCGGCTGGAACTGGAGGATGTGTGAACACCGCGTTCGTGGTCCGGGAGACCGCCGGGCAGTGGTTCGCCGACGTCGTGGCCGCCGTGCGCGCGACCGGGCTGCGGGCCGAGCTGGTCACCCAGCCCCTGGAACCGGCCGAGCAGGCACAGCTGGCGGAACTGGTGGACGGTTTCGTCTTCGTCGAGGACGTCCGTGACGCCGAAGCGATGGCCGAGGCGATCCGGGCGCGGTCCGCCGGCCCGGCCGGGGTGCTGACGGTCGCCGAGGGGATCGTCGCGAGCGTCGCCCGTGCGGCCGAGCTGCTCGGCGTGGCGCGCTGTCCGGCGGCGGTGTTCACCTTGGCACACAACAAGTTCGCGGTGCGGCAAGCGCTGGCCGCGGCCGGGTTGCCGGGGCCGCGTTGCTCGTTGATCTCCGCCGAGTCCGAGGCGGCGTCGGTGGCCGCGGCGGTCGGGCTCCCGGCGATCGTCAAGCCGGTGAACGGTGCCGCGAGCAATCTCGTGCGGACGGTGTCCACAGTGGACGAGCTGGCGGCGGCGTACCGGCTGCTGGCCGAGCGGTTGCCGCTGTCGGAGGACGCCCGGTACCACCGGCTCGTCGGGACGATCGACCCGCTGAAGGTGTTTCTCGTCGAGGGCCTGCTGCGCGGCCCGGAGTACGCGGTCGACGTCCTGGTACGCGACGGCGTCGCGGAACCGGTGGCCGTGGTGGAGAAGCCGCTGATCGACGAGCGCAAATTCGAGCTCGGCATGGTCTGCCCGCCGCTCGAACTGTCCGAAAAGGACACCGAGCGGCTGTTGTCGGCGGCGACGGCCGCCGCGCTCGCGCTGGGCCTGGACAACACCTGCGCTCATCTGGAGCTGATCGACGACGCCGAACTCGGCCCGACGATCGTCGAGGTGAACGCGGGCCGCCCGGCGGGCGGGGCCCAGCCGGTGCTGCTGAAGCTCGCGACCGGCATCGACGTCATCGCCGAGGCCGTGTCGCTCGCGCTGGGCACGCCGCCACCGGCGCGCGGTGCGGGCCTGCCGGTGCCGGTGGGCTACCTGATCTTCTACACCGAGGGCACCGGGCGGCTGATCCGCGTCGAGGGCACCGACGAGGTCGCCGACCTGCCCGAGGTCCTGGAGGTCGTCACGATCGTGAGGCCCGGCCAGCTGCTTACCGACGACCAGGAGATCTACGCGGTGAACGTGCTCGCCGCGGGCTTCGCCGACACCGAAGACCTCGCCGCGCTGCACGCCGAGGCCGCCAAGCTGATCCGATTCGAACTGGAGGAGTCATGACCGCCGAACTCGCGGCGAACCTCGGTCACATCGAGGGCAACGAACACACGAAGCTCACCGTGTACGCGGCCACGGGCCTGGACTGGGTGCGCGCGCACCGCGAAGTGCTGCAGGACCGGCTGCGCGAGCACGGCGCGATCCTGCTGCGCGGGATGCCGGCCGACCTGACGGTGTTCAACCAGATCACCGAGGAGGTCGGCGGCTCGCTGCTGACGTACACGGAACGGTCGACGCCGCGCTCGGCGGTCTCGGGCAACATCTACACCTCGACGGAGTACCCGCCCGCCGAGTCGATCCCGATGCACAACGAGAACTCCTACTCGGCGCACTGGCCGGACCGCCTGTTCTTCCTGTGCGACACGGCGGCCGAAACCGGCGGCGCGACGCCGATCGCGGACAGCCGCGCCATGTACCGACTGCTGCCGGAGGACCTGCGCGAGCGGTTCGCGGGCGGTGTCACCTACACCCGGGCGTTCCGGGAGGGCCTCGGGCTGACCTGGCAGGAGGCATTCCAGACCGACGACCGCCAGGTGGTGGAGGAGTACTGCGCCGCCAACGGGCAGACGTTCGAGTGGACCGACGAAGGCCTGCGGACGCGGCACGTGCGCCCGTCCTTCGTCGCGGAACCGCATACCGGCGCGATGGTGTGGTTCAACCAGGCCAACCTGTTCCACGTGTCGAGCCTGGGGGAGGAGGTCAGCGAGGCGCT
Organism: Amycolatopsis sp. NPDC000009; assembly: GCF_055563465.1. Taxonomy (NCBI): domain Bacteria; kingdom Bacillati; phylum Actinomycetota; class Actinomycetes; order Pseudonocardiales; family Pseudonocardiaceae; genus Amycolatopsis; species Amycolatopsis sp. NPDC000009. The sequence continues at coordinate 59,225 of NZ_JBVHDI010000022.1, forward strand.
GCTGGAGCTGTACCCGGTGGAAGACCTGCCCCGCAACGCTTTCTTCGCCGACGGCTCGCCGATCCCGCAGCCGGACCTCGACACGATCAAGTCGGTGTACGACGAGGTCAGCTACGCGTTCCCGTGGCAGCCGGGCGACATCATGGTGATCAACAACATGCTGATGGCCCACGGGCGCGAGCCGTTCACCGGAAAGCGGCGGACCCTGGTCGCGATGACGTGACCTTCGTCTTTCGGGGGCCGGGGTCGGTCGTGGGGCCGATGGTGGGCTGAAGGCTCCCTTCGCCGCGTCGGATGCGGGCTGCGATCGTGTCGCGACACCACCCGAGCACTCCCCGAAACCCCTCGCCCGAGCGTTCCCCGGCCGCCGTGAGGCCTCCTTGCCGGACCAAATTGCTATCCACCGGTGCGGTCGGCGGGTGGACGCTCCCGATGTGGCATTGGGGTCACTGAGCGTCTCCGACGCCACATTGGGTGCACCGTCGTCTCGGCGCCCGATGGTGCCGCGACTCTGGGAAGGCTGGTCCGCCGCCCAGTCCTTGAAGGCCTCCTTGAGGGACCCAGAGTCCCTCAAGGAGGCCTTCACGGACTTGAGAACGTGGCTCGCCCCCGGCGAGCGGGCATGGTGACGACGAATCCCGTGCTGCGCCCCAGATCGTCCAGCAGCCAGCCCATCCGTTTGGCCGTCCGCAGGATCAGTGCCGAGTCGACGATCGACAGCGGGGCCAGGTCCTGTTCCAGATGTTCCTGCATCCGCATCGATTCCTCGATCGAGCGCATCCACGTGGTCACCAGCAAATTCGCCGGGCCGGGCAGGCTCGCGATCTGGCGGATGGCCGGGTTGGCCCGCAGCCGGTCCACACAGGTCGGCACGTGCGCGACGGGCACCTGGCACCACCAGTTGACGACGATCGGCGACGGGGTGAGCCCCTGCGCGATCTCGCACCGGAACGTCAGCGCGTCGGCGGCGATCAGGTGACCGAGCTGACGCCGGACGGTCGACACCGGACGGCCGGTGAGCCGGGCGAGGTCCGCGGCGGTGCGACGGCCGTCTTCGCCCATCGCCGCGGTCAGCGTGGCGTACGGCTCCTGCCACGGCTGTAGCGCCGTCTGCCGTCCGCCCGTGCCACTGGACGGCGGCAGCTGGGACAACGCCTTCACGCGCTCCCGGTCCAGGGCGCCCACCCGCCATGAGCTGCCCTCGACGTGCAGCCGGGACACCAGATGCGAACGGATGTTGAGGACACCGGGAAGTCCGGGGATCGCGTCCAGCAGCAGGGTGGAGAGGTCGTGCATGCCGAGGCCGAACACCGTCAGCACCAGGCTGTACTCGCGTGAAGCCTCCTCGATGCTGACCACCGACGGCCAGGTGGACAGTTCGCGGATGAGTTCCCGGACCTGACCGCTCGCGCAGCGGATCTCGACGTACGCGGCCTGGATCCGGGACCGCCCGGGCACGCGTGGATACGCCGTCACCCAGGCTCCGCCCCCATCGCGCAGCCGCTCCCATCGCCGCGCCAGCGTCACCGGCGACGAGCCGAGGGCGTCGCCAAGCTGTGCCCAGGTGGCACGGGGCCGCAGTTGCAGAGCGTGGATGAGCGAAAAGTCCTCCTCATCCAGTGAGCCGATCACCATTTCTTCTTCCAGGGGCCGATCGTTGAGCGATTCCGACAATTCTAGCCCGATATCGGACGCGGATTCGCACACTCGACGACCAAGACGCCGACGTCCGACGAAGAGGAGATCGACCGGTGGACCTTCACGACGACGCTCGAAGCCTGCAGGACGAGCTGGTCCGGTTGCGCAGCGACCTGCACCGCGAACCCGAGATCGGTCTCGACCTGCCCCGCACCCAGGAGCGGGTTCTGCGTGAACTCGACGGGCTCGGCCTCGAGGTCTCCACCGGCACCGACACGACCTCGGTGACCGCGGTCCTGCGCGGCGAGGGCGCGGCTCGGGACGCGGCCCGGCCGCGCACGGTCTTGCTGCGCGCGGACATGGACGCGCTCCCGGTGGCCGAAGCGACCGGACTGGACTTCGCCGCCACGAACGGCGCGATGCACGCCTGCGGCCACGATCTCCACACGACGTCGCTGGTCGGCGCGGCCCGGCTCCTGCACACCCACCGAGACCGCATCAACGGCGATGTCGTCCTGATGTTCCAGCCCGGTGAGGAGGGCTGGGACGGCGCCGGCGTGATGCTCCGGGAAGGCGTGCTCGACGCCGCGGGCAGGCGCGCCGACGCGGCCTACGGGCTCCACGTCTTCTCGTCCATGCTGCCCAGCGGGCAATTCGCCAGCCGTCCCGGCACGCTGATGTCCGCGTCGTACCGGCTGCTCGTCACCGTGCACGGTGAAGGCGGCCACGGGTCGATGCCGCACCGCGCCAAGGACCCGATCTCCGCGACCGCGGCGATGATCACCGCGTTGCAGACGATGGTCACCCGGCGGTTCGACATCTTCGACCCGGCGGTGCTCACCGTCGGCGTGATCCGCGGCGGTACCAAACGCAACGTCATCCCCGCCACCGCCGAATTCGAGGCCACCGTCCGCTGTTTCTCGGACGCCGCCGGTGCGCTGCTCGACACGGCGATCCGCGAGACGATCGACGGCGTCGCGCGAGCGCACGGTGTCACCGCCGACGTCGTGTTCGAAAGCGAGTACCCGGTCACCGTCACCGACGTCGACGAGACCGCGTTCGGCGCCCAGGTCGTCCGCGAAACGATCGGCGAGCAGTACTACACCGAACTGCCCAATCCGGTGGCCGGTTCCGAGGACTTCTCCCGGGTGCTGGCCGAGGTTCCGGGCACGTTCCTCGGCCTCGGCGCGCTGATGCCCGGGCTCGAACCGGACACCGCGCCCAACAACCACAGCCCGTACGCCGACTTCGATCCGACCGTGTTGTCCAGGGCCGCCACCGTCTACGCCGAACTCGCCGTCCGCCGTCTCGACCGCTTCGCCGAAGGAGCCACCCGATGAGCGTGACCGCGGGCAAGGACCGCCGCCGTACCCTGTTCGGGCTCGGCGCGGGCAACGCGATGGAATGGTTCGACTGGAACATCTACGCGACGTTCGCGTCGTTCTTCGCCGCACAGTTCTTCAACGCTCAGGACGAGGTCTCGGCGCTGCTGAGCACCTTGGCGGTCTTCGCGGTCGGCTTCGCCGCCCGGCCTCTCGGCGGCTTGGTCTTCGGCTGGATCGCCGACCGCAAGGGCCGTCAGCTGTCGATGACGCTGACGGTCGCGATCGCCGCCGGTGGCAGTCTCGTCATCGGCTTTTCCCCGACATACGGCCAAATCGGCGTGTGGGCGTCGATGATCCTCGTGGTGGCGCGGCTGGCCCAAGGTCTCGCGCACGGCGGTGAGCTGCCTTCGGCGCAGACCTACATCGCCGAGGTCGCCCCGCCCGCCCGACGCGGACTGTGGTCGAGCCTGATCTACTTTTCCGGCACCTGCGGCGTGCTCGCGGGCACGCTGCTGGGCGCGGTCCTCTCCGGTGTGCTGAGCCACGATCAGATGATCTCGTTCGGCTGGCGGATCCCGTTCGTGCTCGGTGGCGTCTTCGGGCTCTACTCGCTCTACATGCGGTTGCGCATGCGGGAAACCGGCGTGTTCCTCGCCGAGTCGGCCAAGGACGACGCCGCCGGGAAGAAGGCCGAGAAGGGCCGGATCTGGCAGACGATCAAGCGGCACCCGAAGCTGCTCGTGCAGGTCGTCGGGCTGACCGTCGGGGCCACGGTCATCTACTACATGTGGGCCGTGGCCGCGCCGTCGTACGCGATCACCGTGCGCGGCGTCGACCCGACCGGTGCGCTGTGGGCCGGCGTCTTCGCGAACGTGATCTTCCTGATCGCCCTGCCGCTGTGGGGACGGCTGTCCGATCGCATCGGCAGGAAGCCGGTCCTGTTCATCGCGATCGTCGGCCTCCTGGTGCTCAGCTTCCCGCTGAACGCGATGGTCGGCGACCAGGCCTGGCAGCTGTTCCTGGCGATGTCGATCGCGCTGGTCTTCATGGCCGGGTTCTCCTCCATCGGCCCGGCGGTCTACGCGGAGATCTTCCCGACCCGTATCCGCACCATCGGAGTCGGTGTGCCGTACTCGATCGCGGTCGCGGCCTTCGGCGGTACCGCGCCCTACCTGCAGACGCTCCTCGCCAAGAACGGCTACCCGTCGCTGTTCGTCGTCTACGGCATGGTGCTCATGGTCATCAGCGCCCTGGTCGTCTTCACCCTTCCGGAAACCCGGGGCGTCGACCTGCACGAGAAGGCGAACGCGGAAGCCGGGTCCAGGACCGCCGTCCGGTGATCCGCTCACGGCCGACGCGGTGATCCCGGGTTCGGGTGGGCGTCCTCGTCGGCCGGGAAGGCGGTGCCGGTGAGTTCCTCGGAGATCCGCCAGATTCGTGCGGCCTCGTCCTTGCCGCGGAGTCGCGAGTAGACGGTCTGTTCGGCGGGGCGCCCGCTGGATGCCCGAGTCCGCTGGGTCCGTTGCACACGCGCGTTTTCACCGCGGGGCTCCGCAAGACGGTCACCTCCGCGGACCCGGCACCACCTGGAACTCCTGCTCGACCACAGCGAGGAATTCCGCGCCGGCCGCCGGTTCCGTGTCAGGCGGCGATGTCGGCAGCGAGCCGATCGGCGACGGTGCGGGGCTCGCGGCCGAGGAGTCCGGCCAGCAGGCGGCCGGTTTCGGCGAAGTGGCCGGCGCGGGCTGCCTGGTACCACGTGAGGATGAGCCGGGCCGCCTGCTCCGGGACGCCGGTCGCGATCTGGCCGGCGACCCACTGTTCGTCGTCCACGACGACGCGCTTGATACTGCGATCGGTGAGGTCGGAGGCGATCTTGGCGATATCGTCGAACGTGACGGCGGTCGGCGCGGCGAGGGTGACTGGGCCGTCGAAGGAGCGGTCACCGGCGAGGATGACCGCGATGGCCTCGGCTATGTCGGCACGGTCGGTGTACGGGATGGGGCCGTCTTCCGGCTGAGCGACCTCGCCGGTCTGCTGCCACGGGCCGAGCACCTGATCGAGCGGGCCGTAGGCGCCGTTGCGCAGGGCTGTCCAGGCGACCCCGGACTCACCGAGGATCGCCTCGGTGGCGATGTGGAAGTCCGACGGCAGGTACGGGTTTCCGGGAACGGCGCCCTGCTGGCTCGTGTAGAGGATCCGGCCGGCGCCGGCCGCGACCGCGGCTTCGATGGCGTTGCGATGCAGGCCGACCAGGTCGGCGGCCGGGTCGTTGCCGGACACCAGAAGGACTTGTTCGGCGCCGGCGAAGGAATCGCGCAGCGCGGCCGGGTCGTCGTAGGAGCCCTGCCGCACGCGCACGCCGCGGTCGGCGAAGTGCTGCGCTTTGGCGACGTCGCGGACACTGACACCGATCCGGTCGGCTGGTACGCGTTCGAGGAGGTGCTCGACGGTCGCGCCGCCCAGTCCGCCTGTTGCGCCGGTGACAACGATCATGTTCTTGGCCTTCCTGTGCGCATAAGTTGACCCTCATGGTCAGTTTCGCGTCCGTCAACGACATTAGGTAAGCTGACCCGGGTAGTCAAATTACGAAAAGCTGGGCGACAGTGAGGGGCGGTGAAGGCTTTGGCCGGTGGGGTGCCCGCGGGATCCCGGTTGCGTGCCGACGCCAGGCGCAATTCCGAGCAGATCCGCTCCGCGGCGATCGGCGCCTTCCAGGGACGGGGCCTGACGGTGCCGTTGGAGGAGGTCGCCAAGGTGGCGGGGGTGAGCAAGGCGACGATCTTCAACCGCTTCGGCGGGCGGATCGGCCTCATCGACGCCGTGATCGAGGAGGTCGTCGCGACCGAGCTGTTCGCCGTCATCGACCACTCTCGGACCATCGACGACATCGGCGAGCGGATCGCCTACTACCTCACGGCGATCCGTGACCTCCAATACCGGCAGCCCGCCGTCAACGACGTCCTGTTGCAGACTTATCCGCACTCGCGGCCGCTCATGGAGATCTGCCGGGTCGGAAGCGAGGCCAACGAAGAACTCATCGCCGAGGCGCGGGCCTCCCGTGCGCTGCGGCCGGAGTTCACGGCGGCCGATCTCCACGCGCTCGTCGTCGACAACGCTCTCGCCCTCAAACACGGCAAGCGGCCTCCTCGGGAGGACTACGACCGCCGCACCACTTACCTCCTGGCCGGGATCCGCCACCCTGTCGCCTGAGGGCTTCGCCGAGGGCGAAGGCTTCCGCGGTAGCCCAGCCGAGTGGCAGGTGTTCGGTAGCGTCCGCGCCGTCATGACCTTCGGCCGGTGGTTGCGTACAGTAGGTGAATCACTGACGTAGTGGGGTCGATCTTTGCCGGCGTTCGGTTGTGAGGGTGGAAATGCCGTCGTACGAGTCCGGGTACACCGCGCCGAGTTCGGTTCCGGTCGGGGTGGACCCGACCCGGGCGAGCATCGCGCGCGTGTACGACGCCGCGCTGGGCGGCAAGGACAACTACGAGATCGACCGTGAGGTGCTGCGGCAGGTCGCGACCAAGGCACCCGAAGTCCGGGATCTGGCGTGGTCCAACCGCAATTTCCTGACCAGGGCCGTGCGGTTCCTCGCCCAGCAAGGGAAGATCACCCAGTTTCTCGACTGCGGTTCGGGATTGCCGACGGCGGAGAACACCCACCAGATCGCCCAGCGGGTCAACGCCGGGACACAGGTGGTGTACGTCGACAACGATCCCGTGGTGCTCGCCCATGGCCGGGCCATCCTCGAGAACAACCCGAACACGCACTTCGTCGCCGAGGATATTTTCCAGCCCGAGCGGCTCCTGGCCAACGCGGCGGTTCGTGAGCACCTCGACCTCACGCGTCCGGTTGCCTTGCTGCAGGTGGGCACCCTGCATCACTACACCGCCGACAACGGCGCGGACCTGATGCGCGAGTACATCGACGCGCTGCCCAGTGGCTCGTTCGTCGTCATCGCGCACTTCTTCGATCCGGAGAAGCCGGGACTGAGCGAGCTCGCCCGGAAGATGGAAGAGCTGTTCATGCACAGCCCGATGGGCTCGGGCCGGTTCCGGACGGCAAGCGAGATTTCGAGCTTCGTCGAGGGCCTCGAGATCATGCCCTCCGGCCCTGGCAAGGAACCGGGCCTGGAGCTGTGCGATCTCTGGTGGCCGGACGGGCCGAAACTCGCCCCGCTCAACGAGGTCGAGCAGTGCATCGCCGGGGTCGTCGCCCGCAAACCCTAGCGCCTGCTGCCGTCGGGAGCCGGTACCGCACGCCGAATATCGATCGCCCGTCGTTCGTCACTCCTGCCAGGGTGACGGACGTGACGCGATCGTTCCTTCCCGGGCTTGAGCTGTCCCGGCTGTTCCATACCGAGGTCGTCGCGCCGATCTTGGCGAAGGCGCTGAACGAGGTGCCCTACTCGGCGGCGCTGATCGGCTGGGGCTCGGAGGTGCAGGGCTTCGACACGGTGCGCTCCACCGACCATGCCTGGGGCCCGCGGCTGCAGCTTTTCCTTGGCAGTGATGACTTCCATGCCCGCGTCGACGATCTGGACGCCCTGCTTGATCGCGAGCTCCCGGCCGAGTTCCGCGGCTACCCGGTACGCTTCGCCTTCCCAACGGACGCGCCGGCCCGGCACTGGGTGGACGTCACGGATCTGCAGGGCTTCTTCACCGAGCAACTCGGCGCGGACCCGGACGGCGGCCTGCCGATTTCGGCCTGGTTGACGGTCCCGACACAAGTACTGCGGGAACTGACCGGTGGCGCGGTCTTCCACGACGGGACCGGCCTGTTGGAGCGCTACCGGGATCACCTCGCCTGGTATCCGGACGACGTGTGGCGCTATGTCCTGGCTTGTCAGTGGATGCGCTTGTCCCAGGAGGAGCCCTTCGTCGGCCGTTGCGGTGAGGTCGGCGACGACCTGGGCTCGGCCGTGGTCGCCGCGCGCCAGGTCCGCGACCTGATGAAGCTGTGCCTGGTGATGAACCGGGAGTACCCGCCCTACAGCAAGTGGCTGGGCACGGCGTTCGGCGCACTGCCCTGCGCCAAGGTGCTGGCTCCGCACCTGTCCGGCGCACTGTCCGCACGAAGCTGGCAGGAACGGGAGCAGCACCTTTCTCCCGCATACGAGATCGCCGCGAGGGTGCACAACAATCTCGGTCTCACGGAGCCGCTGGATACGACGGTCCGCGACTTCCACGACCGGCCGTTCCAGGTTCTGGGCGCTCACCGGTTCACCGACGCCCTTGTCTCGACGATCAGCGACCCGGCCGTCAGGGCGCTGCCGCCGGTCGGGGCGATCGACCAGTACGTCGACAGCACCGTCGTGACCGACCGGGGGTACGCCGAGCTGCGCCGCCGCTACATCGCGGGCCCCAGCCTCTGACCGGCGACAAAGCACATCTCCGCCGTGACGCGGTCGTCCTGACGAATAGCTCGAACGTCTCCTTCGGGCAATCCGCCTGCTGGCCGCCGTCACCGAGCTTCCAGTACGCAGTGCGTCCCGCGGTAGATCGTCGGCATGCACTTGTTGCAGTGCACGCACAGCGAGCGCGCCCCGGACCGCAGCCGCAGCGGCAGATCGGGTTCACGCAGCAGCGCCCGCGCCATCGCGACGAACGCGAAGCCCTCCGCCATCGCCTGCTCCATCGTCTCCAGCCGCGTGATCCCGCCGAGCAGGATCAGCGGCAGGTCCAGCGCCGCGCGGAACTGGCGTGCCCGGTCCAGTAGGTATGCCTCCTGGAACGGGTAACTGCGCAGGAAGGCGCCACCGGCCGCCCGGACGCCCCACCGCAACGGCCGCGGGAACCGCGCGGAGAACTCCCGCACCGGCGCGTCCCCGGTGAACAGGTACATCGGGTTCAGCAGCGAACTACCCGCCGTCAGCTCCAGCGCGTCGACGGACCCGTCCGCCTCCAGCCACCGCGCGACCCGCACGCTTTCGTCCAGCCAGAACCCACCCGGCACCCCGTCGTCCATGTTGAGCTTCGCGGTCACCGCGATCCGGTCGCCGGCTACGTCCCGGACCGCCCGCGCGACCTCCAGTGCCAGCCTGGCCCGGTTCTCGAGCGATCCGCCGTAGGAGTCACGTCTGCGGTTCAACCGGGGACTGAGGAACGAACTGACCAGATAATTGTGTCCGAAGTGGATCTCGACAGCGTCGAAGCCGGCTTCGATCGCCACTCGCGCCGCCTTCGCGTGTGCGCGTACGACCCGATCCAGATCGTGTTCCGTGGCCGCCTTCGTCATCCGCATCCCCAGCGGATTCGGGAACCGCCCCGGCGCCAGCGCGGGCGACCGGTTCGACGCCGCGTTCGCGACCGGCCCCGCGTGCCCGATCTGCGCGCTCACCGCCGCACCCTCGGCGTGCACCGCGTCGGTGAGACGGCGCAGCCCGGGCACGGCCTCGTCGCGCATCCAGATCTGGTGCCGGTCGGTCCGGCCCTCCGGGGACACCGCGCAGTAAGCGACCGTCGTCATCCCCACACCACCGCGGGCCACCCGCCGGTGGAACTCGATCAGCCGATCGGTCACCACGGCGTCCGGAGTCGCTCCCTCGAAGGTCGCGGCCTTGATGATCCGGTTGCGCAGCCGCACCGGACCCAGCCGCGCGGGCGCGAAAACGTCGGTCATGACCCCGCCAAGCCCGCGACGAGGAACGCGCGCAGCGTCCCGGCAGGCACCTCGCCCGGCATCTCGTCGGCGAAGAACTGCAGTATCAGGCCGAAGGCGAGCAGCCACCGGTGCGCCGCGGCCGCCTTCGACAGCTCCGGCCGCGCGTCCCGCAGCAGCTCGATCCACGGCCCCAGCCCGAACCACCGCGAAGTCCACGCCTGCTCCCGCCGTCCCAGCACGAACCGTGCCAGCAACCGCAACCGCAGCCGCCCGACCGGGTCCGCGGCCAGCTCGGCGAGCGGAGTCACGACGAGATCGACCAGTTCCGCCACCGTGGGCACCCAACCGCCCCGCCGCCGCCCGGTGATCTCGTCGAGCCGCCGCTGCCACACCGGTGCGAGCCGGGCCTCCAGCAACGCGGCGATCAAGGCGTCCTTCGACCCGAAGTGGTAGTGCACGGCCGCCGGATTCATGCCGGCCGCGCTGTTGATCGCGCGGACGGACACCGCGTCGTACCCGGATTCCAGCAGCAGTCGTTCGGCGACGGTCAGCAGTCGCTCCCGGGTGGTGGCGTCGGTGCTGGGCATTCGTGCAGCACACCATATTTCCATCACCAGTTCAATCACTGATTGAACTGGACAGGAACCCCGCCGCCATGTTGGGCTGTGGTCGGCGATTTTCTTCCTGCGACGTCGAGGAGTGCCGCCCTGAGCCTGTCGGAGTACCTCCGGGAGAACTGGATCGACGTCGTGAACGACGCGATCCTGCACGTGGATCTCACCCTGGCGGCGATGGCGCTGGCCGTGCTGGTCGGAATGACGATCGGCCTGCTCACCTACCGGCGGCGGTGGCTCGGCGCGATGGCGACCACGACGACGGCGGCGTTCCTGACCGTCCCGTCCATCGCCCTGCTGGGCATCCTGATCGGCCCGTTCGGGCTGGGGCTGACGAATGTCCTGTTCGCACTGGTGCTCTACGCGCTTCTGCCGATCACGCGCAACACGATCGTCGGGCTGCGTGGCGTCGACCCGGCCGTGGTGGACGCGGCGCGGGGGATGGGGTTCGGCCGCCTGCGGCTGCTGTTCCGCGTGCGGCTGCCGCTCGCCTGGCCGGTGATCCTCTCCGGCATCCGGGTCTCGACGCAGATCACGATCGGTATCGCGGCCATCGGCGCGTACGTCAAGGGCCCCGGCCTCGGCAACCAGATCTTCGACGGGCTCGGCCGGTTCGGCTCGGTCAACTCCCTGAACCAGGTGCTCACCGGGACGCTCGGGATCATGGTGCTGGCGCTGCTGTTCGACCTGGCGTTCGTGGTGGTCGGCAAGCTGACCACAAGGCGACGTCCCCGTGCCCTCCGAGCGGTGGCCCCGGCGACGGCTGGGGGAGCCGCCGGAACGGGCGGTGAGACGATCGAGCTGAGGGACGTCGGCAAGCACTATCCCGGACGAGCCGTACCGGCGGTCGAACGCCTGACGATGCGCATCCCCGCGGGCGAGATCGTCGTGCTGACCGGTCCGTCGGGGTGCGGCAAGACCACGACCATGCGGATGATCAACCGGCTCGTCGAGCCCACCGCGGGCGTCGTCACGATCGGCGGCACCGACGTGTCGGCGCTCGACCTCGACGAACACCGGCGCCACACCGGCTACGTCATCCAGCAGGTCGGGCTCTTCCCGCATTTGCGAGTGGACGCCAACATCGGCGTGGTGCCGCGGCTGCTCGGCTGGACCCGGCGGCGCATCGCCGACCGTGTGCGCGAACTGCTCGAGGTCGTCGGTCTCACCCGCGAGCACGGCATTCGGTATCCGCGTGAGCTTTCCGGCGGTCAGCAGCAGCGCGTCGGTGTGGCGCGGGCGATGGCCGCGGACCCGCCGGTCATGCTGATGGACGAGCCGTTCGGTTCCACCGACCCGATCACCCGTGCCCGGCTGCAGGACGAATTCCTTCGCCTGCAACGGGAAGTGCGCAAGACGATCGTCTTCGTCACGCACGATTTCGACGAGGCGCTGAAGGTCGGCGACCGGATCGCCGTGCTGCGGCCGCGGTCGGCGATCGCGCAATACGACACGCCCCAGGCGATCCTCGCCGCACCGGCGGACGATTACGTCGCGAGCTTCGTCGGGCCGAAGCGGAACCTGAAACGGCTCGCCCTGATCCGGGTGGGTGACCTGGAGCTCCGGCCGGTGTCCGGGCCGGACGGCCTGCCGCCGGTCCGGCCCGACGTCACCCTTCGGGACGTGCTGGACGTGATGGTGCGGACCGGCAGTACCGCGGTCGTGGTCACCGAGGACGGCACCGCACAGCCGCTGGGGGTGTGCCACGTGTCCAGCCTCGTCGCGGCGCTCCGGCCCGCCGACGAGGCGGCCGCGCCCACGATTCCGGACGCCGAGGAGACGCCTGACGCGGGTCCGGACACCACGGTGCCCGCGCGCCCTCGCCGGCGCCGGCTCGGGCTGCTGGTGCGCCCGGTCCTGCTCAGCGTCACCTTGCTGGCGCTCTTCCTGATCGTACGTGCGCATCCGCTCGACTCGATCGAGCAGCGTTTCCTCAACGCCGGCGAGATCTTCACCGAACTGGGCGCGCATCTGCGGCTCACCGGGATCTCGACGGCGTGCACGATCGCGATCGCCCTCCCGCTCGGCATCCTGCTCACCCGCGCCGGTGCCGGCTGGGCCAGGCCGATCGGGCTGGGGCTGGGCAACCTCGGCCAGGCGATCCCGTCGATCGGGCTCGTCGTGCTGCTCGCGCTCTGGATCGGCACAGGCACCGCGACGGCGGTGACGGCACTCGTCGTCTACGCGACCTTGCCGGTGCTGCGCAACACGATCGTCGGGCTCGACGGCGTCGACCCGACCGTCGTCGACGCCGCGCGAGGCATGGGCATGGGCAAGGCGGCCATCCTGTGGCGGATCGAACTTCCGCTGGCGGTCCCGGTGATCCTCGCGGGGATCCGGACCGCGCTGGTGCTCACCGTCGCGAGCGCGACGCTGGCGACGTTCATCGACGGCGGCGGCCTCGGCGGCGGGCTTGTCGCCGGGATCGGCCTGTACCGCCCGATGCTGAGCTTGACCTTCGGAATCATCGTCGCCGTACTGGCGCTCTTCGTCGACTGGCTGGGGCTGGTCGCCGAGGAGGTCCTGCACCCGCGCGGCCTGTAGCTCGACCGAATTCAAGGAGGACCAACCCATGCGGATGCTCCAGCGCACGACCGCCGCCGTGCTCGCGCTCGTCGCGACAGCGGCGCTCGCGGCCGGCTGCACGATCGGCAAGGACGAGACCGGCGCGCAGGTGGGCGCGGGCTCCATCAAGAAGATCGACGCGCTGAACGGTGTCCAGCTCCGGGTCAGCTCCAAGGAGTTCGACGAGCAGCTGCTGCTCGGCCAGATCGCCCTCGTCGCACTGCAGGCGGCCGGGGCGAGCCCGCAGGACAAGACCAACATCACCGGCTCGAGCAACGTCCGCCAGGCGCTCACCAGTGGCGCGGTCGACCTGTACTGGGAATACACCGGCACCGCCTGGATCAGCTATCTCAACCAGACCAAGCCGATCAGCGACCCGCAGGCGCAGTACGACGCGGTCAAGCAAGCCGACGTCGCCAACGGCGTCACCTGGTGGGCACGCTCGCCCGCCAACGACACCTACGCCCTCGCCGGCAATCCGGCGACACTGGCCAGGACCGGCGTCAAAACGCTGTCCGACTACGCGGCCCTGGTGAAGCGGGACCCGGCCGCTGCCTCGACCTGTATGGGGCCGGAGTTCAAGAGCCGGGACGACGGGTTCCCCGGCCTGGCGAAGACCTACGGGTTCACGCTGCCCGACCCGCACGTGCACCTGCTCAACGACGCCGTCGTCTACCCGAGCGTCGGCAAGGGGGACCCGTGCGGCTTCGGCTCGGTCGCTTCCACCGACGGGCGCGTGGCCGGGCAGCACCTCACCGTGCTCGAGGACGACAAGCACTTCTTCCCGACGTACAACCCCGCGATCACGATCGCCACTCCGCTCGCCCAGAAATACCCGCAGCTGGAAGAAGTCTTCACGCCGATCGCCGCGAAGCTCGACACCGCGACGCTCACGGACCTGAACAAGAAGGTCAGCGTCGACGGCCAGAAGCCCGCCACGGTCGCCCACGACTGGCTCAAGTCGGCGGGCTTCATCAGCTGAACCGCGCACTTGAACGGTCGACTCGTGGCGGCCCCGCTTGACCGGCCTGCGAGTGAGCAGGCCGGTCTCGGTGAGGTCCACAATGGACCCGGCCCGATTCGGTGTGGCGTGCCCGAACACGCCGGTGGAGCAAACGCCCTGTCGAATCCGGCTCAGCGCCGGTAGTGGACCTCGCCCCGCAGAGCAGGTGACGTGGGGCTGCCACAGCGCTGCTCGAACCTGGCGTCGAGAGCGACGAGGCCGTCGGTGCCGCGTTCGATGTGGTCGATCGTGAACTCCCTCCGCGTGGCCGTAGGTTCCGGCTTGCAGGGGTCCGGACGGCGCGGTGAAGTCGAGCGCGATGTAGGCGAAACCGTGGTCGGTCTCGGCGTCCACCCGCAGGGTTCCACTGTTCTCCCAGAATCGCACGACGGAGCCGGATGGCGCGCGGGCGCTACTTGTACAAGGTCTGGACGTTCGTGAAGGTGACGTCGCTTGCGGCGGTGTTGTCAGGATTGAACCGGAAGACGACGTTGTCCGCGCCCCCGGCGCGCATCGTGAAGGTCGACGTCATCGTTACCGATCTGCCCGCGACCAGCTGCTCCGGCAGGTCGGTGGAGTCGCCCTTCCGAACGGCCGAGTTCGTCGCCTTGGCGTGGTTGCGGCCGTAGAGCAACTCTGCACGGACAGTGCCCTTCGTCGTGGGGAAGACGAACGTCGTGCTGCCGGTATTCGTGATCTCGGTAGTGATGGTGACCAGGACGCTCTCGGTCGGGCCGGAGTCATAGCCTTTCGAATCCACGGTCTCGGACTTCGCGGAGCTGATCCGGACCTTCAAGCCGTTGGACAAGGTGGCGGCTTCGACTGCCGGGGTCTCCGGCACGGAGGCGTTGTCGACGCAAAAGTCCGTGTGGGCACTGGTGAAATTCGGGTCGGCGCACTTCGCGGGGTCGAGGCCGGTGGCGTCCGGCGCGGCAGAGCCGTCGCACGCGGCCAGTACGAGGACGCTGGCCACTACGAAGAGGCCGACCGGGGGTCTTTTGCTGGGCATGGGGCGCCACTGTACGTGGGCCGTGGCTAAGGGTTGCCTACTGGATTGGAGCTCTTGGTGTTGCGGCATCAGCTCGCTGTGCTTCGGCGCCAGGCTGACGTCGGACTGGCTCGCCGTGACACGGCGGCGCGAGGACCACGGCTGGACCGACCGGCACCCGCCGGTGGAGGTCGCAGCCTTGTCACTGCGGGAGGCGGTGAGCCTGCCGGCGGTATTCCGGGAGCCTTTCGACAGCGCGCTTACCTCGACCACGACGTCGGAACGGTAGCGGCGGAGGCGAAAGCAGGCATGGTTGCCCTCGTGCTCAGCTCTATGGCGCCACCTTGGCGCATTACCTGGCGCCGCGGCGCGCGGTGAAGGCGGCCTTCCGGCAGACGGGGGCGTCTGGCAGCATTCCGGGCAGGATCAAGCTGTTCTGGGAGGGTTCCGTGATGGTCGTCCGCCATGTTCTGTCCGGTGTGGGTGCGCTGGGCGTGTCCGCCGTATTGCTGACCGCCACGGCCGGGAGCGCGAACGCGCATCCGACCGGCGACCGCGCCATCTGGTCGGCACCGACGGTGCCGATCCCGGTCACCATCCACGATCTGAAACCGCGTGTCTGCTACAACGTCCATGGCTTGCTCGGGGAGCAGGCAAGCTACCTGGCGAACCGGACAAAGTCGTCGGTGCTCAACCTGTTCTCCGAACCCAATTGTGGCGGCGGCCTGTTCATCGACGCCATCTTCCCGCCGGACGATTCCGGGAGCCGGTCGGAGTCCCACAAGAGCTACTTCAGCTTCAACGTGTCCCCGCTGTCGGGCGGCGGCGGAGTCTGAGCGCGCGCCCGGCGCCGCCGGTCGGCAGGGGAGGCCCCCAAAGCGGTTCTCCGCTCAACTGCGTAGCGTCGCGGTCTTCACCTGGCTCAAGAGCGGTCCGCCGGGTCGTCGAGCGCGGTGATGTCGTGATCAGCCACGGCTTCGTTGCCGCAGTGCGCGGCGCAGCAGGATCGCCGACAGGACGACGACCACCAGCACGAGTGCCACCACGACGTCGGGGATCGGTCCCAGCGTGTGCTGGATCGCTTGCTGTGCCTCGAATTGCCGGTCGACACCGAGCGCGCCGCCGACCGCGGCGGTGCCGTCGGTCGCCAGGAAGAGGATCCCGACGGCGAGGAACAGCAGGCCGGACAGCAGCGACGTCGACTGGGTCCGCAGGGGGCCGATCCTCAGTTCCCTGCCTCGGAGCCAGCGTCGCGAGGACAGGTCGAAGCGGTCCCACAGCAGCGCCAGCAGGAACAAGGGAGCGGCCATGCCGACGGCGTACACGCCCAGCAGCGCGGCTCCGTAAAGAGGCTGCGCGCCGACCGCGGCGACGGTCAGGATGCCGCCGAGCAGCGGGCCGGAGCAGAACCCGGCCAGCCCGTACACGGTCCCGAGGGCGAAGACCGACACGGTGCTGGAGATCCGCAGCCTTCCGGTGATCCGGCCCGCCGTCGCGCTCCCGAACCCGAGGCCGAGAATCGTCATGAGGCCGAAAAGGACCAGCAGGGCGCCGCCTGCCGTCGTGGCGATGTCGCGGTAGCGCGTGAGGAGCTCGCCGATGGCGGCCACGCCCGCACCCAGCGGCACGAGGACGACCAGCAACCCGGCCAGGAACGCGGCGGTACGCGACAGCAGGGTGCCGACGTTCGTGAACGCGTAGGCGAAGAACGACGGCAGCAGGAGCGCCGCGCAAGGACTCACCAGGGACAGGAGCCCGCCCAGGAACGCGGTGAGCAGGCTGACCCCGGTCACGAAAGGCCCGCCAGCGACTGCTCGATCCGTTGCTCGAACAGCTCCACGGGTTGCGCGCCCAGCATCGGATGGCCGTTGACCGAGAAGGCGGGTGTGCTGGTCACCCCCAGCGAAGACCCTTCGTTGAGATCGTTCCGCACTTCTTGGAGCAATGCCGGGGATTTCGTGTCCTGCTGGAAACGCGCGAGATCGGGAACACCCGCCTCGCGGGCGAAGGCGAGCAGCCGGTCCGGAGGCAGATCCGGATGTCCTTTGTCGGGTGCCGCGGCGTAGAGCGCGCGGTTGAATTCCCAGAATCTTCCTTGACGGCCCGCCGCGCGTGCGGCCAAGGCCGCCTGCACGGATTGGTCACCGAAGATGGGGAAGTCGCGCCACTCCATGCGGAGTTTTCCCGTGTCGACGTACTTCGTCCTCAGCGTGGGTTCGGTGTCCCGGCTGAACTTCGCGCAGAAGGGGCAGCGGTAGTCCGAGAAGATCACCATGGTCACGGGGGCGTCCGCGCGGCCGACGGCGAGGGGGTCGCCCGGCGTCCGGCGCGCGAGGTCACCGAGAGGACCCAGGGGTGGCTTGGCGGCCGAGGTGGCGGTGGCGGCCGGAGCGCCGGTCGTGGTGCTCGAGGATGTGGCCGCGTAGATGACGAGCCCGGCCAAGGCGGCCACCAGCGCCAGGACGATGAGCAGGTTCGGAACGCCCTGGCTCCGTCGCGCGCCGCTGTTTCCCCGTGCCATTCCGCGACCTCTCTACTAAGTCGTTAGTAGTTACTACTAAGAACTTAGTAGACGATGGGCCGGGCGCCCGGGCGGGGGTCAGCCACCGGTGCGGCTCAGGCAGAGGACCGTGATCGAGGTGATGGCGAGCGCGGCCGAGGCCATCGGCGGGACGAGTGCCGCGGTCCCGGCGAGCCCGCGCGAAATCGGCCCGCTGTTGCGGAGCAACGACGAGCGTCGTCGGTTCAGCCAGGAGAGCCGTGCCTGCATGTGTGCCCCGAAGCCGACGACGCCCGGCGGAGAAGCTCCGCCTGCCATCTGCCGCAAGGCCTGGGAGACCGCGTTGCGGCCGCAGGCCTTGACGGCGGCGGCGTCGGCCGCCAGTTCGCAGAGGACCGACACCGCGGCCGGGGCCGCGCGGCACAGGGGTATCCAGGGCAGCGCGCGGGCCATCGCGTTGGCCAGGGTGAGCGCGAGGTGGTGGTGCCCGCGCAGATGTGCTCGCTCGTGGGCGAGTACCGCTTCGGTGATGTCCTTCCCGAGGTGCTCCACGGCAGTGGAGGCCACGATGACACCACGTCGGTACTCGCCGACCGAGAACGCCACGGGCAGGTCACTGTCCACCCACCAGACGCCGTCGGTCACGCGCGCGACGGCGCGGAGACTGGTCGCGTGGTCGCGCCGCCGTCGTCCTCCGGTGATCAGATCGGAGGCCAGGACGCCGGATAGGCGGAGGAGCAGCGCCAGCACCGTGACCCCCGTGACCAGCCGGGTGAGCAGCAGCCAGGGGAAGGCGGATTCCCCGATCGCCTGCCAGCAGGCGGTGGCGAGCCCGAACGCCCCGTCGGGAACCGCCGGATCCGGGCTCAGCAGGATCACGGTCGCCGCGAGCGCGCTCCCGAACATGGCGAGCGCCGCGACCAGCCAGGCACACAGCGACAGAGACGGGTGGACCCGCGGCGTACTGCCGGGACGCAGATACCGCGGTGCTCCGGCGGAAATCACCACCGAGGCGAGCAGCAGGCCGACGGCGAGCGTCATGACCGCTTCGGCTTCCGCCGCGGACGGCCGGACTCTTCCGTGCCGGTCTCGTCGAGGGCCTGGCGCAGGAACGCGGACTCCTCGGAGCTCATGTCGCGGGCGAAGCTCATCAGCACACCCCGCGGGTCACCCAACGAGGTCAGCAGGTCCCGCAGCATCTGGGCACCGGCCTCCTCCCGCGCGCGAGCCGGGCGGTACGACCACGCGCGGCCGTCGCGCTCGCGCACGACCCATTCCTTCGTGTGCAGATTGTCGAGGACGGTCATCACCGTCGTGTAGGCCAGAGTGCGCTCGGCCTGCAGCGACGCGTGAACCTCCCGCACCGTCAGCGGCGCGTCGGTATCCCACAGCACCGCCATGATCCGGCTCTCCAAATCACCGAGACTGGCCATCCCTTTGATCTACCACAGGACCTCGCGGTGCCGATACGTCGCCTCCTGCGTGGCGAAGCTCGCGGGTGGGCGCTGGACCGCGTTCGAGGCCACCCAGTGAACCTTCGTACCCTGGTCCCCACACCCAAGGAGGAATCATGGCTGAAAGCCGATTCGGTGTCGTCGAGGCCGAAGACCTGCCTGAGGATCTTCGCGAGCGCATCGGGGTGATAGCCGAGAAGTCCGGCTTCGTCCCGAACATCTTCCGGGCTCTCGGGCATCGGCCGGACGAACTCCGCGCGTTCCTCGACTACCACGACGTGCTCATGGCGAAGCCGGACGGGCTCAGCAAGGCAGAGCGCGAGCTGGTGGTGGTGGCCACGTCCGGGGCGAACCACTGTGTCTACTGTGTGGTCGCGCACGGCGCGATCTTGCGTGTGCGGTCCAAGGACACGGAGCTGGCCGATCGAGTGGCCACCAACCCGTGGGGAGCGGAACTGGACGGCCGCGAGCGCGCGATCGTCGACGTGGCGCTCGCCCTGACCCGCGAACCGGAACTCTTCGGCCAGAAGGACATCGACAAGGCCCGCGCGGCGGGACTCACCGACGACGAGATCTGGGATGTCGGGGCCATCACCGCGTTCTTCGCCGCATCGAACCGCCTCGCCCATCTCACCGCCCTGAAACCCAACGCCGAGTTCTACTCGATGGGCCGCTGAGACCTCCCTCCGTCCACGGGCTCAGCGCTTGGCGTGCCCTTGCTCCAGTATCGGTGGACGCGCCCGGAGACACCGCGCGGATCCCCGTCGTCAGGCTGGAGTCCTTTACTGCGCTTCCAGGAACCGCGCTGTTCCGCGGATGCGTGGTCGCCGCCGTTCTCAGTCGCCGATGGGGCTCGCCGGCGCCATTCCTGTGGCCAGTGCCGCAAGGAAGAAGCGGCCGGCCGCGACCAACCCTTTGCTGGACCTGTTGAGAAGCACCTCACCGCCTCGCTCTAGATCACGCGACCAGCGCGAACGAGCCTTGGCATCCAGACCGAGTCCCAGTCTTCCCCATTCGGCTCTGCGCCCACGCGAGCACGTCGCGCCGTCCTCTTCGCTTCTCATTCGGGGAACGCGTCAAACCCCTGCCTGAACCGCGATACTGCTGTCTCGTGTAGTGCCTCACGGCCGAATTCGTAATTTCATGCAGGGTCATATATGACATTTCGGCGAGATTCGTCCGCGGCAAGTTTTCGTCTCGAATGGTCGCCCGGACAGCATTCGGACTATGTGCTTACTCGGCAAGGGTTGTTGCCCATGGCTCACCGCGGTTGGATACTGGAACTTTCGTTGCAACTGGCACCGATCAGCCTCTGGGGATCCCATGACCCGTCGTATTCGAGAGCCTGGAAAATTCCGCGGACTGTGCGGATTGACTCTCATGACCGTGCTTTCCGTGACCGTGCCGGTGGTATTCACGGCCACCGCGGCACAGGCCCGGCAGGCCGTCACGAGCAGCCCTCGGTCCAATGCCGTCATCGCCTGGAACCTCCATGCCCAGAACGCCATCTACGAGGTCGCCCGTCAGTCGCCGACCGCGGCCACCCGCAGCTTCGCGATAGCGCAAGGCGCGGTGTACGACGCGGTCAACGCGATCGCCGGCACCCCGTATGAGCCGTACCTGATCGCCCCTCGCAGCCGGCCCGGTGACTCGACTTCGGCGGCCGTCGCCACTGCGGCCTACCGCACGCTCGTATGGCTGTTTCCCGCCCAGGCCGACTCCCTGCGCACGCGGTACGAGGAGTCGCTCGCCGTGATCCCCGACGGCCATTCCAAGCGCGGTGGCATCGCTGTAGGCCAGAGCACCGCCACGGCGATGATCAATGCCCGGCGCAACGACGGTGCATTCTCCGACGCGACCTGGCCCGTCGGCACCGCGCCGGGCCAGTGGCGGCCAACCCCGCCAGGCTTCCTCCAGGTCGGCGCCTGGTTCGCCACCCTGAAGCCGTTCATCGTCAACCCCGACCGCTACCGCACCCCCGGGCCGCCGGCCCTGAACGGCGCCGCCTACGCCCGCGACCTGAATGAGGTCAAGGCCCTCGGCTCGGCTACCAGCACGACGCGTACACCCGACCAGACCGAAGCGGCTGTCTGGTGGGACGACCCGCGATTGGTGGAATGGCCGATCAAACGCCAGCTCGCCACGACCCACCGGCTCGGCACCCTCCAGACAGCCCGCCTGTTCGCAATGGTGGACCTGGCCACCGCCGACGCGCTTATCGCCTGCTACAAGGAGAAGAAGCGCTGGAGCTTCTGGCGCCCGGTGACAGCGATCCCGCTCGCCGATACCGACGGCAACCCTGCCACCGACGCCGATCCAGCCTGGACCCCACTGCGGATCACCGCGCCGTCAGCGGAATACCCGTCAGGGCACGCCTGCTTCACCGCTGCCACCACGACAGCCTTGCGCAAGTTCTTCGGCCGCGACGACCTGTCCTTCAGCGCGCACAGCATCGACTCCGGCACTACCCGCCACTACCACAGCCTCTCCCAGGCCTTGGCAGAACTGAACCAGGCCAGGATCTGGGCCGGAGTGCACTACCGCTTCGCCACCAAGGACGGGCATCAACTCGGCACCACCGTTGCCCGCCGCGTCCTCGACCACGCCTTCGGCCGAACGACGACCGACCTGGGAAGACCGGGCGAATAGGCCTACCGTATCGGGAACTCTGCGACCCGGGACAACGGCAAAGCATGAACCTGGGCCCCTGCCGTCACACGGTCAGCCTGGCTTGTAGCGGCACGCCCAGGCCGCCGAACCGTCGCCCTAACCCTTGACTCGGCGATCCTGTTCGCACCCGTCGGCGGACCGGGGCAACGCTGCGGACGGGCTGACCCGCCGCGCCGTTCAGGCGGGAACGAGCAGAATCCACAAAGGACCGTCGGACACCGGAAGCGGCTGCCCGGACACGGTGGTGAACCGGGTTGGCGCGGTCGCCGTCGCACGCTCCCAAGTGGCGTCGAAACGCTGTCCGTCCCGCCACACCCTCGCCTGCCCGCTGCCGACCGTCTGCGCGATGGGGGAGTTGGGAACCGTCCCGGTCTCCCCGCGTTCGCCGAGGCGGACGGCGACCCGCTGTTCGACGATCGTCGCCGCGCCGAGCCTGCCACTGTCCACTGTGGTCATCGGCGTCCCGTCCAGGCCGATCAGGTATCTGCCTGTCTCTGGGGACCAGGTGAAGGTGAAAGCGGCCGCCGGATAGCGGATCGCCGCGGTGGTGGCCGCCGCACCCGAGCCCGGTGCTGCGCCCGCCGCGGGAAACGCACCTTCGGGCGCAGCCTCGCCGTCGGGGACCTGATGCGGGCGAAGGTAGAAATTGTGCGGTGACGGCCGGGAGTCGTCGCGGAAGTACGCGTCCGGGATTTCCGCGGGCGAAGCACTCGTCAGTGAGGCCGAACGCAGAGACGGCAACAGCTCGGGTGCGGCGCCCGAATAGGCGAGGGCGGGTCGGCCGTACTGGGCCAGCAGGCCGAGGTCGGTGGCTCGCGCACTGCGCACCGGGCCGATCACCGCGGGCGGGCGGCCCCGGTAGAGCGCGAGCAGCCGGGTCAGCCCGCCCTCGACGGGTTCCACGTACACGAGGTCGGCGGCACTCAGACCGGTCTGCGGCCGGGCGGCGGCCACGTTGTCGACCTTGACGGCCAGTACCGCCCGCCGATCGGGGGAGGCGGCTTCGCTGGACGGCGGAGCCGGGTCGGTCCCGTTCGCCGGACCGGACAGTTCTCGCACGATCAAGACCGCCGCCGCGACGACCACCAATGCCCCCGCCGTCGACGCGATCCACCAGGACTTCTTCACGAAGATCGGCCCCTTTCCCGCATCCGGCTCGACGACGGCACCTGGGGCCAGACCGGTAACGATGCTCCGGAGCCGCATGGTTCGTCGGGAACCAGCACATCAGCGCGGTCCCCGGGCCGCAACAGGGCCGATCCCGCGGACCCTGCTTGTGCGGAACGCCGTGGTGCACTCGGAGCCTTGGGGGCGTGGTACGGGAGAAGGCTTCCTCGCGAGATGTGGGACAAGCCCGTGCCGGCTGAGCTGCCGTACAGTCCGCCGTGTTCCTGAGACAGGAATCGACCTGGCCCGGCTCCAGCGGTCACGGAGCGCGGGACCGACGACTTCCTGACATCGACGTGCGTCGCATTCGAACCGAAGGTGTGGCTCAAGGTTCGGCGACAGGGTCGCCCGTCGGCACGAAGATCACGCGATAGCCGTCAACTGGGCTGGATCACGAGAGATCGAAGGGGGCGGGGGAGAGGCCTTCCCAGATCTGGCGGGATGCCTGCTCGGGGTAGGGCAGAGTCTTCGACTCGGTGTCCAGGACGCGGGTGAGGTGCCCGCCGGGCCGGTGGGCGGACCAGCCCGCGTCGCCGGTGCTGACGAAGCGGACCCATGCCTCCTGAAGTTCGTGGGAGAGCGCAACGGCTTCGGGACTGGGCTCCTCACCGATGAGCTGGGTGCCGACGGGGCTGTCCAGCGTGCCGAACGCCAGTGGCACGTCGAGGCTGTGGCAGGCGCCCAGGATGCCGCCGAGGGCCGGGGCAGCCCAGCACAGTTCGAACAGGTACGAGGTTCCGCCGGCCTCGGTGTTCGCCTCGGCCAGCTTCTGTGACGGCATGCGGAAGAGGGCGTCGGAGTACACCGCCTCCACCAGCTCCTCCGGGCCCGCCTGCGGGAACGCGGCACGGTAGGCCCGCGTGCCGCCCGGCTGCGGGGCGTGCAGTTCCAGGGCTGCGTGGGCGTCCTCCTCGGTGAAGGTGCCGTACCGTCCGCTCATGACGCTGAAGTACCGGAATTCGTCCCGGGTGTGGCCGACGAGCAGTTCGGTCCCGCTCGCGCGTCCGCCGGTCAGCGCGGGCCAGGGCGTTTCCGGGAGGACCTCGCCGTCGACGACGGGGCAGAGCGCGGTGCCGGTCTCCGTGAGGCGTCCCCAGCTCTCACGGTGTGCGTGGAGGCCGGCGTTGAAGGAGGTGAGTTCGGCGGCCAGGTGCCATGGGTCGAGGTCGCGCAGGGCCTCGGCGGTGGGGGCCGCCGCGCCGAGCCGGTCCGCGAACGCGGCGGTGACCTGCCGTGCCAGTGCGGGGGTGCTGTGCAGCCCCGGCACCGAATGGGCGATGGCCCGCCGGAACAGGCCGCGCGCGGACTTCATCGTCAGCAGCGCGGCGACCGAGCCCGCCCCGGCGGACACCCCGCCCACGGTGACCCGGCCGGGGTCGCCTCCGAAGGCGGCGATGTTGCGCTGCACCCACTCCAGTGCCGCGATCTGGTCGAGGAATCCGCGGTTGGGCGGCACGTCGTCGAGGAACGCGAATCCCTCCGCACCCACGCGGCAGTTGATGGTCACCACGACGACTCCCGCCTCGGCCAGCGCCGCCGGGTCGTACATCGGGTCGCTCGACGCCGCCGACAGGTAGCCGCCCACGGGGATCCACACCAGCACCGGCAGACCCGCCGCGCCGGGATCCGGGGTGCCGACGTTGAGCGTCAGCCAGTCGGTGCCCTGCGGGGGCACGTCGATCGGCAGGGACAGTGGCACCACGGGGCCGAACTCGACCGCCTGCCTCGTCCCCTCCCAGCGGTGCGGCGGCTCGGGCGCGGCGAAGCGGAGCGCTCCGACCGGGGGCTGGGCGTAGGGGATGCCGCGGAACACCGCGTGCCCCTGCCGCCAGAGCCCCTGCACCACGCCGTCCGTTGTTCGTACCTTTGGCTGTTCGGACATGACGATTCCCTCCCTGGAGTGCATCCCAGGGTTATAGGTCAGGTGTATTATGTCAACTGTATTGGAACAGTTCCGGGGTAGGAGGGGCCGGCGATGCCGAAGCAGGTGGATCACCGCGGACGCCGCGAAGCGATCGCCCGCGCACTGTGGCGGGTGGTGGAGCAGCGCGGCGTCACTCAGCTGACGATGCGCGTGGTGGCGCAGGAGGCGGGCATGTCACTCGGGCAGCTGCAGCACTATTTCGCTTCCCGGACCGCCATGCTCTCCTTCGCCATGGATTTCGCGTCCGAGCAGACCTCGGTGCGCGTACAGCAGGGGCTCGAAAAGCTCGGTGACCGGCCGCACCCCCGTGACGTGCTGCGACTGACGCTCGCGGAAATGCTCCCCCTGCATGCCGACGCCCGCGCGACCAGCCGGATGAGCGCCGCCTACGTCCTGGAGGCGCTGCACGACGAGGCCGTGCACGAACAGGCGCGCCGCGGCCTCGTCCAAGGGCGGGCCCTCGTCGAGCAGCTGGTCCGCCAGGCGATCGCCGACGGGCACATCGACTCCGGCCGCGACCCGGCGACCGAGACCAACCTGCTCCTCGCCCTCACCGGCTTCACCTCCCTGATCGAACTCGACGTGATCAAGCCCCAGGACGCGCTCGCCGCGATCGACGTGCAGCTGGACCGGCTGTTCAGGAGTACCTGAGCCCCCGGGCACGGGGCATGTGGCGCCAAGATCGGCTCCAGGCCCGCCACGTCCGGTCCTTCGCGGACATGCTGATCCGACTCCGGGCGAACGCCTTCCCTCGTGGATCAACGACATCCAGCCCGACGACCTGCCCAGGTTGCACCTCGCCGCCGGCCTCCTGCCGGACCTGCCCGCGGTCACCGCTGGGCCCACCCTGCCCTGGAACTCCGGAGCGGTCGAAGGCCACGTCAACCGGATCAAGATGCTCAAACGCCAGATGCGCTTACGGCGGAGTGGTGCGTTGCCTCAGGCCGTGTCTTGGTCAGAGGTTCTTTATGCGAGACGAAACGGATTGAGCGGTGGCCAGACAGTTGTTGCGTTGAATATAGGCCGAGTAGATCAACAGCACTCTCGGTGAGTGAGCAGTGGTCGACGAGCAACCTGTGGTTCGGCTCGATGACTCGACGCCGGGACGTTCCGCGGAGAGTTTCCCTAAAGTCCCTCGCAGATGCCGGGAGCCGTAGTACCGTCTTAGAACGATTTCAGGGGTCTGTGTCTACTGCTTGAGCAGGGGTAAAGGAGGGGACGGTGGCGCAAGGTTTCGAGGTCGACCCTGAACTGGTCAAACACGCCGCCCAACGGGCGAGCGAGGCCGTTGCCCATTTCGAATCGCACGGTACGGCTGTGAAGCGCGCGCAGGCCGTGATCGAGGGGAATTCTGTCTTACTCGGCGATTACGGCGACGCCGGGGTGTTCTTTCACGCCTGCGAGCGCTTCGACGTCAAGTTCAACGAAATCTTCGATACTCTCATTTCACATAATGACAGCTTCGTCGACACGGCTCGGCGGCTGCAAGGTGGCCTGCAGACGGCATCGAAGCTCTATGCCGAGACCGAAGCCGCCGCGAGTGAGCGACTCCGGCGCATTGGCGAGCCGTGGATGGACGGGGGTCGATGATGGGACAGCCACCGTACTGGCCAGACCGCCCGCCGGGGTACTATCCGCAGTTCGACCGGTACGAGGACCAGTGTGGCGAGCTCGCCGGCTGGGCTCGGTGGGTCGCCGGCTGGGTGGATTGGCTGCTCCATGACTACGGCCCCACCGGCCCGCACCCAGATCGGTGGGTCAACTATCCGTTCGAGCGGTTCTTCTATCCGTCCGACGTGATCGCGCAGCAGCAGCTCAAGGTCATGCATCAGGCATGGCAGACCATCGACGAGCTGCGCTACAAATCAGCCGGTGACGCCGATCCCAGCATCGACGTGCTCAACAACCTCGACAGCGCGCTCGGTGCGGCCCTCGGTAGATGGGAAGGCGACGTCGCGGTCGGCGTGCAGACATATCGCGAAGAACTGGCGAACTACACCGAGCCCTACATTCTGGCAGTCGGCAAGCTGGGGCAGTGCCTCATCGCCTACTCCCAGATCTTCGAGCAAGCGCGGGCCGACATGGTCAAGGTCATGAAACAGTTCGTCGGTGCGCTGCAGGCCAAAACGTTCACCGACCCCGAGTTCGAACAGCTCGGCCTGACGCTGTACAAGGTCATCGGCGATTGGGTGCTGGGCAAGTTCCCGTTCGCTGCCGACAAGGTCCTTGGGCTGGACAAGGTGCTGGCCGAGGCTGTGCAAGGCGCGCAGCGGACGAAGGATCCTGCGGCGATCGGCGGCAGCAATTACTGGGAGATCTGCGATTCGTATCTGGTGGCCGCCAACGGAATCTGTGACGATGCCCGCGCTGCGATCAACCAATTGACCAGCCGTTTGGACAAGGTCGACGACGAACTACGCGACCCTCCGCAACTGAACGTCGACGTGAGCTAGTGCTGCACCGGCAGCTGGATTAGTGGGTTGCCGTGGCGTTCGTCGTGGTTGAGCCTGCCCGGGGCTACCTCGGACGTGGCGGGAGCTTGTTCCGCGCCAGTCGGGGTTTCACGACCTCCTCGACCCGCGGCTGGGGACCGCCGGTGCGATCGTCAGCGGGCGATGTCGGGAAATGATTTCGGAAAGTCGAATTGGCCCCGGCAGCTGAGTTGCAGGCTCGGTCGGCATGGAGCCCGACAGGGGATCTTGGGGACCGTTCGTGCTGCCCTGACTCCCGGGATGCTTGGGTCATCTGTGACCGGTGCCGGTCCCCGGCCGCTGGCTACTGATCGTCGGCGTCGAGCCGGCTCAGTGCGGTGGTGAGGAATGCGTCCCGCCGTTGCCCGAGAAGGTCGGCGTCGAGGTCTGATCGGCCCTGGTCGTGGAGCGCCGGAACGCAGAACGCCATGTCGGCCAGGTGCCTAACGCCGCGACGACATCCCAGTAAGCGAGCTGTTCTGCTCGTCGGCCGGTGGCGCGCTCCCACCCCTTCAGGACCTGCTCGGTGGCGGGTAGTCCGAACATCAGGGCCGCGTCGAAGCGTGCACCGCTGAGGTCGATTCCCGGCGATCCGGCGCTGGCGCAGTCCCAGTCGACCAGGCCTGTGCAGTGGTCACCGGACCAGAGGGTGTTCCCGAACCACAGGTCGCCATGCACGAAGACTGTCGGCCCGGTGGGCGCGGGAAGCTGTTCCAGGCGTTGTTCCGCAGCAGTCAGCAGTGGAGTGGTGCCTTTTTCCCGGCGTTGGGCGGCGAAGTCGACGTCCTCGATCGAGCGGGTCCGCCTCGGGAGGGCAGTCCGAGGCGCCAACGGGACTGCTTGCAGTGCGGCGGCTGTGCCCGGGCAGGACGGTGATCAGCACCGCCAGCACACCTGCCGCGGAACCGTCGAGATCTGTGGCGATCAGGCGGGCCGCGGGTAACTGGTGTTCCCCGGCGACTTGCAGTGCCGCGACCTCGGTGGCGAACCGCTGGCGGTGGTCGGGATCAGTGGGTCCCCGAGTCGCAGCACGGCCGCGTCGACGCGGCCACCCGGTTCGAACGTCAACAACCACGGATTGGCTCCCTGCCGTAGGCCG
The DNA here is from genome assembly GCF_055563465.1 of Amycolatopsis sp. NPDC000009. Taxonomy (NCBI): domain Bacteria; kingdom Bacillati; phylum Actinomycetota; class Actinomycetes; order Pseudonocardiales; family Pseudonocardiaceae; genus Amycolatopsis; species Amycolatopsis sp. NPDC000009. The sequence continues at coordinate 87,249 of NZ_JBVHDI010000022.1, forward strand.
GTGGCTGCGGCCACTTGGGCGCCGCCTCCCACCGCGTGGCTCACCCAGCGCTGGACCTTCTCGGACAGCTCGCGCACCGTGATCACGCCCCCCGTGTCGCGCCTGATATCGAGCGACCACGATGACACGGCGATCAGGCGGACGTTGTCAGCTGGCGCGGTTGTGCGTCGGCGTTTGGTGGTCCGCAGCCGGAACGACTCGGTGCCGGTTTGGCTGATGGACGGTCGAATGTCAAGCGATCGACGATCGCGGCGCAGAGCCCGCGGGTCGGTGAAGGGTGCGGGCCCATTCACTGAACGCGGAGTTGCTCGCGATGGCGATGCTCGAGCGTCCTCACGCTCGGTGAAGACCTGGAACAGCAGCTCCGCGCCGCGTCGGTCCCGCTCCAAATACCCCAGCTCGTCGAGGCAGAGCAGGCCGACGCGGGCGTAGCGGGCGATGGTCTTGGACAGTGTTTGTCATCGGCCGCTTCGACGAGCTCGTGGACCAGCGTGGCGGCGGTGACGTAGCGGACTTTGAACCGGCCTCAGCCGCGGCGGTGCCCAACCCGATCAGCAGGTGACTTTTGCCGGTGCCCCGAGTCGCCGATCAAGCAGACCTGCTGCCCAGCGCGGATCCAGGAGCCCTTGGCCGGAGTGTGGCTGCAGCCGCGTTGCTGACGGCACCATCGACGGGGATGAACGAGCACTCTCGTCGGGAAGTGATCAGCGATCGGTGGGGCCGCCTCTTCAGAGGCGTTCGATGCGGTCGGCCTGCGGGCCCCGGTCGCTCTGACGCACCGCGTACCGGACCCGGTCACCCTTCTGCAGTGGCTCCGACCCCATGATCACGGACGCGTGGGCGAAGAGATCGTCGCCGCCTGCGTCCGGGGTGATGAAGCCGAAGCCGCGGTCGTCGTCGTAGCGCGCGACGACGCCCTCGCCGCCTCGTACGGGCACGTCCCGCGTCGCGGGCCCTGCGGCCGCGGCAGGTGCCGGCCGCTGCGGCGCCGCCTGGGGCTCGGCGCCCCGGACCAGGTGCACGTCGCGGGCCTGCGGGCCCTTGTCTCCACTAGTCACTTCGTAGGCGACGCGGTCGCCCTCCGCGAGCCACGTCAGCCCCTCGGTCAGGGCCCGGGCGTGAACGAAGACGTCCCCGGCGCCGGAGTCGGGGTTGATGAAGCCGAAGCCCTTGTCCTCGTCGTACCAGGCCACCGTGCCGTCGGCACCGTCCGCGATACCGGCCGCAGCGGGTGAGCCGGCCCCTGCTCCCAGCGGGATCACGTGCCCGGCCTGCGGGCCGCGCTCGCCTTCGACGATCAGGAAGGCCACCCGCTGCCCCTCGGTGACCACGCCGCCGGTCACGATGGCGGAGCTGTGCACGAAGATGTCGGCGCCGCCGCCGTCCGGCGACGCGAAGCCGTACCCCTTGCCCGGCTCGTACCAGTTGACGGTGCCGAGCAGGCCCACGGCGCTGCCGGCGGCCGCATCGGCGGTGACGCGAACGCGCAGCGCCTGGGGCCCGCGGTCGTTCTCGCCGACCTCGAACACGACGGCCTGACCCTCGCGGAGCACTTTCGCGCCGCCGTCCCCGACGATCTCGGAGGCGTGCACGAACACGTCCGGCGAGCCGTCCTCGGGCGCGAGGAAGCCGAAACCCCGTTCGGCGTCGAACCAACGGACAGTCCCTTGCGGCATCAAAAGCTCCAGGTCGAGAGGGCGGGCAGTGACCCCCAGTCTCCCTGACAGACCTCCGGTCCGTCGGGCCGGGCCCACAGGCGGGCGGTGCGGAGCCAGGGGCGGGCCGTTGGTTCACCTAGCGACACGCCGAGTTTGAGACCAGGTCTTAGCGTCGAGGTCCGGGACGAAGAAGCCGAGAGGGGTGGGCTGGGCACGTCCCGCCAGCATGTGCGGACCGGCCGATAGCCACTTTCCGGAGCGCGCCCGGCCTAGGCGTTAGTGCAACTGAGTGCGACGCGGAGCAGCGGGCCACCGGCGATCGGATCGTTGAGCGTGTCCGGGAGGGGTGATGGGAACAACGGGACACCGACAAGCGGGTTCGACTACGCTGGCCGCTCGACCGGTCACGCTCGTGTGTTGATCATCGTGTGGCGGTCGGGCCGTAGGGGCGGCTAGCAGGAGAGAAGTCGGCGACGGGGAGGGGAGGCCGGCGTGTCGTTGAATGTGGCCAAGCTGCGGCAGCAGGCTGGTGAGCTTGATGCTGAGCTGGAGCAGGCCCGGTTTACCGGGCGGTCTGCTGACGGTGTCGCGTCGGCGGTGGTGTCCGGTCAGGGCAGGCTGGTGGATCTGACGATCGCGGATCATGTGATCCGGAGTACGCATCCGCAGCGGTTGGGGCCCGCGGTGCTGGAGGCGGTGTCGGCGGCTCGGCGTGCGGCCGCGCAGGTCGGCGTCGTCAAGATGCGCGCGGTGGTGGACAAGGGCCAGGAATGGGTTCCCGAACCGGGCCGCGGATCGGTGACCGATCGTCGGGACGACTCTGTTCCGCCGCCTGCGCCCAAAGCTGGGACGGCAGCCGAGTCGCGCGCAGTTCGCCGAGTTACTGATGAGGTCGAGGAGGAGAGTTTCGATCAGCTCGACTTCCTGGACGAGGGTCTCGAGGATGAGGGGCGGGATCGCTGGTGAGCTACGAGGACGAGCTGTATCACCTCGCGAGAGAGATCGACGCGACCGTGGCCGCGGTCGAGCATGCCTCGGTGGCCGCGGCGCGGGATCGTGTCACGTGGGCGTTGCCCGGTGACCTAGGGTCGGTGACGGTGACCGGGGCCGGAGAATTGGTCGACCTGCAGGTGGACGTAGCCGCGATGAAGGCCTACAGCGCGCCGAGTTTGTCTCGTCAGCTGCTCCTGGGGATCCAACAGGCCGAGGAGACCGCGGCCCGGCGATATGACGCGGCGATCGCGGCCGTTCGGGATGAGGAGCGGCTGGTATGAGTCTTCCGGATCCGTTCGACCCTGGGGCCGGCCAGGGGTATCACGTCTATCCGGAGAAGCTGCGGGCCGCGGCCGACGCGATCGCGGACGCCGCGGGGCTGCTGCAGGACTTCGCGGTGGTGGACTTGGCGGATGTCGCGCTCGGCCCGTACGACCTTGGTTTGCCGGGAACGGTCACGAACATCATGCCGGGGCTTAACGGGATGGGGACGGTGGACAGGTACAACGCGGCCATCGACGCGATTCAGCGGATCACGGCCGAGAATTCGACCCAGCTGGCTGTGCTGAGCGCGGCGTTGGGCAAGGCCGCGAACCATTATGAGCAGCTGGATCAGGAAGCGTATGAGCGGATGAAAAAGCTGGAGGGTGAGATCAAGTGACCACCCCCGACCCGGGCCAGGCCGCCGCGGATCTCGCCACCATGAGCTATCCGGAGGCCGCGGATCAGAAGATCCGGGAGTATGCGAACCTGATCGGCGCGAACGGGATCATCGGACTGCTCGACAAGCTCCGCGTGTTCGTCGCCGGCGACCTGAAAAAGACGTTGAGACTGGCAGAGGCGTTCGCCCGGGAGAGTGCGCTAAAGGAAGCGGCTGAAGTCGTCAATGACGCCAAGCTTTCGCTAGCGGCCGCCTGGCATGGGGATGCCTACGATCAGTTCTCGATGTACTCGGGGATGGTCGTCGATGGCTTGAACAAGGGCCAGGTCTCCATCGCGAGCCTGACCAAAACGATGAGCACGGTCGCGACAACGGTGATCGCTACCTATAAGAACCTGTTGGTCGCGCTCGGCAACTGTGCGTCCAACCTGTCGGCGCTGGCCGGCAAGTTCGGAATCCTGCTCGCGTCTACAGCTCTTCCGCCGCTTGCGGTTCTTGCGGTGAAGGATTTCGTGGACGCGGTCAACTCGGCTTTCGAGAAGTTCTGGAGTGACTGCATCGCGCTCATCTCCGGCATGATCACTTCTGTCGAGGCGCTGATCGGGAGCGGCTTCGAGCTGACGGTCATCGAAACGAACTTCCCCAAGATCCCGGATGTCGGCACGAGTGTCGAGGTGGTGGGAGAACCCCGTCGCTGGCGGATCAAGCCGGGAGCCGATCCTTCGTGACACGACGTCTGGCCCGATGGCTCGCCACCTTGATGGCCGGCGGCATGGTGGTGCTGTCCGGCTGCGGAACGAGCCCGCCACCTCCGCCACCCGAACCGTCGGTGGCGGCTCCGTCGATCCCGGCGCCCTTGAACGGCGCCAAGTTCATCGCCGATCCGTGCTCGGCGATCACGGTGGAGCAGCTGCAGAGCATCGGCTTCGGTGAGGGCAGGCATGAGCAGACCCGGGATGGCCAATGCCTGATCGTGCTCGGCCCGTCGGTAGACGTGACCACATCGTGGTTTCCGCCGCTGCGGGAGAGCATCCGCACGTTGTACAGCGATCGTGCCCTAGGTCGCGATACCGGCAACCACTGGGAAGAGGTCACGATCAACGGCTACCCGGCCGTGATCGTGGAAATCAAAGAGAACATCCCGAGCAGGCGGGACCAGGGGCCATTGGCGTGCAGGCTGGCTCTCGGTGTCGACGACAACACGTTGGTACACATCAAAGCCAACACGTGGGGAAAGCCGGAAGCCGGTCCGTGGCAAGCCGATCCCTGCGGTGCGGTCAAGAAGATCGCCGAGTTCGTCATCGACAACCTCCGAAGCTGACCGAGAAGCCACGGCCCGGTGGAATCGCTGTGGCCGGACGACAACGCAAGCCGACTGCATCACCTGCCTGCTCTGGTGAGGGCCTGTGACGTCTGCTTGATCGTGTGCCCGACATGAGCTGCGTCTAACAGGGCGTGCCCCTTTGTCGTCAACCGCGTCAGCAGCGGATACGGAATCAAGGGATGCACGTTGCTGGCTCAGGATTCGGCCCAGACAAACGCCAACACACCCTTCGACCGGTCCGTGTTCGAGGCAGGAGTGAGTGAATGTGCTCCGGTACCGACATACGGGCCGCGACAGCCTCGACGTAATCTCGAGCTTCTTGCACGCTGAGGTCGGGGGCGGATGCTCGCACGAGTCGGAGCGCGTCGAACCGTCGGCCGCGATCGGTCAGCGCGGTGAGGCGTGCTCGCAGAGGATCGTGACGTTCGATCCCGCGGACCTGCTCGAGATACTCTCCGATCCACTCGCCCTGCTCGAGATCAGCGGTCGCATGCAGTCCGTGGAGACTGCCGTCCACCGCATCGACGAGGAATGGTCCGTGGCCCACCACTGCGTCCGTGATCTTGCCGGTGCGCAGGTAGCGCTCGCTTTGGCTGTACACCACCCAACCAAGCCGGTGCGGACTGACCTTTGTGATCACCATCTCCGGCCCGTGCACCGCCCACCCGGTCACATGCCGCTCTACGATCTTGACAGCCCATTCCTTGGACACCACAGCACCAGGCTAGAGGAGACGCCTCGCGGGTAGCACGAGGAGCTAGACAAGCAGGATGCGTTCCGACGCAGGGAGACAAATGGTTCACGGTCGCCAAAGTCCTCGTCGTTGTGACAGCGGGATGGCGCGCACATTGTGCTGCCCTGCTTCCTGTGGGGTAGTGGGCGCGCCAGAGTGCGCCGGTGTTGTCGGTAGCTTTCAGGAGTTCGTCCTGGCGCGGTGTTTCCGGCCAGATTTGGATCAGGTGCTGTTCCTGTAGGGCGTCCGGGCCGCGGTCTTCGCCTGCGTCGCGGTGGCGCACCGAGTCCCGTACGCGATAGTTGCCGTCCGAGGCTAGGGAAGGGCGATGGGGATGTCGACGGTGTCGTCCGCGTCCGTCCCGCAGACCGCGATCGGGCCGGCAGGCCAGGTGACCGAGACTTCGGCCACGTCCTCCCAGGAATCGAGGTCAGGCTCCGGCGGTCCGTCCCAGGTTTCAGTGGTCACGGTGAGCCGCCGAACGGTGTCTGCTGAACTCGCCGGGCCCTCACTGGCGCTCATCCCCGCCGGGCGGCTGCCTGGGCTCATGGTCCGCGCCTCGGCCGTGACCCCGGAGGGGGTCGCTGAATTCGAGGCGACTTTCGCGTGGATGCCCAAGCGGGTCTTCTTCGACGTCTGGCGGGCCACCGTCTCGCTCGTCGACCCGGATCCGGCGTATCGCACACCCGTTCCGCTCGCCCTCATCCGCAGTGAAGACGACCGTACCGGCAATATCGTGACCGCGATGCCCCGCAGGGCGAAGGCCGAAGGCGTGGTCGAACACGTCCTCCCCGGGCCGGGCATGTCGTCAGCGCGGACGTGGGGGAGGCGACCACCAAGACCATCGCGGCCGTCGTCGAGGGCTGGAGTGAACCGGGCCCCTCGTTCCTCCCCTAGACTTCAGCGGTGATCGCATCATGGGGGCTCGATGCCGCGCTCGAAATCGGGATCGCCGCATTCTGCGCGGGCGAAGAACCGCCGAGCGACGACGTGTTCTGGGAACGGCTGACCCGCGCGGGCGTCGAGCCGTGGCTGGCCGAGCGGCTGCTGGTCTTCCTGCCGATGGCCTACGTCCGGCGGTTGCTGCCGGACGTGACGTATCCGGACGCCGTGCGCGACTCCCGCGGGCAGGTCCTCCTCGCGCAGGAGCCCGTTTTCGTCGCGGCGTACGAGCGCGCCCAGTACGCGAACCGTGCGGAATTCGAGCGGATCGCGTTCCGCAGCAGCACGTTCGCCGTGATCAACGAGGCGCTGAACGCCGGGTCGCAACTCGCGGACCTGGCACTCGCCGAACCCGTGTTGTTCAAGGATCTGGAACCGGCCGTCGAGGGCGACGGAGGTGTGCCTTCACCGCAAGCGATATTCGAGGCCTTCCTTCGCGAGCACGGGGTCTCGTTGGGTGATGACACTCGGGTCGACACGAAACTCGTCGTCCACCCCGCCCCGGAAGGCACGGTGATGGCTCAGGTTGACTTCGCCGTGTCGCATCCCGCGCTGGCCGAGCAGTGGCTGGTCGAAAGCTTCGCCGGGTACGGCACCACTTGGCGTGAGGCGATCGGCCGTGCGGTGGACAGTTTCCGCCTCGGGGCGTTACATCCGATCGTCGACGGGTTGCTGCTTCCCGGCGCCGCGGCCGATCAGGTCGAGCGCGAGCGATACGACCATCCGGACGGGACTTTCGAGCTGGTACTGGGCGCGCAGAGCACCCTGTTCGCCGAGACCGTTCCTTCCGTCGAGCCGCTGCTCGACCGGCTGCTGGAAGCGTTGCGCGCGGAGAAACTCAGCCGGAGGGTGCACGGGCTCCGGTTGTTCGTCGCGCACAACGACGGGGCGTTGCTGAACAACGAAGTCCTCTTGGACAGCCGGCCGTGGTCCGGCGGCGAGGCAGTGGTGGTGGACCACCCGGCACTGATTGCCGAGGGACGGGTCGCGACGCGGGTGTTCGGGCTGCTGGTGCCCACTGATGCCTAGTTCAGTTCCGACCCACGGGTTTCGGCGCTGAGGAGCAGTGCGAGGACGGTGACGGCGATCGTGGCCACGAGATACAGCACGACCGCCGTGGGGCCTTGCTTTTCGACCAGCCACACGGCGATGAGCGGTGCCGGCGCCCCCGTTACGTCAACGCCGAACCCCTCATCCCTGGCACCGGCATCGCGTTCCTGCTCGCCGCCCCACACCCGTTCGCCGACAAGGAGTTCGACCTCTACCACGACGATCGAAGCGAGCCTGCGCTGCGCTTCGTAACCCTGCTCCCGTGCACCCTCAGCGAGTTCGAGTTTGTGCGCGAACACGATGACGACCCCGCAGCGCTCTACGACGTCTGGGAGTCCCGCGAGACCGACATCCTCGACCTCTACCGGGCATCGGCCGTTTGACACTGGTCAGACCCGCAAGGCGTGCCACTGTGCGCCAACGCACTCTCATGCCGCGAGGAGCGCTTTCCGTGACTTCCCGCTCATGCCGACGTCAGGACACCCGGGGTGCTGGTGACCGCAGGGTTGTGACGAGAGGCGGGCGGGGCGGGCTGCTGGTTCGTCGGCCGCGGGTTCAGATGGGCCAGCGGGCGCGGACGATCCCGTCGTCGTCCGGTCGCACGGCCACGAGCAGCGGGTTGTGGTCCGCGGTGGTGAGCGGCAGGAGGATGGCCGCGCGTGCGCCCGCGAACGCGTCGGCCAGGCCCGCTTGGTCGTCGCTGTCGACGTAAAAGCCGTGGATGCTGCCGTCCGCGTGTTCCAGGACGGCCAAGCCGGTGAAGTCCGGGGACATTGCTCGTAGCACTGCTGGAACGTCGGTGGGTAGGTCCGGCCACACGTTCAGCAGGGCGCGTGGACCGAGGTCGGGCACGGCGTCGCCGGTGAGCCGATGCCAGCGGGAGTGGTTGGCGACGACCTGCTCTTGCAGCAGGACCCTGCCGCGCTGTGCCATGAGTGCCGCCACCTCGCCCCAGAACGCCGCGTCCGCCGGACGCGATTCATACGGTTCGTCCTCGTCCGGGGCGTAAGGCGAACCGTCCAGCGGTTCGACGAACAAACCGCTCGCGGTCGTCAGCGCGATCGCGTGTCCGCACGGTTGGTCGCTTCCGATGAACATGTATTGGTCCCAGCCGACGTGGACGAAGAACCGGTCTTCGGCTTCGAGGCGGCACCACGCGCCGTTGTCGCGCAGCATGGCGCGTACCAGTTCACGTCCGACGTCCAGGGTGATCTGTGCGCCGTCGTGATAGCCGGTGAGGTCGGGTGGGAACAGTCCGTGCAGTCCGTGGCCGTCGACGGGTGGCTCTACTCCGAAGTGGACGAATCCGCTGACCTCGGGGTCGCGGATGGTCATCATGGTCACGCCGGTGTCTTCGGCGAAGGCTGTCACCGCGGCAAGGTAGGCGGCCTCCACCGGACCGTGGTCGCTCGACACGTCCTCGGTCCCTCGGTACGCACCCCTGTCGTCGCGATCGACTGGGTCGTACTTGGTGATCCGGTAGACGTACGACGTGCTCATGATCGGCTGGGGCGTCCTTCGGAATCGCGGATGATCGACGTGGTCACGCTAGCCGGGTCACCACGGCGACTGCGAGCCGATAAACAGCAAAGTCCTGGGGTGACAACGCGGTGACCTCGACTCAGCTGTGTTTCCGTGCTCGCACGCCGCGATGAGGACCATCAGGCCAGGCGGCTGTACCAGCCCCGCGGCCCGGCCACCGCAGCCGTCAGGCCCCATGCAGGAAATGCCAAGAGTTTGAGACTGATCCCAGGCCAAACAAGATAGACATGTCACGAGCGGAGAGAACCTACAGGACGACTCTGGAAGTACTGACCCGACCAGGTTCTGGGGCGCCGAAACGATGTCCGTAGGGTCATGATCTCGCGGTGGCGCGGGTTCGGCAGAGCTGGTCGCAGGACTACCGGGCGCCGGAACGGCTATGTGAGGCCTGCCCGGGCGTGACGGGGTGTGGGCGTTGATCCACCCCGCCCCGTCACGGCAGATCACCGAAGTCCAGGTCGACGAATACGGACTGCGGCTCGTGCTGCTCCCGCCGTCGACGGCTGCAGGGATCGGTGCTGTCCAGCTGCGCATGGGGCACACGATCTTCGGTGAGGTCCGCTTTTCCCTGTGCGGCATCGATGCTGGAGTATGCGCGGGTTCATTGGCGGTCGATTCCAATGTTTGGCTGCAGTTGAGCAACTCAGAGTGCTTGCCTTGGCTGGAGGCGGAGCCGGTCGGCCTCAGCCACTTCCCGCAGCTCATCCTGAGAAACAAGCCGTGATTCCACGCTGAAGGTAGTTCCGGTCCCAGCCGGACAGGGGGACCGAGCGCTTCGATTGGCCAGGTGAGTCCGGTAGTTGGCCCCCCGGGACACTGAGGTGGTTTGGATGACGGTCTTGGTGTTATCGGCCGCGCGCGTAGTTACGCCTCCTGCCGTCGGCGCGAGGTCAGCCAGTCGGCGATGTCGGCGACGACTTCGGGGTCCACATGGTGCGGATGGGTGTAGTCCTCGGGCATCGACGGTCCGGTCCCGGGAAAGAACATGTGGTCGTCGGCCGCATAGATGCGGATCGTGACATCCGGGCGGTCGGCCAGGCCGGCCCGCCATCCGGCCAGATCGCCGTCGACGGTCACCTGATAGTCGCGCTCGCCCTGCATGAAGAGCATGGGCAGATCCAGCGTCACGGCGACCGCCACCGGGTCGTAGGCGCGCATGTCCAGCCAGTACGGTGCGGGCATCCCGAACGGTAGCTTCTCGGCGGGCGTGGCAGGCGAAAGTTCCGGGCTGTCCACCAGGTTCGCGTGTTCGGTGGCTGCCTCGACGGTGGGTAGCACCGCCGCGGTCGCAGGATCGACCTCCGTCAGATGTTTGATGACGCGCACCATCGACCACTGGATCGGCACCGTGTCCCCGGCGAGGACGACAACGCCGGCCACCGTGGGTTCGGCGGCGGCCACCCGCGGCGCGAACTTGCCGCCCATGCTGTGCCCGATCACGAAGACACGTTCATCGTCGACCGTCGGCAGCCCACGCAGGATCTCGATTCCCGCGACAGCGTGGGGAACGTATTCCTCGGTCGGCGTGAATTCCGGTGTGGCGGCGATCTGTTCGCGGTGCGCGTAGGTGACCTTGTCGAAACGCAGCACCGCCACACCACGACTGGCCAAACCCCACGCGATGTCCTTCAGATTCTTGTTCGGGCCTGCCGTGCCATCCCGATCGAACGGTCCGCCGCCGGCGAGCAACACAGCCGCCGGATGAGGCCCCTTTCCGTGCGGGAGGGTGACTGTGCCCGGCACGGCGAACGGGCCCGATCCCACAGTCACTCCATGCTCGTCGAATATGGCCGGATCCGCATACTCCGGCGGCTGCCACGCCTCGACGTCCACAACGGCCGATTCGACTGGATCCATGATGTCCTCCACAGCGACCATCCTTACATTCTCAACTTTGAGAACAGTATCATAAGTGAGAACATAGGCTCCATGGATTCCCTGGAACTGCTGGCGCACCCGGTACGGTTGCGGATCGTGCACGCTCTGTCCGGCGGACAGACACGCACGACCGCGCAGCTGTGCGCACGCCTGACCGACGTGTCGAAGGCAACCGTGTATCGGCACGTCGAGTTGCTCGCCACCGCGGGCATTCTCGAGATCGCCGACGAGCACCGGGTGCGTGGCGCCGTGGAACGCACCTACCGTCTGCGCCGGGACCGCGCGACCATCGACGCCGACGCGGTCGCCGCGGTAACGCCCGAGGAGCACCGCGCGATCTTCGCCGCTGCCATGGCCACCCTGCTCGCCGAGTTCAACACCTATCTCGATCGCGAAGACGCCGACCCTGCTGCCGACCTGGTCGGATATCGGCAGCATGCGGTGTGGCTTTCCCCTGAGGAGGTCGCGGCCATGATCGACGATCTGCGTGCGGCGATCCTTAAGCGTCTGCGGAATCCGCCGACCCCCGATCGCGCACAGTATCTGCTGAGCCCGATCCTGTTCCCGATCGGCGGCCGGATCGACACACAGTCGGAGCTCGAGGCGGCCGAAAACGAACATTTGTCCCATGATCGGTAAGACGAATCACCCGCCGGCGGGTCTCACGGTCTGAGGGATCCGGGCGGCGGACACCAGGCACGGGCACACGGTGACTTCGCCAGCTTTGCCCGAGACTTGACCCCGCGGCCCATACTGCCCAACGGGTTCAGCAGTACGTAGCGCGCCGTTCGCGCGGGCGAACGCGCACAGCTTCGCGTATTCATCGTTCTCTGCCAACGTGTTCGGCGTGCACAAGAGGCCTGCAGGATCCCGGCCTTGCCGAGCCTTTCGACAGTGTCCACGGGTCGCTGGTCGCCCTCACCCCGAGTGAGCGGACGAAGTTGGGGGAGTGGTTCCCGCGCCTGTACGCCACGTTCCGTGACGGGCAGTTGGAGACGGCCCCGAAGGCCATCGCCTTTTCATCGCCCTTGAACGACTGAAGCCCCGCCCCTCCGAGGAGAGCAGGGCTTCTGACCTGCGAAAACAGATGGTGCGCGATACTGGGATTGAACCAGTGACCTCTTCCGTGTCAGGGAAGATCAAACCAACTCCTGGCCAGGCGTTTCCCCTGTTCTCGCAGGTCTCCGGTCTCTCGTTCCTCCTCGTTGGGGCGGCTTCGAACGCGTTACGGCGCGTTCCGGTCGCCTGAATATCGCCAGTTGATCTTGGAATGCTGGTTACGAGGAGTTACTTCGTGTCTGCCAAAGCTATTGGTTTTCCAGTTGAGCGTGACGCTGTCCTGCAGCTTGTCACCGCCATTGTCGGGGTGATCGTGGGACTGACGTTCCTGTTCGGGTTCGGCAACGTCCTGGCCTTCGGTCTCCGGCTCGGCGTACCTGGTTGGGTCGCTCCGCTGGTCGCGCCGGCCGTGGACTTGTCGGTGCTGGCGCTTCTGATCGCGATCCGGCAGTTGTCGCTGCGTGGAGCCTCTGCCGAGATAGTCCGGCCGGCGCGGCGGCTACTGCTGGCCTCGAGTTTCGTCACGCTGGCCTTGAACGTGGCTGAACCGCTCATCGCTGGAGAGATCGGCCGGGCCCTGTTCGACGCAGTCGGCCCACTCTTGTTGATCGGCTGGGCCGACGTCGGCCCAGCGCTACTTCGTGAGCTCGCCACCGCAGCGCCGCCTGCAGAGGAACCTGCAGCTCTGACGACGTCGCCAAACCGCCTTGCCCCGACGGTGCCTGAAGCTCGCACGGACGCGCGGCCTCAGGAGATCGGTACATCCCCGCCACCTACGAAGCGGTCGAGCTTGTCGAAGCTCGACGACGACCTCGTCGGGAGAGCCATCGAGGTGGACCGCCGTCATCGCGAAGAGCACCAACGCCCGATCTCGGCGGAAGGCCTGATGCGACATTTCGGTCTTGGGGCCGAGCGCTCGCGTCTGCTGATGCGTATCGTCCGTGCGCGGTGGGACACCGAGCACATTGTCACTGGAGATCACAGAGACGCTGCTGAAGGCGGGACCAGGTAGTCAGCGTCGTGCCGAACGATGGGTTGTGAGTAGGGGTCGCGCAAGGGGCATCCGCTGAGACATACGTGCTCGGCCGGCCCTCATTCGTCCCTGCGGCAAGGGCAATTGCATGTCGGTGCCGTGCACCCCGCAAATTCGTCCAAAATGGTCATTGCGGTCCGACGTGGCGCAGGCGGCCCCTCGGTACTGAGACCGCTAAGTTAGAATCATGCTCACTCGGCAATCTAGCGCCCCTGGATCTCCGCCCGCTGAGCGTGAAGGTCTGCAGGTTAAGGTAGCCGGCAGACAGCTCACGCTGAGCCCAGTCTTCGACACGTACTGGCGATTTGCAGCAGCGCGGCAGAAGCTGTTCTTTGCCAGGTTGGCAGACCGTGACGATCTTGCTCCTCACGATGACATCCTGCGCACGCACCGGTTCACCAACTGCTACCGTGCAGCCGATCGAGTGAGCCAGTTCTGCATCCAGGATGTCGCGTATACCGGCAGCCAGGACCCGCGGGACGTGGTGTTCCGGGTTCTGCTCTTCAAGCTGTTCAATAAGATCGACACCTGGCACTTATTGAACGACGAGCTTGGACCGATCACGTGGCGCAGCTGGAAGCCCGAGGTCGCCCGTGCCGTGCTTGACGCCGCATGGGCCGCTGGTCGACGGCTCTACTCGCCTGCCTATGTCATACCTCCTCCGAGGCTCGGCGGCCCTCGAAAACACCATGACCACCTAGCACTGCTCGAGGCGATGATGCGCGACCAGTTGCCTCGGAAGGTGCAGAGTGCTGCTGGACTGGCAGATGTATTTGGGCTGCTCCGTCAGTACTCTGGCATCGGCGACTTCCTGGGATTCCAGTTCGCGATCGACTTGAACTACACGAGTGCGGTGGACTTCGACGAGAACCAGTTCGTCGTAGCAGGCCCTGGCGCGAAGGACGGGATACGCAAGTGTTTCGGCCGCGCGGCATCTGGCATCGAAGCCGAGGTCATCGCGTACATGACCGATACGCAGGAGGAACACTTCGAGCGGCTCGGCCTGACGTTCGGTGCCCTCGGGGGCCGCCCGCTTCACTTCATCGACTGCCAGAACCTTTTTTGCGAGGTCGACAAGTACTCCCGTGTTGCCCACCCGGATATCGCGGGGATCTCTGGGCGAACGCGTATCAAACAGGTCTATCGCCGTGCGGCGGATCCCCTTCCGGAGCCGTGGTTCCCGCCCAAGTGGGGTATTAACGACGCTGTGAGCGATCAGGTGCGCCGGTTGACGTCACTCACCACAGCGACGTCTGGTTGAGGCGGGCCAGGTGAGCTCGAAGTGCGGTCGGGGTGACCTCAAGTGTGGCCAGCCCGGCGTCGACGGAGAGTTCTCCGACCTTCAGCCCGGCGGCATCAGCGACGTAGCGCTGGAGGAGTCCGAGCGCCAGGTAGTTGCCGTAAGCACGTTCGATGAGGTACTGGTGTCGGTATTGAGCTAACAGGTGAAGGTGCCCGTCGACCCGTTGCCAGGACAGGTGTGAAAGGCAAGGAAATCCCATCGGGATGGTATCCGGTGTCGGGGCGTACACCTGCATTTCGTCAGTCGACGCCGGGGTGCCATCAGGACTTGAGGCACTGGTACGAACTTCGTCATCGAGCGGTCGGCGGTCTTGTGCGGGAACGGCGGCGGATGTGGTTGTGGTGGTCTCGTAGATCGCCGCGGGCCGGGAAGTTCTCGCACTCTGGTCACGGCGGAGCTGCTCGATGAGCCGGGTCAGCTGATTGACTGGCTTGTCCCGTGCTGGATAGTGGACCAACCGGCCAAAGTAGGTGCCGCGGCTGTTGGCGCCCGCTTCACGCTGGATCCGCTTATACATGCCCGTATACCGGGACGAGAGCTCGTTCGCGTCCTTGCATAGCCGGGCGAAGGCTGCAGGGAACAGGGTGTTGACCACTGTCTGAACAGGAGACTTGCCCAGCGCGGTGAGCATGCGGTCGACGAGGACGCGGACATTGGGGTCCTCCGCGCCGGGTCCGGTGATGGTTAGTCTCAGATGTAGCAGCCGGTCAGGATGGCTCGCTGCAGCGAGATCGACCACCTTCAGCCACGCGGCTCCCGTGGTTGCTTCGCGGATGACCTGATTCGTTGCGTGCTGGACTGCCTCGGACATCAGCTATCTCCCTTAACCTCGCGGAAAATCCGTTCTTGGGCATGGTGAAGAGCAACGATCTCTTCCTCGGACATTCTGGAGAGATCGGGGATGCTTGAGGGGTCCGAAAGGCCTCGGAGAACACGGTCTACGCGGACAAGGACCTCGCTATTGTGATAGCGAAGTCGCTCCGAGTGCAGGCGATCGTCTGCTGCAGTCGCGACCAGCACCCTGTGTTCCGGTGATTCCCAAACAAGCTTTGCGAGTTCGAGTTCGACCAGCTGGCTTCCGAGAAGTTCGGCGCCGTCTGTCGCATCTACGATGATTCTGTCGCCTTCGCTGAAGACGAGCTCCCCGAAAGGAGCTAACTCGGCGAGTTGCCAGACGTCGGTGCGAGGCTCGCGAGGTGGCGCACCTGCCACATCGAGGTTCTTCTTGATGCGACCCGGTGGAACGCGCATTAATGCCGCTGACATCTGCTGATCGATGAGGTGTGCTGTCTTCAGGTGCCGAGCAGTACCCGCGTAAGACGTTCCGAGCAGGAGCGACACGGCATAACACGCGGCAGGCGTCAAAGGAGAGGCCGCTCCGATGGCACGCAACGCTGAGCGCAGAGCGCCACGTGGCATGAGTAGCCACGCGGCGAACGCCTCCGCGGTTACTTCAGGGAGGGAACGAGCGGCATGCCAATCCGGATCCGCGGCGGTGCCTCCGTCGGATGCCGAGCTATCGGGGAATGAAGCGATCTTGAGCTCGCATGTGGCCGGATGTTGAAGTACACGATGACCCCACTCGTGCGCAGCCGTGTGTCTTTGCCCTGGAACAGTGGAGTTGGCATTGAGCCAGATCGTGAGCGGCCGTTCACCCGAGGCAGGGATCGTGGCGCCAAACAATTTCGAACTATGTTGCCCAAATACATCGACGCCGGCGGCGTCGATCACGGAGATGATGTCGGCGCGCTGGTCGTGACTGAGTTTCGCATCGCCACGCGCGTTCTGTGCGGCGATTTGCGCGATCCGATGCGCCGCTCCCCACTTACTCATGGGTGGTCTGACTCTGCAGTCGGGCTCTGACTTCCACCAGCTCGACATAGTCGACAACCTTGGCCAGATCATCGTGGCTCATGCCGCCGAGCCGCCGAGCGACCACCTGCACGGTGTGATTGCTCGGATCGGCATCGTCGTCCTCATCGAGGAAATAACCGATCGGCCGTGTGTAGACCAGGGCGAACTTCTTCAGCTCCAGGCTGTCGACCTTTCGTAAGCCGCGTTCGATGTCGGAAATGGCCGAACGAGGGATCCCGGTGCGGTCGGCCACGAACTTTTGGCTCAGTCCGAGGTACTCTCTGCTTTGACGGAGGCGGGCGCCGAGGCGGGTCTGCTCCGGGTCCGTGGCTACGCCGCCCTGTTCCTCGGACTCAGTACTGGACTTGTTTGATGTTTCACTCATCGGCGGGGACTCCTCCTGATAGATCGCTGACGGATGCGGCGGCAAGTTCGTCGCAGACGCGCTCCGCGAAACCCCGCACTGAACGCATGTCCCGTGCGGTGTCGAACGTTGCTTCGAACCGGACTCCGAAGCGAGCCGACACCCGGGTCATCAGCTCTACGAGGATCACTGAGTCGCAGGGCATGTCCGGCGACACTTCGACGAGTTCTGCCAGAAGCTCGTCCGGATCCCGGCCGACCTCCTCGGCCAGGAGGCTGACGATGAACGTCTCGACCTCGTCACGGGTCACTGACCTGTCTTCCACAGCCACCTCTGTCCTGTTTGCCGACCGCCGTGTCCTATGGTACGACATAGGCAGGGTCGGGATCAAGGACACGGATGTCGTGATCGCCGACAATCTTCCCCGTTGTCGACGACTCAGGAGACGCTCCATGCACCTGCGTGAATATCAGCGAAAAGCCATGACCACCCGCCAGCCCCTGTCGGAGGACGTCCCGGCCGCGGCAAGTCATCTGCTGAGCATCGTTGCTCAGATTGGCGACCTGTCCCGCCAATATCAGCGCGCACGCCGGGACGGCGTGCACCAGGGCTGGGGCAAGCTCCGTGTGCGCGAGGAGATTGGCGATGTCCTGTGGCACCTCACCGCCTTCGCCGACAACCTCGGTTTGGACATGGCCGACGTCGCGGTCGCCAACCTGACGAAGACCGCCGACCGCTGGATCCCCACCGCGGACTGGCTTGTCTTCGATGCGGACTTCCCCGCCGCTGAACAGCTGCCAGTGTCGATCAGCTACGAGTTCCAGACCAATCGTAAGCCCGGAGGTGCCCTCACGACGACGGTCCGGTGCAATGGCAGGCAAGTCGGTGACCCCCTCACCGACGCGTCGCGAAACACCGACAGCTACCGACTGCACGACGTGTTCCACCTCAGCTATGCCTGCATGCTCGGCTGGTCGCCAGTGACCCGAGCCCTCCTGGGCTGCAAGCGCCGCAGTGACCCAGCGATCGACGAGAATGAAGACGGCGGCCGCGCCATCGCCATCGAAGAAGGTCTCGCCGCTACACTCTTCGCCTACGCCGCCACTCGCGACTACCTCCGCGGCGCTCGCCACATCGACGGTGACATCCTTGCATCGATCGCCACTTCGACCGCCCAGCTTGAGGTCGGCATGCGAACGTCTGCAGACTGGGAACGGGCAATCCTCGTTGGATTCGACATCTGGAACCAGCTCGAAGCTCACAACGGAAACGGGCTAGTCCGCGCTGATCTGACCGCGCGGACCATGCAGTTTGAGGGTTGAACAGCGGTGGCCGGTGGGCAGAAGAACTCGACGCAGCCCGCGTCGCCAACCGGGACCTGATTGCGAACCTCAACAGGAAGACTGACGTCACACGACCGTCTGTGGGTTGAGGTCGATGCGGGCATCGGGCTCAACCTCGCGCAGCTACGGACAATTCACTGACGCATCCTCACGGAGCCGCTCAGTTCCTCTCGTCGCACACGAGGTAGCACGGCAGTCGTTGTCTGCATGGCCGTGACCCACTCGAGGTTGATGAGTCGTGCTCCAAGAGGGTGGTCTCGTTTCACTATGGCACAGCGTGGTCATGGTCACGCCAGACTTGACGTGTGGCTGACGAAACGCTGGGTCGTGAGGTCAGAGGTGACAGACGTGGGCTTCCTGCGGGGCCAGGGGCCGATCAGCACGTGTCGCTGATCGAGTCCGCGCGGGGCGGTTTCGGGCGGCCGCCGGAGTCGCCTCCACGGCAGCTGCCGTTGGCGATTCGAGATTTCGCTGGCCGGACCGAGCATCTCGCCGCCCTGGACTCGCTTCTTGCCGCCGCCGACGAGCACGATACCGGTGGGGCGGTAGTGATCTCGGCGGTCGAAGGAACCGCTGGAATCGGCAAGACGACACTGGCCCTGCACTGGGCACGACGAGTGCAACACCGGTTTCCCGGCGGCACCTTGCACGTCAACCTGCGAGGTTACGGCCCCGGCGAGCCGATGAACCCCGGCGAAGCGCTGGACGGGTTTCTCCGCGCACTCGGGACGAGGGCAGAACAGATGCCTTCAGGCCTGGAGGCCCGAGCTGGTCTGTATCGATCGTTACTGGCTGGACGGCAGGTACTGATAGTGCTCGACAACGCCAACGACGCCGAGCAGGTCCGCTCGCTGTTGCCAGGATCGCCGGGGTGTGTGGTGGTGGTCACCAGCCGCGACAGCCTGACCGGCCTGGTGATCGCCGAAGGTGCCGTCCGCTTCGTCCTTGACCTGCTCACCGACTCCGAAGCGCTCGACCTGGTGACCAGCATCATCGGGCCTTCGCGTGTGGCCGCCGAGCCGGCCGCGGTCAGTGAGCTGATCCGACTCTGCGCCCGACTACCCCTGGCGCTACGGATCGCCTCCAGTCGAATCGCCGCCAGTCCCTACACCGGCGTGGCCGATGTCATCGCCGAACTGGCCGATGAACATCGGCGGCTGGACGCTCTGAGTCGAGGTGGCGATGACCGGACGGCTGTACGACGGGTAATTGATTGGTCGTACCGGCGGCTGGGCATGGGAGAGGCTCGTATGTTCCGGCGTCTCGGGCTGAACCCCGGACCCGATTTCAGTGTGCATGCGGCCGCCGTCGCGGCTGAACTCGACCTGACCGAGGCGCGGTGGCTGCTGGAAAACCTGACCTCGGCACATCTGCTCGAGCCAGTAGCTGGAGACCGATTTCAGTTTCACGATCTGCTACGGGCCTACGCCGCCGGACAGGCCGATCGCTTCGAAGATCCTGACGAGCGTGAGCGGGCTGTGCACGCCCTTCTGACCTGGTACACCCACACCGCCTCTGTATGTGACACGCTGCTTTACCCCAAACACCCGCGGCTTAAGTTTGAGTTCGCAGCCCCCTCGTCGCCCGTCCCGATCGGTGATCGTGCACGAGCGCTGACGTGGCTGGAGACCGAAATGACCAACCTGAAGGCTGCACAGCGCCACGCTGACCTCAACGACCTGCGTCACCATGTCTTC
This sequence comes from Amycolatopsis sp. NPDC000009, assembly GCF_055563465.1. NCBI lineage: Bacteria > Bacillati > Actinomycetota > Actinomycetes > Pseudonocardiales > Pseudonocardiaceae > Amycolatopsis > Amycolatopsis sp. NPDC000009. The sequence continues at coordinate 106,683 of NZ_JBVHDI010000022.1, forward strand.
CATCTCGCGGAATGCTCCCGATTTCTCTTCCTGCGAGGCAACTGGGACGAGCAACTCGGCCTCCTCGATGTGGCCGTAGCTGCTGCGCTCCGTGATGGGGACCTAGCTGCCGAAGTCACCTTCCGAAGCCGGCGGGGCCAGACGCTCATGTCTCTACGGCGATGGAGCGACGCGGAGACTGACCTGCTCCTTTCACTGAACCTTGCACATGGAAGGGACGATTCTGAGCGGGAGGGGTGGGTGCTGAACGGCCTCGGACTTCTATGTATTGAGCGTCAGCAGTTCGAGGCGGCTATGGACTATCTCCGGCAGGCGCTGTCTGTGAGTCGTACTCTCAACAACGAGCGGTTGGAGGCGGTGGTGGAGGACAATCTCAATCGGGCATGTACTGGCCTTGGTAACTACCAGCAAGGCATCATGCACGGCAACCGCGGCCTGCTTTTGCGACGAAAAGTCGGTGACATCGCTGGTGAATCTTACTCGCTGCACCACATCGCCCGTGCGTTTCAGAAGACGGGTGAGCATCAGGAAGCGATCGCGTTGTGCCGGAAAGCCATCGCTGTCGGACGTGACCACGAGGACCTTTTCGGCGTTGCCGAACTGTTGGACACCTTCGCCATATCGCTCCAGCACACCGGCAATCTGCCCGATGCCATCCAGTGCTGGAACGAAGCGGCAACCTTCTTCGCTGGCTGCGGCCAGCCCGGCCGTGCTGCGCAGATCAAAGACTGTGTCGCCGATGCTCAAACCACCGCGCCTTGACATCGGGTTTCTCGGGTACCTCTCTCTTAGACTTGATGAACCAGCCTGAGATGCTCAGGGGTGCCCTCTACCGCGGAGGACGTCTTTGACACCTCAGCGCGTTCGCTGATCATGGTGGTCAACGGCGTGCGCCGCTCAACCCCCGAATCACCGGGTCGTGTAACTCGGTTTGAGTCCGGGGCGACGACTGGTTGACTGGTCAGCCTCGCCACCGTGTTGGAGAACGAACGTGAACGTCGCTGAACCTGACGATGCGGAGCCGTCGACGTCGGACTCACTGGATGAAGTCGGCGGTCCGCCGAAGCCGTACCGGCACGACGCTGCGCTTGTTCCGGTGTTGGCGCAGCTTGCCGACGCGGCTTGCTGTGGCGCTGAAGATCCGCATGAAGCAAGCTGGCGCGCGGAGCAGCTGGCCAAGCAGGTGAATCCTCCGGTGGAGCGGCCGGCTGTCTTGGTCTTGGTCAACGCGTTCCTATGTGTCTTGCGCTACGAGGAAGTGCCGCAAGCTGGCGTTATGTTGACGCCGCTGGACGGTCCCTCATTGCTCCCGGAGGCATTGCGCGACGCGTCGAACGACGTGCGTGAAGCCTGGTTGGCACTTGCCGGTGAAGTCACGCATCCGGTGGCGCGTGCGCGTCTGCTCGACATCGTTTTTTCACTGCGCCTGATGTCGAACGGTCGGCATGCTGCGGAACAGGCCGCACGCGCCTACCTCGACGGAGCAGGAGGAAGTCAGCGTGCGGAAGCGCAGGCCAACGGCGTGGTTCGTGCATGGACGCTGGCCCGCTCGGTGGGCAATCCGACGCTGGAACAAGAGAGCGCCGAGCTCATGCTGGGTATGGCCAGTGACATGCTCGGCCGGGACGAACATCCCTACGAAATCATCCCGATGCTGTGTGCGCTGATCGCGCCGCCCCGGGGCAAGAAGGCAGACGTGATTGACTCGCGTGTCGATGACGTGTTGGACCGGGCACTGTCGGCTTACGGGGAGACACACGTCCTCAAAGACCTGGTCGCCATCGTGCGGAAGCGAGCGGCCGGGGACCTTGCCAGGGTGGAGGCTGCCGACCGGAGGCTGGTTGAGGCCATGTTGGACAGGGCGCGAGCCGCGACCGAGCCGATGGTCATCCGTCAACTGTTCAACGAGGTTGCCTCGGTCGCGAGGCAACATGGATTGGAGGATCTGGAGCGGATTGCGGTCGCGAGCCTGCAGTCGGCGCCTGCGCTGGAATGGGAAACCACCGCGTACTCGGTCAACCTTCCCTCCTCGGCGTTCGACACGTACCTCCCCGGTTTCGATAAGGCGACCGACTGGCGTGAAGCGCTAAATATCTGGCTTCTCACCCACTCGCCAACCGGCCACTACGAGACCAACCTCGCAACGACCCGGCAAACCCAGCAAGCTTCGGTACTTCGGTACCTCTTCACCACGGTGATGTTTCGCGAGGGGGACATGCCGGCGCGAACGCTGTCCGGTGAAGACGAGATCTTCGCGCGCGATCTTGCCCATACGGAACTTCATTACCTCGGTATGTGCGGGATCTTCCTGGCCAACGCTCTTCACTTGATCGCCGAGCGCTTTGGTATTCCGCCGCGCGATGATCTCGAGACATTCCTACGGAGTTCCGGAGGTGATCCGACGCTGATGAAGGTGCTCGCCACCGCACTGCAGCTCTTCTGGGTCGCCGAGTACGACGCCGCCGTGCACCTGGCCGTACCAAAGGTCGAGGCTGCCGCACGAGCCCTGCTTCTGGAGATCAACGAACCCGTCTACCGGGCGGCAGTCGGCGATGCCACTGGACAGTTTCCCGGCCTGGGGAGTCTGTTGCCGCTGTTGCTGGCCAACGACATCGATCCTGACTGGGAACGGTTCCTGCGCACCTTCTTACTCGGAGAAGGCTCGAATGTGCGCAACCTAGTGGCACACGGGTTCGCCTACGATATCGACCCACTTAACGCCGCGGTCTCACTACGGGCGCTAGCAGTGCTGGCTCTGGTTACGTCCCAGTCTGCCCTGCAACGGGACACTGCAACCGTCAAAGCGGCTCTGGCCAAACCAGCCAGGCCGCGGCGGCGTCGAAACTGGTGGCAACGCATTGCAGCAGCGATCTCGGCAGCGAGGGTCGAACTGCGCCGCGGATGAGGTGAGCTAGAGCAAACAGCACTGGAGACACACCGGTGGGTTCCAAGCCCTGAAGTCACAGTGATCATCCTCGCTGTGGCCGCGGTGCTTTGCACCGTCACGGGCTCTGGGCACACCGGTTTCGGTGGGGAGTTGGTCGCGAGTAGTAACGTTACCTTCCCGACGACGATATCGTTTGTCGTCATGTTGCCTGGACCAGGAGTTGCCGGTCGAGAGTGTGCCGTCGCCGCGGCCAGTGCTGCCGCCGATCTCGCCATGGAAGATCGTCTACCGGGGCAGCTGTGGTGGTGCTGATCGCTGCCGCCACCATTCTGAAGACGCTGCGCAGCCCCCGCATCCCGCCCGCGCCGACGCGGGACGACGGTCCGACGCGGTGCGCGTTCCTCCAAGCCCAGGCCGTCGCGATCCTAGCGACTGACTTCTTCCAGGTCGAGATCGTCACCCTCAAACGCCTCTACGTGTCCTTTGTCCTGGAACACCGGACCAGGCGGGTGCACATCCTCGGGATCACCGAGCATCCAAATGCGGGCCGGGCGACTCAACTCGCCCGGGACTTCTTGGCTGATGTGGGGGAGCGGGCCAGTGCGTTCCGGTATCTGATCCGGGACCGGGACTCGATCTTCACGGACGCGTTCGACGCCGTGTTCGGTTCCGTGAACATCGAGATCAAGAAATCGGCTCCGCAAAGCCCTAAGATGAATGCCTTCGCGGAGCGCGGGGTGAAGACGGTCCGAGCCGAGTGCACCGACCGGATGCTCATCGCCAGCGATCGGCACCTGCGTGTCGTACTCGAGCAGTACGCCGAGCACTACAACTCTGGTCGGACCCACCAAGACCATGGCCTGAATCTACGAGCGCCCCTGGACGACCCGGATCTCATCCCGCTCCCAGCTCAACGGATCACCCGAACGAAGATCTTCGGAGGTCTTATCAACGAATATGACGCTGCAGCATAAGCCGAGCTCAGCGGCATGGCAGAGTTGCTGAACCCCGGCAGGTCAGCTCGCCTACGGTGCGATGTTGAACGTCGTCGCGTTCTTGTTCATGGCGTGGTTGTCGGTGGCCAAACCGCGGGGCAAGACCCTGTGGACGGCCCTGTCTCCAAAGCTTGCGGCCGTGTCTCGTCACCGGCGCGAAGCCAAGGCGGACCTTCGCCTGTATCGCGAGCGAGCTCGGAGACCGTGCCGGTTTGGGGTCGCACGCAGTGCTTTGGCGATACTGTCGAGTGAATCGAACGCTTCCATCCGTCCGTGACTTGTGGCGTACTCGACCGCGTCCAGCCGGGTCTGAGGAGCGAACCGCTCGTCCCGGCTGATCACGGAGGCCAGAATGGCGGCGTGGTCGGATCCGCGGTCCTCGAGGTCGCCAAGTATCTCGAGAGCATCGTCTTGCCGAGTCGCTTTGAGGAGAACATTCGCGCCGCGTGATCCAGAGCTCCCGATCAGAGCCTTGGCCAGCGAGTGGCGTTCCTCCCAGGACAACCCGTCCTCGTCGAGCAGCGACTTCGCCAATTCGACACCACGCACCTCATCGAAAGACAACATTCTGCTTGTCGCAGCGACCCTGGTGGCGAAATCGACGGTCAGATCTGCCGCGAGGGCAGTTAAAGTGTGCGAAATCTCCCGATCTCCACGCTGCAAAATCTCTTCCGCAGCCTCCAGGCGCCGGTCCGCGGGCCGACTCGGATCCAGAGCGATCGATTTCAGCACAGCTGTCTCGAACTCCGGCTCCTGGTGAACTTGGGCGAACTTCTTCACCGTCGGCAGCGGGATCTCGGGAGCATCCCCGAGTTTCGCGTCGAACAAAGTGCGTGCGGCGAACATGTCGCCCTTCAATGTGCGCAGATACTCCGTGCCGTAGGGGTCATGCAGCCACGTGAGCGCTCCAGCGACTGATCGGCGCAGCAGCGCGGGCGCCTCGACGTCGGTCACCAGGGCCCGGGCCGCGACGAGAGCCTCGACGTGCTCCGCCCCCCAGGCGATCATCCCGGCCACCAGCCGTTGTTTCACGGGGTTCCGCTCAAGGCGGCTGAGCAGCCGGAGCAGGTCCTCGGCTCTCGAAGTAGCGCACAGATGACGCACGGCCGCTCTTGTGACGGTCAGCTCAAGCGCGTCGGCCGTGACAAACTCGGTGACGAACGAGCTTGCCCGTTCATGCCCCGCACCGGCCAGCGCCACCGCCACCTTCATACGGCAACTGAGACCGATCGTGGTCACCTGGAAAGTCGATCGTATGCGGTGCTGTACATCTACACCTGTCCGTGTCGGATCGGAATCGGCGCGAAACAGCTCTACATCTTGGTGCAACAGGTCGATCAGCTTGCTGGCTACGCCTTCTGGCAGAGCACCCACTGCCCGGGAGAGGCTGTCCAGAGCCAATTCACGAGTAAATATCCCGATCTCGGAGTCGAACGCGATATCGAGCAGCTCCTTCGCCCCTGCCGCCGCTCCCATCTCGATCAGTGCCGAGCACGCGGCGACGCGCATCTGATCGTCTCCGCCCCGAGTCGATGCCATCGCGCGCAGCACGTCAAGGGAACGAGGGTCGCCGTGCTCGCGTAGGCCGGTGACGACTCTCTCGCGAAATCCGGCGGGCAGGTCCCGATCGAGTCCGATCTCGACGTAGAGGTCTGCTCCATCAGCCTGGCCGGACTCGAACAAGATCTTGGCTGCGTGCTCGCGATACATCGCTGCGACGCGTTTGTCGTGTGCTATCGATCTCAACGCGTCATAGGCCAGAGGTGACTTGAAAGCGTTCAACATCCTGGCGAAGTCCAGTCTGTCCGAGTCAGTCTCCTGTGGCCGGAGCGCCAATCTGTGTGCAGATCTTAGACCGGCGGACCTGTCCAGGGCCACTTACAGGAAGACCATATGTGGACGGCTGCAGGGAGGTAGTTGTCTTCTCTCTATTTCGGTGTCCCGCAATAGAGAGTGTAACGCTGTGCGCGCAAGGTCGGGCGAACTCTCGGACACCAGGCGGATCGCGGCAAGCCTGGTATCCGGAAATACGTTGGGATCGCATCCCAACGTATGTAGTGCGTCGGTGGCTCCTTCGCAGTTGTTGCGATGCAGGGCGCTTGCCGCCTCGAAGCGCGCGGCCGAGTTCGTGCCGGCCGACCGTGCGCGGTCGTTGACGAGCACAAAGCCGCTGGGATCGCCCGCATCGAGGAGCCTGATCGCCACTGTGATCCGATCCTCGGCAGGCAGACGCGGGTCGGAGAGCAATTTGCGAGCGACCTCTATCCCGACTTGACCGATGTCCGTCAAGGATGCTTGCCCCTCCAATTCTATCTCGGCCCCCGCCAGATGCTCACCGAAGAGGTCGCCTTCAGCCACCAGGCGTTGCAGAACCCAAGTGCGAGTCCACGAGTTGCTGACCGTGGGACTGACCACGATGCGTCTCAGCAGTGCGAGCCCGTCTGCCGCCGGGAACGGAAGCAGCGCGTCGGCTAGCAACGCGCGTTGCCACTCGCCCTGGGTTTCATCGGCGCAGAAGGTCCGCAGTTTCTCCAACACGCCAGGGCCGTTAACCAACGTGACCAAGATTTCCAGACCGTCCGAAAGGAGCGCCTCGTCGTACGCGTATACGCTCAACACCCTGGTCACGATCTCGCTGAACAGGTGCTCGTCGACCGTGGCGCCGTCGGCCAGCACGCGGCCCGCGGCGACAAAGTCGGCGTTGCCGGAACCGCTGTCGACCAGCTCGCGGGACACCCGGCCCGCCAGCTGCGGACGGCGCCCGACCAGAAACAACGCGAAACTTCTCGTAGAAGCGTCACGCATCAGCACGCGCCAGCTGGCGAAGTCGAATGTGCCCGAGTCGGGCCTGGCGGCCAAGTACTCCGCGATGCTCTGGTGCAGAAACTCAACATCCGTGCCCCGCTGCAACAGGAGGCCGCTGGCCGTGAGTTCGCTGCGCAGCAACCCGCGCCAATGCGATTCCGGCAACTGCGGGAGACGTGTCCGCAGCCATTTCGAAGCTTCCTCGAACAAGTGGGGGGCCGACGAGAAGACCGTGTGCCGCGCCAGCGTATGGAGAAGTTCGTCCAGGTGCTCGCCCATCCATCGGGAGAATGGGTCGCTGCCGGTGACCTGGCGTTCCGGCACCCGACCTGACCTGAGGAGGGCCACGAATTCCTCGTACAATTTGGTGCGGTTTGTCGGCAACTCGCGCTGCGGGTCGTCTTCGTAAAGCAGCGCGGTCATAGTGGCGATCAGCGGTACGCGGGCGAGTGCGGCAAGACCGGAGGTCCGCAACTTCTCCAGGAAGGCGGCGGGTGGACCGAGCTGTGATCGAGCCCGGGCCCACGTAAGGGCGAAGGTTTCCAGATCGTGCGGCGTGAACGATCGCAGCCGAAAATGCCGCGCGCCCACCAGCTCATTGGTCTCTGTGGGGCTCAGCGGCCGGGTGGTCACGATCACCCGGTGAGAACCCTCGTCCAGGAAGTCATGCAGCGTGTGCAGCACGCGGGACCGTTCGTGGGTGTCCTGAATCTCGTCGAGCCCGTCGATGAGCAGAAGCCACCGCACGCCACGCCACGGCCGGCGTTCGAGCAGCTCTCGTGGCAGTTCGACGCCGAGTTCGCGCGCGAACGCGAGCTGGCCGTCCAATACCGAACAGCCGACGAGCATTGTGGCAGGCAGGTAAAGTGCGACGTGAGGCCCATGCGGGGCTCTGGCTCGGACGCGGAACCGGCCCGCGGTCGTCCAATACTCGGTCGAGCTCGCCACAGAGCGTGTGACGAAGGTCGATTTCCCGCCGCCGGGACCACATTCGAGCAGCGAACTGTGAGCGGCCGTCAGCAACGTGGTCAGTGGTACGGCCTCGGCGGGGCCGGAATCGTCGGCGGAGCCGCGGCCGCGCTGTTCCACGTAGACGGTTCCGATCGTCGGCGCGTGCAAGCTGCCGAATCGGTATTTGATGCCTTCCGCGTGCAGCTTTTGCGCTTTCAGCAGTTTTACGATGAGTGGATCGAACGGTACGTGGTCACGAGCGGCGAGTACGAAATGAGTGACCAGAAGTGCCACGGCGAGGCCTGCGAGGTAATACACCGCCGGGATGACCTTCAGCAACTGCGCCGGGATGATGAGCACACCGGACGCGACCGCGCCGTGGAGGAGGAACCGGCGCTTGCTTCGAGACCTGTCCGTTTGAGCGCGTCGGGGCATCACGGAAACAACTAGCGACAGCAGGCCGCTAGCCCCGCCAACGATCGAGGCGATCTTGTCGCCGGAGTCTAGCCATTCGGGCATGAGCACTTTTCTGTCTTGTCGGGGGTGACGTATGCCGCCATCGAGGCGAGCCGGGTCGTTGTCGCCCGGATCATCTGACGTGCCGGCGTGGGCAGCGAAGGCGGGGTCTCGCGGAGTCGCTCCAAGAAACCCGGAGCTCATCTCTCCGGGGCTTAGGGTGTCCTCGGCACGAGGCGCTCGTCGCTGCCTGCGTCGCCCGAGTGCACGGGGCTGGCGCTGGTGTCGATGAACTTCCGGGGCCTCCACGACGGGTCTACTCGAGCGAAAGTACTAGATGGCAGGTTGGGAATCGGGTTCGACGCTTGAGAAGGTCGTGTGGATCGCGCTGAGCGTTACAGGTGGGGTGGCTGTCCGTAATCAGGGGGAGTGAACGATTTTGAAACGCGCATCATACGTCTGGAGGAACTCGAAGGCCCCGTGTCCCACAAAGGTCCGTAGGTTGCCCTTCCGTCATTGATGTCGTACACGGCTCCGGTGGAGAAACTGACGCGGTCGGAGACGAGGAATGCCACCAGTGCGCCGGGCGCAGGCCGTAGTCGACAGCGAACGGCGGCTCGCCTATTTCGATGGTTGGCGCACCTTCACCGAGGTCAAACAGGCCTACGTTGCCACCTCCGCACTGCTGGTCGGCTAATCACCGGCCCTTGAGATGCGCACTGCGGGTGTTGACGAGCTCGAGTCGGCGCTGAGCAGGACCGGGCCGCCCGGCGTTGCCCACGTCAGTTGTGTCGACCGTGCCTGCGCCTCACGAGTGTCCGCCCTCTTATCCGCGCTGGGCCGCCGCAGTGTCTGGTGGAGCTGTGGGCGGTACGGAGCAGGCGTTATCCGGCCTCCGGCAGGCGGCGATGGCGCGATCAGAGGGCGCCACGAGCTCACCCACAGGAAGCATGTGCCCCGAGTCCGCCGACTTAGGCAGCACTTCGGCGGAGCAGGCAGAAGGCGTGGACGTGGAAGCCGAGTTGCTGGAGCGGGCACGGCGTGAGGAGAGGTGGCATCGTGAGCGGTATGAGCGCCCGGTCTCTGCTGAGAACCTCCGGAAGGCGCTGGGAGTAGGTGCAGACCGGGCGAGCGCCCTGGTGAAGTTGGTACGAGCAGAGCGGAAAGTCTCTGCGTAGGGCACAGCCAGGAGGCGGTACTCGGATCACAACACTCGCACGTGGTCGCGAGTTGATCAAGTTGCGCGGTGTGTCCTGCTCGTCGTTTCGTACGACTGTCGGGGGGGGCTGGCGTTGTGCTCGGTGCCGTGCTACCGCTTCGGTCCGCGTACTCGTCCAGGACGGGGAATACGTCGGCTCATCCGTTCGAGTGGGAACAAGCCGGGTTCTGATTCGAGTACTGTTTCTCGATCCACCGGCGTGTTGTCGTACAGAAGCTGCTGCAGGGTCCGGCCGCGGCTATCGAAGACCAGGCAGGCCGCGCGGTAAGCGCCTGTCTGGATCTTCTTGGCTTTCAGGTAACGCGTCAGGTACTCGGCTGCTTCGGCCGGTTGTTCGTGGCGTCCGATGCAGGCCCAGATGAGCAACATGTGCCGTCCGGTGTCGTCACCCATCATGGTCGTCATGGAGTGGTGCTGACCATCTTGACGGACAACTCTGGCCAGATCGCTGGCGCGGCGGCCGGCCTTTCTCTGCGCTGCTTTGTTCAGGCTAAGCAGCGCGACACAGGTCGCCAGCCAGCCGGGTTCGGCGGCTTCGGTGATGGCATCAACCAAGTGGAGGACGGCGTCGTCGGCGTTGTAGCTGGGTTTGGCTGCGTTGGTGCCCTCATCCTTGGCGTAGTACCAGGCGTCAAGTGGTTCGGTCCTGCTCTCAACCACCTGGGGGACCTGGTCACGATGTCGCCGCCGCTCTCCGGTCCGCGGTGCGAGCGACCACGGTAGGTCTGCGTTGAGGCGTTCAGGATCGGGTTCGAAGTAGAAGTGTGCTTCGAGGAACAGCATGAAGAGGTCGAGCTCGTCGACTGCCCGGTATTTCCACGTGGTTTCCGGTTGGGTGCGCCGGCGGAGGTAGAGGATCAGCTCGCTTGGCCGGTCGAGCAGTTCGCATACGACGCGCAGGTCGTGTATCGAGACGGTCCAGAGGATGTTGTCGCGACGGAGAACCCCTGCGGCGAGCAGAGCGGGGATGGTGGTGGTGACACCGGACAGGTCTTCAAGGCCGACCGCGATGGTGTGGACCTCGCGCACTCCGCTGAGGTCGAGCCATTCGCTGTTGTCAAGGCGGAGGCGCTTGTCGGTAAGAATGCGGTCACGAAGACGGCCAGCTTGATCGGCGGCCGAGGTGATGATGTCCCGAAGTTTCCCGCGGAGCCGGCGTGCGACGCCACGGCGTGCTTCGCAGGTGAGGGAGACGGACTTGACCTCGATGATCAGCGCGACGTCGTCGATGACCAGAAGACCGTCGGCTTCGACGCGCTTGGTGAAATCGGCCGGTTCGAGTTGTGGCTGCGCTGCTCGCGGGTCAGGGACAAAGTAGTTGAGCGACCGGTACACGCGTGCATGCGGCAGGGCTCGTTCGAGGAGGTCGATCGCCGCTTTCTCGACCCACGGCCCACGGTGGTCCTCGTAGGCCGTCATGCGGCCCGCCGCCTTGAGCCGGGTCTCGATGACCTCCCGCACGGCGGGTAGGGCCAGGCTGTCGTGGACGAGCATGCGCCGACCGGCGGGATCGCTCACGATCGGGGCTGTCCGCAGTGGATTGTCGCCGTTGAAGAAGCGTTCGAGAGTCTCGTCCGGTCCGAGTACCCTGTCGAGGGTGAAGGTGTCCAGCACGGCCTCGACGACGGTCGGCTCGTATCCCGTCAGTGAGGCGATTGCATTGACGTCGATGAGCGTGGCATCGGAGATGTTCGTCGTCAGGTCGTTCACGGCATCGAACGTCTCCCGGGCCGCGCGTACGGCATCAGGATCAGGCTCTGGCATAGAATTATGATCTTCGTGTCGGAATGCCTCGAGGAAGGGAAGCGACGCGTCGCGGGCCTCTTCCATACGAGAGAACCGCTGCCGTATCGCGGAGAGTGGCGCGGTGCGCACCGCCTCCATCACGTGCACCGCCTCTAGACCCGTAAATCCCAGTACTTCGCGACAGACGTCGTTGACCTTCTCGTCGCCGAACAGACCTAGCAAGGTGTCGAGCAGCATGTGCGGGTAGACCGGGTTTCGCAGGTTGACCTCGCGCTGCACCGACCGGAAGACAACAGCCTGCTCCGCGCTGCCCGGCGGGGACTCGAACATACCGATCAAGCTGCCCACCTGCAGAGCCTCCCGCGCGGCTCCCTCAAGCGGATCCGGTGTGAACCGAGCGGGGTCCTGGTGAGCAACGGCCGGCTCGGTGGAGCGGTCGCGGCACGCCAGTACCAGCGCGATCACTTCGAGGGCTGTTGCAGACGGTTGGCCCCCGTGGCTCCCTTGCTTCATGATCATTCCGACGCGCACGGCGGAAACCGCTTTGAGCAGGTCGAAGCCGCAGGCCCGCTGCTCGATCGTCTGAGTCAGCTTGCGCAGCCGTTGACGAGCGGCTTCCGCGGCGCCCTCGTAGCCATTCGAATTTTCGACGTACTGGGCGAACCGGTCGGCGATTACAGCTATCTCGGTGGCCACGTCTGATACGGCGTGGGGAAGGGCACGCTGACGCTGCGCCTTCTCGCGCTTCTGCCTCGCCCGGTGCGCCTTATGTCGCTTCCCGCTCATTGGTTCAATCTACCCAGGTTGCTCACCGGGACCGACTGGAAGCGCCGGTTGGGTGTGCAGCTCCCAGCGAAGGACGGTGGCCGTAGATGATGATCGTGACGCGCGTTTGTGATCTTCTCATGGTGCACGGGCTCGCGGTGGAGCTGAATGAGTGGCTTGAGCGGCAAGGTGTCTGTAGGGCTTGAATCCAGATGCGTCGCCGAGCCGGAGAGTCTCTCCGTCAATGTTGCGAATGTGCCGGAGGCTGCGCGACTGCGCAGTCCAGCTGTCTCGGGGCAGCCGTGTGAAACGTTCATGCTGAGAGTTGCGACTCATGAAAGCAGTCCTGTGATGGGAGGTGAAACAGTCGCGGCTCCTCTTTGGGGTGAACATCGGGCCGACCGGTATTTTGAGGTGTTGATCACCTGGTCTGCCATGGGGTGCTCAACACATATCGCGCTCGACATATCGCGCTCGCCGGGGGATCGAGTCCGGCCACAGGCCTATGGAGCGCAATCGTCGACAGGTAGCGGGAGAACAAGCCCGAGCCGTTACCGCCTGCCATGAAATTCACGAAGACTGTCAATAATCTTCTGGCCCCATTGCGCTGGACTTGGTTTGATCGCTCTTGCGTCGGCGCGAACCACCTGGCGCGTCGACGCGATGCTTCGCTATTCTCGCGCTGCGCAACCGCTCCACAGCCTTGTGCTCTGGAAGAGGGCTGGTCCGGTATCACGGTTTCGACCGAAAATTGAGGAGTACATGTGAGCGAAGTGGACGCGAGCGACATCGACAGCCAGGTAACCCGGATCGGCCTCGGTGCTTGGGCAATGGGTGGACCATACGAGTTCGGGTGGGGGCCAGTCGACGACGATAAGTCCGTCGAAACCATTCACGCCGCGCGGGAAGCCGGGATCGGCTGGATCGACACTGCACCGGCATACGGCCTAGGGCACTCCGAGGAGGTCGTGGGCCAGGCTCTCCGGAAAGGCTCGGCTAGTGATCCCATCGCCGTTTTCACCAAGTGCGGCCGCGTGTGGGATCCGGGTGCGCCGGGAAGGGTCCGAACCGACCTGCGACCGGCAAGTATCGAAGCGGAGTGCGTTGCCAGCCTTCGACGGCTCGGTGTCGATTATGTCTCCGGATATCAGGTCCATCGTCCTGATCCGAAGTCGGTAGTACCGCTGGAAGAGTCTTGGGGGACCCTTGTCAGCTTGGCCGAGGTGGGCAAGGTCCGGTGGATCGGACTCTGCAATGTCTCGCTGGACCAATATCAGGCATGTTCCGCGGTGAGGCATGTGGATACGGTCCAGGTCGGGCTGAACCTTTTCCGTCCAGCGGATGAGCCCCTCCTGGAAGCATGCCGGGCCAATGGCACCAGGGTCCTAGCTTTCTCGCCCCTGGCGTCTGGCCTGCTTTCCGGGCACTTCGACAAGAGCAGGCTGGCCGCGGACGACTGGCGGGCACGGTCGCCGAGGTTCGGCGGCGAGGAGCTTACAGCGAAGCTGACCAGGGTAGACGAGATGGCTGCCTTGGCCGGGAAAGAGGGTTGCTCGGTCGCGGAGCTTGCTGTTGCCTGGGTCCTACACCAGAAATCTGTCGATGCTGCCATTGTTGGTGCGCGCCTGCCGGAGCAGATCGATGACTGGATCAACGCGCCGGCGAGAGAAGTCGGCCCGGCCGTCTTGTCCGCCATCGGCCAGCTACGGATCGACTGAGCATGGCGATCGGGTGCGCGCTCGCTGGTGACGCCGGGACGGGAGCGTCCCACGCTTTCGAGAGGTACAGCGGTCACGGACACGGGACGTGGTTTCTATGAGGCGCTCGTGGTGGAGAGGGATGTTCGGTGAGCCGTTCAAAAGATCTCGTGATAGCGGGCACGAACCTGCCCAGGAGGTCGGAAGCGTTGTGCTGCCCTCGCGAGGCGGAGTGCGGGCATCGGGTCGAGACAGTGTCGGCGCTGGCGGAGACCTCACGGGTAACGCTATCGGTGCGGGCAGTGTCGCAGTCAGAGTGGACAACTTCGTTCTTAAGGCCGGCGCCGACAAACTACCCGTGGGTTTCGGTGCACTTCCGCCCGCGCTGCCCACGGGGTCCACACCGCGTACTGAAGTCTGTGCGAAGGTCGTTGACCTCCTGATCGCGGACGGCCCTGGCCGCGTTGTCATCCTAGAAGGCGGAGCCGGGTCGGGAAAGACGACGCTGGCCGCGCAGGTGTGCCAGGATGACCGGCTCAGACTGCGGGTCTCATCGCGCATTCTCTGGTTGACACTCGGTCAATCACGTACAGGCGCCAGCCTGGCGGAGTACATAGGCGACGTCTGCGAGGCAGTGGGCGGACACCGGCCCGCCACGTCCGACCCGTTGATAGCGGGTGCAGTCCTTGGCGAGTTGCTGGCTGAAGCGGGGCAATCTGTCTTGGTCGTGGACGACGTCTGGGAACGAGAACAAGCCCTCCCTTTTCTCCGTGGCGCGAGAGGCTCACCACGTCTGTTCACCACGAGGAACCGTGCAGTTGTTCCTACTGGCGAGTCCATGGAAATTGGCCCTATGGTGGCACATGAGGCAGCTGACGCGCTCTGGGCCGGTCTGAGTCCACAGGATTCCGACGATGCGGCTGCGCTATTGAAGTTCGCCGCCGGATGGCCGCTCGTCATTGGATTGATCAACGCGACGATGCGAATCTTCGTCCAAGCCGGTGGACGCATCGACGAGGTCACCTCGTGGACCCTCCGGATACTCAAGTCTGAGGGAACGAGCTCGATAGCCCATGATCAAGTGGGCAGCCTCGAGCGTGCCGTCGAGACCAGCTTGTCCCTGCTGGAGCCTAAGCAGCGGGAACGATATCTGGAGCTCGGTATCTTCCGGGATGATGCTGTGGTCCCGGCGTCGATCGCCATGCGGTTGTGGACGCAGTCCGCCGGCCTCTCCTCGGCGGAAGCCGGTGCCCTCATCACCAAAGTTGCAGACCTACGGCTGATCGAGCTGTCCTGGCAGGACCGAGAACCGTGCTTCAAGCTCCATGACGTGTTGCGCAACTACCTCCGCGAGTGCTTGGGGGCTTCCGGACTGGTGCGGGTCAACCGCAGGCTAGTCGAGGCTTGGCGTAGGGAGTTGCCGACGGAGCGAACCATGACGGCGTGGTGGACGTTGAGCAATGACTCCTCGTTCATCATCGAGCACTTGTTGGCCCACCTTCTCGGCGCCGGACTGGAGTCTGAGTACGAGGCACTCGTCATCGAACTCCGGTGGATCGAACTACAGGTTCAAGCGCTGGGATCTGCGCTCCCTGCTGTGGCAGCCCTGGAGGCATCGAGTGCAAAGGTTGCGCAGGTCCTGCAGCGGTCTCTCGTGGATAGCCTCCAGGTTCTCGTGCCCGAGGATCCGCAGGCGCTCACGGCTACGCTGCTCAGCCGCATATGTGACGAGCCCGAGCTTGAGGAGCTCGTCGAAAGGAGACTGCAAGCAGCGACGTTCCCAATGCTGACGCCGCATTGGACGCTGCCCGACCGGAACTTTCTCCAGCGCACAGAGCACACCGGCCCAATCGGCGACATCGCCGTGTCTGAAGACGGTGTGCACCTGGCCACGGCATCCGACGACGGGCTAATCATCATCTGGGACGCCGCCACGGTGCGCCCGCTGCGTGCATTGCACGGCCACCGCCGCAGAGCACGATCCTGCAGCTTTTCGCCTGACTCGAGGCATCTGGTATCTACGGGGATGGACGGCACCGTGCGTTTGTGGCGCGTCGAGGACGGTTCCTTGGTGCGGGCGATGGGTGACCGGAGGAGCCGAGTCCTGTGTGCCTCCTGGTCGCACGACGGCACGGCAGTCGCTTCCGTCGACACTCTGGGCCGCGTAACCGTCTGGGATCCCTGGGAAGGTGAGATACGTCGGAGCTATGTGAGCAACAGCGGATACGAGTGGGGCTGTACGTTCGCTCCGGACGATTCGTGCGTGGTGAGCTGCGGGGAGGATGGCTGCCTCCGGTTTTGGGGGGTCGACGAGCCGAACGCCGTGCGGACGCTGGCACTTCAGTCGAGCCGTGTTCGGTGCTGCGTGTTCAACCGCCAAGGGACGCAAATGGCCGCTGCCGGAAACGACGGCCATCTCACGGTAATCGACGTGTCGACCGGTCGGGTGGTTCACCGCTTGGAGGGGCACCAAGGGCGAGTCAGATGGTGCGCCTTCTCAGCGTGCGGCCGGTACCTGGTGTCTGCGGGGGAGGACCGCACCGCACGGCTGTGGGACGCGCGAACCGGTGAGGAACAGCATCTGCTGGTGGGACACTCAGACTGGGTTGGTGGCTGCGCCTTCGACCCCTCGGGCGCGTTCATCTACACCTGTGGCGGCGACGCGACCGTGCGCAGGTGGTCCTCGACCACGGGTAAGCTTCAATTCTGCTACGCGGGAGAGGTCAGTCCTGCCGAGTGCTGCTCGGCGACGGTCGACCAGCAGGGCGTTTTGGCTGGATACGCCGACGGAACGATGGCCCTGATGCGTGCAGCGGACGGTACCACTGTCGGATCGTGGCCGGCGCACAACGGAAGGGTCTTCGGGGTCCAGGACACTGGGCACGGTTACCTGTCGGTCGGCGGGGACGGGAAAGTGCGCCACTGGTCCAGTCTCGGCCGGAAAGTCAGGGAACTGAACGAACCAGGCGGCCGACTCTGGGCGTGCGCATGTAAGGGCGACAGCTACGCGTCCGTTTCGGAAAGTGGGGCTGCCGCAGTTTACGAGGCCCGAACCGGTGAGCTTAGGCAGCTAAGAGGCGCGCACGCCGGTTCAGCCCTCGGTTGCCAGCTGTCGCCAAACGGGGATCTGCTGGCCACCGCAGGAGACGATGGCGCGGTGCGCCTTTGGGCTACGGCTTCGCTCGAAGCCGTAGGGCAGCTCGTCGCCGATGAAGACGTCGCCTTCTGGGTGTGTGACTTTTCGCCAGATGGCGAGTACGTCGTCGCAGCTGGTGAGCCGGACGGTGTGATGTGTGTCTGGAAAGTCGCCGGTAAGGAGCGGATCTATACCGTTCACTCCGGACGTGGGCGAGTCAGCGGTTGTGCGATTGCGCCGTTCGGTTCGGTGATCGCCACCTGCGGTGAGGACGGATATCTCGGTTTGTGGAGGTTACGTGATGGGAGTGCGATCACCGGCGTTCGCGTTGCAGCCCCACTCAGACGTCTCTCGTGGGTATCTCACGGTCGGGCGTGGCTGCTCGCCGCGGCGGGTTCTGCCGGAGTATACGTATTCAGGCTGAGGGAGGCCGACATGGACGACCTGTAAGGGACAATAACGCGGCCCGGTAACCAGCGTGCGAACCGATCTCGATCGGTGGCTCGCCGATTTCGATGGCTGCGAGTTGTCTGGCTCGCGCTAGCTCTCGGTGGAGCGCGGCAAATCCTGATCTCATGCCCACAGTCAGCTCCTGGAATGTCTCCTGGTGAAATCCCGACACGCCGTAGTCTGCGTGTGACAGCTGCTGATTATCGCGGTGCCCGCCGCGCGCGAACTCGGTCACCTTGTTATCTTCAATGAGTGCAGTTGGTTTTTCCGCTCCAGAAATGACGCGGTAAACCGTGAGCATTCCCTGCAGACCGCTCTCCTGCCACGCATCGACAGCAGATGGCAGATCCATGTCTGGAAGCGTGTCGCCGTACAGAGTGAGAAAGGAATCCCCGAGGAGTCCGGCTTCGATCGCGAGCCGTACTGCGCCTGCGGTTCCCAGCGCCTGCTTCTGTTCATCTGACACCCGCAGGTCCATGACGTCCCTCCAGGGGCACGTCCTCAAATAGGTCACTATGAGATGGGAGAGATAGCCGAGGCAGAATACGACCCGAGCGACTCCCTGTCGATGAAGCCAATCCAGCTGGTAATCTAGGAACTTCCCGTCGGATATGGGTAGCAAGATCTTAGGTTGATTTTCGGTGAGAGGATGCATTCGTGTGCCGCGGCCCCCTGCCAAGATGACGCAAGTCAGCATAGGGTGACATTACCTTACTTTCAACGATGTTCATTGCTCCTTCCGTGTATTGGGATCGTGGCGACTCGTGCCTAGAGTGGGAGAGTCTGCCGTGATATAGTAGGCGATCTATACCGAGGCGACAGGGGGCGGGTTGTGTCGGATCTTATGGAGATTATCGCGGATGACCCTGCGCAGGCTCTTCTGCTTCCCTATTTGCAGAAAACTCAGTCATTACTTTTGGCGGCGCTGCGTAATCTAGATCCGCTTGCTGAGTGTCAGATTATACCTGCTGCCGACCTGGGAATTCCTTACGATGTACTGCGCCTGGGGGGTGGTTTTGCCACAGGATGTTTCGTAGAGTGGAAATGTTGCGTGCCGGTGGTCCCTGTTGATACGACAATGAACATTGATACGTCGTCGATATTTTGGCTGGACCGCAACCCGGGTGTCGCTTTTACTGGTCGTGCTATCGAGAAATTGCGACGGCGGATCGAGGTTGACAGTAGTTATCAGTGGAATTTCCATCGAGGGAATCATTTTATCCTGAATTGTCGTCGTGGCTCCGATGGTCGTTACGCATTGCTGCTGCACAGCAATGAGAAAGAATTCAAGGATCAGTTCAACGGATTGAGTCCCACAGTCGGGAACTGGTATGAGAATTCGATCTGCGTCTTCGGGGCCGACCGGCGCATCCGCCTGCTCGTCGGCGACCGGGCAATACTCTTCGCACAGATGGCGCAGATGCTTCAGGAGTTCAATGTGGTGCGTCACCGTTTTATCGCCACGATGTTGCTCGACGATCGGGTTCGCATGACCGACGAGTATCACAAACATCACTACTTCATGCCTACACCGACCTCCGCAGTTATTGGCTGCTACCTGTGTGAGCCGGGTGAGGAAGTTCCCGTTTTCAGTTCGGTCGGCCAGCCGATTACCATCTTCCGTCCAGTTGACGGCGGCCTGAACAGAGTGCGACTGCTGGAGGGAGGAACGCGACTTGTGGTTCCCCACGGCTGGGGTATGACGGCTTCACGCGCGCTGCACCTCACGCAGTCCGAAGACCAACTGGAACTCAACGGTCAGAGTTACAGCTTGAAGCCTGGAGTCTCTCTGCTGGATCACGGCGACGTCGTCCCTAGGGCGTTCGACGGCGGAATGCAGCAGTTCCTACACCTCATCAGGTCTCACACACCTGGCGAACCTGTCGTAGACCTAGTCCAGCTTGCCTCGTACTCCCGGCACGGGTTTTTGCAGCACGAGCAGAAAGCTGGCGAGTCCGTGCGGCTATCCTGAAACGTTGCGCCCTTTATCGTTCGCTGTCTTCGCCAATCGCGTTGTCGACGATGTCGCCGCCCGCGCTCAAAGCTCTGAGTCCTTCGGCGGCAACATCGGTCCGGGGTGAGGTCGGGGAGGTGGCTGGAGCCGATGCACTCGATGTGCCCGTTACCTTGGCGTTCTTGCCGATCGCGTTCCCGTGAATGTTACCACCCGCTGCAATAGCGCCTCGGCCCTTTGAACGAACCTGAGCGGGTGTTGCTGTGGGTGTCCGAACCGGGTCCGAAGCCCTGATTAAGGTGATCATTGAGATCGCTAGTCCGATGACAGCAGCCACGCCCGCGATCACACTAGATGTGCTGTCACCCACCTGTAGATCGAAAATCGCTGTGATAATCAAGGCGATGATGGTCAGCGAAGAACCGACGGCGACCGACCAAGTGCATACGTGGCGAACTCTCGCGGACATTGCGCCCCTTTCGTTGCTGAGAGGGTAGGCTCGCCATCGATTCATTTCCAGTCTGATCTGGCGGACCAGGGTTGCTAGGGGTGATCCCTCCCCAGGGCGCAGTCCTCGGGTGGCCTGCTGCCGTTGAGGTAGAGGACCAGCTTGATCTCGACCTTGCAGTCGGGAGCCGAAGATCTCGCTGGCCGACTCGTCGAATAGGCAAAGGTGCTCCTGCACGGACATTTGGGTCATCTTGCGTCAGCGAGGCTGCTCGACGGCGAGTGGCGGATCACCGAGCATCTCGGTTCTCGACACTGCTGGCGGTCGATCATCTTGTTGCTGAAGTACAGGACAACGCCCGCGGTGCTGAGCCCCGCGATGACCGCAGAGGGAAGGTTGAACGAGGCGGCGAACGTGAGACCGCCGATCAGACACCCGAAGACCACCGCCAGCAACACCAGGAACGCGGTGTGAAACGGGAATTCGGCTCTTCGCCACCGTTGCCACCGAATTTCGTTGAGGGTGGAGTGGCGCTCTTCGCGATCGCCTGTACCGTGCCATAACTCGACCGTGGTTCGCTAACCTGCTGTTTTGTTCGTGTGAGGGTTATGCGATGCTCTCCGGCTGTGCTGTTTCGACTGATGTATTTGATCATGGTTAGGTTGTTCGGCTGGTAGGTTTACTTGCTCGGTCCGCTAGGGCCAAGGATGTCGAGATACTGGTGCTCCGGCACGAGGTGTCGATCCTGCGGCGTCAGGTCCGCCGACCGCGTCCCTCGTGGCCAGATCGTGCGGTCTTGTCAGCATTGGCGCGGCTATTGCCCGTGACCTGCGCCGTCACCGCATCGTCACGCCGGGCACGTTGCTGGCGTGGCATCGCCGCCTGGTTCCCCGGAAATGGACCTACCCCAACCAGCCTGGACGGCCAAGGGTCGATGATGAGTTGCGTGAGTTGGTCGTCCGCCTTGCCTGGGACAAGGGGGAGGGGTGCGCCGGGGCCAAGGACACCATGCCACAACTGCTGATCATCGCCTCGTTAGTGGTGCTCGCCGGCTCCTGCCGGCGGCGGGCATTCGCTACGGTGGTCGGGTCCGCTGAGCTCGCCGAGCGGCTGCGATCGGTGATCACGTCGGCCGGGCCGGGGGACGTGCTGGTGGTACACCTGCTCAGCCACGGCGAGGTACTGCCGTCCGGTCTGTATGCGATCGGCGCTGACGGCGGCCATGACCTGGACACGAGGGTGGAGAACTGGCTGTCATGGGTCGAGGATTTCCCGGATCGTCCGCCGACGCTGTTCCTGCTGGATCTGTGCTATTCGGGCTCGGCGACCCGGCATGGCTGGCGGTTGGAAGGCGCCGCCGAGCCCGCCCGCGCCTGGGTGATCGCGGCGACCGGACCCCGCGATCCCGCCTATAACGGGTACTTCAGCCAGGCCGTTGTGGAGGTGCTGGGGACGATCCGACGCGGTGAGCTGGACGTGCACCCGAACCTGCGACACGTGCCGCTGGGCACGGTGATCACACGGATCGGCCGCGAGGTAGAGCGGCTCGGCGCGGCCGGGTTCGGCCAGCAGGATGCCCTCGGCCTGGAGGGCGCTGCCCCGCCCGGGACGCGGCGGCTCCGTCATCAGCCATCCTGCGACAGGTCGCGGTGGCCTGACTAGGCCCCAATCCGCTGGTCAGTTTCGCGATTGCCCGCCAGGCGGCCCGCATGTCCTGCGCTGCGTCATATCAGCAAAGAGCTCAACAGCAGCGGCGAGTACTCGTTGGCCTACCTTCCCAATCCGAGGCCCAGGAGCATGCCTCCGGTGATCTTTGCCCAGGCGCAGCCGTCGTGGCCGTGGGCCCAGTGGTCCCAGGCAGGCGATGGCTTTGAAGGTCTCGATGCGGCGCATGACGTTGTTCGCCATCGCCGCCACCGTCCCAGCTGGGGCGGAGATCGACCCCTGAGGGCTTCACCGGCCCGGAGATCGGGGCCCAGATCGCGCGGTAGAAGTTGGCGTCCGCTTGCTTGCGGGAGTCCTGCGGCGCCAGTGCCGCCTCGACCCGCAAGACTCCGGCGCATCGGTCGCCGGCTTCGGTGAGCTGCTGGCGAGTCCGGTTCAAGCCGCCAGTTGTTCGCCATCAGTCGTTCTTTTTGTGCCACTTCGAACCGCTCTTCGCCCATTTGCCTGGGTCGGGCGGGCTCAGGTCCTCGCCGCCGTGCAGGACTTCTACCTCGGCCAGCAGGGCTGCCACTCGACGCCAGTCGATCTTCTGCTCGTCGATCATCCCGTCGACCTGGTCCAGCCGACTCGAACGCGGGGTCAGCTTGCCGCTCGCGTAGTTGCCGTCGAAACCGGAACCGGGGTCGTCCTTCCGCTGTTCGGCCTGGGGCCCCATCTCCAAATTACCCGGCATGTTCTGCAACAACCTGCGCTGATCGACGCCCGGGGGCTTCCTCATCCTCTCGGCGAGCCCCGCCAGGTAATCGCGAAACGGGCCGGCGTCCTGGTCGTCCTGCGCCCGCTGGTGGAGTTTGCCCAGCTGGTGGCGGGAGATCTTGTGGTGCAGCGAAGTCTGCATCCCCCACGGTGAGTCCGGGGCCAGCCGCAGAGCGGCCTGCTGCGAAGTG
The DNA here is from genome assembly GCF_055563465.1 of Amycolatopsis sp. NPDC000009. Classification (NCBI taxonomy): domain Bacteria; kingdom Bacillati; phylum Actinomycetota; class Actinomycetes; order Pseudonocardiales; family Pseudonocardiaceae; genus Amycolatopsis; species Amycolatopsis sp. NPDC000009. Next base: position 128,804 of record NZ_JBVHDI010000022.1, read on the forward strand.
GTCCTCTTGAACGCCCAGGTGCTGTGCGCGCCACCGCCTTCGTCGAAGCCCGAGCCGAAAGCGGCGCCTGTGAAGGCGGTGCGAACCACGTCTTCGTAGTAGGCCCGGTCGAGGTCTTCCGGTGTCCTCTCGGCCGAGTCGGACTCGCCCTCCTCCACGTCGGCAGAGGTGGGCGCGCCCTCCTCCTCGGGCATATTCACGGGTATTTCCTGGCCGAGGCCGATCAGTTCGTCGACTTTCAACATGAACAGTGCGCGGCCGTGCGGATTCGCCGCCAGCCTGGCCCGCTGCTCCTTGTCCAGGTAGCTGAGGGCGGCGTGGTACCTGGCGTCTTCCGAAGAGGGCTTGGCCTCGACACGCTCGTCCTCCCGCTCATCTTCCCGTTCCTTCTCCCGCTCGTCCTCCTGCACCTTCTCGGCCGCTTTACTCTTGCCCTTCCGGCGGCGGTCCGACTTGGCGGTCTCCTGCTCCTTCGCCGCTTGCCGCTTTGCCTTCCTCTCCTTCTTGCCCCGCTGAACGAAAAGCGGCCCGCCAGTGGCCAGCGCGGCAACCACCGCCGAGTTGCCCGCTGTGCGCTGCAACGCGACGATCGCCGTCTCCGGGCTCTGCCGTGCGGCGGGCACCACTCGCTGTGGAGCAGCGACAGGTGCGTCCCGGTCCGATTCCGCCCGTTCGTGCATTCGCCGCTCCCCGCTGCACCGGAAGAACTCCTGTCGGACAGCGTCGAACGGACCCGTGACGGCCCGCAATGCCCTTACGGGCGGCCTGACGGGTGCAGTCCCGGTACCGCGGAGGCACCGTCGACACAGGCAAGGGGCCTTCTCGGCGGACCCGGGCCCTGTCCGGTCGTGGCCTGCGCACCATCCCGCACCTCCCCTGCGACCGGCCTGCGGGCGGCTCCTCACCGCAGCCCTCGTCGTCCCTCGAACGGCGCAGTCCCGCCTCTTGACCGTCCACATCGAACATCGCGTGACCTGCATCGTTGAGCGACATGCCGTACACAGTGTCGGCGGTAAATAGGCGGTGTATGACGTATGCCGGAGTGTGGCGGTGGTGAATGTGGCGGGATTGTCGGTGCTGGATGCGATGATCCGCGCGCCCGAGACTTCCTCGGGCTGGGTGGGTACCCGGCTGGGTGGCGGCGCTGATCATAGCGCCGCCACCCGGCGCTCGACCTCTGAGACTCGTCGCGCCGCCGTATCCGCCGGTTCCGGAGCCGGCCTCGCCGAGACCAGTTCTCCTGCTCCACCGTCATTCTGCCTGCCCCCGGATGTTGGGGGGCATCGCTACTCCTGACCGTCTGGGCCGAGACCGAATCTCTCACGCTCGATCGGCGTGAGTGTGTGGTCGGTGTGCTGTTCAGCGGTAGCGATGAGTGCCGGCACATCGCTTGGCAAGGTCCACGTGTGGATGGTGTTGCGTCCGGTCGTCGCGACGAGGTGCTGGCTGTTCGGTGTCCAGTGCAGGTCGAGGACGTCGTGGGGTATGTCGAGGACCGCGAGTGCTTCGCCGGTCAGGCCGTTCCACAGCCGGACGTACCTGTCACCGCTGGAACTTGCTAGGTGAGAGCCGTCAGGTGACCAGCGGAGTCGGTTCACCGGGGACGTGTGGCCGATGCAGACCGCCCGGCGGTGTCCTGTTTGCGCATCATGTACGTGAATCTTGGCGTTGCCGTCGGCGATGGCGATGACCTGCGGGTTGGCGGGCCAGCAGATGGCGCTGAGATCCTCAATCTCGGTGGGGAACTCCTGTTCCTGTTCTCCGGACTCAGCCGACCAGACGGAGATCGAGTAGGGCTTGTTCGAGCCGGCGATGCGTGTGCTGTCCGGCGACCAGGTCAATGGTCCGGTTTCGGTGGGGCTTCGCTCAATCTTGCACACGAGTCGCCGGTCGCGTGGTGACAACACGGCAAGGGTGTCTGGCTGTCTTCCCCAGAAATCATGGTTCGAACTGACGAAAAGCCGACCGTCGGGTGACCATTCGATGCGCGGATCTCCGGGAAGGAAGGCCCTTCGGTCGAAGGTAGTGACAGTGTCATGGGTGTGCGCGTGCCACACCTCGATGGTCGTCGCGTCGTAGCTCACCGGGTGGACAGGGGTGAGTTCTTCGAGATGGCGGTTTCGCTCGGCCGCGTCCATGCAAAACTTGGCACTCCTTCGAAGCGCGACTTGGCCCGGATCGCTGGCTGCTCGCCGACCACGATCGACACGTGGCTGTTTAAGAAGGGCTTTCCCCAGGATGTCGGCCAGATGCTCAAAGTGATCGAGGCGATCCGCAAGGCGGCGGCGCGGTACGGACGTGTCGACATTCCTGGCCCAGAGGTCTGGCGGGCTGCACATGCCGCTGAGCGAAAGTGGCGCGGGTATCAGGGCTCGAAGGTGATGCAGGGTGTGGCTGCTCGTGAGGCCCGACCCGGCACGCCAGTTCATCGGTGCGATCCGGTGTTACTCGGCGTGCGCCGGGGAATTGCTCACGACACCCCCGGCCTGCCCTCACTGACCCGGTTCGTTCCGCGCGCCCACGACGACGGCTTGACGGATCGGATTGCTCGAGGTGGCGTCGTCGCCTTAGTGGGTGCGTCATCGACAGGCAAGTCACGGTCGGCGTGGGAGGCGGTGCGCGAGCTCGGCCACGAGTGGCGGCTGTGGCGGCCGGGTAAATGGGCGGAACTCGACGACATCGGGCCGCACACGGTGATCTGGCTCGGCGATCTCCGGCAGCTGACCGAGAACCAGGCCGAAAGACTGGTCACCACGGTCTCCGACGACAACCGGGCCCCGATCACGGTGGTGGCCACACTGTGGCCCGAGGACCTGCCACACCTGACCGCCGACGCGGCCCCAGGCGCGGTCGATTCCCTCTACTGGCGACGTACCTTGCGTGATCGCGAGAATGGATCCGCTGAGCCGGATCAGCGCCGAACCGGCGGACTTCCACTTCGGTGGCGCCGGGACGCGAGCCCGCGGCGATTGATGCCGATCGCGTGGTCACAGGGCGAAATAGGTCCGCATGGTGGTGCCCTGGGGACTGGTGTGGAGTCGGACGAGGTCGGACATGTGGTTGACCAGGAGTAGTCCGCGGTTGCGGAGCTGCCCGGGTGTGGCCGGGTGCCTCCCGGCGAGAGGGTCGGTCAGGGTGCCGTTGTCGCGGACTTCGCAGACGAGATGTTCGTCGGCGGGCCAGATCCGTAGGTGGCTGGCGCCGCCGCCGTGGTCGATGCTGTTGGTGGCCAGTTCGGTGACGACCAGTTCCACGTCGGCGGTGCGGTCCTCGGAAAGCCCCGCTTCGAGGGCGTGAGAACGTGCGAGGAAGCGGGCTTCGGCGAGGTTGGTGGCGTCGACGGTGAGTTCGGTGGCTTCGGCGGGGTCGGGCAGCGGCTGTTTGTAGCCGTCGATGACGCGCTGGGGGTTGTAGGCGGTGCTGGTCCGCCGTCCGGTGGCGTCGACGAGGAGCGGATGGGTCGCTTCGGCGTCGGCCAGCGCCGCCGTGGAGAGGTTTTCGGTGTCGTAGGGGCAGAGGATGGTGAGGTCCCGGCCCGTGAAGGCGAGGTTGATCAAGGCTTCGTGCTGGGCGCAGGCAGGGTATTCGTGGTCGGTGCGGTCAGGCCAGATCGGTTCGCCGATGATGCGGACGGGCCCGTCGGGATGGGCGTCGGCGAAGGCGCGAAGTACGCCGGGGATGATCCGGCCGGGGTTTCGTCCGGCGGTGTGCATGTCCAGCAGCTGTACGCGATCGGCTTCGGGGCCGAGTTCGGCGCGTAGCAGGGCGAGGTTGTCCGCCGGGACGGCGATGGCCACGGGTTCTCCCGCGGCGAGCGCGTCGCGTACGAAGGGGACTGTTCCGGCCAGGTACTCGTCGGGGCCGCGGTAGAACAGGGCGGGGTGGACGAACGGCTCAGCACCGGGGGCATCGACCTGTGTGGTCATGGCGTGCCCTGGTGTTCGATCACGATCTTCGCCGTTTCGGTCGGGCACAGCAGCGGAAGCACTTTCAGCAGAACCTTCGGTGGGCGGGTGAGGGTGAGCGGCGCCGCGCCGGGCCGATGCTGGGCGGCGGCGATGAGCATGGCCGTGCCGTAAGTGTCGATGAACGACAACCTGGACAGATCCAGCCTCCCTGGCACACGGTTGCCGGCCACGGGACCGAGGGCCGGACCGCCAGATCTCCCTGGTGCACAGGTCCACCTCGCCGATCGCTTGGAGCCCTCGCTGATCGGGGAGCCGGATCACCTGGAGATGGCTGGTGCGTGATGGGCTCACGAAATCAGCGTACGCGGGGCGCCCGCACGCCCGTGTTTCAGTGCTTCGGCGGCCGGTTCGCGGCATCGAAGGCTTCGTCGAGGGTGTGGTAGAGGCGAAGTACGACGTCGAGTCCGGTGATTTCGATCGGCCGGATGACGGGGCTGTTCGAGTCCACGACGATGCGCAGTGGCCAGCGGAGTGCTTCCGCGTGGCTGTGGGCGGCGACGAGGGCGGCGAGACCGGCGGAGTCGAGGAAGGCCACTTGGGTCAGATCGAGAACGCAGGCCCGGCTGTGGGCGGCGTCGAGGGCGGTCAGGAGCACTGCCTGGAGTTTCGGTGCGGTGTCGGTGTCGACCTCTCCGGTCACCGTCACCACTGCATGATCGTTCAGCCGCTGGCTGCGGATCTCCATGCTGTCGGGGAGTGGCGGGCTAGTGGCTGTCGACCGTATCGGGCCGGCGAGGGCACGCCGTGCCTCGCCGGCCCGGGTGGAGTGCCGGGTCATGGGGTTGACTCCGGGCTTGCCCAGGTCCGGGTGGCCTTCAGGTGCGGGGCGTGGCCGCTGCTCCCGTCCAGGGTCATTTCCGCCCAGACGGTCTTGTGGTCGGCGTGGTTGTGCACACCCCAGGTCGTGGCGAGCCGGTCGATCAGGATCAGGCCCCGCCCGCCGCCCGCATGCGGCGGCCGGATCCGAGGCTGAAACGAGGAGGAGTCGTCGACCTCGATGAGCAGGCTCCTGCCGCCGTTGTTCAGCCGCAGGCGGCAGGTCCGGGGTTCCTCGCCGTGCCGGTTGGCGTTGCTGACCAGCTCGTCGGTCACCAGTACCGCGTCATCGACGGTCAGCCCGCTGTACCGCCCCAGCAAGTGGCGGACCCCGGCACGCACCTCCCGGTTCGCGGTGGTGTCCAGGTTGTAGGCCACCTCATCGGAATCCCAGTGATTGCGCGGAGAAACCCCCGGTTGTGTCGACATCTGTCCCACCAGCCTTCGGCTTCAGACGACAATTGGATGGATCGCGCAATGAAGGTGGAGTACCCGGTAGTGGCAAAGGCAAACGTCGGAGGGGGTTCGCGGTCAGGGAACGCGCCGGATAGCGAGCACGACGGTGTCGTCGGTGTGGAGGACCACGTCGTGCAGTTGGGCAGCGAGCGCGGCGGGGATCGCGTCGGTGGGGAGGGCGGTGTTGCGGCGTGCCGCGTCCAGGAGCCGGGTTTCGCCTTCGGTGTGGTCTTTGCGGCTTTCGATGAGCCCGTCGGTGTAGAGGACGAGCAGGTCGCCGGGGGCGAGGGTGCGCTGGATCACGCTGTGGCTGCCGGGGTCGGGGAAGCCGACGCCTCTGCCGACCAGCGGTGGGACGAGGAGTTCGGTGTCGCCCGCGGTGGTGGTGAGGACCGGTCGTGGGTGGCTGCCGTTGGCCAGCACGACGTCCCCGGTGGCGGGGTCGAGCCGGGCCAGCAAGACGGTCGCGACGAGGCCGGGTTCGATCGTGGCCAGCGCGTGGGCGGCCCGTCTGATCAAGTCCTGGAACGGGTGGCCTTCCAGGGCGAGGGTGCGGATCGCGTGGGTGACGGTCAGGGCATGCCGCGTCGAGGTGACGCCGTGGCCGACGGCGTCGACGAGGGTGATGTGCACGCTTCCATCGGGGAGGACGAACCAGTCGTAGAGATCGCCACCGGTGGGGGAATCGGGTTCGCTGGGTGCGTAGTACACGGCCAGGTCGAGCCCGGCGACCCGCGGTGGCGGGGGACGCAAGGCGTCCTCGAGTTCGCGGAAGATCACCGCGTGGGCTTGCCGGAGTTGCTCGTCCCGTTCCTCGAGCTCGACGTACATGGCCAGTACGCCACTGTTGGTCTCGGCGAGTTCGTGTTTGAGTTCGCGCTGCTCCCTGGTGAGGGTGTCGGCGCGGGCGATGAGTTCCAGCATTTCCTCGCGAGTGGCCGCTTCCTCGTCCGCGGCCATGAGTGACACGTCGTCGCCGGCAGGGAGGTACCACGTCAGTGCGGAGCCGTCTCCGGCGTCGGGCAGCAGGGGAAGTTCGTTGCGCCGCAGCTGATCCACCGGCGTAGGCAGCACCAGGGTAACGGCGAGTGTTCCGTCCACTGTGGACGTCGACAGTGCCGGTGTTCCGCCCGCCCGCGACGCCGGTTCGGCGAGCAGGGTGGCCGCGAGCACGAGCCGCGCTCGGCGGTCGGTCGCGACGCCCGAAGCCACACAGGCCTCCCGTAGCCGTCGGCGCAACAGGATGATTTCGGCGTTCGTCATGGTGTGCTCACCCCTCCGGGCCCAGTGCGATCAGTGCGGCGTCGTCGTGAGGGTCGCGGTGGCGATCGGCCAGATCCGCGGCGAGCAGGGCGGGTACCGGGAGCAGGTCGAGAGCGGCGGGGCCGCGCCAGCCGGTGCCGATTCCGTCGGTGTGCAGCACGACGAGGTGGTGTTCGGTCAGGGGGACCACCCGCAGATGTGTCGCGGGCAGGGCGAACCCGACGATGCCGGGCATGCTGAGCAGCGGCTGTGTCCGTCCGGCCGTGAGCACCAGCCCGCTGACATTTCCGACACCGCAGAATTCGAGCCGGTCGTCCCAGATCCGCGCGAGCGCTACCGCCGCGCCGCGGGTGTGCCGCAGCGCCTGATGGACGGCGGTCAGGTGTTCCGGGAGCGGGCGGCCGGGGCTGCGCCGGAAGGCGGCGATCGCGAGGTCTGCCGCGTCCGCGGCGCCGGGGCCGTGGCCAAGGCCGTCCACGACGACGATCGTGCGGACGCCGGGCGCGGCCGACAGGGCCATCGCGTCACCGCACCGTTCTTCGCCTTCGCGTGCCAATCGGATGTGCGCGACCGCGGCGGGAGCCGTGCCGGGCGCGAGGATCCGTGCGGCCGCGGTGGTTCCGCGCCCGGCCGTCGATCGGATCCGGAACTCGGTGGCGAGTCTTCCGACGGCGCCGAGCCCGGTGCCGAGCGTGTGTGTCGTGGTGTTGCCGTCGACGCGCCAGTGCTCCAGGTCCGCCATGCCGGGACCGGCGTCGGCCGCGTAGACGTCGACACCGGGGCCGGCGAGGGAAGGCTGCACGAACAGGGACCCGTCGCTGGCGTGCTTGTCGATGTTGCTGGCCAGTTCGGAGGCGACGACGGCGGCGCGCTCGGCGAGGACCTCCGCCAGGCCTGCTGCGGCCGAGACTTCACGGGCCGCGCGTGCCGCGGTGTAGACCGCGCTCGTGTGGTCGATGCGGATCTGCGTCGTGAGACCGGCGATGGCGGCGGTCACGGTTTCCACCGCACGATCGCGACCGTCGTTCCCCGGCCGGGGCCGGTGTCGATGGTGAACTCGTCGACCAGCCGCTTGGTCCCGCCGAGGCCGTGACCGAGACCGGCGCCGGTGCTGAAGCCGTCGACCATGGCCTGTTCGACATCCGCGATACCCGGTCCTTCGTCGCGGACCGAGAGGCCGAGGCCTACCCGGCCCCGGTCGTCCCGGACGACAGCGATCGTCATCGTGCCGCCGCCGCCGTGGATGTAGGCGTTGCGGACCAGTTCACTGGCCGCGGTCACGATCTTGGTCTGGTCGACGAGGGAGAAGCCCGCGGAGACCGCCGTGGCGCGTACCGCGTGGCGGGCGGCGAGCAGGTCCTCTTCGGCGCGAACGGGATGTTCGCGTCGGGGGATGTCCCGTTCCGGGTCGGTCAGCTCGTCAGGAAGCATGTGGCGCTTCTTCGGGACGGCGCCACCCCAGTAGTTCCATGGCCTGTTCGGCGTCGAGCGCGGTCTGGACGCCGGTGAGCCGCAGACCGAGTTCGGACAGGGTGATCGCGACGGCCGGGCGCATCCCGGCTACGACCATCCGTGCCCCGAGCAGCCTGCCGGTCGCGGCGAGTTGCATGAGCACGCGGGCGACGAAGGAGTCGATGATCTCCAGCCGGGAGATGTCGAGGATGACCCCGCGGATCCCCTCGTCGGCGATCCTGGTGGTGAGCTCGTCGGTGAACCGCAGCGCGGTCGTGTCGTCGAGATCGCTGAGCAGACCGCTGATCAGGATGTCGCCGAGCCGCAGGATGGGCAGTCCCGCGCTCACCGCGTTACCGCGCCGGTGCGGTCACCGAGCAGGTCCATCGCGGTGGCCAGCGCGTCGGCCAGCGAACCGCGGGTGACGATATGGGACAGGTCGATGCCGAGTTGCGTGATGGTCTGCGCGATCGACGGCCGCACGCCGCTGATCAGGCATTCCGCGCCCATCAGCCGGACCGCGCTGACGGTCTGCAAAAGGTGCTGCGCCACCGCGGTGTCCACAGTGGACACGCCCGTGATGTCGATGATCGCCACGCGGGCTTCGTGGGCCTGGATCGCCTCCAGCAGGCTGCTCATCACGATCTGGGTGCGGGCACTGTCCAGGGTGCCGATCAGCGGAACCGCGAGGACCTGCCGCCACAGCCGCACCACCGGTGTCGACAGTTCGAGCATCTGCTGGTGCTGGCGGCGGATGATCTCCTCGCGCCCCTCGACGTACACCGAGAAGGTGAAGACTCCCGCGGCGTCGAGGAGCTGGTTGACCAGTAAAGAAGCCTGGTAGCGGACCGCCGGGTCGTCGGTGTGGCGTTCGACCGCGGCCAGGGTGCTGAGTTTCAGGGCGGCGATCGCCATCGCCGTGGCCGATGGCGTGGCACCCGCGCGGGCCCGGCGTTCGGACAGTCCGCGCAGAGCCGAGCGGACCGCCTCATCACGTTCGATCACCTGGGACGGCGGCAGGTCGGTTCCGAGCGCCTCACGCAGCGCGCCCACCAGTTCGCCGGCCTCACGTCGTAGCCCGTCTTCGCCCAGCCGGGCGGATGGCTCGGCCAACTGCCGGCCGACCCACTCGTCGACCAGTTCGTCCTGATCGGCACCGAAGATCCGCGACAGCAGCTCGCGGATACCGACTTCCTCCGTCCCGCGCACCGAGTCCTCCTGGCTCGTCCGCGTCGCGGCACCACAGCGAGCCGCAACTGTTGTCATATGACAACAGTAACCCTACGGGAACGGAACCGGCGGATCAGCCCGGCATCTCGTGCCCGGCCACCTCCCGGAACTCGCGCAGGCCGAGGGCGAGCGCCGACCTGGCCTCCGGGGACAGCTTCACCAGGGCCGCCTGCAGGCTTTCCCGTCGCCGGGCACGAAGATCCTGCAGATAGGCCCGGCCGCGGTCGCTGAGCCGCAGGGTGAGCTCGCGACGGCTGCGGCTGCTCGGCAGTCGTTCGACGAAACCGACGGCTTCGAGCCGGTCGCAGAGCCGGCTCACCAGCGGAGGCGTCGAGCCGAGGAGGTCGGCGAGGGCGCGCAGGTTCAAGCCGTCGTGATGGTCGAGCGCGACGACGGCGCGGACCTGGGACGTCGAGAGCGGACGAGGCGACGCCTCGCGGGCGCGTTCGAACAGGATCTCGAGGAGTTCGGCGGTCTCGGTCACGGCCGCCGCCACAGTCGGGGCGTCGGGCGGCTCGGTGGACCGGTTCACAGCGCTACTCTCGCATCCTTATGCTGGGCTGTCAGCTCAGCTCACCGCGGCACGTCCTCAAGACCGGCCCGACGGGGTGGTGCGGACTTCATTTCCTGGTGCCGACGTGGCGCCGGGCGAGCGGAGAGGCATCGCGGTGGACAGATCCTTGGCAGTCGAACGTGTCCTGCGGGGCGTCCAGCCCCATGCTCTGCTGGACGGGCTGCGTTCGGCGTTGCGCGAGCATTTCGGAGCACACGCGGTCGAACTGCTGATGGCCGACTACAGCCTCACCGAACTGCGCCGCGTGACGGTCCTGCCCTACACCGCCGAGCCGATGCCCGTGGCGGGAACGGTCGCCGGAGAAGCCTTCGCCACCCAGCGGGCCACCTTCGAGCACACCGAAGACGAGGTCCGGGTGTACCTGCCGGTCACCGTGCGCGGCGACCGGCTCGGTGTCCTCCTCGTCGGCCTGTCCGACGAGCCGGAGCCACCGGTGTGGGCCGAGCTCGGCCGGTTCGCCGAGGCGCTGGGGCACGAGGTCTTCGTCGCCGATCGCGACACGGATCTCTACGTGCAGGCCCGGCGGTCGTCGAGGCTCACGCTCGCCGCGGAGATGCAGTGGCAGCTGCTGCCCGGCCGCGCGTGTACCCGGCCTGAGTTCGCGCTGGGCGGCCAGCTGGAACCCGCCTACGCCATCTACGGCGACTGCTTCGACTGGTCGGCGTCCGCGCACAAGCTGGCGGTCACCCTGGTCAACGGCATGGGGGAGGGGAGCAGTGCCGCGCTGCTGACCAATCTCGCCGTCAACGCCCTGCGCAACGCCCGCCGGGCCGGGATCGGGCTGGACGCCCAGGCCGAACTCGCCGACCAGGCCATTTACGCCCAGCACCACGGTCAGGAACACGTCGCGACGCTGCTGCTGGAATTCGACCTCGCGACCGGCGAGATCGACGCCGTCGACGCGGGGTCGCCCCGGCTGTGGCGCCTGCGTGACAGCAAAGCCGAACGCGTCCACTTCGACGAGCAACTCCCGCTCGGCACCTTCGAAGACACGACCTACGCGATCGAACGCCTGCAGGCATTGCCCGGCGATCGTTTCGTTTTCGTCAGCGACGGCGTCTACGACGTCGCCGGCCCGCACGGTGAACCCTACGGCGACCGCGACCTCGCCCAAGCCGTCGTCGCGACCGCAGACCTTCCCGCCGCGCACGTCCCGGGCGCCGTCCTCGCCGAACTGCACGGCCGACGCGACGGTGGCATGGCCGCCGACGACGCCATGGTCGTCTGCCTTGACTGGTTCGGCCCGAACCCGAGCGCCGACGGCACCACCGACATCGCCTCGGCAAGCGTCAGCCCAGCCGGGCACAGTCCGGCTTCCTGACTCGGACTGTCCTCGGCTGCGGCCCGGCAGGGCGGCGGACGGTGACGCCGGAGTCCGCGTGCCGAGCCGGCGGAACTGGCAGCATCAGTCGTCGGCGCGGAGTTCGGCGTTGATGCGGTTGGCCTCTTGTAGTTGGTCTTCGAGGGTGACGATGCGGCAGGCGGCCTCGATGGCGGTGCCCTGATCGACCAGTTCCCGCACCCGGGCGGCCAGGCGAAGCTGGTGCCGGGAGTAGCGGCGGTGGGCGCCGGCTGAACGCTGCGGGGTGATCTGGTAGTTCCGCAACTGTTTCGCTAGTTTCCGCAAGAATAAGGCCATGACCGACGATGCGCGGCCGACCACTGCGAGCGCCTCCACGACACCGTCCTCGGTAGGACCGCTGCCCGAACTAACCCGGGCCGCGATGTGGTGGACCGCGACCCTGATCGCAGTCCTCACCGCGGGCGCGGTTACCGTGCTGTGGTGGCCGGCCACCGCCGGGCTCACCGGTGTCGATTTGGTGAAGGCACGCCTCGACGCGCTGAAGATCGGACTCAGCATCGGTGTCGGCAGTGGCGGCGTGGTCGCGCTCTACCTCGCCTGGCGTCGCCAGCACTCCACTGAGGCTGACCTCGACAACCGCGAACGCGCCCTAGCTCACCAGCAAGACGTCGCTGGCGCCACCCAGGCGCACCAGGAACGTGTCGCAGATGACGCACGCGCCGATGCGGTCGAGCGCCGGATCACTGAGCTTTATCTCAAAGCCGTGGAACAGCTCGGCGCAGACAAAGCCCCGGTCCGGCTCGGCGGCCTGTACGCCCTCGAACGCCTTGCTCAGAACAACGAGACTCAGCGTCAGACCATCGTCAACGTCCTCTGCGCCTACCTGCGCATGCCCTATGACCTACCGGATCCCCACGATCGCAGAGACGGCGCCAGCCTCGAGCAACGTGAGACCTACCGCGAGCGCGCCCAGGAACGCGAAGTCCGCCTCACCGCCCAACGGCTCCTGCGCGACCACCTCACCCCCAAACGGAGTGCCGCCTACTGGGGGCCGCTTAACCTCGACCTCGCCGGCGCTCTACTTATCAACTTCACCTTGAGCAATGCTCGTATTGGAAGCAGCCAGTTCCAACACGCCTCCTTCACTTCCAACGCCTGGTTCCACGGGACGACGTTCACGGGAGATGCCGGCTTCCAGGGAGCGGTCTTCTCCGGAAACGCCGCGTTCGAAGCAACGACCTTCTGTGGCGAAGTCGCATTCCACGAGGCGGTGTTCTCCGGGAACGCCAGGTTCGATGCGGCGGCCTTCCATGACAGCGCCAGGTTTCATCGGGCGACCTTTAAACGCGACGTCGCTTTTAGCGTTGTGTCCTTCAGCCGCGTGCCGTGGCTCCCAGGGGTGACTTTCATCCGTCCAGCTACGTTCGAGGGAGCGACGGTGAACGGCGAGCCCTTTCGTCCCAAACTTGCCTCTGCCGACGATGCTGCCTCAGCCCGGGGCGACTGAGATCGAGGGAGCCGTGCGCGGCCGCTCGCGCGCAGTCCCGGCGGTGTCGGGGGTTGGGGTAGGCTGATGGCGACGGACTGGCTCGGCGGTCGTGCCGCTGGGCTCCCGGCCCCCTTTCCCTTTGCTCTCCGGTTTGTGCCGCGTCGTATCGCGTGTGCATGCCGGTGCTCCGTACGCTCAGGAGAGCCCTTGACCAGCTACAGTGTTCTACCGTCCGGTCCCCGTTACACCGTGCTCGCCACCTGGCCCGGCGTGTACTGCGACCACACCGTCAAAGTCACCACTCTCGACAACGGCGATCTTGCCGCAGATCTCGCTGTCTACCTCACCCACGTGTCCGAAGGTGCCTGGGACTCAGCACCCTGGCTCGACACCTACCCGGTCATCGAAACCGGCATCTCCACGCTCATCGACCACCTCCGTGGTCCCGACTCGGTTATCCCCAAGATCGATCTCTCCGCCGACGGCTACCGCCACGGCGACGAACTCAGCTTCTTCGACGTCGTCGACACGCTGTGCCCCAGTCTGACTGACACGCTCGCCCGCATGTCGAGGGCGCAGCGTCTCACCGTCGCCGATGAGCTGGCCGCCGACGCCGCCGGACGCGCCGAAGCAATGAAAGTCCTGCCCGCCGGTCAGGACCCGGCTACGGACAACTCCCGCGCTTGGCAGACCCTCGAGGTCACGCGGGCCCTGCACTACGGGCAAGTCGGGCCGCTACCCGAAGGAGGTTCGGGATGGATCGTGCGCTCGTGGGGCACCGAACTCCCCTTGGTCCGGCGGTGGGCCGCACGGAACCGGCTGACCAGAATCGAGCAGCTCGTGGCGGCGTGCAAGGCGTTCGGCGGCCGCGCAGCAGCTGAACTGGACCACATAGTGTGCGCTCACCTCGTTCTCCCCCGCAGCGCAGCCGTCAGTGACAACGACGTCTTCTACGTGACTGCTCCCTCCGGGCACGCCGGCGCACACGACGAACGCGCCGACGCGCCGATGATGATCAGCCGTTCCAGCCCTTTCGGCCACCAAATCGAAGATCCCGTTCTCCTCGACCCCGGCGACGACGAGGGCTTCGCCGCGATTCTTGGCGAGTGGACCCGGTTGGTGCCCTGGTCCAGTACCCACGTGCCACCTCTCAGCACGTCGCCTGCGGACTCATAGCCGCACCCGCCCGCAGGTGCCACGGCGGCACACGGGAATGACGGCGCGGCCTCGCGGTGCGCGCACGGCATGGGTGCCGGAGTCGGGAGGTCGGCGACGTCGAATTGGACCAGGTTGTCGAAGCGGCCGGTTATGATCGCGACTTTGTCGGCGGGCATCGCGCTGCCGCCCGGCGATATCCTCGCCGGCGCGCCGCCCCGGGTCGGTCTTAGCCGCGACCCACCCGCGTTCCAGCGCAGCGGCGGCGACCTCGTCAAGTAATAGTGGACGACTCTAGAAGTACCGATCCGACCAGGTTCTGGGGCGCCGAAACGATGTCCGTGGGGTCATGATCTCGCGGTGGCGCGGGTTCGGCAGAGCTGGTCGCAGGACTACCTGGCGCCGGAATGGCTATGTGAGGCCTGCTATGCCCTGCCGGGGCGTGACGGGGTGTGGGCGTTGATCGACCCCGCCCCGGCACGGCAGATCACCGAAGACCAGGTCGACGAACACGGACTGCAGCTCGTGCTGCTCCCGCCGTCGACGGCTGCAGGGATCGGTGCTGTCCAGCTGCGCATGGGGCACACGATCTTCGGTGAGGTCCGCTTTTCCCTGTGTGGCATCGACCGGCGCGCGATCCTCGTGAATGTCGAGGTCGAGGAGAAGCACCGTCGCCGCGGCGTCGGGAGCGTGCTGGTGGCCGCCGCGGTCGCCCGGGCGGCTCGCTTCGAATGGACGATGCTGCCGATAGGTGAGGATCCGGTCGCGGTCGCGTTCTGGGCGCGTATTGGAGCCGTTGGTCCGACGAGTCCGTATCCCTGCTCGCATCAGGTCGAACAGAAGGTCGTGCCAGCGCAGTTCCGGTGGGCGCAATGGTGGTGAAGCGTCTGGTCAGCCAGCGATCACGAGGGGCGTGTCGTTGAACTCTCCGGCAAGCACGGCCTTCAGTAGGTCGGGCATCTCGGCGGGGAGAAGTTTGTCGTTGCAGTCCTCAAGGTCGTCCATCGTCCACCAGCGTCGCTCGATCAACCCGGCTTTCTCGTTCTCGGTGGGTCTAAGCGCGACCTCGGGTGTGGTGGTCGTGGTGCGGGCGAGGAAGACGTGGTCGATGCGGTGGTGGTCGCGGTTCTTGTAACGGAAGCGGGATTCGCGGGTCCACAATTTGCGACCGATGGCGGTGAGGGTGAGGCCGGTCTCTTCGGCGACCTCGCGGCGAGCCGCGTCGTGGAGGGTTTCACCGTCGTCGAGTCCGCCACCGGGTAGTTCCCACCAGTGGTGGTCGGGGTCGGCGGGGTCGAGGGCGTGGATGAGCAGCACGCGGTCGGCAGGGTCGAGCAGGAGGACGCGGGCGCCGATTCGGGGCGTGGTGGTGCTGGTCATCCTGCGGTGGTCCCTCGTGGTCGGCGGGCGGCAATGGGTCCCGGCGGCCGACGAGAGCGGAGCCTGATTCAGAACAGCGTGGGCTCCGGCTCAGCTGATGTGGACGCCGCGGCGGGGTCCGACGTTAGCAGCGTGCTGGTCGGGTCCAGCGTCAGTTGCACGGCGAGTCCGGAGTGGTCGGTCAGCCGGGTGCCGTCCTGACCGATCTTCCGGGTTTCGTGGACGTAGTCGCAGGCGACGAGTCGTTCGGCGAGGGTGAGAGAGCCGTGGGCGTGGTCGTAGCGGTAGCCCAGTTCCGGTCGGCGGGCCCAGCTGTGTTCGACCTGGTCGGGGTGCATGTGCCGGAAGAGGTCGATGAGGTGGTGCCGGTCGGTCAGGCCGGTGTAGAAGGCGTACTCGAAGGGGGCGAACTGGCCGCGGTGGGTTGGTGTGTGGGTGGGCTCGAGAACGTTGAGGTCGCCGAGTAGCAGCAGCGGAGTGTCGTTCGCCGTGTGGTCGAGGGCGTCTTGGAAGCGTTGTAACCAGGTCACCTTGCGTTCGGTCTTGTCTGCACTGGAGTCGCGGGACGGCACGTAGGCGCCGGCGACGCGGAGCGGTCCGTCAGTAGTCTCAACGACGACCCCAGCGGCACGGGCCGGCAAGTAGTCCATGGCGGTGCTGAGCGGGTCGGGTGTGACGGCGAGCTTGCTGATGATCATGACGCCGAGTTCGCCAGGGGCGTGCTCGGGAAAGGTCACAGCGAAGCTGGCTGCGGTGAATGCTTCGGCGATTAACTGGCTGCCTGCGGTGGCTTTGGTTTCGGTCAGGACCAGCACATCTTCGGAGCGCTCGGCGAGCCAGCGGAGCTGGCGCCGCGCGCGGTCGAGAGACGGGGCACCGACGTTGACGGTGATCAGACTCAGAGGCATGCCGGGCTCTTCTCGCTTAGAACCTGCTGGATGAGGGACACGACAGTAGAGGCGATTGTCCCGGGTGACCCGATGGTGGCGTCCACCGTGGTCACCGGCCAGCCTCTGGCCTGCAGGCTGGCGACGGCGTGGATGTACAGATCGGTCTCGTGGGCGCTGTTGTCCGCGGCGCGTTCGAAGCGGCTGTGTCCGCCACGGGCTCGGAGGCGAGAGTCGATGACCTGTGGATCACCGGTCAGGATGATCGACAGGTCGGGCTGGTAGACGCCGTGGTTGAGCTGCCACACCACCTCGGCAGGCAGGCCGTCGAGGCCTTGTAGAACGAGAGACGAGGCGACGTAGCGATCGGACACCACGACCTGCCCGTCATCGAGCGCCGGCAGGATCTCGGTGTCGAGCTGGTGATGCCGGTCGGCGGCGCAGAGGCACGCCAAGGCCATGTCCCGGTAGGCGTCGGTGCCGTGCCGGGCCAGTTCGCCCAGCGGCGCACGTGAGGGTTGTGCCGTTGCGTGAACGGGCAACCCGGCCGCGGCCAGCGTCTCGCCGACCAGGTCCGCGGTCGTGGATTTGCCCACGCCGCCGGGGCCATCGAGGGTGATCAGCGTGCCGGGCAGGCGTTGAGGATCAGCGAACCGGCGGGTCATGCCGGCATCAGCGGAAGCAGCCGCCGTCCCTCGTCGTGTGCTCCATCGACGACTGGACATTGCTCGTTGTCCACGTCGCCGATCCGGCCACCGTCGGCAACGACCGCGGCGGGGCACCCTTTGCCGCAGGAGGAGTTCACTGCGCACGCTGTGCAGGTGGGATTGGCGCCGACCTGATAGCGGTCGTGGAAGCGGTAGTCGTCCAGGCGGGTGGCGATGTCAGGGTCGGCGAAGATGTTGCCGACGATGAACTCTGTATCGGTGTGTCGGGATTGAGGGGTACGGGCGGCGAACACCAGGTACGGGCACACGGTGACTTCGCCGGGGGTGAACACGTAGATGATCGTGCCGGCCTCACAACCGGCCAGCGGGCGGCGCTCGACGTTCGGGAAGCGGATGTGCGCGACGTCCAGCTCCGGACCGTCGAAGGGCGCGGTCAGCTCGAAGATCTCCCGCATGTGCAGACTCGTCTTCGCCAGCTTTGCCCGAGACTTGACCCCGCGGCCCATACTGCCCAACGGGTTCAGCAGTACGTAGCGCGCGCCGTTCGCGCGGGCGAACGCGCACAGCTTCGCGTATTCATCGTTCTCTGCCAACGTGTTCGGCGTGCACAAGAGGCCCTGCAGGATCCCGGCCTTGCCGAGCCTTTCGACAGTGTCCACGGTGGTGGCGAAGCTGCCGCGATCGCCCCGGAACTTGCCGTGGGAATCGGCGGCGAAGCCGTCGAGGGAAACGTTGCAGTGCACGGCCAGTTCGGCGAGCGTCGCGATCTGGACCGCGTCCAGGGTGGTTGCGTTGGTGCAGATTCCGACATCCATCCCGGCCGTGCGGAACGCACGCACGATGGCCAGGAAGTCAGGGTGGATCGTCGGCTCCCCACCGGTCAGGGTAACCCGTTTGACCCGGGCTTCAGCTAGGCGCGGAATCACCTTCTCGATCACCTCGTCCAGTGGCATCTGCGTGCCGACGCGCGTCGCCGACACGAAACAGTGCGCGCAGCGAAGATTGCAATCCTCGTTGATCTGTACGAGCGCCTTCCGGAATGGCTGCTCGACCGTGGTGCGGAAGTAGCACGATGTTGCCACGTCGTCTGCGGCGATGCTGCGAGCGTTCATCAGCGAAACTCCATACCTTCCGGTGGTGCTAGCTCGGGTTGCGTGAGCGGTGGTCATCCAGGTGTGGCTTCGAGCTTGGCCAAGCGTCCGGTGAGCCAGTCGCGGGTTTCTTGGCGGCTGAGGGCCAGGCGCGTGATGCGCTCTAGATAGCTTTCGAAAAAGGCGATGTCGTGGTCGTTCTCGAGAAAGAGGCTGATCGAGGGAAGTTGGCATTGGATCACGGGGCGATGGTCGTCGTGCTGGTAAAGGGTGAACGCGGTGCGGATGTCGGCCAAACCCGCACCTGTGGGCACGAGGTGGACGCGGCAGTGGGGTAGTGACGACGCGGTCAGCAGGTGTGACAGTTGCGCGTGCGCGACCGTGGGGCACCTGATCTGCTCTCCGAGTGCAGTTTCGGGAATATAGAACGTGAAGGACCGGGGGTGCCGGAAAGAAGATTGCTGACTGTGCAGCCGCGTTCGCAGAATCGTGTCGAGATCGTGGCAGTGGTCGTATCCGCGCGAATTCCGGATGTAGGTTTCAACCTGTAGATGGCGGGGGACTTCCACGGGATCGTAGGTGGTGATCGCTGTGCTTTCCGTGTCGAGCATGGTGATGATGGGAAGGCTGTCGGGACAGCCTGCGGGGTGGGGACGGACCTGGTAGCCGTCGTCCGGTCGCCGGTCCAGAGTGACCAAGTCGTCTAGTTCGGCGGGGGAGGCGCCAGCTCTTGCGAGGTAGAGTGCGACTCGTCCGTCCTCAACCTTGCTTAAACCTTTCTCCAGGCGTGAAATGGTGGATGCGTTCCAATTAAGCTGAAGGCCAAGCTCGCCTCCGGTGTATCCTGCACGCTTTCGGATTCGTCGAAGCTCGGTGCCAAGTTCCCTTCGTTTTGCCGTGGACGGGAGCCTGTCTTGGTTCGGTGTCACAATTTCCTCAGTAATTCAGGGATTGTCCTATGTGTGGTGTGTCTACTTGATGTCAGGGTGACCATGCCCACCATGGAACATTCGACGAAAGATTGCCGGTCAGAATCGCGTTTCTGATCGCAGCCGGTTGCAATAGGCCGAGATCTGACTCGTTTGCCCACCAGTGCATACAGGAAAAGCGGTCAGAGATGCTGCTGACGTCAGGAAGTGTGACGTCGAACAGGAAAGCCACTTCCGATGTCGAACCGAGCCAGACGCCCCTGCCGACCTCGTGTTCTATCACCGAGCAGAACTCAATGCTGGCCAAGGTTGTCCCAAGCTGATCGCGCAGCATGCGCTGGAGCGCCTGCTCGATCGGTTCGCCACTATTGACTGGGCCTCCGGGGAGGACGTGGCTTCCGTCGGCGGTCGCTATGAGCAGGATCTGCTCGTAGCGACCGATCAAGGCGTAGGTGCACACTCGCGGTCCAGACGCATCGTCGCTGTTCGCGCCGAGGTTCATCAGGACCGGCCTCGCTGCTGCAGCCAACGGACGATTGTGCTCTGGGACCGTCCTAGGCGAGCGGCGATCGCGTGGATCGGTACGCCTCGCGCGCGTCGCTCGATGGCTTCCCACACCTGGTGAGGGCGCCGTCCGTCTCGAGGTGTCCACGGCAGGAAATCGCCGAACAGGGAGAAGTTCTTCGTCCAGTCCGGGTCCGCGACCTGGTGGCTTACCTCGTAGTGGCGGGCGGCGATCTGGCGACCGATCGTCGGCCAGTTCGAACCGAGCGATGACCCTGCGGCACGCGGCCGGCGTTCAGGAACGGGCACCTGATCTTCCCTTCTCTGCGTCGCGAGTGATGTGGGCTGTACCAGGACTAAAAGACGAGACCGGGCGGCGTGAGGCCTAGAACATGAGCGGAAGTCCGAAGTAGAGCCTCGCCCCGAGGTAGGCGATGACGAATGCGCTGCCGATGATGACGCCGCCACCGACGAGCAAGAGGAGGAAGCCGAGGTAACTGACATGGCCAGGCTTCGAACTGGTTGAAGTGCGTCGAGTCGTGACGTATGAGTGGCGTCCCGCGGGCATCGGTAGCTCCTCCTCGGGTTGGGGGCGGGCGTTCAGTGCGGAGAAAGGTCGAGGTCGCGGTGCGGCCACTGGATCGCTGGTGGCAGCGGGGCGGTCGGGAGCTGGGCTTCGATCCATAAGTGAAGGGGCCGCTGGGGATCGAAGGAGGGCAGTACCGGGATGACTTGGGTCTGCTCGGAGGCGTTGGTTCGATGCCAGGTCGACTTCCGTCGGGACACTCGATCTCCTTCCCGGCGGTCCGAGGGCGGCACTAGTCCTCTTTGGACAGTTCAAGCGGCGTCAGGTAGCTCGGCGTACGTGGCTCGCAGGCCGCGGCGAGCGCGTAGGGCCAGCGCGTGGGTGGCGTTGGGCGTCCGTCCGACGATTGCGGCTACATCGGCAATCGGTCGCTCGTCGAGGATGGTGAGCGTGAGGACCTGACGCCAGGATTCGGGAAGCCGGAGAAAGGCATGGGTCGCTCGGCTGCGTTCCAAATGCGACTGGAGTCGCTCTTGTATTATCGTGGCAGGTGACAAATCGGTGTCGTGCGCGAATTTTTCGATGTCTTCGACGAATTTCAGACGACGGTTCTTTTGGTAACTTTGGATAGCGATGTTCCGGACTGTTGCCATCAGATAGTTCCTGAAGTCATCACGCGGTCCTCGGTCAGAGAGTAGTGCCAAGTAGATGTTGACAAAAGCGTCGGCGACAACGTCTTCCCCAGTGGCGTCGCAGGTGGTGAGGCGTCGCGCGTAACGCAGAGCGGTGAGCCAGTGGCGCGAGTAAAGCGCACTGAAGGCGATGACATCACCTGCCCGGACGGCAGCTATGAGATCGGAGTCGGAATTTAGGTCATACGGGTAACGGGGAACGGTATCAAACATGGCAGTTTCGCCTCTTCGAAATCTATAGTGCTGAGAAGCTTCGGCATTCGTTCTGGAACGGCGGCGGGAGTGGACGGACTCGGCACGTACTCCCGCCGCCGGTCTGCGGGGCGGCAGGGTGAGAGGAATCCCGGCGAGGGGTCAGATTCCGGGATTCCTCTCACCCTGCCGCACGCGCATCGCGGAGAAGCCACGCCAGGGCAGTCGTGAACGGATCAAGGTGCTCGCTCGTGGTTGAGGTTCTTGACCGGTCGGCTGCGGACCGGGCGGTCGACGGCCCGAAGCACGGCGTTGTTACCGTGAGTCACCTGCTGCATGTACTGAGTGTCTGCCCGTGGTCGCCGGGGTGGAACGACAGTCGTGCATGAAATCTGCTGGTAGAGGGCCACGGCTGCCGGATTCCATACATGGCACGTATGGAATCCGCGACACTGAGTATCGAGTCGCATACAATGCGGTGAAGGCTTGACGGGGGTGATCTTTGTGGAGAGTGCAACGCGCAGGTGCGAGGCGTGCGGCGCGCGCCTGGCCCGCGATCGCGTCAGTAAGCACTGCGGACCATGCATTCGTCGCCTGGTCTCTCATGAAGCACCTATGAGGCCGGAGTCGTTCTGGCAGGCGGAGAGCATCCGGGCCGCGCTTGAAACGCGCCACTTCGGCCGGCTCTTCGCGGCGTATCGCCGTGAAAGCACGCCGCATGTATCGCAGGCGGCACTCGGCCGGTGGCTGGGGCTCGCGCAAGCACAAGTGAGCCGGCTCGAGGCACCAGATGCTCGTCGGCCTGGCAATCTGCTTAGCCTCGAACGGTGGGCGAAGGCCCTGCACGTCCCGCCTTCGCTCCTCTGGTTCAAGTTTTCCGATACATGCGAGGCATCGGCAGAGGCGGAACGGAAAGCTAACCTCGACGACGTGCAACGGAGACAATTCTTTAAGGCCGCAGGCGCAGGTGTGACAGCAGTTGGCGCTTCGCTTCTCGGTGCGCCCCCGGCGCCGGCGGCGGTTTTGCCGAAACCCAGGAGCAGCGACGTCGACCTTGTTCGGGACATGACGGCGACGTTCCGGCGACTCGACAATCGGTACGGCGGCGGGCATAGCCAAGCAACGTCGACCACCACCAGGTACCTGACATCCACTGTGACGCCGATGCTGAACGACACGAGCAAGAGCCTGGCGGAGCGCGAAGAACTGTACGGAGCAGCTGCCGAACTACACCAGGTTGTCGGTTGGATCGCTTACGACATCGGTAATGCAGGGGAAGGTCAGCGGTACCTCCGTGACGCTTTGAAGTTGGCGCAGGACGCCGGTGACGACGCGCTCGAAGCCGAGATGCTGGCGGCGATGAGTCACCACGCCGCGTTCAATAAAGCCCACGGGGTCGCCGTAGACATGGCGCTCGCCGCCAGGAGGACGGCGAAGCGGTCCGGCCTGGTGGCCTTGCAAGCCGAGGCCGCGGTACTGCAAGCGCATGGTCACGCACTGCAGGCGAACCCTTCTGCTTGCTTCGCGGCACTCCGCGACGCGGAGAGTGCCTTCGAGAGGTTCGTCCCCGGATCGGGTCCGACCTGGTTGACCTACTTCGACAACGCTTATCTCTCGGCCAAGTTCGCGCATACCTTCCGTGACCTCGGGCGCCCTGTCGAAGCCGAGCGGTTCGCCCGGCAGTCACTGGGCATGAGCGATGGATACGAGCGTGGAAGGCTGTTCAACACCGCCTTGCTCGCGTCAACGTTGGCCGATCAAAATCGTCTTGACGAAGCCTGCAAAGTTGCTACATCGGCCGTGAAGATGAGTAAGCACGTCCGGTCGGTTCGAGGCGGCGCCTATCTCGCCGACGTTGGACGGCGCCTCGCGGTGCATCGGAGCGACAGCCGCGTGCGGTCGCTGTACGCCCAGATGACCGCGGCAGGTGTCCCCACTCCCGTGTGAAGCGTCAGCGATGGAACGCGAGAACGTGAAGTAGTG
>NZ_JBVHDI010000023.1:0-149340 GCF_055563465.1 Amycolatopsis sp. NPDC000009
CCCACCACCTACCCCTACCCCACCCCCCCTTACAATACGCAAAACCCCCACCACCGCACGCCCCCGCGGCCCCCTACTTATGGGGATTGCCCCCCCCCCCCCCCCCCCCCCGGGTACTGGCCACCTACGGGCCGAGGCCGGCGAAGGCGATAGCGGTGGCCCAACTACAACTTCGGCACCGGTGGCGTCATCGCGGCAGGCGAGATCGTCGCGGGCTTGCTCTCGAGCGAAGTGAAGTGCTCGCCCGGCGCTGTCCCGATCGGGCGGGATTGCTACTACGTGATTTTCCATTCCAACATTCAGGCGATCAACAACGCCCTACTCGCCCACCCAATGACCAACTAGCGATCCGACTGCGAGAATGCCGGGACCCTTGCCTTACGCATGGCCTCACCAGCCACGATGTCAGGCGAACCAGCCTTGGCCGGGCTGTGCCGCGGGCGGCGAAGGTGGGGCATGATCGGTGAGGAGCACGGCAGCGCTCGAACGGGGATTGCCCCCGGCCAGTTCAGATGGCCGGGGGCAGTCTTGCAGCTCGTCGGCTGGTGCGCTGTCAGTCCTCGATGTCGAACTCGCCGTTACGGGCGCCGCGCAGAAACGTCTTCCACTCGTGTTCGGTGAAGGCCAGGATCGGGCTGGCGTCGCCGAGTTTGGTGTCGCGCACGCCAATCAGGCCAGGCACGGACCCGACCTCGACGCAGCCGTTTTCTCCGCCCTGGCTAAAGCTGGCCTTGTGCCAGTTGGTCGCGGCGGCGAGGGCGTTAACGGCGTCCTCGTACCTCATGGTGATCACAGTTCCTTTGCTAGCTGGCGGATGAACGCCGGGGAGTCTTCCGGTTTGGTGGCCTGGACCCGCAACCGGGTCAGGGCGTTGCGGTAGCGGGTGATCTCCTCCAGCTCTTCGTAGTAGTAGCCCTTGACGAGGGTCTCCACGTACACGCAGCCGGGGTAGTTCTCCAGTTCCGGGGGCGCGGAAATCAGCGTGAAGGTGCCCTCGGTTCCAGTGTGCGCGCCCGCGTCCAGCGGGACGACCTGCACGTCCACGTTCGGACGCTCGGCGAGTTCGGCGAGGTGGTGCAGCTGGGCGGTGGTGATCTCGCGGCTGCCGACGACGCGGCGCAGCGCGGCTTCGTCGATGACCCGCCACACCTTTGCCGGGTGCTCCCGTTCCAGGACCTCGCGCTGGCGGGCCATGCGCAGGTCGACCAGCTGCCGGATCTCCTGGGTCTGGTTGGCGGGCAGGTCGGGGTAGCCGGCGCGGATGACGCCTTCGGCGTATTCGGGGGTCTGAAACAGGCCCGGCGGGACCAACGCGTCCCAGCCTTCGATCTGCGGAGACGAGGACTCCAGGCCGAGGAACAGGTTGAAGTAGCTGCGCACCGATGGGCCGAAGCCTATCCACCAGTCCTTGCCGCGCTTGGCCCGCTCGCGCAGGTCCTGGAAGAACTCCGCACGCTCGCTCTGGCCGTAGAGCTCCAGCAGCTTGTCCAGCTCCAGCGGTTTCGGCAGCGACCGGCCCGCCTCGATGTGGCCGATGCCCTGAACGCTGCCCTTGGTCGCCCGCGCCGCGTCCTCCCGGCTAATGCGCCGATCCTCGGGCTGGGCTTCGCGCATCCGCCGCATCTCGACGGCGAACCACCACTTGAGCGCGGTCGGGCTCTGCGTTGGCGCCACCGCGGCCTCCTCTCCCAGCTGGGCGTTCGGTGTCAGACAGTGTCCGGTCATAGCCAAGGATCATCCAATCGGAGCACTTACATTTTGAGCATGCTCAGATGTAGCGTGCTCACTATGACCTGGCTCACTGTGAAGCAGGACGTTACTCGGTCGCGGTGGCCTGAGCAGGGACGCCCCACCTCGTCGGACAAGCCCGGAGTCGCCCCGACCGGCGGCGGCCCCGGGCTTGCCCCCGACTGGCCCGGGCCCGCTGCCCCCACCTGCGAAGAAGTGGTCGTGCGATGACCGCGACCCTGTCCGCACCGAGGAAGTCCGTGGCCGAGCTCGTGCACACGGTAACGCGGGTACTCCGTGGCGAGGACCGCTACGGCGCGCTGGTCGCCGAGCTGCAGACCGCACGGCTGGCGCCGGCGGTGTTCGTGCCCGGCATCGAGCACCAGGCCGCTGCCGCGATCATCGCTGCGGGGCTTCCGGGTGTGGCCTACCGACGCCGGACGCTGCAGCGCCGCCTGGACGAGCACCTGTTCCTCAACACCGACGCCCGGACCGGGGTCCGGGTGATGGCCTGCTGGGACGACCAGGCGGCCCGCATTCGGATGCACGTCGCCGAGATCGGCACAGCCCAGCTGTGGGACCGGATCGTCATTCACTTCACCGAGTGGGAGATCAACGGCCGCCCAGTACCCGGCGCGGCCGCCGTGCCGGAGGCGGCGTCGTGACGACCGTGATCATCGATCCGCCGGGCGCTAGGACAGAGACCGTGCCGGTGTCGCTGCCCCGCGCAGCGGCTGTGGTTCGCGCCTTCGGCACCATCCCGCCGGGCGGCTACCGGCATCCGGTCCTGGCTGCCGCCGCGGCGCTGGCAGCCGAACATCGGATGCGCGCTGGAGTTCACCAGATCGTCGGTGATCCCCGGGCCGACGATCCGATGGTCGCCGCGGCCGCGCGGACGGCGCGTTCCCGCGACACCGCCTGTGCGGTGCTGGTCGACCGGATCGACCGCTGGTCCGCCACCGAACTGGCCAAGGGCCGCGCGGGCGTGCTGCACACCGAGTCGCTCGGACAGCTCATCGACCGGATGGTGACGGTTTGGATGCGCGGGCAGCTACTGGCCGACGCCCGCGTCGAGGCAGGCGACCCGCGGGTGCGGGTCGCGTCGGCCCAGCTCGGTGAGCTGGGCCGCGCCTACGACGACCTGGTCACCGATCTGCGGCTGGGACGGCGCCGCCTTCCGGCGCTGCAGATGCCTACCGGGCCGTCTGGAATGGCGTGAACCGCGATGGAGGGGGCGAATATCCGGCCGATGGCGGGGGTGATAGGCGCGGCCGACAGCCCGGCCGGGCGTACCGCCGAGGCGATCAACGATCTGACCCGGCACCTGCCCGAGCCCGGCGCACCGGCGGTCTGCTCGACCTGCCCGGGACGGTTCTGGCCCTGCGACTACTTCCACGACGCGGCTCGTCGCGTGCACACAGCGCGGCTGCGGGTCGGCGACGTCGTCCCGTTGGAGCTGCACTCCCGCTTGTGGCCGCCGCGCGCGAATCCGGCATCGCCCGGGGCGCGTGCGTGGC
The DNA here is from genome assembly GCF_055563465.1 of Amycolatopsis sp. NPDC000009. Lineage (NCBI taxonomy): Bacteria > Bacillati > Actinomycetota > Actinomycetes > Pseudonocardiales > Pseudonocardiaceae > Amycolatopsis > Amycolatopsis sp. NPDC000009. The sequence continues at coordinate 3,246 of NZ_JBVHDI010000023.1, forward strand.
CGTCCGACGCCCCTGATGAGGAGACCGACCGTGGATGAAGTCCTGAGCTCAGCCCTGCAGAGCACGGTGTTCGGGCGGCTGGATTACCTCGACCGGCTCGCCCACGAGGGCGACGAGCCGGTCGAGGCCGCCCTCGCCGACACCGAGATCACCCGATTGACCGGGGCGTGGCGGAGCCTGCTGGCTGCGCATCAGCCGGACGAACGCGGCCGGTGCCCGCAGTGTTCGGGATGGCGGCGGTCCCGCCGCCATCCTTTGCTCGGTGTGGAGCATCGCCCACCAGCACCTGTTCGCCGCCGACGGCCTTCCCGCCGGCCGCGCTGGCAGGCACGCGGCTGCCACCGGCCGGTCGACCGTCGCGGTGCTGGGGGCTTCCTGACCGGGGGCGCGCCGTGGCCCCCGACGCGGCGTGCCCCTGGTCCACCGAGACACACAGGCCCACAAACTGTCAGACCTCTCTGAAAAGGTAATCTAGTGAACACACTCCGACACGACGACGTCAGCGCCGCCAAGCTTCGCGATGCCTTGGTCGACAAGCTCCTCGCTAACAAGATGATCACCTCGCCGGAGGTGGAGAGGGCTTTCCGCACCGTGCCCCGGCACCTGTTCGTCGCCGAGGGCACACCGTTGGACGTCACCTACAACGTCGATAACTCGGTCGCGATCAAGCGTGACCCGGATGGCGTGATCATCTCCTCTACCAGCGCTGCGTACATCCAGGCCCGGATGATCGAGCAGGCCGGGCTCGGTCCGGGCATGAGTGTGTTGGAGATCGGGTCCGGCGGGTTCAACGCCGCCCTGCTGGCCGAGATCGTCGGCCCGGACGGGCGGGTGGTCAGCGTGGACATCGACTCGGAGGTGACTGACCGCGCCCGCGACCTGCTGGAGCAGACCGGATACGGCAACCGGGTCGACGTGGTGCTCGCCGACGCGGAGAACCCGTTGCCGGGGCTTCACGAGCCGTTCGATGCGATCTTGGTGACGGTCGGGGCGTGGGACCTGGCGCCGGCGTGGTTGGAGCATCTGTCCGAGGGCGGCACGATCGTCGTTCCGTTGCGGATGAACGGAATCACCCGTGTCATCGGCTTCCGCTGCGAGGGCGACCACCTGGTGAGTACCTCGTCCGAGGTGGCCGGATTCGTCCCGATGCAGGGCGAGGGCGCCCGCGACGAACGGGTCTTCCTGCTGCCCGACCGCAACGGTCACCACGTCAAGCTGCGCTTCGAGGGCGAGGTGCCGGCGGAGGTGAACCTGCTGGATGGGGTGCTGGCGACCGAGCGGACCGAAGCCTGGTCCGGCGTCACGATCAAGCACGGCGTGTCCTTCGCCGACCTGCACCTGTGGCTCGCCGTATCCCTGCCCGGCTTCTGCAAGCTGGCCGTAGACGAGGGCACCGACCTGGCCGCCGAACGCAAGGGCTGGTTCCCCTTCGGCGTGGTGCACGGCGACTCGTTCGCCTACCTGGCCGTCCGGCCCATTCCCGAAGGCGGCGGAGCGGAGTTCGGCGCGCGTGCCTACGGAGCACACGGCCACGCCGCCGCCACCGCGATGGTCGACCAGATCCAGGCATGGGACCACCAAGCCCGCGACCGCGAACCCGCCTTCACCTACTGGCCGACCGGCTCCGACCGTCCCGAGTTCGGCGAGGACACGGCCGTGCTGGTCAAGACGCACGGCGTGGCCACGATCTCCTGGCCACCGGCGGCCGACGCCGCTCGGTGACCAGGGAGCCCTGCACAACCCAGAGAAGTGAGGAGAGATCCGAATGTCAGCAGCACTGGCCGTCGAACCCGTCGACGTGGTCGACGATGCGGAGTTCGAGCTGGACATGCGCGTGGTGGAGTCCACCACCAAGCTCGTGATCATGATGTGCGACACGAGCGACGGGTGCGGCAGCACCTGTAGCACCAGCGCGTGCACCACGTTCTCCAACGACCCGCTCTGATCCAACGCTGCCGTCGGCGTCCGAGTCAGCCTTGGGCGCCGACGGCCAGGCGCTGCCCTTGATCGTGACCGGTGAGGAGAGCCAATCGCGATGACCGTGTCCCCGCGCTATGAGCACACCGGCTTTGTCCTGGCCCGCGTCACCACCGATCCCGGCGATCTCGACCCACCGACACAACTGAACCCGGCCGACCCGACCGCGGTGGAACGGGAAGGCCGTGCGTGGCTGGGGAAAGTGTGGGCGCGCCCAGAGGTCCGAGACGCCCTGGCACTGGCCAGCCCCGTCCTCGGCGCTCGCCTCGACCAGATCCTCGCCGACGAGACCGCCTCGCCCACGGCCAAGGAGCTGCGGCGCGCCGTCGTATCCGTGGCGACCTACCTGCTGCGCTGGCAGCGGCGGGCAACACCCTTCGGCTTGTTCGCCGGAGTCACCGCGGCCGGTATCGGACCGGCGGCTGCCGAGGTCGGCACGGGGCATCGGGCCGTGGCACGAGTGGACGGCGAACGGCTGACCACGCTGATCGACCGGCTCGAACGGAACCCCGACCTGCGCCCGAGCCTGACGGTCGTGGTGGACGACGCGCGGTTCGTGCGCGATGGACGCGTGATCGTGCACCGCCGCGCCGAGGTCGGCGCGTCCACTCCCGGGCCGCTGCGGGAGTCCTCGGTGCGGCTCACCCGTCCGGTGCGGTTCGTCTTGGCCGCGGCCGGTTCGCCGATCCGCTTCGACACCCTCGCCGAGCAGATGACCGGCGAGTTCCCGTCCGCGTCCCCCGGCAAGATCGACACACTGCTGGACGGGCTGGTCGACGCCGGTGTGCTGATCACGAGCCTGCGGCCGCCGATGACCAGCGCCGACGCCGTGGCCCACTTGACCCGCGCTCTGCGCGCGGCCGGAGCGGACACCCTCGACGGGGTCGCCGCCGATCTGCGCGAGCTCGACGCGATCAGCGCCGACCTGGCCCGGCACAACCGCACCCGCAATCCGGATGAGGAGAGGGGAATCCGGACGGAGGCCGCCGCCCGGATGACCGGCCTGGTTCCCGGCGCCGGTCCTGCTCTGGCCACCGACGTGCGCATCGACGCGACGATCACCGTCCCGGAGCGAGTTCTCGACGAGGCCGCGCGTGCCGCCACTGTGCTGCTGCGGACCAGCACGCAACCCTTCGGGACGGCCACGTGGCTGGACTATCACGCCCGGTTCCTCGCCCGCTACGGTCCCCGCGCGCTGGTGCCGGTGCGGGACCTGCTCGCTGACTCCGGCCTCGGCTACCCCGCCGGCTACCTCGGTGCGCCCCGCGCCCGGCCCGCGTGGCGGGTGATGACCGACCGCGACGCCGCCCTCCTGGCGTTGATCCAGCAGGCCACCCTGTCCGGAGCACCGGAGATCGAACTGACCGACACCGACGTCGAGGCGCTGACCGTCGGGGAGCACGCCGACGTCGTCCCGCCCAATCGGATCGAACTGGGCGTCGAGGTGCGCGCCGCGTCGACCGCGGCGATCGACCGCGGCGAGTTCCGGCTGCGGGTCACCGCCGCGCCGCCCGCGCACACCAGCATGGCCGGCCGGTTCGCCTACCTTCTGGACGAGGCTAACCACACCCGGCTGGCCGCGACCTACGCCGCCCGACCGGCGGATCAGGACGGGCCCGACGTGGTGGCGGTACAGCTGTCCTTTCCGCCGCGCCGCCCCCACAACGAGAACGTGGTGCGGGTGCCGCCGCTGATCGGCGATGTCGTGTCGCTGTCGGAGCACCCCGATCCGGGGCGCCCCGGCCTGACTGTGGTCGGGGTGGACGGCCTGGCGGTGACCGCCGACGCCGAGCAGATGTACCTGGTGCAGGTCTCCACCGGAAGGCGGGTGATCCCGCGGATTCCGCACGCCCTGGACACCGTCGCGCAGAGCCCGCCGCTGGCCCGGTTCCTCGCCGAGGTCGCCGACGCCCGCAGCGCGGTGTTCCGCGGATTCGATCACGGCGCCGCCCGCGTCCTGCCCTACGTCCCGCGCATCCGCTACCGCCGCACCGTGCTCGCCGCCGCCCGCTGGATCCTCCCCAGCAGCGACCTCGACGTTCGGCCCGGAGCCCACGACGGGCAGGAGGCGTTGCGGGCGTGGCGGCAGCGGTGGCGGGTACCGGCACGAGTGGTCTTGGTCCACGGGGAGCTGCGGTTGCCGCTGGACCTCGACCAGGAGCTCGACCGCGCCCTGCTGCACGCCCGCCTGGACAGAACTGACCGGGTCGAACTGCACGAGGACGGCCCGCACGACGGCCAGGGCTGGATCGGACGGCCGGCGGAGCTGCTGATCCCGATGACCGCGCTCTCCCCGCCCGCACGGCCACTGCCCGCCACTGCGGCGCCCGGAGCCGCCCTGCAGCCCGGTGACTCCGCCGTGGTGCACGCGCAACTAGTGGGCAACCCGGCGCGGTTCGACGAGATCCTCACCGCGCACCTGCCCCGGTTCGTCGCCGCACTTCACGACCCGCGCAACCCGGGCGGCCCGGTCGAGGCGTGGTGGGTGCGGCGGCACCGCGACATGATCCGGCCCGAGACCGATCAGCACCTCGCCGTGTTCCTGCGCCTGACCAGCCCCGAGCAGTACGGACCGGTCGCCGCCCGGCTGGCCGCGTTCGCGGCCGACCTGGACTCCCGCGGGCTTCCCGGCCAGCTCACCCTCGCCCCTGCGCCGCAGCACCACGCCCGCTACGGCGACGGACCCGCACTCACCGCGGCCGAGCAGGTGTTCGCCACCGACACCACGGCCGCCATCGCCCAGCTCGCCGCGGCGCAGGCGGCCGGGATTCCCGCCCAGGCCCTGGCCGCAGCGTCGATGGCACACCTGGCCGCCTCCTTCGCACCCGATTCGCACACCGGGTACCGGGCGCTGCTCGGATGCCTGCCGCAGGAGCACGGGCCGCTGGACCGAGAACTGCGCAGCCATGCTCTCGCGGTGGCCGACCCAGCTGATCAGTACCGCACTGTTCGCGCGCTACCGGGCGGCGACGCGGTCGCCGCCGCGTGGCGTGCCCGCGACACCGCGCTGCGCGCCTACCACGACGCTCTTGCCGAGCAGGAGCGCGAGCCGGGCGTGGTTCTGCGCACGTTGCTGCACGAGCACCACATCCGCGCCGTCGGCGTCGACCCGACGTTCGAGAAGGAGACCGGACGCCTGGCCCGCGCGGTCGCGCTGCGCCTGCTCGCCCTGGCCGGTGCCCGATGACGCCCGACACGACCCCGCACCCGGAGGGCGACGAGGTGACATTGACTCTCGACGAGGTGGCCGGCCAGTCCCTGGCCCGCGGCGCGGTCGGGGACGCGCTGCTGCACGTCGAACTTGCCTGGACCGGCTCCGGCAGCTGGACCACCGCGCAGGACCACATCCGTCGGGTGGTGGCGGGGCCGGTCGACGCCGCCGACCACGCCGGCCTGTACTACGGGGCGCCCGCGGTCGCGTTCCTGCTGCACGCCGCCGCCGACCGCCACCCCCGCTACCGCGCGGCCAGCCAGACAATGGACGAGCACGTGCTGCGCCTGACCCGGCGACGGCTGGCCACCGCCGCCACCCGGATCGACCACGGCCAGGCCGCCGCCTTCGCCGAGTACGACCTGTTCTACGGGCTCACCGGCATCGGCGCGCTGCTGCTGCGCCACCACGCGGACAGCGACGAGCTGGCCGGGATTCTGCAGTACGTCATCACCCTGGTGACCCGGCCGCGCCACGAGGACGGCATCGAGCTGCCGGGCTGGTGGGTGGCGCACGACCCGGACGAGATCCTGCCGACCCCCGGCGGGCACGCGAACTTCGGCATGGCCCACGGCGCGGCCGGGCTGCTGGCCTTCCTCGCCCTGGCCGCCCTGCGCGGTCGTGTAGTCGACGGCCAGCGTGAGGCGATCGCCGTGCTCACCGGCTGGTTCGACCGGTGGCGCCAGGACGGACCGGAGGGGCCGTGGTGGCCGCAGTGGATCACCCGCGAGGAGCTGCGCACAGGCCGACCCGCTCACACCGGCTCTGGTCGGGCCTTCTGGTGTTACGGGACGGTCGGCATCGCCCGCGCTCAGCAACTGGCCGCCCTGTCCACGGGCGATCCGCACCGTCAGGACGCCGCCGAGGACGCCCTGGCCGCGAGCCTGACCGACGCCCAGCTCGACCGGATCACCGAGCCGGGCCTGTGCCACGGCATCGCGGGGGTGTACCAGACCGCCTACCGCGCCTCCCTCAACGCCCGTGGTTCCGCCCTCGCACGACGGCTTCCGGCGTTGGCCGACCGGCTCGCACGGTCGCCCGGTGACGAGGACGGCGACCAGGCGGACGCGAGCGGGCTACTGACCGGACGCGCCGGCGCGGACCTGGCTCTCGAGACCGCGCGGCGCAGCACGCCGCCTCACACGGGATGGGACGCATGCCTGCTGATCACCTGACCACCACTCACCCGACGCCCGCGCCCACCGGTCTCACCGCCGCCGTGCTGGCGGTGCTCGCCGGTGCCGACCCCGACGCCGTCGCTGCTCGCCACGCATTGGGCCCGGCCGACCTCGACGATGCTGTGCGGACCTACCAGACCGCTGGGCTTGCAGCGCTGGAACGAGAGGCCGAGGACGCCTGGTATCAGGTGCGGGTCCAGTTCACCGACTGGTCGGCCGCCGAGACGGTCGGCGTCACGACGCTCGGACCCGCCCTGGACCGGCTCACCACCGAAGGGGCGGTGGCCGGCTGGTGGTTCCTGCGCAAGCACCCTTGCTGGCGGCTACGGCTGCTGCGCGCGGACACCGCGGCCGTCGCCCGCGTGCTCGACGAGCTGACCGGCACCGGCGTCATCGCGCGCTGGTGGCCGACGGTGTACGAGCCGGAGACCGCCGCTTTCGGCGGCCCGGCAGGCATGGACGCCGTCCACGACCTGTTCTGCGCCGACAGCGCCGGCGTGCTCGACTACCTGCGCCAGGACACTCCCGGCCTCGGCCGCCGGGAACTGTCCATCCTGCTGCTGAGCGGGCTCATGCGCGCCGCCGGGCTCGACGGGTTCGAGTGCGGCGACGTGTTCGACCGGGTTGCCCGGCTGCGCCCCGCACCCTCCGACGCCGACACCGCGCGCATCGGCACGTTAGCCGACAACGTGCGCGTCCTCCTATCGATCCCTAACCTGGCCGACAGCCCGCTGTTCGCCCCCGGCGGGCCGGTCGCGCACGCCGCGCCCTGGCTCGCCGCGTTCGGCACCATGGGCCGGCAGCTCGGTCACGACGCCGCGGAAGGACACCTCGACCGCGGCCTCCGGGCAATCCTCACCCACGTGGTGATCTTCCACTGGAACCGGTTCGGTCTCTCGGCCACCAGCCAAGGCATCCTCGCCCGCTCGGCGACCACGGCCCTGCTGCCCCGGAGCTGACTCATAAACCCCACCAGGCTGGCCGCCAGCGTCCGCCGCTTTCCGCTGCCGGGCCGTCCCCCGGCCGTCCTGCCCGTCGCTGCCCGAGCGGGTCCAGGAGATCGTCGACATCGCCAGCCACGTGCTCGCCCAGGGTGGTCGGCGAGGTGATCGAGTCGGAAGACGGCTACGCCGCAAGGGAAGCACTGCGGTACCGCGAGTTCCCGACCGCGGTGACCGACGGGCAACGCGCCGCGCTCACCGACCTGGTGAACACCTCCGGTCTGGGGATCGGAACACTACCGGAACCTCTCCGGCGGAGCCTGCTGGACTCGACACGGGTCGCAGCCCAGGCGCTGAGCCTGTCACTACAGCAACCGGAGCAACCGGCCATGCGAGCGTGATGGGCCGCCGAACGGACCGAGACTTCGGACGGCCGATCAGTCGCGATCAGGCTCCGGCTGTGGCGTCGACTCCGTCGTGCGGGGTCGCGCGGAAATGCGGTACACCAGCTGGCGCGAGCCGGGAGCCGTCAGCGCCCCGATCTCGTACAGGTCGATCGGCAACCCTGCCTCGTAGATCCGGGCCAGCAGTGCCCGGACGTCGCCGAGGACTGACGAGCTCGCTCACGACGTGGGTGCGAAGCCAGTGCCGGTAGCTCACGATCGGGCCAGTGCTGGACTGCTCGATGGTGGTGCGGCTGTCTGGATCAGCGATCCCGCTGGGTGTCGGGGTGACCTGCGAGACGCCCGCGTCGTCGTGGTTCGCCGAATGAGTCGAAAGGCTGAACACGGCGCCATGTTTGTCGGCGACCGTGCACGTCACGTGTGTCTCGTCCGGGAGGCCTTCCCGGTTCGCGTGATCAACGAACTGGTGTAGATCGGCCACGGTGAACGGCTGGCCGGTCACGCGCTGCTGGCTGACGTTATTGGTCACGGTTGGACACGAAACCGATGCGCACCGTCAAAGGAGGCGATGCTGGACGGATCGCTCCCGTCAGGTCAGCGTGTCGGTGGCGGGCTGGAAATGGGAGGAGCGGGGGCTGACACCGGCGAGCCAGCGGGCCAGGTCGTCGTGCTCGTCGGGGAGGCGGTCGATCTTCTGCGCAAGATCGACGTACAGGGTGGTCACGGCGCTACGGCGGTCGTCGCGCACTTCGCGGGCCGCGTGGTAGACGCCGTAGTCGCTGACGTCGAGGGACATGCGCCCGGCTAGGCCGAAGGCGAGCGCAGGCTCGCGGTCGTGGAAGAACAGCACGCACTGCGGCATTCCGCCGCTGATCTGGACGGCGTAACCGTGTACGACGATGTGGTCTTCATCGTCGTTCTCGACGTTCCGCGGAGCCGGAAGCGCTCGCACGGGATGGACGTGGTCGTAGTTCCGGAAATCCAGCGCGAAAAGCTGGCAGCACCACTCGCAGGTCTTCACTGGGGCAGCCTGCCACATCCCCCGCCAGGCAGGCAGAATCGCCGCCGTTGCGGACATCAGGTCCGCGATGGTGGGTGTTCCCGGCGCTCGCGCGTCATCCGCCCGGGCACCGGGGACCCGGTCCTGCGGTGGTGCTGGTTCGGTCCGGCCCGCGCGGTGCTCAGCGCGGCGGTAACCCGTTCGTGCCGGGCGTGGCGACCGCCGGGGCTGTGCTCCTCTGGTCAGGATGGTCGGATGGGCAAGGGAACACGGGTCCGCGCACGACGTTCGGACGGGTCGGTGGCCGAGGCGTACCGCCACGGCGGTGAGGTGCTGTTCGGCGCCTACTTCGAGATCCAGGCCGCGTCGGGCCTGGTGGCGATGCGGTTCGGCACCGCCAGCCGCAGCCGGGGCGTGTGCCTGCCCCCTGACGATGCTCGCGGCTACGCCGACGCGTTCGAGCAGGGTGCCGGCTACGCGCGCCTGGACCGCACCGAAGTGCTGCCCGCCACCGACTACCCGCGTCCGGACGGCGACGAGGACGCCTGGTTCGAGGCGGTCGACGCCTGGGGCCGTCGGCAGCCGGCGTGGCAGGAAGCGACCGCGGGCACCAACGACCCCAGCGGAGTCGGTGTGGCGAACTGCCACGTCGTGCTTTTCGGCATCGCCCCGTCCGGCGAGCCGCTCTACGTCTTCCTCGCCGCCGAGGACGCCGAAGCACTCGCCCCGCTGCTGCGCCACCACGCCGACAAGGCGGCCGAGATGGCGGAGGCCATGCAGCTGGTTGGCTCGATGGCGGCCGGGATGCCGGGCATCTTCCCCGACCGGGACCAGGTTGGGCAGCTGCTGGCCGGAAAACCCTGGCCACCCGCCTGACTGACGGTCTTAGGCCGGTCAGCGCTGGGTTGGGTCGGCGTCCGGACGACCAAGCGCCTGCCGGGCATCCGGGATCATCTGGCGCAGCACGGTTTCCACCTGCTGACAGGTCGTCTCGAAAGTTCGCAGGCCCCGGCCGTAGAAGGTGCCCAGCGACCGCCCGGCGGTGAGGACGACGGCGGCCACGTCGGCGGCAAGTTCGAGGTGCTTGTCCTCGAAGTTCGCGGTCGAGAGGTACATCCCGGTGTTGTCGTCGCGCAGACGCAGCGCGGTCCACGGGGAAACGGCCCAGGAGGCGTGATGGGCGATCCCGCTCCACCACCGGTAGAGCCGTCGGCCGGGGTCGCCGAGGCTGCTGGAGATCGCGCTGGCGGTGTAGAAGGTCTTCACCTGGCCGTCCAGGACCACGCCGAGGTCGTTGTGGCGGCCGTACTCCCGGACTTCGAAGCCTGCGGCTTCGATGGTCTGGCGGACCTCGTCCACCGAACCGGGGCCGCCCGGGGCGGGGCCAAGGTCGCTCTTGCTGCCTTCGTTCGCCGACCAGATCTGGAACTGAGCACAGCGGCGAAGCCGTTCGGTTTTGTCCGGCGCCAGCGACCAACTCGCCAACGCTGCGGCTTCCAGCAGCGAGCGGGCAGCAGGGAAGGAAGACAACCCGGGCCACCCGCGGGGATCAACGCCGGCGGCGGTCATGGCGTACGGCGGATACGCCAATGCCAACAGGCGCAAGTGGTGCGAGACAGAAACGGCCGCGTTGCTCGCGGCAATCGTGGCGATGTTCAGCAGGATGTGGACCTCGTCGGGGTCCGCGTCCGTGGCACCCGTAGCCAGCCACGGTGCCGACTTGTCGCAGTTCTCGTCTCGGAGCAGAACAGACCAGGCGTCCCGCAGCCGTCCGTACGCGTCCGTGAGGAAGTCCAGCGTGGAGGTCATGACGGGGCTCCTTCTCCGGCAGCCGTCGTCCTGGCCCGTCGATCGGCGACCCAGTCGCGAGCAACAGCATCGTCAGTCATGCCACGTATTGAACCCTGAGTAGCCGTCCAACGCCCCCGAGTTCCGGAGCGCCAACTCCTTGCTCCTTTGAAGTAGCAGAAGCTACGGTGGTGCTACTTCAAAGGAGCACGTCGAGCGTTGGCGGTGCTTCTCGACGAAAGGGGTCGACATGGTCGCCCAGTCAGCCAGGTTGACGACCGACACGTGCATGGGGAACGTCATCGAGTTGCTGAAGTTCGCCCAGACCAAATCCGACCCGGAGAAGCGGGCCGAGATCATCACGCGGGCGCAGCACTTCCTGGCGTGGGGTCTGCGTTCGGCGATGGCGGAGTGCCAGGAGGCGGGTGCGGCCTGGCGCACTCTCGGCCCGGCCATCGGCATGCCCCACAACGTGCTCTACCGGCAGTACCGGGCCGGTGGCCCGGTCGTCGCGGCAGAGCCGCGGTACACCCCGGAGATCCAGGTTGCCCGCGGGTTCCGGACCGTCGGCGATGTCGATGACCGCTGGCGGGTGATCAGCGAGGACGACGCGGCGGATCCGAACTTGGAGTCGGCGACGTTCTACTTCGACCCGGTGGTCACCGAGGGCCGCCCGCACCCATTCGCCAAGCAACAGCTCGAGTTCAAGTACGCGACCTGGCCGGCGAAAGCGCTGGAGGCGCTAGGCCGTGGTCGCCCCTACCCGCTCTGGAACCCCGAGCTGGGGCGCCGGCCGATCCACATGACCGAAGCCGTGTTCGACGAGCTGTTCGGCCCGTCCGACGTGTCCGGCCCCGAGCGGGCGCGATGGGAACGAGAAGCTGCTCGCCTCGCGCGGCTGCGCGAGGAGGTCGGCCAGCGCCAGACTTCAGGACACTGAGGCTGCGGAGCCGCGGTGGCTGGCCGCCGACGTGGGAGCAGATCATCAACCCGGGCGACTAAACTCGGGTCGTGACCATCAGAACTCAGCCCTGTTGGTCACGATTTCGTCTCGGCGGCCTCGGAAATACTGTCAAACCACCGCTGTCTCCCGCCAAGACCTGAGGGGCCCCCAAGTTCGGGTGGGCCTCACCGGTTCTAGGAGACCATCGTGTCGGCTGACCTCGTGCCAGTCCTCATCCCGGCGGCAGCGACCGTCATCATCGCTGTGATCACGGCGGTCGAGAAGATCGTCATCGCCTGGATCAGGCGCCGCAAGGACGAGGGCGGTGACAACGAGAACGAGTGAGCTAAGGGAGTTGGCCGGGTTGGGTCTCCCAGCCCGGCCAGCAGATCAGCACGACACGTCAAACCGGTTTGGCTGCGAGAAGGCGGTGATCCGCGGGTGTTCCTCGCCAGGATCGAACGCTGCGATTGACCACCACCTCAGGAGCGATCCTCTGAGGTGCCGTCGTCGCCGAAGTCGCTGGTGAGGCCGATTTCTTCAGCAAGCCGCATCAGCTCGCGCGTTTCGGCTTCGTAGCCGGGTTTCCCGAGGTTCGCGAAGGGGTCGCTCCCAGGCTCGCGGAGACGCAAGCGGTAAGCGTCGTTGTTCAGCGGGGTTGCTTCCGTGCCCCGGCGCATGTTGTCGATCATCTCCGTGACCACCGATTCATCAACGTCGGGTGCTCTGCCGAAGATGTCCCTCATCCGCTCGATCTCCTCCTCGGTGGCCGGCGGAACCGCTGCAGCCATCTCTTCCTGCTGCTTGGCGACGATGTGCTCGCCCAAGCGCAGTTGCCATCCGATTTGGTGGACATGGCCGATCACCTCTCGGAGCGAGTCCTCATCGGACACATCGCCTGGGGTGAGCACGCCTTTCTCTGCGTCGATATCGACGTAGAACCCACGCTGTTTGAGCGTGTTGTGGTTGCGTGCCCACTCGTCGATCTCTCCGAGCCAGGCGCGGTTCTCCTCCGGGTCGGCGGGCTCTGTGCCGAACCAATACGGCTCCTGGACAAGAAAGTCGTGCACCAGCTTCAGCTTCTGATTGTGGTCAGCCCAGAAGGTTCCCAGCGCGGCGTTGACGAACGGCTCGCCTTCCGGCGCGCGGGCCATGTCGACTCGCCGCTGGTGGATGGCGATCGCCTTGCCTGACTCCTCGAGGCCGAGGATGGCCAGCGACCGCGCAAGGCCGACGTGGCCTTGGTCAAGGACCGCGAGCGCCGAAGTGAGCAAACGGTCAGCGTTCGCCAACAACTCGTCCTGCAGACGCACCACCTGCGGCGCAGTCAAGGACGGGAGCGCGTTCTTTCGTGCCATAGCCCTAGTCTGCATGCCGGTGCCGCGCCGAGCCCAGCTCGTCGTCCCGAAGACGGTCGGTCCAGGTCAGCCGGCGCATCGAGCCCGCACTGGCCGTCATCGGGTCATGAGCGTGAAGTAGCTTGGCAGCAACGAATCCGGAAGGTCTTCGAAGACATGGCGTTGCGTATCTTGGTCACCGGTTCTCGGACCTGGGCCGATCGGGCGATGATCCGCGCGGCGCTGGCCGAGGTGTGGAACCCGGACTCGGTGCTGGTGTCGGGCGCGTGCCCGACCGGCGCCGACGCGCTCTGCGAGACGTGTTGGGGCCAGTGGGGCGGGACGATCGAACGTCACCCGGCGGACTGGGATCAGTTCGGCAAGCGAGCAGGGTTCGTGCGAAACGCGGAGATGGTGAAGGCCGGAGCGGACCTGTGCCTGGCCTTCATCCGGGACAACTCGGCCGGCGCGAGCATGACCGCCCAGCTCGCGCAGGACGCCGGAATCGAGACCAGGATCTTCCGCTCCGCGATCACGACGTGACCGCGGAGCGGCGCTGATCACTGCCGCCGATTCACGTTCGCGATGAGCTCACGGTTGGCCGCCCGCGCAGCGCCAAGTTCCGGATCACGCTCCTCCAACGGCCAGTCAGCTCGACAACCTGCTGTTCCAGGACCGTGATCCGCTGCTGCAGCTCGTCGATGTCGCTCGGTGCGCCGAGCCCGGACTCGCGCCAGGCCTGCTCGCCGAGCGCCTCGGAAAGCCGCCGACCCATGTGCGGCGTGATCGCGCGGGCCAGGCCCGCCCGCGTGCACAAACTCTCGAACAGCTCGTTGAGCGCGTCCGGCGTCACCGGCGAGCCCAGCGGCTCGTGGAACAGGTTGACCAGCAGAAAATCGCTGGCCGAGGCCGCCGGGCACTCGGCCCGCTCCAGCACGTAGTGGTCGATCGCCCGCACCACCAGGAAATCCACTGGCATCGCCCGCGTGTAGCGCGACTTCGCCCAGGCGCCGTTGTCGTTCTCGCGGCGCACGACTTGCAGGTGCGCGCCCTCGACGTCGCAGCCCAGCGACGTGCTGTCCGCCAGCAAGTGCAGGTCGGCGCACCGCAGTCCGGTGACCTCGCCGCGGCGGAGACCGACCCTGGCCAGCAACAACACGATCAGCCGGTCCCGCGCCGACAAGCACGCCTGGAACAGCGCGACGACCTCGGCGTCCGTGGCGCGGTCGACCGCGGTCTCCGGCTCCTGCAGCTGGTGCCGGGCCCGCAGTCGATGCGCCAGCCCCGGCGCCTCGCCCTGCGCGGCGAGCGGCAGATCCCGGCTGTCGGCCAGCTCGTAGAGCACGCCGAGAATCCACTGTGGCGCCTCGCCGCTGACCACCGCGAACGACAGGAACCCGCGCGTCGCGACCAGAATCCGGTTGATCCGCCTCGCGCCCCGCGCCGGCTTCGCGCCCGGACCGGGCACCACGACGCCGGCTTCACCGTTTGGAGTGAACTTCAGCCAGGTCATGAACAAGCCCATGTACGGAGCCGCCGTCGTCCAGTCACGACCGGTCCGGCCACACCACCGCAGGTAGAGCGCCACGCCGCCGGCGTAGGACTTCACCGTCGACTCGGCCCGGTCCCGCCCGAACCGCAACTCCCGCAGATACCGATCAGCGATCGGCACCACCACCAGATCCTCGTCGAGAACCGTCCAATACCGGCTGCCCGACGGCATCTGCACCTTGAACGTACGCACGTGCGCCCTCTGCTCCTTCTTGATCAACAACAAGAAGCCGCAGAGCTACATCCCCAGAGAACTGCTGCAGAACCCCCTGATCAACAGATCAGCGCAACGTCACACCAAACCCCCGAGAACCCAAGAGAATGACTCCGGGCGAGAACACCATTGTCCGGGTCGCCTTAGCCACCGATCCCGAAGCCGCAGAACGCGCTGTCAGCGGGCGCGTCGAACTGGCGCTCCCGGACGCCAAATCCGAGAACCCTGACTAGCTGCCCAAGCTGCAGGGACCATGGCCTGTCAGGCCCAAGGTCGTATGGTGACACCGGCTCCCACGTGCCAGCACGCCGACGTCGTGGTGAATCCGCAGTCGCGGGCTGGAACCTGCAGGCTATATCGGCTCGAAGATGACGGTAAGCCCATAGTCGTTCTCATCAGTACGCGCATGGAAGTCGTAGGTCACGGCGCGGATGATCACGTTCTCGTGCTCGGCGAGCCATTCGGCGACCGCAGCGAACAATGCCTGGTCGGTAGACCCGATGAACTCGATCGCTTTGAAGTCGCTGGCGTACAGGTCGGTCGTTATCGCAACCTCGGATGTCATCACCGGAAAAGCATTTCAGGCCAGGCGAGGTCACGATCGAGCGATGGCCCAGGGCTGGCCGCCGTGACTTCGCGTGACTGGTCCTCGGGTAACTCGGCTCGTGGCAGGGAACCCGACCTTCTCGACGAATCCATGCCAGGGCTGCAGGCTCGACGAGGCTGATCAGGTAACCGACCTACCGCCGTAATCGATGGTCGAGCCGCGCGGCGCTGTGCCCATGACAACGAACGTATCGACGGCAACCACGTTGGAACCGCCTCGCCGCGGGTCTTGCCCACTGCATGTGTGCCGCCATGACCGGGTCAACCGGCTGGCGGCGGTCGCTCGAACCAGCCACGACAGGGTGGCCGCACCCGAGGCGGCTCGGTCGAACCCACTGGCGGGATGGGGGGCGCTACCACGTGGGCATCCCGCAGGCTGCACTGGTGACAGCGCAGGGCTCCGTTCACCCGGTCAATTTCCGTTGTGCAGGTGACCCGATCGTGTCCCTGCGTCCTCTGCGACGCTGTGTCTCGTGACGGATGCCAAACCCGCTGAAGATGCACAGTTGTGGACACTCTCGATCCTTCGGCTGTGCGCTGATGTCGATCCGCGGACCCCGGAAGGTATGGAGACGGTCGACGAATTCATCGCGGATGTCCACGACCGTTTCCCCGAAGGGGCGCTCCACCACCTGACAGCCGCACTCGTCTCGGTCTCCCACACGCTCCTGACCGAACTCTCGGCGCTGACCGGCCAGACCTCTCACGGCCTGATCGATCAACTCGCCCTCGCCTACCACCCCGACTTCGACCAGCCGAAGGAGACGTCGTGAATAACATCAGCCGGTTGCCGGACACGCGAACCCCCTGGGACCCGGTCGCGCACGCCGCACCGGGCGCGAGATTCGTGACCCCCGAGCAGTTCCTCGACGGCTTGCCCGACACGGTGCGGATGAGCATGGTGAAGTCCGCCGTCGCCGACGCACTCGCGGCCGCAGCCGACGCCGACGGCGTCCTGCTGAACTTCGACATGACCGAGTTCTACCGCGTCCATGTCGCGAACGTGTTCAACCGGGACCTGGCCGCGGACGAGGAGAAGACCACCCTCGTCTACGACACCTTCACCGCGTGCGCGCTGATGGACTGCCTGAACGACCTGGGCCTCCGGGACGGCCTCTTGGGTCACCGCGGGAACGGCGACAGCGTCGATTACCGACTCACCCTGCCCTGACCTCCGAACCCCTTCCCCAGTGACACGGGGAGCGCTAGCCGTCGGGGTTGTCCCGCAGGTGACCGATCTTGACCTCGAACATCGGTGCGTCGCCCCCCAGTGCCGCACCGAAGCAGTGGAAAGTGCCTTCTCCGGGGTCCCGCCAGTATGAAGTGGACTATGGGAGGGAGCACCAGCAGCTCAGGGGCCATATTGGTGAGGCGTAGCGATCACCACAGGTGTTGCGCAAAGTGATCCAACATGACCAAATCCAAGCCCGTCGGGCGGGGTGATTGGTCGTGCAGTCGGCGCCAAGCAGCACTGTCCCGCGCATTACGATGCAGCTGTGGATCACCGCGAACTCGGTACCTGGTTCGAGGACCAGCTGATGGCAATTTCTCTTGAGAAGCACGCCGATCCAGGGCTCCGCGGGCGTATGGAAGCGGCTGGCGTCAAAACGAACGGCAAGTGCAAAGTCGTGGTGGTTGGTCATTCTCCGGCGCCGGCGGTGTGACGTGGATGGTCTTCTACCGCGCCTGATCTGCAACGGGCTGATCGAGGAGGAGCGCCTCGCGTTCGAGCGGCGCTATCGCCGCGAGATGCAGTTGGCTGCCGAGACGCTGGACCTTACGCCCGTGTGGGATTTGCTGAGCGCATGGCAACGGATCGTCGAGTTGACGGAGCGGGACGGTGCCGAGCAACGGCGGCAAGTTCTGCAACGTGCGGCGGCGATCTGGCGGGATCCGGACAACATCGACCGCCGCCGCGTGCACGACGTCGCGCATCTGCTAGCCGAGAGGATGAACGACACCCAGCTGCGGCAAGTTGAGGAGAACCGCGTGCGGCTGCGTCGCCAGTTCGAGGCCGGGGAGCCGCTGACCGACTCTGCGGGAAACCCGATCGGGCAATCGGAGCCGTATTGTCTGGTGCCGCTCGACGAGCTCGTCTTCAATGAGGGTGACCCGAAAGGCTGAGTTTGCGCCGGGTTGGGTTACTGATGCTGCGTGTCTGCTCGACAACGGTGGCAGTGTCCGGTCGTCTTCGCCCTATGGGTAAAGGAAACAGGCTGAAGAAGCAACGTCGTGAACACGCAGCTCCGGTGATCGTGCAGAGGCCGCTGCCGGTTCAGCGGCGGCTTGAGCACGTAGATTCGTCGGAGGGATCGAACCCCGTGGCTGCACTGCGGGCGCTGTTGGAAGACCGCAGCGGCTGGCTTGAACAGGCACCGGACTGGGTCGTGGCGCAGATGTGGTTTGAGCGACCGTCGTCGCTGATCGGGGGTGATCGGGACGATGCGTACGGCATTTTGCCGACCACTCTGCTCGTCTGTGCGCGAACTGTCGACAGAGAAGGCGTTCTCCGGGATTTCGAGATCCATGTGGAAATGGCCGGGCGTAGTGGAGGCGCATGCGCCGTCCACCAGTCCCCAAAGACCAGGACGTTCACGCTCGATGACGTCGGCTTGGCAGACCTAGCCAAGGAGCTTGACGCTATCGAACAACACACGGCGAGCGCCCCGGACATGCTCGCATGCGCCGACGGCCCTGGTCCTTGCCAGTAGAGCCAGGGCCGCCGCGAGTCACCAGCGCTTGTTCAGCTTCGCGATGAGTTCTCGGTTCGTGGTTCGCGGGGCCGCCAGTTCCTGGTCGCAATCCTCGAGTTGGCCTCGCAGGGCCAACGACCTGTTGCTCAAGGTCGGTGATCCGCTACTGCAACTAGTCGAGGTCGGCGGGAGCGCCGAGCCCGGACTCCCGCCAGGCGTGTGCTCGCCGAGCAGTTCGGAGAGCCTGGCTCGGGGCGTGTCCCCTCGCTGCATCCCCTTTTCCGGGCACTGGCGGCATGCTGGTGCGCCCGGACCACTCTCGGCGAGAGTTCGGCGAAGGCGGGCTGGCGTGCACGTCGCTCACGCCCGGTCATGGACTGGCCCCTGGCAGCGAGGTGGAGGTACTACCAGGGGACCAGATTCTTGGAGATCGTCGACCGGACCGAACCCGTTACGGTTGTACCGTTGACGTCGTTCTGGCGCGGGCTACGTGCGGCGAACCCACTTTCGGCGCAGATCAACACGGTCCATCCGCGGCGAGCGGGTCGAAGCCGTCTTCAAGATAGAACGACGTTCCTGTGCGCTGGGCCTCGATGCAGCACAGGAGGCGACGGGCCAGCTGAGGACGAAGCAGGTCCGCGGCCTCGCCGGGGGTACAGAACTTCGAGGCCTTCACCTCTCGATCCGCCGGCCGTAACGTGGCGATTTGGTCGTCGGATAGGACACCGCCGTCGAACACGTGGTTCGCTAGGGCTGGGCGGCCATCCGGTTGCGGCGGCACCCAGTCTTCGACGAGCAGCCGGCCGATCCACAGCGTGATGCCGAGTTCCTCTTCGACTTCGCGGCGAGCGCACACCCGTGGTGACTCGCCTGCGTTGAGCGCGCCACCCGGGATTTCGTAGGCATCGTCGGTCTGGTAGTTAGTTTCGACGAGCAGCACGCGGCCGGAAGCGTCACGGCACAGGACACCACCGCTACCGATCAGTGCCGGGAGCGTGGCGTAGTACTCCGTCGGCGGCAGCCATCCCTGGTTCATGCCGGGTAACGTTACGGAGCCCGGTACGGCGTGTTTGCCTTACGTTCTCAAAGTTTCATCACTTCTGAGCTGTCAAACCTGACGATCGGCCGACGAGATGTTCGTGCGGCGCATTGCCCGGGCTGCGCCCCTGGTTCCCGCGGCGACTTCTCGGCCAAGCAGATCCAGCATCCCCTGCTCGGCCAGCAAGTCAGGTAGGCGCGCGGCAGCGTAGTGGTCGCCGTTGTCGGCGCGTTGGCGTAGTGACTCTAGTTCGTGCCGAGCCGGGGTTGTCGGTCGGGGTGATGTCGTTCATGTGGTGTTCCTGTCTGGGCTGCGTGGACAGGTGTTCAGGCCTGGTGTCTGGTGTTCGAGTACATGCGCAGTCGTCGCTGGAGGCGTCGGAGTGCCGCCGGCGGGGATTTCCGTAGGCGGGTCCCCAGGGGTTTCAGGTGGTCGAGGTCCGCTGGATGTTCAGCAGGGGCGGGTCGGTGTCCTCGAGGTGGTCGAGCAGCGCGTCGACGCTGGTACGGGTGGATCGGGCGACCTCGCTGCTGGTGAGCGGAATCAAGGTCATCAGCTCGACCAGGACCTTCCGGTCGGCGCCGAAGATCACGTCGAAGTCGTCGAGGTAGGGGTGGCCGCCGACAAGGACGCCGGTGATGTCGGTGTCGGCGAGCAGCGGTCGGTCGTTGCGGATCACCTGGTTGTTGACGACGCCGCGGTGGTGCTCCTGGACGATCTTCAGGGTCGTTTCCACCAGGTAGAGCGCCGCGCCGTCCTGGCCGTGCTCGACGGAGCACACGAGTTCCTGCGGGTACACCGCGGTGATGGGCTGGCTGGACAGGCCGTGGGTCGCGAAGGAGACGAAGTCGGGGCGTTCGTGCCGCCAGATCTCGACACCGTCGACCTCGGTCTCCCGCGTCCCGTGGCCGAGGTAGCGGGTGAGGTGGTCGTCGAGGGCCAGCTCGGTCATGGTTGCAGCAACTCCGTGAGGTCGGCGGGAAATCCGTACTGGCCCTTGGTGATCTCGACCGGGGTGTGGCCGTTGGTCTCGGTCGCGGTCTTGTCCGCGCCATGGTCGAGCAGGAGTTTGATCATCGCGCCGTCGGGCGCTTTGCGCCATCGGATGACCGCGAGGTGCAGCGGCGTGGCACCCGGGGTGTAGACGGCCTGGATGTCCGCGCCGGCGTCGAGCAGCACGCGTGCGGCGTCGACCTTGCCCTCTTGGACCGCGAAGTGCAGGGGTGTGTACTGGCTGCGGTTTTCGGTGAGGTTCACGTCGACGCCGTCGGCCAGGCGACGCTCAATGGCGGCGATGTCGCCTTTCTGTGCCGCGTAATGGAGTTCGTCGCGTCCTTCGCGGTCCGGGTTGATCATCACACCTCGTTTCCGTTGCATCGGATGCTACCTGGCCTGGATCCCCGGTTTACGGTGGTAGTTCGTATTTGTGGCCGTGGTTGGCCTCGGGTGTTTCGAGGCGGTAGCGGCCGGACTCGTTCTGGTCCTCGATGACTTTCTCGCGGGAGTAGCCGCCCACTTCGGCTTCGGCTTTGTAGCGCCACCATTCCGAGCCTGGCTGGTGCCCGAATTCGTATTTTCCCGGCTCGGGGACGGTCATGCCGGCGGGGTCGGGTTTGCCGGTGTCGGGGTCGATTTTGACGAGACTGCCGTCGGGGTTGTGCGCGGCGGGGATCCGTTCGCGAGAGGCCTGGCACACGAAATCGCCGGAGCCGTCCGGCTGCCGCTCGGCGTCCCGGTAGATCTCTCGTTTGGTGGATTGGCGGAGCTTGACCCGGT
Source organism: Amycolatopsis sp. NPDC000009 (assembly GCF_055563465.1). Lineage (NCBI taxonomy): Bacteria > Bacillati > Actinomycetota > Actinomycetes > Pseudonocardiales > Pseudonocardiaceae > Amycolatopsis > Amycolatopsis sp. NPDC000009. The sequence continues at coordinate 23,904 of NZ_JBVHDI010000023.1, forward strand.
TCCGCGTCGGTTCGTACACCGGCCGCGGCGCCGGGCCACCGGTGCCGTCGTGGCCGCCGGACGATGGACCGTCGCCATCGTGGTGGCGGCCGAGGCCGTCCTTGATGAGTTTCCCTGCGCCGAAGGTGGCGGCGGCGATGACCATGTCGCCGGTGATCTTCCCCAGTGCCCGGTCGCCGCGGCCGGCGGCCCAGTCGTCCCAGGCGATCATCGATTTCAGCGTGTCGACGGGATGGGTGAGGTTATGGGCCATCGCGGCGACCGTGCCGCCCGGGTCGCTGATCGCTCCCCACAGTCCTTCGAGAACGCCCTGGGCGCTGTCGACCATCCCGCCGTAGAAGTTCGCGTCCGCCTGCTTCCGCGAGTCCTGCGGCGCCAGCACCGCCTCGGCCTTCAGCGCCTCGGCGCACCGGTTCCCTTCCCCCAGCAGCTGCTGGCGTGCCCGGTGGAGCATGTCGCTGGCCGCCTGCCGTGTCGCGCAACCAGGGTCGGTGAAGGGTGGCGGCTGCACGACGGTCGGGTCGCCACGCTCGATATTCGCCCGGTTCTGCGCGTCGGCCTGGGCGCAGGCGCGGCCGTGGGCCTCGACCGCGCGCTGAGTCTCGGCCTCACCCTGCTTCCACTGGGCGATCGCCTCCGTGGCCTGGGCCTGTGCCCATGCCAGGCAGTTGGCGAGGTCGGTCAGCGCGAGCGCGGCGTTGTCCAGCGAGTCGCCCGCGTTGCCCCAGCGCGGCACTTCGGTCTGGTGATCGTCATGGAACTGGTTCGACGCCGGTCCCTGCCATGCCCCCGTGTCGATCCGTTTGAGCGCATCACCCACCTCGAGCGCGTCCCGTGCTCGCTCGTGCAGCACACGGGCGTTCTCGAACACCGCGTCCGGGTCCCCCGGCACCAGCGCTTTCGGATCATCGGTCTGTCCCAGCTCCGCGACCATCATCGGCCGCTCCCGACACGGGGCGGTGCGCTGACCGAGCCGAGGCCGGGGTCGTTTTTCAGGGCGGCGAGGTTGGTGTGCTCGACCGCGCGGTAGGCCTTCGCCGCCGCGCCCAGCAGGCCCCCGAGATCGCGAGCGCGATCCGCCAGCGCGTCCAGCCCGACACTCCACCGCGCGCAGAACTCCGCCAACGCGGCATGAACTCCTTCATGCCCATATAGCGGCGGTTCACCACACAGGCCGCGCAGCTCGAACCCCTCCTGATCGCTCACGACCTCGCCCATGCCTTTCGACGCGCTTTCCAGCGCGTCGAGCTCCACGTGAAAACCCGGACCGTCCACCCCTCGCGTTCCCTCCTGTGATGCCACCGGCTCGCATTGGCCGGACGCGTGTCAGTCCAGTGCTTGCCTAGCCCACAACCGGGCTACGAAATCCGCAGGAGCCACCTTTGATAGCACTGGAAAACGGTGCACGTCGTCGGGATCGACCATTACCGCAACCCCTTCGGGCACTAATTCCATAAAATCGTCGCCCGTCGTGGACAAGTAGTCACATTCCCCTGCGTGGACCGCGAGCCGCTCCGGGGACGAGAACACCACCGTCCACCGTCCCCGGTCGCCCAATTCGGTCACCAGCAACGCCGTCCTCCGCGGACGTTGCGCGAACACCGTCGCGGCCGCGAAGACCTCGAGGAAGTCGGATGGGCCTCGCTGACCGGCCTTGATCTGACGGGCCACGGTCACGAGACGCGACTCAGCTCTCCCCCGGTCACGATCCACGCACGAGACCGTACTAGGAGTGAGTATCTAAGATCAACCCGCCCTGCCGGCTGCTACATTTCGACGAATGGGGGCTGTCTCGACCACAGCGGCCGACAATGGCGGCGCAGCGTACGTCCGGCACGGGACGATGATGCCTAACCGTCGTTACCTTAGTAGTATTGCGTGAAGGGTGACACAATGGCGTTTACGCTGATGCAAACTGCGCTCGTCAGCGCCGGTACAGCGGCAGCGGTGACCATGGCTCGAATATTCTGCCAAGCCGCGCCTCGAAGCCAGGAAAGATCGTGTCGTCGAGTCCATGAGGTTGCGCCGACAAATGGAAGTACGACTCCTCTCGCTTCTCTACGACCTCAAGTACCTGTTCGGTTTGACGATGGCCAACCTAGCGTGGCTGATGGGCGCTCAGAATCTGGATGACATGAGCGAGGAGTGCGGCAGACTCTACGTCGAGTTCGGCAAGTTCAGCGAAATCTCCCCAAATGGCAGACGCAGGTGATCGGCGGGTACTTGATGCAGCCGTCGTCCACCCTCATCGCGCTGCAATACCACGTGTTCATGTACAAGCAGACCGGAATTGTCTACCAGCTGATCAAGGACGACAAGGTGTCCAAAGTCGGCACCGCCGACCATGTCAATATGCTTGTCGAAGACATTTACGAGTGCTTGGCTGGCGCCTACTCAGCCTTGGTTCTTCGACCAGGGCGACCGATACGATACGTCCGACAGATGCGCCGACTTGAAAAGCCCCGCCAACAGCTGGCCGCGAAGTACACACATGCCGACGCCACCGAGACAACCACCTCAACAGGTTCCTCCGGCTCTTAAGGCCACACCCGACCCCACGAATGGCTAAAACGGATCCGTGAAGACATCGTCCAACGCGCCGACATTCGCGATCCTGGCAAACTCGGATGGCCGCACATCCCGGATGACCGAACATCGCTGCCCCAACTACGCACTCGACGCCAGAGGACACAACGGTCGCAGTGCCGATGATGCCGGCGACCGGGCCGGCTCCGCGCTCCCCACGGCCTCCCGCCTAGTCCAACAACCTATTTGCGCGCCGAAGGAATCCCCATGCCGACCCCCACGGAACTCCGTATCGGTGCCCGGGTTCTACTGCTCGACAATCTGCATCGCACCCCTCCTCCTTCACGCCTGCGATCCCGACGATCCCGCTCATCGCTGGGGGGACTCCCGGGACTGTTCCAAGATCAGTGTTTCCGGCCCGACACGCCGGGCTGAGGTCCGGCGGGATGGGCACTGTGAGTGATGACATCGGACCTTGTGAGTCCACGCAAGAGTGAGTCCAAGCCGGCGCGTGAGCTGTCGCCGGAGCAGGCTGCTGCGGCGGCGATGGTGGCTGAGGCGAAGGCGCGGGGGTTGGCGTTGACCGGCCCGGATGGCCTGCTGAAGCTGTTCACCAAGAATGTGCTGGAAACCGCGCTGAACGAGGAGATGACTGAGCACCTCGGGCATGAGAAGAACCAGGCCGAGCCGGGCCGCGAGTCGACGAATGTCCGGAACGGTACTCGGCCTAAAACGGTGGTTTCGGATGCCGCGGGCGAGGTCGGCATCAACGTTCCTCGGGATCGGGAAAGCACGTTCGAGCCGCAGATCGTGAAGAAGCGGCAACGGCGGCTTACCGAGGTGGATGAGATCGTGTTGTCGTTGTATGCGAAGGGAATGACGACCGGGGACATTTCGGCACATTTCGCCGAGATCTACGGATCCTCGGTCAGCAAGGAAACGGTCTCGCGGATCACCGACAAGGTCGTCGCCGAGATGCAGGACTGGGCCGGACGGCCGCTCGACGCGGTATACGTGGCCGTGTTCATCGACGCGATTCACGTCAAGGTCCGCGACGGGCAGGTCGCCAACAGGCCTGTCTACGCCGCTATCGGCGTCACCGTGGACGGGCGGAAGGACGTGCTCGGACTGTGGATGGGCGTCGGCGGTGACGGCGCGAAGTTCTGGATGAGCGTGCTGATCGATCTGAAGAACCGCGGCGTCCGGGACGTGTTCTTCCTCGTCTGCGACGGCCTCAAGGGACTGCCGGAAGTCGTGACGAACGTGTGGCCGCAAACCATCGTCCAAACGTGCATCGTGCATTTGATTCGCAACACCTTCCGGCTCGCTTCTCGTCGGGATTGGGACGAGGTGAAACGAGACATCAAACCCATCTACACGGCCCCCAATCCTGACGTCGCGATGGCCGCACTGGATGAACTCGAAGAGAAATGGGGTGCGAAATATCGAGGGATGATTCGACTGTGGCGTAACGCCTGGGACGAGTTCGTGCCGTTCCTCGACTACGACATCGAGATCAGGCGCATGATCTGCTCCACCAACGCGATCGAATCATTGAACGCCCGCTACCGGCGGGCGATTCGCGCGCGAGGACACTTCCCGACCGAGCAGGCCGCGATGAAGTGCCTGTACCTTGTGACCCGCAGCCTGGACCCGACCGGGGCAGGCCGCGCCCGATGGACGATGCGCTGGAAGCCCGTGATCAACGCCTTCGCCATCACATTCGGTGACCGCTGGCCGGGAGCCGAAACCTACTGATCAACAACGCCGGAAACACCGATCACGGGATAGACCCGGACTCCCCGGCGGTGGGGTCGAGGATGGCGAGACTCTCCACGAGGCCGCCTGTCGTGAAGTCACCGAAGAGTCCGGCATCGTCCTCAGCGGTCGACCGCGTTCGACCGCGTTCGACGTGATGATGATCTTGTCGTCGCCGGTGCCGGCGGCTGGACGCTATGCGGAGGTGACGGTGAGGTCAGCCATGGGTGTCGCCGCTCAGGCGGCGCGCCAGCTGGAGTTGTCGCGGCGGCGCAGTGACGCGATCCGGATGTCGAGTTCGGTCGCTGCGGTGGTGTCGCCGTGCTGGGCCCGTCGGATGAAGGAGCCGAGGGTGTGCATGTCGCGCAGACCGGTGAGGGTGGGCAGGCCGGGCCAGTCGCGGGGGTCGTGGCCGTAGGCGGTGGTGAAGGCGTCGAGTTCGGCGGTGCTGCGGCCGAACCGGATTCCGCCCTGCAGGGTGGGCGCGAGGTCGAGTTCGCGGGGGCCATAGGCGGGTTCGTCCCAGTCGCCGAGCAGGACTGTGTCGCCGTCCCAGAGGGTGTTGCCGGGGTAGGCGTCGCCGTGGAGCATTCCGATGCCGAGCGGGAAGTCCAGTGCGGTGTAGTCGGCGAGCAGGCGGTGACGCTCCTCGATCAGCCACGTCCGGTCGCGTTCCGGCAGCGCGGTCGCTGAGGCGACCAGGTCCGCGAACTGCTGCAGCGGGGCGGCCGCGGGCAGGTCGACGGGTGGCGTGGGCAGAGAGTGCAGGTGCCGGAGCAGGTGCCCGAGATGCCCTGCTCCGGGTGCCGGGCGCTGGGCCTGGTCGTAGTGCTTCCAGAAGGTGACGACCAACTCGCCTGTCTCGATCGGCTGGGTGACGTTGGCCGGTTCCGAACAGGGGAATCCGTGTGCGCGGAGCCAGCGTGTCAGCCGCACGGCGCGGTCGGCGCGGCCGCAGGTGGCGATCGGCGCGACCTTCGCCACGAGGTCCTGGCCCGTGGTGTGCAGGCGGTAGACGGCGGTGGCGTGCCGCCGGAGCGGGATCGCGGTGGCGGCGTCGAGGCCCGCTTCGCGGCAGGCGTGGAGCAGGGCGTCAGTGTCCGGGAGATCAGGCACCGGCTGATGGTAGTGCGCGCGGCACTGATCCTGCGGTGGCGAGGTAGCCCGCGAGACGGTCGTCGAGCTGTGCGGCGTCATGGTGGCCTCGCAAGGTCAGGGTCCGCGTGTCGGCGCGTACGAGCCGGACGGCGTTGTCGATCTGCTCGATGCGCAGCTGAGGGTGCAGGGTGAGGACGGGTTCGACCGCCTCGAGTGCGCCGGTGATGTTGTCCTGGAAGAGGCGGGCGCGGGTCACGTCGAGCCGGGCGAGTGCCTCGTCCCCGTAGGAGCGGTCTTGCGGGGCACCAGTCTCGTAGTCCTCGATCGCCTGCAGCGCGCAGGTCTCGGCGTGTTCGTAGTCGCCGAGGAGAGTGAGAGCACCGCCGCGGTAGTAGGTCAGTTTCGTCTCGGGGAATCCCAGCAGTCCCCCGAACCGCACCACCTCGTCGCCGTCGTCGCCGGCCGCGGGGTTCAGGTCGGCCAGGCGGGCGAGTGCGTCCCGCGCGGCGGGAGCATCGCCGGCGCGGGCCGCTGATCGTGCGGTGATCGCGAGGAGACGGCGGCGCGATTCGAGGCTCGCCGGGTGCTGCAGGCCCGCGTGTGCGCGGCGTGCGGCCTCATCGGGGCGGGAGGACCATTCGAGCATCAGGGCCGCCGATCCGAGGCCCCAGGCGCGCAGCGCGTCGCTGTCGGCCACGGTCGCGAAGGTGCTCGCCGCCCGCAGCTGCCGGAGCGCTGATTTCAGGTCGCCGGAGTTCTGGCTCGCGTGGGCCAGCAACAGGCACAGGACGCCGCTGAGGACCGTGATCTCTTGCGCGTCGCCTGGCCGGTGCGGTGTGCGGGTGATCGCCGCCAGCGTCTTCTGCGCCTCCCGCAGGTCGGCGACCACGTCCGCCAAAGGTGTGTGGACGTAGGCGACAGCGATCCGGCAGAGCTCGTCCCGCAGATACGTCAGTTGCTCGGCGGACGAAGCGAGCCGCATGGCCTCGTCCGCCATCGTCATCGACTGGGCCGCCGCGTCCTGGATCTGGGCGCCGACGTCCGGGCCGTCGGCACTCACCACCGGTGTGTCGGTTCCGCCGGCCACCGTGGACCAGAACCGGGTCTGCACCTCCGAGCTGGCGCGCTCCAGGGCGATCGAGAGCAATTCCTGCGCTTCCAGTCCCGGACTCGCCGGGGAACCCGGCGCGCTCCAATGGCCGACGGTACTGCGGCTGAGGCCGAGCAGATCGGCGAAGTCGGCGAGCTTGAGGTTCAGCGCGGACCTCAACGCCATCGCCGAATGCGCGGTCCAATGGAACACCATTCATGCCCTCCCCTGGTCCGCTCCACTGTGCACAGACCGCCAGTGGAAATGCAACCGCGCTGCACCGGTGCGTGCAGCGTGCTGCACCTGACTGCACCGGCAATGGGTTCCCCGAGGTAATTGCCCGAGGCACGCTCGCAACACGGCACCACCATTAAACCGGTACCGCCCAACACCCACGGCGACGTCGGCGAGCATCACCGCCGATCGAGAAATGTTTGCACCGACTAGAGGAAATCGTGATTCCAGCGGAGACAGATGCCCGCCTCATCGTGGCGATTGTTCACCAGGACTGTGTTCTGCAATGGACAGTGACCCCACCTTTTCGCACCCCGGTGTGGGAACTGCCCTCGCTCGAGCACGTCCCCGAGGAATCGATCGCGAACGCGATCACTTGGCTGCTGTCGGATTGGGGCCTGACCGGGACGGGAATCCGCCACCTCGGCGCCACCAGCCAGAGAACCACCGACGACGCCGACCAGGCCGGGACGCTCGTGATGGTCACGACCACCACTCCCCTCGATCTGCGTCTCCGGGCGCCGGGAGTCCGCGGCGTCCGATGGCGCCACCTGCGCGACAGCCCACCGGATGCCCCCAGCGCCGTCGACCGCATCCTCGCGGCGGTCCCGATTCCCGGCACCGCCCCACACCCACCTGGTCTCGACGACCTCACAACCTCTCGGGCCGCACGCCGCACCCCGACCGTGGGCGCCTCCACAGCCGACAGACCGCCGTCCCGCCCCCTGCCAGGTGCTCCGCGCCGCGCGCCGTGACCACAACGCTGACCGGAACTTCCCCAAGCCCGGCCAGCACCGGCGGCCGCCACCCGTCCGGCGCACACCCCGCCCCGGCGCGGAGCACCCTCCCACCCGACAAGGAGAAGACCGACCATGACACCACCCACCGCCACCCGGCCCACGCCCACTCCCACGCCGATCGTCGCCCGGCCCGGCGACTGTTTCGAAGTCGGTGGCCACTCCTGCACCACCTGGACCTGGAAAGAGACCGCCTACGAGTACGGGCACGGCTTCGTCATGTGGAAGTCGCAGCTCGTCGACGCTCACCGCCCCGCAGCCCCGCAGGACACCAGCCGATGAGCGCCCGCATCAGCATCCGAGCAACCGGCCGCCGGAACCGGGCCGCCACCGCCCGCACCAGTTCCCAGCCTGCCCCGACACCACGCGGCGACACGACGCCCGCGCTCACAACGCACGGACGCCCGAGGCTCCCTGACGCCGGTCCGGCGCTCCCCGGCGCCCGGCTCCGCGCCTAACCCACCGTGCTGTGCACCCGGACACGCCATGCCCCGGCTGCGCCCGCGACCGGCACCACTGGGGTCCAGCCGTCACAGACCCCGAGCGCGAACTCACCCGCTGGACAGTGCGCCTGACACAACGACGGTGCACCTGCCGCCACTGCCCCTGCGGCAAACGCGAACTGACCCTGACCGCACGCCCCCGCTGCCCGGACCCACCCACCACCTACCTGCCGCTGGTCGGCTCGCTGAACCCCGAGGAGACCCCCGCCGTGATGCTGGCGCCCACCGTGCCGAGACACCGGCTTCCCGCGGCCGCGATGCTCAGCGCCGACCGGCGCACCTACCGCCCACCGCCGCTGCAGCTCGCGCGGCGACCAATGCCGTTCTCCGAAACACGGCACGACCGCCGCCCGCTCCCGATACCGGACGTTGCCCTCATGACACGAGTCCTGGACAAGCTCCGTCAACTGCCCACAACCGGACCCAAACACGTGCCTCCAAGCGGGCGGCGGCCGGGAACGCGCTCGTGAACCCCGACCTGCCTCGCCCTGACCGGCCAGGGATCAACCCTCCGAACCGCGACGGGGCCATCGCCGCCACAGGATTGCCGTCAGCGGTCTACTACCCCGCTTCCCGCCGCAGCCTGCGGACCCGGCACTTCCATCCATGACCGCGGGCTCGGTCACAGCCCTTCTGACCACACCGTCTTGCCGGAGCGAACAAACCCACAGCGACGTTCTCGCCCCACCACGACGCAAGCTGACCGGAAGCGACGACCGCCCATCACCGCGCGACGCTCCGGCTGTCGTTTACCCCCTGCCGCCGATTCCAGTGCCAGTACCCGCACGAGCACCACTACGTCTCCGAGGATCCCGTGAACTACGTACTCTCCGCAGCGTTCACCGACAACGTGGCCAAGCGCCTCGACGACTACGACCGCGTCGCCCTCGAGGGCGGCGCCGCGCTGGAACAGGCCGCCGGGCCAGGGATTCCACTCCTGACCGGCGCCCTGCGTGCCGTGCTGGCCCAGCATGAGATCGACACCCGCGGCACCTGCGAGGCCTGTCCGCGGCCACCGTGGCGCCGCCGGATCCGCTGCCGACTCCCGCGCGACCTCAGCGTTCTCCTCGCCGACCCGACGACCCTCGAGCTTCCCGCCGGGCGACACACCCTCCGCTGAACCCGGGCTCACCACAACACGTCTCGGGATCCTCTGCCGAGGACCAGCAGCGTCCAGGCCGATCGCTGGTCACCGGTCATGGCCTGCCACCGGACGCCGAATTCCGCAGCGTCCTCGGGCCAGCACGTCACGGGATCCAGGGCATGGACGCACTTCCGGACCAGGAAGTCGCCGGGCGTGAGGAACCGGAAATCTCCGGACAGGTCCGCGACCGCCGCGCCGGTGATCAGTGACCCGATCCGTGGCACCGGTGCCAGGACAGTGCGGAGACCATCCCACGGCACAGTCCGCCACTGGGGCTCCAGAGCCCGGGTGATCCACGCCGCGGTCCGCAGCCGATCGCGGACCTCGCCCAGACCGTGCACGTCGAGCACGTCCGCCGACAGCTCGAGAACGGTGCGCGGTCCGGGAAACAGCCACTCCCGGCCCAGAGGGCCGTCGTGGCCCTGCCCGAGTGCTTTCGCGGCGTTCCGGTAGAGGGTACGCGCGTGCTCGACTGGCATGGTGCATCGGAAGATCGCGCCGAGCAGCGCCTCCCACAGGTCGCCGGCGCGGATCCGCGCCACCGAACCTGCGGTGAGGAGTTCCTGCCCCAGCCGGGACTCCTGGCCGGTGACGGTGGCGGGGTCGGTGATGTCGACCTCGGGGTCATCACCAGGCTGCCCGGCAACGCGGTGAAGGTCGCACTCGTGGCCGCCGCCCGGGAGCGGCGCGGCGACAGCCAGCCACACCGCTCCCGATCCCCCACGCAGCAGTCGCCGCCAGCGCCCCGCACCGTCCAGCCACCACCCGGGGTGGTCGACCATCATCGACGGCCATCGCCCCATCCGCTCGTGCCACGCACCTTCGGGTGACCACGTCGCCGTCACCGGCCGGCTCCCGTCTTCACCGTGGCGACGACCAGCTCGGCGGCCTTCCCCGCCTCTGTGCACACGTCGCGGCTGTCGCCGGTACGGCCGATCAGCGAGACTTCCACCGCGGCGTCGTCGGCCACGCCGACCACGACCGTGCAATACCGCTGCGGATCCAGGGTCGTGGCCACCGCCGGGAAGCCGCCCACCGTCCGCTCCCGCCACACCCAGCCCTCGTCCGGGCTTGGGGCAGGGTAGACCGCGCTCAAGCCCTGCCGATGGGTCGTCGCGAAGCCCACTCTGACCATCCGCGCGGTCACCGGGTTCTCCCACAGGCAGGTCGGCCCAGCAGGTTCGTTCCGGTCGGGCTTGCCGACGGCGTCGATCCCCAGGACCTGCCTGACCTGACCTGGGGTGAGCGCGGTCGTGCACGGATGACCGGACAGCACCGTGACCGGAAGCGGATCACGCACCGCCGGTGCCCCCGCATACGGCGGGACCCGGGCCGTCAGCCCGAACGTCCGGGTGGTCGTCGGTGCCGGCGGCGGGCTCACCGGGGCCGGACCGCATCCGGCCACGACCGTTGCGAGCAACAGCATCACGCTCAACCCAGCCGCCTGCCTGCCTGGCCTGGTCATGCTGCCGCCTGGACGATGACGTCACCGCTGACCATCAGGTGATCGTTCTGTGTCGCGCCCTTCGCGAGGAGCGGATGGCCGTGGACGGCGTAGGTGTCAGGGTCGAAACGGGCCGGTGACCGCTTCGAGAGAACGATGCGATCGATCCGCAGCGCGGTCTCCGGATCGGTCGTGGTCGGGGTGAAGTCACCGGCGACCTGGCCCGCGTCCCACCACCCATGCTCCAGGAACCGGTCCATCCCGGTGTGCGTGCCCCACGTGCCGTCCGGACGCCGGATGCCTTTCTGGCTGCGCATCCACGGACGACCCACCCGGTCGCACACCGCACCCCAGTTCTCGTACACGATCTCGCCCTCGGCCGAGCTGGTCGTGTTGAAGTCACCGGCGTACAGCGCGTTCTCCGACGCGACCTGACCGTCCTGATCCGCCTGCTCGGTCAGACCGGTCTCGCCCCGGGATCCGTTCCAGTGCACGCACTTCAACCTGAACGGGTGGCCGTTGATGGTGGCGGTGAGGGTGTTGGCCAGCTGGGTCCGCCTGCCACCGAGCCGATACCAGGTGTCCGGCTGGACGACACGGGGGTCGACGAACAATCCAGGGACGTTCACCGATCCCGGAACCTCAGAGATCCAGGCGCGATAGGGCACTTCGCCGAACTTCCGGCCATCGGGCCCCAGGGTCGTCCACAACGAGCCGAGCAGCTTCAGGACTTCCTCGAGCGGATCCGGATCATCGGTTCTGTCGCTGTAGTGCGTGCACTCGGACAAGTACAGTGCGTGCGGCGCTTTCTTCAGCGAGCACAAAGTCGCCGCCAGCTTCTCGTGATCGTGAAACCGAGTCGCACGGTTGTATCCCGCGCGTTTCACGTTCGCTGTCGCGGTCCGTAGCCGTAGCTCGGTGCCCGTCATGCCGTCTCTCCCCTTCTTCGACCGCGCTCGCAGCGCAGCCGTCTCCTGTTCTTTCCATGCCTCGCGCACGTTGCGGGTCAACCACGACCGCACGCGCGCCTCCGGCACACCGACCAGGACCGCGATATCGACCACCGGGATCCCGCGTGCCTGCCACTCCAAGACCGTCCACAAGCGATACGGCGACCGCTCAAAGCGCGGTATCCATCGCACAAACGCGCGGCCGCCCTCCCCCGGACCGAACCAATCGGCGTCCGGCGCGCCGTCGGCGTGTGCCTCGATGACTAGTTCGCCGATCGTCGGCCACCACGCGGACCGGGCGCTCAAGCTGCTGCGCCGCAACGCCATCCGCGCCGCGACCGCATCGAGGCCCGGCGTCACGCCACTCGCCCAGCACCATGCACTTACCTGCGACCGCTATCCACCGGCACGCTCACTGGCGGATGGGGTGATCGCCGCCGGCGCGTACCGCGCGACAACCGGCAGATGATCCGATGCCTTCTTCGCCAACTCGCTGGCGATCACGTCGCACGACACCAACCCGCGCACGACGTTAGGAGTGACGATCACGCTGTCGAACCGGCGCAGCCCGCACGCCTGGTCACCCGGCCAATGCCCCACAGTCGCCGCCCACGGCGCATTGAGCGCCGCGGCCGCGTCCACCAGGCCGCCATCACACAGCACCCGACCCGCCGTCCGGTTCGCCTCCCACCCCCGCGTCCCGTCGGCGTTGATCCACGTTCGGCACTGGTCCACGAACTCGCGATCCCAGTCGACTGTGCGGCACGGTTCGCCATGGCGCACGCGGTATGGGTCGTGGTCGTACTCCGGCCACGACGCCGTGCGCGAGGCCTGTGGAGGCCAGCCCGGCAGATCCGCCGCGACCCCGTTCCGGTCCAGCCCGACCAGTGCCGCCCGCCGGTGAGGCGGCCGATACACCCGCTTCACGACCACCTCGCACTCGTCCGCGCGCTGACGCAGCCCATGCGGCCTCGCATGGAACGACCCATGTGCCACCGGCTCCCGTAACCTGACATCCAGGTCCAGCTGCACATAGCCATGCCACAGCGCCTGACCTGCTACCTCGGCGAACCCGCCCGCCGGGCTCAGCTCGTCCGACCACAACACACCCAGGTGATAACGCTGATTGCCCACCCCGACGGCCGGCCGGTTCCGCTGATACTCACACCGCAAGCCGGTCGCCTCGGCCAGTGTCCGCAGCCGCCACCCCGCACTCCCCGCCTTACTCCGCCCACCGGCTCCCGGCCACCACCGACGACACCACCGCGTGCCGGCTACCCCGGCCGTCCGGCCGTCGGCGATCAGCTCTTGCACGGCGACGACCAGCGCATCACCCGCCTTGGCCGCCTCCGCGCGCTGCTGACGGATCACCTCGTGGACCAGCTCGGCCCGCTCGAGATCGTCGCCGTAGGCGAACAAGTTGTAACTCATGAACCGGACGTGACCGGACCGCACAACACCTCCGCACACACTGAATCCCCTCTACAAGCGCAAGCACCTGCCATCACACGGCGGACAAGCACCGTGACGTCATTCCCGGAACCGGGCTCGATCAGGCTTCCGCTGTGTGACAGCACATCGCCCCTAACACTGATCACCTCAGTAACCGGCGCCCGCGCCACCAAGTCCGCCAAGTGTCTGGCCGCGGTGCGGTGGGAACGGGCCTGCTTGTACCCCTCTGGATCCCGCAGAAAACCAAGCAGCGGACGATCTGCTCGGACCGAAGACCACCAGATTCGCGGCCCCGTATTCGTAGAGTCTGTGGTGGGAATGACAGGTAGCCAAGCCGTAGCAGTGTCACCGATCATGTGAAGACACATTGGACAGTCAATTGCTGACAGAGTCACTACGTACGGGTCCGCACCCTGACTCCCTCGGTACACGCGTTCGGCACGGTACGAAGCACGCACACATAACGGGAGCAGGATCCCATGGTCTAGCTGAGTTCCGAGATCGAGAACGTGCACGACTCCAGATGACCGCGACCTCAATCGCGGGTTCGTGTCATGCCCTTCGCCACGGAATCCGAGCTCGACTGGTGGTGCTCGTAGAAGCGGAAACAGGGAAGCCCCATCATCACCAAGCAAGGCCGACGTCCAGCATCCCATCAGCTTGTGGTGCCACGCTGCTCCGCCAGCATCGCTGTGTCCAATACCTCGCGACCATGGGTTCCTTTTCAAGTGCGACGTCTGCTTCCGTTAGATCCTTCTCCTCTCGTTCCGTCAACACCAGGCAATCCGACCGGGCATCTACCGGCAATCAACCGGCAATTGGTAGCCTCGACCTGCAACGATGCAGACATGCGGACGAGGGGAGGCCGACTGTGGGAGAGCGACGGGAAGACCTGATCGCCGCACGCGTAGCGGCTGGTCACACCCAAGAAAGTCTCGCAGAGGCCATCGACGTCTACCCCAAGTCTGTCCGCAACTGGGAACACGGCAAATCCACACCCACCCGCGACAACCAGCTACGCCTAGCAGCCGCCCTCAACCACACACACCAAGAAATCCGCCTGATGCTCAGCCCCACAGCACCAGCCATACCTGTCCACAGTTGGCAAGCCGGGGCGCCGGAGAGCTCGGCCGTAGCGGGTGCCGTTCACTCGCAGATTCCGTATTTGCGTCGGGCACTTGACACCCGCGATGTGCCACCAGATGGCCAAACTCGAACTCTGCGCGATCTCCGACCGATAATTCAGTCAGTCGTCGAGCGGCGTTTGCAATCCGACTATGCGACCCTATCAGCTCAACTACCCGAAATTCTTAACGAACTACACCGAGCGATCATTTTGGCAGCACCCAGCACCAGGCACGGGTACGCCCGCCTTCTCGCATTCACCTATCGAGCAGCTGATGCTATCGCCGACAAGTTCGGCTATTACGATCTGTCGGCGCGAATCATTCAGTCACTTAGAGAATTCTCACTCCTGTCGGAAGACAGCCTTCTTGTCGGGACAAGTTCGTATGTCCGAGGCGAGGTCTTCTTCGCATCCGAAGACCTCGAGAGTGGAAGGCGCATCCTTGAGGCCGCAGCGAATGACATCCGCTTTGGAGAGTCAGAAACGGCAGCCGCCACCTACGGCGCACTCCACATGCGTGCCGCAGTCATGGCCGCACGGGCGGGGAACGGCCTTCAAGCGCGGGACCACATCGAGGAAGCTCAGCAGGTGGCCCGCCTGGTAAATGAAGGCATTCACCTCGGTACGGCATTTGGCGCGGCGTCCGTGCGTATCCATCGGCTGTCGCTCGCCGTCGAGATCGGCGACGCAGGTCAGGCGCTTCGTCTCGCGGGAGGCTGGTCTCCTCCCATGGCCATGCCAGCGGAGCGTCGCTCACACTTCTACATCGACCTAGGGCGCGCCTTCCACCTTGCCGGCCAGCCTGAGCGGGCGCTGAGCGCTTTCCAGAAGGCCTTGACGATCGCTCCTGAACACGTTCGCGAACATCCACAAGTCTTCGAGATTATCGAGCACCTCGAACCGGTTACTCATGGCGGCCTGCGGGATGCCGTTAGAGACTTCTCGGCCAACCTGGTCAAACCGCAGGGCAATAGCTCATCCGGAATGTAGTCAGGAAGCGAGCAACTCAGGAAGTTCGGCGAGCGAATCGATCACCCAGTCGGCGTTCTCGCGCACGATCGGGTCATCCGCCCACAGGTACCCCAATGGGCCGCGACGGATCAGCACAGGTCGCAACCCGGCCGCATGGGCAGGCACTACGTCGTTGTCCCGATGATCACCGACGTAGACGATCTCATGCGGTTCTCCTGGGGCGAACTCCTTGACCCGCTGAAAGAACCCGGGGTCCGGCTTCGCTAGGTTCCATTCGCCGGAGGTGGCGACCGCGTCAACTGGCAGTCCGAGCTGCCGAAGGAGCCTGGCCGCCACAACTGTCTGATTCCCCGCAATCCCGAGCCAGTAGCCCGCTTCCTGCAGAGCCTCCAGCGCGGAACGCGCGTCGGGATACAGATCTGATTCTTCGATCCGCTCGCCGACCCCAGCCTCCTCTCGCAACTGGCGCTCGACGGCCAGGTCAAAACCCGGACGAATGAGCTGAAACGCCTCAGAGTTATTATGGCCGGCAGCCGTGACCGCACCGACAAGACCGGACAACGTGTTCAACGGAACGCCGAGCCAATCAGCCCACGCGCCCCACTCCCGGTCATCCTTGAGCAGAGTCTCACCAACGTCGAAAACGACTGAACGGATCACGCTTCTCCTGCACGTCGTCCACCCACGGCCTGTCAACACCATAAGCCTGCCATGACCCCACCCCGCCACAACAACAATGACTGCATTGACCAGCCGCTCGTTCGATGTGCGCCGGCCGTCCCCCGAGGTCGACAGGCTGACAACCCCGCCCACCTGCAACCCAGCGGCCCCGAAAGCGCACTCGGACCGGGCATCTACCGGCAATCAACCGGCAATTGGTAGCCTCGACCTGCAACGATGCAGACATGCGGACGAGGGGAGGCCGACTGTGGGAGAGCGACGGGAAGACCTGATCGCCGCACGCGTAGCGGCTGGTCACACCCAAGAAAGTCTCGCAGAGGCCATCGACGTCTACCCCAAGTCTGTCCGCAACTGGGAACACGGCAAATCCACACCCACCCGCGACAACCAGCTACGCCTAGCAGCCGCCCTCAACCACACACACCAAGAAATCCGCCTGATGCTCAGCCCCACAGCACCAGCCCAGATCGGGCTGCCTGAGGTCCCTGAGTTTGAAGCGCTCGCGATGTTCCCGACCTTGGACGCGCCACCTGCGGAGTTTCTGGCTCGGACGACGGTGGCCACCCCGGTCCCGAAGCGGATCGGACGCGCGGATGTCGACCAGGTTCGGGCGATCACCTGGGCAATCGCGATGTCAGAAAACAAGTTCGGCGGCGGACCGGCGTGCGAGGCGGCCGCAGCTCAGTTGCGGTGGACGCAGCGATTGCTAAATTCCATTGGAACGAATGAAGTCCGCCGCGACATGTACGCGGCGGTAGCGAATCTGAGTTCTGTCGTCGCCCACACGGCGTTTGACATCGCGGATTACACAGCGGCTGACCGTTTCTTCCAGTTCGGCTTGTGGGCAGCTACTGAGGGTAAGGCGTGGCCTTTGCGGGCCAACATTCTGAGCGAGATCGCACGTAAGCAGATATACCTGGGCGAGTACGAGGACGCCCTGACCTCGATTGAGTACGCCCAGGTTCGATCAGACCGGCTTGCGAAAACTGGCCAGGCTATGCTGTGGGCTGTGCGCGCCAGGTTGCTCGCTTTGAATGGCAGGAGCGAGGAAACGGCGGCTGATGTCGACCGAGCCGATGACTGTTTTGCCGCGCGGACTCCTGATGAGGATCCGCCCTGGTTGTGCTATTACGACGAGGCGGAGCATCTTGGCTCCACCGGTAAGGCCTTGCTGATCCAAGCGCAACAGAAAAAACGTCCAGAGATCGCAGCCGGGCGACTGCAGTCAGCTATTCGCCTGCACGGCGACGCCTATCCGCGCTCGCGAACATTCTCCCGTATTCGGTTGGCCACGCTCCTGATGACTTCAGGAGATCCCGTCGAAGCCGCGGCGATCGGGACTACGGCCGTCGAGGAGGCGAAGCAGATCAGTTCAAGGCGAGTCCTCGAAGAGCTGACTCAGCTGGCGAGCGTTGCGACTGCACATGCCGCCCACGAGGAGGTCGCCACACTGCGCAGCACCATCGCTTCTCTCGCCTAGCGGATCCCTGGGACTATGACTTGGTGACATCTACCTCGGAATCTGCCCTCCGCGTCCTGATCCAAGCTGCCGCGATCGTTGACCTGGACGCCGAGCGCGCTTCGCTGATTCGAGACGGCAACAACGTCATGTACGCGCTGCCCGGTGGGATCGTTGCTCGGATCGGCTCACCCGGCAGCAGTCGTTACGCCCAGCGAGAGGTCGCCGTGTCGCGCTGGCTGAACAGTGAGGGCGTTTCCGCCACCCGGGCAATCGAGACACTTCCGCAGGACCTGTGCGTGGAGGACCGCCCGGTTACCTGGTGGAAGCTTCTTCCCTCGCATCGGCCGGCCACTCCGGCGGAGCTCGGCGGACTCCTTTGGCGACTGCACCAACTCGTCCCGCCGCAACATCTGAAGCTGCCCAGCCACGACCCCTTTGCCGACATTGGCAGCCGCGTTCACGAAGCGATCTGGCTCGATTCCGACGACCGCATCTGGCTCACGGATCACGAAGCATCCCTCCGCGAGTCGTACGCCGCGCTCCCGAACTCAGCTGGCCACGATGTCATCCACGGAGACGCGTGGCAGGGCAACGTCGCCGTGCTGGATGACGGCCATGCAGTCCTCCTCGACCTCGAAGCCGTCAGCCTCGGCCGCCACCAGTGGGATCTGGTGCAAATCGCCGTCGACTACACCGACTTCGACCGACTTACCAAGGACGCGTACGACGGCTTTGTAGCGGCATATGGCGGCTTCGACCTGATCCACACAAGCGAGTTTCGTGTCCTCGCCGACATTCAGGAACTACGGTGGTTGGCCTTCGCGTTGAGTAAGGCATCCTCGGATGCACGGGCCGTTCGGGAATGTCGGCATCGCCTCGCTTGCCTTCGGGGCCAGCTACCACGCCCCTGGACCTGGAACGCAATGTAGCTCGCATTCTCATGGCAGGCGTCTTTCGTAACGCGCAGCATACCGATGGACTACCTCTGTCACCCAATCAGACCAGAAGTTCGGTTACTAACCGTCATTTAAGCAGGTGACAGGCACGCCTTGCCGGTGGATTGCCGGTCGATTGCCGATGAGATTACCCATTAGATTGCCTGGCTTCTTCACCTCGGCGTCATCAAGATCACCCCATCACATTCGAGGGGTTGATGTCCGTGGCTTTCGATGTCGCCACCAAGGGGTTGATGCCGTCAGAGCTGACGGCGCTTCACCATGGTCCCAGTCGTGTGCGGTTGATCGACGCGCTGGTGGGTGGAAAGGACCACTACGAGGAGGACCGGCAGGCTGCAAGTGCGGTCAGCGCGGCGCTGCCGGACGGTGCTGCTACGGCGAGGCGCCTGTTTGAGGAGGACCGCCGGTTTCAGGTGCGGGTCTGCGAGATGCTGCTCCGGCGCACGCAGGTCAGAACCTTCGTCGTCTGCGGAGCTGACCAGTGGGCAGTGGACGGGGATCCGCTGCACGAGCGCATTCACCGGACGAACCTCGATGCTGTCGTTCTTTATGTTGAAGCGGAACCGGTCATCTTCCGCCACGCACTCTCCCAGCACGACACTGCCATGAACTCGGCCAATGCCGTTGTCCGGGTCGTTGAGGCCGATATCTACGATCCCGACCTCCTCCACCGGCTGTATGAAGAAGAGCATGTTCCTCTCGACCGTGAGTGCCCGGTGGCCCTCCTACAGTGCGGGACCTTGCCGTTCGTGCCTCACGGCACGAGGTGGACCGCGCAGGACATCACAGCCGGTTTGATCGACACGCTTCCGGACGGGTCGTTTCTGGCACTGACGCACCTGTGCGCACCGGAAGACCCTGATGGCGCTGAGGCGGCGCTGCAGGCGGGTAAACAGCTTGAGGCGCGAGGTTTTGGGACTCGCCCTTTCCTTCCGCAGAAGAACATCGAGGCACTGTTCGCCGATCTCCCGCTGGTTGTTCCTCACGCGCTGACGAACGACCGCGTACCTGTGCCGTGCCCGGAGTGGTATCCGCCCGGCCCGTTCCGCCAGCGGGTCGCCACCGATCGGTTCAACCTCGCCGGCGTCGCACACAAGGGACGGGCCTGGCCGAACGTGTAGTCACCCACATTTCGAAGAGAGCCGCCCCGGCCGGCTCTCGGCCTGTACGGGAGGAACACTGTGCCCACAACGAATTCCACGGCGCTTCTAGCGTACGAGGGTCCGACGTCGCTGCCCGCGCTGGTGCTGTCCGCCGTCGGCGAGGACCGCCGCGATCACGTGTTCACGCGTCAGTCTCATCGGGACAGACATGCGGTCGCGGTCGCGCTGGCCGCCGACCTCTTCCTCGAGCGCGCGGTGAAGATCCAAGGTGGGCGGCTGGCCGTCGCCGACGCTGCGGCGGTCACCCGGCTGGCCGGGCCGTGCGGCCTAACGGTCCGCGCGACCCTGTCGAGAGATCTGCCGGTCGACGACATACTCGCCGCACTCGAGGGCCCGGCGTACACGGTGGCCTGGACAGCACTGCAGCGCGCGAACTCGGCCCGCAAGTACCCGTTCCGGGGCTGGGTTCTGACAAACCCTGAGGCCACCTTCCTGTGGCATCGCATGCTCGCATCGGCGCACCAGGACCGGGATACAGCAGATAGCCGCGCCGCGGTGCTCTGGATGATCCTCTCCGAAGCCGGACTCCACCGCGATCAGCTGCGTTCACCGAGTCTGCAGCCGCGCAGCGGCTGCCCTGACGCCCTCCGCGGCCTGCTGCTGACCACATACGAGCATCACCGCCGAACTCCATTCAGACAGCGTCAGCAGCACTGACCGTGCCACTACGGCCCAAAGTTGTTGTTTCCCGCCGGCTCGCGTCCGGCGTCCACCCTTGCCTCTCCCCATTCCCCGTTGCGTCGTTATCGGAGACACCATGATGAGATCGTCTCGCTTGACCACTAAACGCTGTTCCAGCGTTCTCAGTGTCGTCCTCGCCGCCACGCTTCTGCTCGTTACCTCAGCCTGCGGGCTTCTCGGCGGCGACACCGACGAGTCGTCTGGTCCGCGGCCGAAGGTGGCGGCGACCTTGATGACGATCCTGGACTCCGCTCCCCTGCGGTGGGCGATCGATCAGGGATACTTCCGCGCCGCCGGAATCGACGTGACCCCGGTCCCTGCCGAGAGCGGGCAGGTCGGCATCACCAAGTTGCAGGCCGGGGACGCTGATATCGCCTACGCCGGTGATGTCGCGATCATCTCGGCCGTCGCCACGGGCGGCCTGGACCTGCGGGTCATCGCCCAGGCCGCGATGGCGGGCCCCGAAACCATGTGGATCATGGTCCGCAACGACGGCTCGGTCTCCACGGTGGCGGACTTGGCCGGGAAACGGATCGCGCACAATGGCGTGAACGGTGTGAGCCACATGCTCACACGCGCCGTGATGGCCACCCACAAGGTCGACGACACGACCGTGCAGTGGACGCGAGCGAACTTCCCCGACATGCCGGGGCTGCTCGCCCGCAACGAGATCGACGCCGCGCTACTGCCCGAGCCGTACATCATGCCGGCGAGCAAGCTGCAGTTGAAGCC
Organism: Amycolatopsis sp. NPDC000009; assembly: GCF_055563465.1. NCBI lineage: Bacteria > Bacillati > Actinomycetota > Actinomycetes > Pseudonocardiales > Pseudonocardiaceae > Amycolatopsis > Amycolatopsis sp. NPDC000009. The sequence continues at coordinate 44,673 of NZ_JBVHDI010000023.1, forward strand.
GCTGATCGATCCGATCAAGGGCGGGGGCTTCGAGCAGTCGATCCCGACCGGCAGCTACGTGGTCACTGCTGCCTGGGCGCAACAGCACCCGGCGGAGATCGCGGCGTTTCAGCAGGCAATGCGCCGCTCCGCGGCCGAGGTGACGTCGAAACCCGAGATCGTGCAGCAGCTCGCCGTGCGGGAGATGAAGGTCGACGCGGGCGACGCGCAGTTGATGAAACTTCCAATCTTCCCGCTCAAGCCATCCGCGGTGCAGCTGCAGCGCTGGGCGGACCTGATGCACGACTTCGGCGTGATCAAGCAGCCGGTCCGGATGTCCGAGCTGGTCATCGCTCCCCCACCGGACCAGTAGGCCCTTTCTCCGTCCGCCGACCCTGGCACGTACCGCACGAGTGCGGCACCACCACTTCCACGATCACGAAAGCACACAACGATGCGTCAGCACCCACGCCGACCCGGCACTGCAGCGGTGTCCATCCCTGATTGTCCACAGTGGATCGTGACACGGGCCGGGGCCCGGGCCGCGCTGGGCGGCCGCAGGGACGACCCGGGGGCCCTGTCGGCGGCGTGGCGTATCCGCGTCTGCATGCCCGCCTTCCCCGCGACGATCACGGCCGAGCACGAGTTCCGGGACCGTGTCCTCGCCCAGGCGGTCAGGGACGGGTTCTGGCAGTACGTCGTTGTCGACCCTGACCTCCCACCGTGGAAGCCCGTACACGAGGTGCTGTCGGACGGTTCGGGCTGTCGCGTGCTGTACCTGCTCGACGACACCGAATCCGCGGTGCGGTCCTGGATGGTCGCGACCTACCGCGACAACCCGGACGTCAGCTGGATGTCCTCCGATCCCGGGCTCGGCGCCTGCCTGCGCACGGCCGCCGCGAACGGCGAGATCAGCCTCGACGCACCGATCTGCGTTGTGCTGTCCTCCGCGCTCCAGCACACCTGGGATCCGCAGGCACTGCTCGCTGACCTGTGGGACGTGCTGCCCTCGGAAAGCCGGGTGTCGGTCACCCACGTAGCCCCACAGCACCCGGCCACGACCCCGGATTCGGGACGATCGTCGGTGGAGGCCGCGTTCACGAGCTCCCTGCCATCACCGCTGATCCTGCGCCCCATCTCTGACGTGCTGAACATGTTCACCGATCCGCACGAATGGGACCTCCTCCGGTGCAGCGGCGTGGAGATCCAGGCCCCGCCGGACACCGCAACGTCACGGTCCAGCCCGGACACAGCGTCGGAGCTGATCACGGTGATCGCACGCCGCCCGCCCCGCACGAGACCACGTCCGTCTGCCAGCACCGTCGATCACGCGAGGAACCCCGGCCATGACCTCGACGCCTGACCCGTACTTCCTGACCCCGCACGGCACCGTCCCCGATCAGCAGGCCGAAGCCGACCACCCGACCATCGGCCGTATCAACGGCTTCCTCCTCGACGAGACCTTCGGTGTTCGATCCGATGGAGTCTTCGCCGCGGACCGCGAACTGGCAAAGCGGACCGACGCCGACGTGCCCGGCTACCGCTGGTGTGTGCTGGCGCAGCAGCGCTTCCTCTACGACGTCATCACGTTCGCGGCCGAGCGAGCGATCAGCCAGTTCGTGGTCCTGCGCGCCCCGCTGCCCCTCGGCCCGGAGAGGAAAACTCCGTACACCCTGGCCAAGGCCCACGTCGGTACACCCAGCATGGTGCTGGTGGCCCGCGAAACGGTGCTGTTCGGCCAGCAGGAGACAGCCCTGGCCGTGCTCGAGGTGGAACGGGCCGCGGCGGTCACGGCCGCAGTCCACGAGGTCCAGTTGCCGCTGCATCAGGTGCATGAGCGTGGCGGCTGGTCGCTGGACCTCACGACACCGGTGTGTCTCACCCTGGTCGCAGATCCGGCGCACTGGCCTGGTGACGTCACCGCCCTGATGCGCGCCTACCACCAGGAGCTCCCTCCCGGCAGCGTGATCGGCGTAAGCGCCCTCGGCACCGCGCCCCCGGAGAGCGCGGCCGCCGCCGCGCTCGATGACCTGGCCAGGCATTTCGCGTTGACACCCGAGCCGCAATTGACGCCACGATCCCAGGCCGAGGTCGAAAGCTGGTTCGACGACACCGGCTGGACGCTCGAACCCCCCGGCGTCGCGCCGGTATCGCATTGGTGCGGCCCACAACCCGCCGACATCACGGGTCCGGAACTTCCAGTGTGGGGCGCGATCGCGACGAGGGACGCGTCGTGACGACATCGACCCTGACCGTTCAGGACACCGCTCACACCCAGTCAGCACATGCCGCCTGGATCGCGGATCTCGTCGACCACGCCGCGATCGACGTGGCCCGGCGCGGGCTGATCAAGGTCACCGACGCCGACCCGCTGGATCGCGAGGACGCCGGAGAATGGCTCACCAGCCTGCTCGATCGCTGGATCGAGCACCGCCACTCCGCATCGGAGCATCTGTTCGTCGACGTGACCACCCACCGCGCGGTCCGGCTCGTCCTTGTCCGGCGTGATACCGGCGAGTCGATGATCTACATGGCGCAATCCCCGGGCACCGGCACCGACGCGGATCTCTACCAGCAGCTCGTCGGCGCGGCCCGATCCGCCCCAGGCCCCGGCGACAGCTGAGTCCACCACCCGGCACGACCGGTCGCCCCGTGCGGAGCCTCGTGTCGTCCGGAAAGGACTGTCCACCGTGGCCGCGCCAGGTGCGGCGAGCGCCGCCCAATGGCCGACTTCGCCGCACGCCGCCACCGCGGCCATCCGGTGGCCCACAGTCGCGCTCCCCGCACACCTGCAGAGAGCGTCAGGAAGCACCATCAGAGAAGGGAAACAGTGACAGCATCAAGTTCGAGAACCCGCCGCCGTGGCGGGTTGCGCGTCGCCGTGGTCGCCCTGGCGGCGTTGTTCGCCACCGGCCTCGGTGCCGCGCCGGTCGCTGCCGCCGACGGCGGGAACCACGGTGCGGCCACGGCCGTGCCCGCCAGCACCACCAGCCCGGCCGCCATCGACAGCGGAGGCGACGATGTGTCGCCGATGATCGTCGGCGGCGAACTGGCCCCGCAGGCGTATGCCGGTGCCGGGTCGATCCAGCTGCTGAAGAACGGAGTGAAGGACTGGCACACCTGCAACGGTGCGCTGATCCACCCGTCGTTCGTGCTCACGGTTTCGCATTGCCTGTCCATCATGGATCCGGCGCCGCAACGCGCGGACCGGGTGGGTGAACTGGCGTGGCGTGCGTTCCAGCAAGCGCCGCCCCAGCGGCGGGTCGGGGTGGGGACGCAGGCGGAACCGCAGGATCCGTCCCAGTACACGCTGCGGATCGGCTCGACCGACCGGCATTCCGGTGGCGCCGTCCGCCGCGTCGCGTCGATCTCGCTTCCGCAGGGCTGGGAGTGGGGTATGCCGGACGCGGGCGGCTACATCTGGGATATCGCGCTGATCCAGCTGGATCACCCGGTCCCGGGATGGATGGTCAAGCCGGCGAAGCTCGGCGTCCCGCTCGCCGGGAAACCGGCCCGGATCATCGGGTGGGGCATGACCGACCCGGACCCGTCTCACTGGGGTGCCCCGGCACCCCAGTGGCTGCGGCAGCTCGACGTCCCGATCGCCCCGGACGGCGACTGCGCCGAATCGGGGATCGGCCGTGGCGAGACCTGCCTGGGCACCTCCCCGGGCGGCGGCACCGCGTGTGCCGGCGATTCCGGCGGCGGCGCCCTGCAGCGGCACGGGAGGGACTGGGTCCTGATCGGACTCGGGTCGCGGTCGCACACACAGTCCTGCGTCAGCTCCACGATCTACACCAAGGTCGCCGAGCCGCGGTTCCTGGTCTGGATGATCCGCACCATGTACCAGCGTGACCCGAACACGCAGGTCACGCAGGCGGACCTGACCCTGGCGGGATAGGTCCACAGCGGATCGGTGACCGTCCAGCTCCGGCGGTCACCGATCCGCTCTGACCCCGTGAGCCCCCGAAAGCTCGCCACGACCGCACGATTTCCCTGCCGCCGCCGAAGATCAAGCCCGAAGTCCGACACCGGACACGTCATCAAGGAATTGTCATGTTCAAGATCCTCCGCAAAGCCATCCCCGGCGGCGACAGCGCCCGCTTCTACCGGGCCTCCCTCGACGAGCTCGCCGCCCAGCCCACCCTCCGCCCCACCGACGTGGGCGTTCCCTGGTCGGTCGCGTTCTACTACGACGCACCCACCAGGCCAGAGCGCATGAACCGTCTCGCCGGAGGTGGTGTGCTGATCTCCGATCGCTGGGTTCTGACCTGCGCGCACATCTTCAGCGACGATCGGCGCAAACGGGACGAGCCGCCGCTGGCCGAGAAGGACTTCTCCGCCCGCATTGGCGGACGAAAGCTGCACGCCGGAACCGTGCGCCGCATCAACACGCCCGTCCCCGGCCCGTTCTACCCCCGGCGTCCGGGCCGTCTTCCCGGTCCCCCCGGCGACATCTGCCTCGTCGAACTCGTCGATCCAGTCGACATGCCCTCTCTTCGACTCGCGACGACCCCCGCCCAAGTGGGCCAGAACGTGAAGAGCTTCGGCTGGCCGGGCGGCAACGACGGCCCCGGCGTGCTCCACGAGCTCCACTCGACCATCGTCGATCCCCGCAGCGGCATGAACCAACTCATCGGTCACGGCGAGCTCTGTGCCGCGATCCCGGAAGATCATGTGCTCGGCCCCGGGTTCTCCGGGTACCCCGTCGTCACGCTGCCGGACACCACGGACGACAGCGCGCCCGAGGTAGTCGGTCTCATCAGCCACGGCCCGGTCGAGCAACTTCCCTACGCGGTACCGATGATCCTCACCGACATCACCGCGCACCTGGCCTGGATCACCGCCACCACCTCCGGCGTGGTGTCCCCGTGCTGATCACCGTCGACGTCGGGCACACACTCGGTGAGTTCGACCGGCCCGGCACCGCCGACCTACTCCGCGAGATCGCCGAGGCGCCCGCGTACGCCGCCGAGGTCGACCGGACCCTCCTGCACGTCACCCCCGAGCTAACTCGCGGGATCGCCCGGCACGTGCGCGAACTTCTGCTCATCCCCGAGCACGCCTGGCCCGAAGCCTGGCACACCGGAGGTTTCACGCCCTACCCGGGCACGCTCGCCGCCCTGTCCCGGCTGGCCGCGATCGCGCCCGTGGTCGCGCTGACGAACGTGTCCTGTATCGCCGGGCCACGGCGGCTCGACGACCTCCAACTCCACTGTGGACAGTATCTGGACGGAGTGTTCGCCAGCTACCAGCTCGGCTCCCGCAAACCCCAACCCCACGGCTGGAACACCATCGCCGCCACGCACGGCATCAGTGTCCGCGAGATCGTACATATCGGTGATCGCGTCGACGACGACATCCGCGGCGCGCTCGCCGCCGGCTGCGCCGCCGCGATCCTGGTCACCACCCGGGAAACCCTGCCTGCCGATCTGCGTCAGGATCCCCGCGCCACGTCGGTCCCCGACCTCGGCGGCGCCGCGACCGCGATCGCCGCGATGGCGGGTGAGGCCGCGTGAGCACCGGGCACCGGTCTGCTCGCCCCGGACACCTTCCGGCCATCGTGGCCATGACCCTACCGGTCGTGATCTTCCTCCGCCGCCGACTGCGAACACCTCGCGGCCACAGCCGGATCCGCGACGTCGCGCAGCCGGCATCCCACCGACCGCGACGTGCACGACAACGTCTCATCCGGCCGACACCACCATGCCCGAACTCCCCCTCTTGTGGCACCAACTCCGCTTCTGCGGCAAGGATAGGAGCACAGCGTGAACGATCCCAGCCCACATGCCCCATGCCCGGATGCCACCGGCGACAGCAGGCTGTCGCGGGCGAGGCAGTACGGGAGAGTCCGTTTGTGGCCGCCCGCCGCCGACCGGGACCGGCCGGTGATCCGACGCCTCGCCCGGCCCACCGACCGGGCCACGCGCGTACGCAACCACCGAACATTCCCCCGGCGCCGCTCTGCTCGCCAGCACCCAGGCCGCGGCACCAGCCATCGCGTGACGCGCGTGATCACGGCCGTGATCTGGGGCGTCGTCCTCGCCACTAACGTCGGGCTGGCGACCTGGAGCGGTACGTACTACCTGCCGATGCCCTGGTGGCCTGTCGTGGTCCTGGCGGCAGGTCTCGCCGCGGCCGCAATGGTGTGGGCGTTCGGGGACCTCGCACTGTTCCGCAACCCGTTGCTGTGCCTGAGTACGTGCGTGTTCCTGGTGTCCGTCACCGTCGCGCTGAACCTCGTAGGGCGGCCGGCGGATGTCGGGTTCGCCTCCGACGCCTGGGCCGGGGTGCGGGACTACCGACGCGGCTGCCTGGCCGGCACCGAATACGCCGATCGGTCCGCCACGCTCAGCGTCACCACCGATGTCGTCACCATCGTGGGGTCGCAGGGCGGGCAGTTGAGGTTCACCAGAACCGCGGACGGCTGGCCGTCCCTGGCCCGCGCCGAGATCGCGGGACGCGGTGTCGTCCCGCGCGACCGTGCCACGCGTCTCGCCCTGGCTGCCGCCGGCTGCGACTAACCCCGCATCGCCGCCGCTCCGACTCGGGCGAAGGCTGCCCTTCCCTGCCTGTCGCCCCTGTGGACATCCAACCCGCACAACAGATGCTGCAAGTCAGTCCCAGAGCCCAGCTCCGCCACTCGAATACCGCTGCACCACAACCACCACATCGCATTTCGAACACGACCCACGACAGGAAACTCCCGTGCCACACACAGAGCTCAACCCCGAATTCGCCGAACCTCTGCGCTACTACAAGGAAGATCTCGAGAAGCTCACGTGCGAACCACAAGCTCAAGAGACCACCGACGAGACTCCGTGGATCGCGAGCTTCATGTACAACTGCGACGTCACGAAGATGCTGGTCGACGAATACCGCAGTGCCGCCGTCGTAATCGATCCACACTGGCTGCTCACCTGCGGTCATGTTTTCGGTGACATCTGGCGCCCGGAGAACGCGCCCACATTCGAGGACCTGGACCTCTACGTCCGGATCGGAGGACAGCAACTGGGCACCGGAACGGTGCACCGATTCGACAAGGTCGTCACCAACCGATTCCGTATGAAGAACCGGTCGGTCCTCTGGGGTCCGGTCAATGACCTGGCCCTGGTACACCTCACTGAACCCGTCGACGCGGAGCCAGCCGTACTCCCGGACATCCACGACTTCCACGGTCTCCGCGTCGGCCAGCGCATCACCGCATACGGCTGGCCAGATGGACGTAAGGGAACCGGGCAGCTCATGCGAGTGGACACCGAAGTCATCCGGCCGGAGTCCTGCATCGGCATGGCGCCCGGCCCCGGTGACGCCTGTGTCGCGAACATCGCGAACGCCCCGATGCGCCCGGGCTACTCCGGCGGCCCTGTGTTCCTGCTTCCCGTGGACGGCACGAACGTCACGCCCATCCTCACCGGTGTGGTCAGCCGTGGAATCCACGGTGAGCCCGAGATCTTCCCCGGAGTCGTCACTGACCTGACCACTCACCTTCCGTTCATCCGCGCCACCATCGCCGGTAGTGACTAGCCGCACCCGGTCACGCACACCGGCCACTGCTCGCGCGGACCTGATCCCGCCACGTCCCAGCAACACCTTCACCCCTTTCCGAGACACCGCCGAAAGACATGACTCTCCTCGACAACGCACGTACCCGGCTCCACGCCGCCATCGGCCGGAACCTCACCACCCGCCACAACGAACTGCCACCGCCGGACGACGGAACCGTGGCCCCACTGGTCGCCTACCTCCAGCGGCGTGGCTGGACCATCGTCGACCGCGACACCCACACCACCGCGGTCCTCACCTATCCAGGCAGTTTCCAGGGCGCACTCGATACCCATGATCGCCGCGAGGTCGCCTTGGACGACAACCTGCAAGAACTCGAGGTGGAACTCGATCGCCGCGGACCGCAGTGGATCGCCCATTTCTCCTCGTGCGGGGCTCTGATCGGCTGCGACCGGCACCGCAGCATCCCCGTGCGCATGGGCCTCCACGGTCTCCCGTTCACCACGGTGCTCGGCGACCTAGAACTCCAGGCACGCCGCCTCCGCCCCCATGACATCGCGCACTGCCTGCTCTTCGGCGCATGCAGCAGCCGGGACGTGCCCAGTCAGCCTTGTGTCCTCCCGCGCGTAAGGCCGAACGAACCGGCCTCACTGCACGTCCTGCCGCACCACAGGAATGAGGCGCAGAGGTGAGCGTTGAGTGGGATCTGACCTACCTCAACTTCGACCACGGAGGCGCAGAACACGACCAGTCCGCCGTCTACGACATGGACCGGCTGGTCGAACGGCTGGGCGCCGATGGCCGAACCCCCGATGCCGGGATCATCGGCGAAGCGAACTTCTGGCGCTACTTCGGCGGCAACGGAACCGGACAGGCCGAACTCGCGCTCAATTCAATCTTCCGCGACCGCAGCTACGTGATCCTCCCCGGCTCACTCCCCCGCGAGTGGGGCGAGATCGCCCCCGCGCTGCTGTACGACGCCAACCAGGTCCACAAACACCGCTGGGACAGCGGGCACGAACCCGGCTTCCTCGAACGCAACCGCAACCGCGCCCTCCTGTCCCCACGGGACAGTCCCGACCACAACCTCATCCTCTTCGGCTTCCACGGGCATCCCGACGGCGACGAGCGACTCCACGACGTGAAGCGCTTCCGCCCCTACGGTGCATCGACCGAGCCACCGACCATCGTCCTCGGCGACTGGTTCGGCCACCCCTCCGGACCGAAATTCGAACCCCCGACCTACGCCGAACACTTCGCCGAACTCTGCCAGTACGCGCCGCGAATGCTGTTCCCGGACGGGATTCCAGTGCCAGGGGACTTCCCGTTCGACACCCAGGCCCTGGACTACCTGTGCGGCCGATGGCGACGCGGCCGACGCGACTGGCGGCGCGCGTGGCTGACACGGAAACCAGGCGGCCGCGTCGGCGGTGTCGGGTTCAGCCACATGGCCGAACTCGCCGGCAACTACACCCCGACGAACTTCCCCGCACCGAACGGACGGCCCACCACCCAGATCGACGCGGCCGTCCTCAACCCCCGTGCGGCGGCCATGCTCGTGCCCGGCAGCGTCCTCGTCCACGAACCCGCCGAGCAGATCAACAGCCACAAACGGATCAGCCTGAAAGTGGCGTTTCCCTCCGCAACAGAAGGCCCCGAAAAGACCATGAAGTGCCCGGACGAAACTATGGCCAGGATGCTGCGGGAGCGGATCCACCAAGCGCTGCGCGCAGGAAGTGACGTTGTGGTGGTGCGAGAAACACCATGAACGATTCCAGCCCATTCCCCATCCCCGCCGAATCCAGACAGGCAAGTTCGCCGCAACACAAGAAGCGCCGCCTACGGCCTCCCGCTGCTGACATGCGTCAGCCGCTGTTCCGTCGCTCCGCGCGCTTGCTTCGCCGAGCTGACCACGCCGCGGATCACGACGTATTGGCCCCTCGCAGCCCCGCCACCGCTCACCGGGACAGCGACGACGTCGCAGCACTGCGCGCGGTCACCTCGGCGTGTTGGGGAGTCATGCTCGCCGCCGGCGGCGGGCTGGCGACCTGGAGCGGCACGTTCTACCTGCCCATGCCCTGGTGGCTTGCCACGGTCCTGGTGGTGGGCGTCGCCGGAGCCGCCGTCGGGTGGGCGCTGGAGAGCCTGAGTGCGGTACGCCGCGCCGTACCGCGGGCGTGGACGGCCACCATCCTGGTGCTCGTGACCCTGGGCCTGGTCACCGCAGGCCTGCCCGAAGACACCGGTTTCCCGCCGGACACGTGGGCCGGGGTCCGGGACTACCGCGGCAAGTGCCTCACCGGCACCGAATTCACCGATGCGGGCGCCCAGCTCAGCATCACCGCCGACGTCGTGACGCTTATCGGCTCCCGCAGCGGCACGCTGCGGTTCACCAGAACAGACGACAGGTGGCCGTCCCCAGGCCGCGCCGAGATCGGGGGCAGCGGCGTCGTACCGCACGACCTTGCGACGCGTCGTGCACTCGCCGCCGTCGGCTGCAGCTAATAGTTCCGCCCGGCGCCGCTGCCTGTCACCACCACAAGATGAGACACGAAAGGCTTGGTGAAGTTGCCATGACAGAGGATTCAGCAACACCGCGGAGAGTCACTTTCGCGGACCTCGAGACCGAGGTGTCGGTGCCGCTCGGTGAGCTTGTGACCCGAGTTCGACGTGAACGCCGCCTCTCACAGCGAGAGGTACAACGACGCGCGGGCATGAAAGATGCAACTCTTTCCAAAATCGAAAAGGGCATCAACGGCATCAGCAACGTCTCCATCATCATACGGCTTGCCGACGCTCTGGAAATGCCGCGCGAGCAGTTGTTTGAATGGTCCGTTCGCTACATCGAGAACAAGCATCGGCATTCCGGCGACCGCGCCAGCGATTAGCCAGCCCAAACACAGCGGTCCAGGCCACGACCGAGGACCGCGGCACACTGCAGCTCACCGGCCTCGACAGTGCCAACTACGCACTCGTCACGAACTCGCGGCACTTCGCGGCCAGGTCGCCCAGCCGACCCCTTCCACGACGCACAGCACCGACAGGAGACCGAATGCACGGCGCCTCCGAACTCCGCGCACGGTCGTCGGGCCTTTCGGGCCATGCGTCGCGAGCCCTGTCGCCGCACAGCTCCGACCGGCCGGCTTCGCGAATGCTGTCACTGGTGCGCAAGTCTCCGGATGCGCTCACCAGTAGAGCACCCCAGTCCGGGTCGACGTGCCGGAACAGGTTCGCAGTCGGCGGCTCGCCAAGGGCGACTCACTGTCACTCACGGAATCGCGCGACGGGTAGCTCCCATGTCCCTTCGTGACGCGATCATCGCGGTAGCAGCGATTTCCCTGGCCGCTGCAGCGGTCGCCGTCCTCGTCGTCGGCGGAGTCCTCGTCTGGTACATCGCCGACGCCGAACGCCGCTCCACCCGCGAGTTCACCCCGATCCACCGCTCGCGGCCGCCACTGAAGCCCGGGCAGCTGGACACGGACCCGGACGGACCCGCCGGTCGCCCGTTCAGGCCGATCTATCGGCGCAGCACACCGTCCACTCCGAACCCCGGTGTCCGGAGTCATATGCACGAATGACCGAAGTCGTCCGCACTGACGCTCGGCGCTGGTAAGCCTCGAGGGAATCGCGGCTTCCCCTGTTCCGCGGCGGGTGACGCCCCTCGTCAGCCGCTGAGCGCATCCCTGTCTGGGGCTCGACGCGGGTCGGCTCAGGCACATGATTGCGGTCACGCAGGAACTTCAGTGCCGCCACCGGGTCTCGCAGCAGTTCGCTGTGCTTCTCTAGCGCGGCGGCCTGCATTTCGCCGATGGTCCATACGACGAGATCGGCACCTGTCTTGATCATGACGATCGATCCCGGGCGGACGACAGCGTTCTCCTACTACTCCACGAGCGCATATAACGCTGCCACGGCCTCGGCCTTTCCCTTGTCGATCATCGTTCGCGGCTGTCGTCTGCCTGTCCGGGCCGCGCCCGCGCGAGACGAGCCACACTTTGGCTCACGAATCGGTCGCCTTTCGGACGACGTTCTACCCCAACGTGCCGGACATAACATCAGCCGTCACCCCCTGCTGTTGCTTCCCCGCAGCCACCACGGGTTCGTTTCCGCTGGTCGCAAGGCTCTTCCCAGCGACTCACCTTCGGGACTTGGAGGTGGCGGCTCCCCGGATGAGCGGCGACTCACCCATATGGCAGACGCGTGACGACATCAACGTCGCGCTCACGCCCGCGTCGTCACCGGGCGCGACCTTCCGTCTGACGATGACGCCGACAACGTCAACTGGGAGACAACATGCACGAGATCGCGCAGACACTGCCCGAGCTCATCACCACGCTGGGCGCCGCTATCGCGACGATCATCGCCGCCGCGTGCAGCAGGCCGAGCCTGAAAGGTACCGACGACGACCTGTAACCCCAGCGGCCGGAGACGCGCGGTACAGCTGTCGGAGACAGCACGCCACGGAGCGCCCAACTCCGGAACGTAATGCACCCAGCCCCTTCCACGGGCCGCTCCGAAGGCCTTCGGCACCGCCCACCAGCGCAGCCGGGCTGCCCAATATGGGTTCCAGCACGCAGATTGTCCCCACCAGCTCGTCGAGCAAAGAACCGATCAGCCACCCGCCAGACGTTCGCCATCGGCGCAAGGCACCCCGACAAAACGATATCTACAGACAGTGCTTTGACCATCACGCAAACGGTTCGTAGTCTGAGGTCGACAACCACACCTCAGCCCTTGAACAGCAAGAACGCCCTTACTCGCCCAGTAGGACGAACAGGACCACATCGCCCGTCACATCGCGGGGCAGTCCTACAACCATTCAGGTGACGGACCTTCCCGTCCCACGGACACCTGCCCAGCAAGCGATGCGAAGCGTAGCCATTTGCGCTCGCAACCGGGTGAGATGGCAAACGCACTGCGATATCCGTGTGAAAGGGGTGCCCACCTGCGCAAACTTGCGTAATGCTTGAAGGGAAAGAGAACAGAAAAAGGTGCCCCCTGCGGGAACAGGAGGCACCTGGTTGCAAGTCCCTCATCGTCCGGCGCTCACCAGAAGAAAGGGTGGTTGCATGTCCACCGTAACCTGTCGATGCCGTCATTGTCTCTGCTCCGATCCGTCGACTTGTGCGAAACAAGTCACGGCGAGCGGTTGGGACGTCCTGCTGACCGTAGCGCGCGAGCCTGAACCAGCACGACGGGTGCTGACGTTCCTGCTGCTCATCGCCATGAGCTCCGTATCACTGGCCATCGCGGCCGCCGCGGTCGTCGCTCCGCAGACTCTTGCCGAGCCCGCCGCCCCGCCGCCAGCGTGCAGCACGCGCTAGAGCGAAGGGCGCGCCTCAGGCGGCGTCTCGACCGCCCATCTCCATTTTCTCTATTTCCTAGCTGAATTCCGAATGCGTGAACAACGTCGGTGAACCTCATCGACGGAATTCGTTGATCGCTTTGAAGGAGCAGACAATGACTATTGATCCGTCGTGGTTCACTACAGCGCGCCTTCCACAGCCCGCTACGGAACCTATGGCGAGGCCGGTCTCCACTTTCGAACCTGACATGGAACCTCTCCCGCCCGCGCCGCGAGGGGCGGCGACCGCGCCTGTGCTCGCTCCGCCGGTGCTGTACGTGCCGTGTGTCCGACAGCCGACCGGCGGGGACGTCGAGATTCAGACTCGCGTGATGCGAGACGGTCGGGTCGCGCTCCTCGCCTACACCGCGCTGGACCGGCTCGCCGCCCACTGCGGGCACACCCAGCCCTGGGCTGCCGTGGAGACCGTGCATCTGGACGAACTGGACCGGGTATGGCCCTTCGACGTCCTGATGCTGGACCTGCCCGTTCCACACCACGCCCGTACCCGCAGCGGAGGTCGACGATGAACCACGACCTCCTCCAGATCCCGTTCGACAACCTGGCCGCGGCGGCGGGATCGCTGCGCGACGGAGGCTCACTCGTCGAGAGCCTGAAATCCTACCCACCGGACGAGACCGGTGCCGGCGATTTCAGTGGTGACGCGAGCGCTGTCATCGCACACCTGCTCGCCGCCGCCGGGCAGGTCGCGATCGGACTCAATGCCGTCGGTGACGCGGTCGCCACGGCCGCAGACTCCTACCGCTCCACCGACCGGGCAGCCCGCGACCGGGTGTCGCTGCTGTGGACGAACTGACCAGCCGAGAGGACAACGATGCCGATCAACACCGTGGTCGCAGGGGACCCCGACGCCGTTGCCGCAGCAGGGGCGTGGCTCCGGGGACGGCTCGCCGCGACCCTCCACGAAGCGACCGGAACCATCGCCCAGGCGAGGTCGACTACCAGCAACACCTGGACGGGACCGGCCTCAGAGGCCTTCGGTGCCCGGACGGAACACATCCGCCGTGGCATCGACGATCTGACCGCCGAGACCACCCGCGTCGCGAACTCCTTCGGAACATTCGCCGACGCCATGCGCGAAGCACAAACCAGGATGGGACGCGCCCGGGACATCGCCACCACAGCCGGGCTCACCATCACCGACGGCGTCATCGCCGAACCCGGTCCTCCGCCAATGTGTTTTCTCGACCCTGAGCTCGACGCCGCAGTGAGGCTCCGGAACAGGCAGATGCACGACGCCTATCAAGCAGCCCGCGCCGAAGCACGCTGCGCGTTCGACGTCCTCGTTGATAACGGTGTCACCGCGGCAAGGATCTGGAACGAAGCGACGAAAAAGTGGTTCCTCACCGCCCCCGAGTTCGTCGGCAAGGCCGCCAAGTCCCTGGTAGACAAGCACGTCACCGCGCTGGACGCGGAAGCGGACCGATTCCGCGACCAGAGCGTCACCGCCCAGCAGCGCGCACTCGAGGCCAGGGGCGGCCCTGACGCCGCGCTCCACGAGAGCATTCGTGACGAGACCAGCACCCAGGCCGCCGACGTGCGTGACAAGGCAGGAAAGGCGAAACTCAGCCAGTTCGGCCTGGCTGCCTTCGACAAGGGCATCACCATCGGCGCGATCGCGCTCGACATCTCCCAGGGCAAACCCCCGGGGAAAGCGATCGTTACCAACACCGCCGGATCGCTCGGTGGCGGCTTCATCGGCCGTGCCATCGACACGGCCCTCACTGCCCGAGGCGCCGGGGCAGCCGGCGTCGCTCTCGCCGCGGGCGCCACCGGTGCACTCGCCGGAGTCGCGGTAGGTCTCGCCGCCGAGGCAGTTTGGGATGACCTTCCACCAGTGGTCAAAGACAAGATCGAACAAGGAGTAAAGGAAGTGTTCGAGGCTGGCCAGCACGCCATCGCCGACGTGTGGCACGGCGCCGAGAACATCGCTGAAAAGGTCTGGAACTTCATCTTCTGACCGGCGATGCCCAGTCAGCCGTCGCGTACCGCGCTCGCACTTGTTTCGACAGGCGCGGTACGCGACGGTGAGGGGCCAGGCAATGAAGGTCAGCAACGGTGTAGCCGATTCAGCTGGCCGCAGCAGTCCGTGCCAAGGCACCGCTCTGATGCCGGAGAGCTCGTGCGGACGCGCCAGCCGGGCGATCGCCTGGGTGGCGGCGGAGCAACTGGTGCCGGCGCCGACAACGGCTATGCCATATCGGCCAGGAGCAGCGCCAGGCTTCCCAACGAGATCACGCTTCCGTCGCGGGCGGGGGGTCGTCTGGGCCAGCTGCCGGATCTCCGCGGCCCTGCCCGCGCCGACCTCCTGCCCCGGCTGGATGGCAGCGTCGAACGGGCGAGCCAGACCGCACGGCGAAGCCGCGCGAGATGCGCACGATCGCCGGTGCGTGCCGCGATCACCACCGCGTCGTAGACACCGGGGTCGAGCAGGAGGGTGGTGTCCGCGGTGATGGCTGGATCGTTCTCGTACCGTTCGCGTTCGCCACGCTCTCCACACCTCGGCCTACGCACACCATCGCCTCGACCTTACGGGTTCACAGCGGGCGGTATTCGCGGATCTTGCCCTTGACACGCGGTTGCGGGTCGTCGAGTGTCAGGCCGAGGTCGGCAGGCGCGTCCGCCTGTTTCAGGCGGGAATTTTCCCCGTACAGCTCGGTGACTACGGTCTGGCAGGCTCCGCACCCGCTCACGTGATGACCGACTTGCATGCTTTGCCGCTTCTGCAACCCGCCCCGAACCCATGCGCCCAGCTTTGCCGCCGTCGCCAGACAGCCCCGCGAGCGTTCGTCAGGCTCGGGCACATGCGCCTGAAGGTATTCCTGCCGCAGGCGTTCGCGAGCCCGGTAAGCCAGGGCGGACACCCCGTTCGGGGTCAGCCCCATCATCGGAGCGACCTGGAGGGGAGTCAGCTCCTCGACTTCGAGGTGCCACAGCACTTCCTGATGCCGCTCGGTGAGCCGGGTGAAGGCACGCACGGCGAGCAGGCGCTCCAGGCCGGCGAGCGCGGTGTCCCGGAACGGCTCGGTGATCGCGCCCGGGTTGCCGGTGTCGATCGCGGTGGTCTCGACGTCCGCGGTGAAGGTGATCCTGCGTTCCCGGCGTGTTCTGTCGTAGGCGATGTGCCGCAGGGTGGTGAGCAGGTACGCGCGGAACCTCGCGTCCTCCGGACCACGGTCCCCGCCCTGCAGGATGTCCAGCACTCGAAGGAATGCCTCGGAGACCAGGTCGTGGGCCTCGTGGTCCGGACCGGCCAGTTGCCCGGCCAGGTGGTACGCCGAGGCGCGATGCCGCAGGTACAGGGCGCCGTAGGCGGCCGCGCTCGTGGCGGGCTCGCCGTGACGCACGATCTGCAGCAGGTCGGCGTCGCTCCGCTCCTCGGTGGGAACATCGGGCGTGACGGCTGATGCCGCGGCCTGGTGGTGATTCTGGGGGTTCGTGCGCCGGTCGGCGGTTCGCTGAACGCGGAGGGCAGTGGCCGGCCGCTTGCTGGGCAAGACGATGGTGGACACGACTGACTCCCCCGCTGGACGTGGTACACGACGTGGTGCGAGGTACCGGCCGGATACCAGCGCAGATTCAAAGTCCTAGGACTTTGAGAATTGCATGCCGGGCCTGGATGCGCAATAGTCCTAGGACTTTGGTTCCGGCGGCGTCGAGGGGCTGGTGTGGTGGTCAAGAAGCCGACGTACGAGGTGATCGCGGCGGAGCTGCGGGACTCGATTGTCGACGGCACGTACCAGCCGGGTGAGATGCTGCCGCCGCTCAGCCGGCTCACCCGCCAGTTCGACGCGTCGAAGGAGACGGTCCAGCGTGCGGTGCGGGAGTTGGTCGCGGAGGGCCTGGTCGAGACGAGGCGCGGGGTGGGCGGCGGCACGGTGGTGACGGCCGCGCCCGTGCGCGAGGTGATCGTGCGGGAGCGCAGAATCTTCCGCGACGAGCGGGGATACTTCTTCGATCTGGCGGCACAATCCTGGGTCGCTGTCAGGGACCCGCTGGTCCGGACAGCACCGGCTCCTGCTGATATTGCCGTGCTGCTGGGGACCGCACCGGGTCAGCCGGTGGTCATCCGCGATCGTGTGATGGGTGACGCCGACACCCGCCAGGTGCACCACGTCTCCCTCAGCTACCTGCCTCCGTGGCTGGTCGACGAGCTCCCCGTCATCGCGGAGGCCGAGACCGGGCCGGGCGGGATCCTCGACCGGATGGAGGAGCACCTGCAGGCGGAGCTGGACATGGAGGAGCGAGTCGGCGCCCGCCCGCCGTCCGCGCGGGAGCGCGAACTGTGGGCCCTACCGCCCAGTGCGCCGATGCTGCGGCTGCGGCGGATCGCCCGCAGCCCGGACGGACGGATCTGCGAGGTCAACGAGACCGCGTTGCCAGGCCACCTTTACGAGATCGGGTACGCGCTCGAGCGCACGGACACACCAGACCGGTGAACTCGTCCAGACCAGGAGAACGCGACGACGTGCGTGGGCCAGCACTTGCCCTGCCAATCAGGTACGCGACGATGGGAGCGGTGACAGTGGCTGCCCACACGGTGACAGAAGGGCTTCCCGCATGACTGAGGCTGAACTTGCCGAACTGTTCGCGGGGGCGTCAGCGCTGATCGAACCCGGGCAGCCACTCGCGACCCAGGTCATGGCCGTGCAGCTCCTGCTCGGAGTGGTCCGGGAGGACCCGCGATACACCCTGCAAGTCAGGGAACTCCTGACCGCGCAGGTGGCACTGGGGGTGCAGCCCGAGCACCTCGTCACCGAAATCACCAAAGCGCTCGCGCACCTGCCTGTGCCCCGCTGATCACGGCAACATCCTCACCCCCCGACGCTCTGTCCACGTCGACAACCAGCTTGAATGCCGGCAGTGAGCGGTGGCACAGAGACCGCGCGCAAGCCGGTCGCGCCGGTTCCATCACCTCGGCTTCCCACATCCGCTGTGGCTCTGTGGCGCGTAATACCCTCAGCGTCGCCGGTTCGCCTGTCGCAAGCGCGGGCTGGCAACGATGCTCGATCACGCGAATTCCGAGGCTTCGAGCATATGAGTGCACCGTCGTGGATCTCCGAGCGTCATGCCGTCCGGCAGCTGCTGCGCTGCCCAGAACGCCTCCGCCGCCGCACTGTCGGTGATTGCCGTGGTCGACCATCGGTAGCCCTGGCCGCGCGCCAGCGCGGCGGTCACCAGCACGGTCCCGAACCCTCGTCGCAGGTACCGGTCATCGACCCGGACTTGCTCGATGACGCCGATGCGGTCCGTCTGGCAGACCTGCACGTCCAAATCGGCCACGGTCGTGCCCTGCAGCCGCAGCATGATCTGTTCGACCCCACCGGGAACCGTCGGCGGCTCAGCGGCCAGGATCACCGAAGGCGCCGGCCCTGGTGTTTCGTCGGCGAACCGGAGATCGACCTCGACCCACGTCGCCCTCGGCCAGCCCAGCTGACGGCACAGTTCGCAGCAACCGGTCGCCAGGTGCCGGATGGTGTCCCAGCCACGGCTCCGGCCCACGAGGTCGAGGTCGTGCCCGTTGAGGCATCTCGCGTGCCGCAGCGCGGGCCGGACGGCGAAACCATCGCCCACAGGTAGGCATCGACGTGGCGCGGGCATGATCGGAGTATGCGCTTGCTCCTGCCCCTACGCCTGAACGACGTCAGGTGAAGGCGGGTCGCGCCGGCCGTCGAGCCGCTTCGTTCGCCAGCTCCACAGATAACCGCCACGCACGTTGCGTCGGACCGGACCGCGGAGACTTCCGTGGTCGCTGGTCTCCGTGTGTGATAGACGCTGCGTGACCCATGTACTGCGCAGGTCAACGCCACAACCTCAGAAGGGGCGGTTCCTGACCTGCGAAAACACAGCGGCTCGTTGCGCCCGGATCTGACCTGCGGACTCGACCCTTACCGGGCCGGACACCCGACACCGCACAGGATTGCCGGCCCCAGCGTGACCGAGCAGTACATGACCCACGCCGAGCGCTATTGGTCGTCGTCACCTTCAGCCGAACCGGACGCGACGGAGCAGTTCGTGCGGTCGAGATCCGGGCAGCTAGGCCATGTCGGCGAGGAGTAGTGCCAGGCTTCCCAGCGGGATGGGTGACCCGTCGCGCCGGGTGATCGTCCGGGCCAGTTGCCGGATCTCCGCGGCCCTGCCCACCTCGACGTTCTGTCCGGGCTGGGCGGCGGCGTCGAGACGAGCGAGCCGGACCGCACGGCGGAGCCGCGCGAGATGCGCACGGTGGCCGGTGCGTGCGGCGATCCGCACCGCGTCGTAGACGCCGGGATCAAGTAAGAGTGCGGTGTCCGCGGTGATGGCGGGATCGTTCTCGTACCGCCCGCGTTCCCCCTGCTCCCACAGCGCGCCCAGCGCGCGTTGCCGCCGTCGCACCGCCTCCCGCCGCCGCTCCAGCGGACTCGCCTGCCCGCTTAAGCCGTGCCGCCGGGCCGATCCGGCACTACCCGGCATAGACGGCGCGCGGCGTTCCGCGTCACCGTAGACGAGGTGCATGCGTTCGGCCCACGCCTGGAACGTGGTGCCCGCAACCGGCGGGTCGGGCAGGACGGCCGGTGGACGGGTGATGTCGCGTGTGTCGTCCTGCTCGCCGGGATCGGCCGGGATCCAGGCGTGCAGCCGCCGGTTGAGGTAGATCGTCAGCGGCCCGATCGTCGGGGTCTCGCGATCGACCAGCCACGGCGGCCGCCGCGTTCCGTCCGGATCGGAATCCAGCATCCGCACGATCGCCTCATTGCACCACCCCGCCCGATACAGCGGAGCGAACAGCGCGGTCAGCTCCCGTGCCTGATCTCGGGGCCAGCGAGCGTTCCCGATCAAGGTCAGGACCGCTGCGGTGATCTGCCGGTCGTTGCCGGGGACGACCTTGCCCGGCCATGTCCGGATCTGACCCGACCATCCCCCGCCGTGGCCACGCGTGGTGGTCTGCAACTCGGCGGCGATGATGCCCGGAACCGGGCTGCGTTCGGCGACTGGCTGACTCATCGGGCGGGCGCGTGACTTCCTGTGAACTGGACCGGCAACGTCCCCCTGATCGTGCCATCGCCGTCCGTGAGAGGTTGGCACGATCGGCGACGTGTCGCCCGCGACTTCACCAGCCGCTGCGACCGGCAGCCTGACGTTCGACCGCCGCACACACCGTCACGGCCCACGGGGCCGTGCATGCCCTGCGCCGACGCGAGGTTTAACACCTTTGTTGCGTTTCGCGTCAGTTCAGCGATATCTCAGGCATGAACAGGCCCTCCGCACCGGAGCCCGCACCCGACCTGGCGCAGTCGCTTCTCCATGCCTGGGCAGCGCAGATCGTCTCCGCGGAGTACTCCGACGCGGTGTCCCTGAAGACGCTCGCCGAGATGTGGCAGCACCGCCGCCGCACACTGGACGCGGCGACCGCGTGCGAGAACGCCACCACCTGCTCGCCCAGCACACCAGCGTGGCTACCAGACGAGATCTGGCCGCGGCACTATCAGCGGCACACCCGAGGTCGTCAGCACGAGCTCGGCGAGTTCTTCACCTCGCCTCCGCCCAGCGCAGCTTGAGTTCGGCGGGCGCGAATCCCGCTCCCCTTGAAGCAGCCCCTGGGCGTTCCGTTCACGCCGCCCTCACCTGAGCGGCCTGCACACGTCTCGGCCGCCACCGCACCCCCTTGTCCATGTGGGTCAGGCGCCCGCGCCGTCGCCGAGACCGACGTCGCGACGACGGCGGATGTCCACTCGGTGGCCAGCCCCGGCCAGGGAGACCGTCCCCACGCCTAGAAGACTGGAATCTACCAGCGGGTAACATGCGACATTTCGGTGACATTTGCGCAGGCCGGAACAGGAAAAAGGCCAATCAATATGGACATTGAAAAGTGTCGCGCATCTATCGGCAGAATGGTCCACTCGTCGAGTTTTGCGGTATTCTTCCCGCAGGCACCATCTGCTTGACCATCTCTGCCGACCCGCTCCGGGCGATTCCCGTGCGCGGCGCCGGTGCGGGGTGACCAGCTCCGCAGCCGGCGGGGCGGCCCTGCCCGGTCGGGAACCGGGAGTGATGGATGGGCAGTCGAGGTGCCGACGACGAGGACCGTCGGGTCCAGAAGCGGTGCGCGCGGAGTTGCGAGGCTCTGGCGACGTTTTTGGAGGTGGGAGCTACTTCGGTGGAGCTCCTGCACGACGGCGCGAGCCTGGCAGCCAAGGCTGCCAGGCTCGCGGCAATCGGACTCCGGGTAGTCGCCAGATGGGCGCGTAGGTAGCCGGTAGCCCTCGTCGATGCGGCTGGGCGGCCGTCCGAGTGTCTGCAGCACTCGACGGCCGTTCAGTTGCACAGACGCAATCATACCGAATTAGCCATCTTGGCGAAAGCGCGTTGCGCCCGCACAATTGAATTCGCCCCCATGCAATTACCGCTTCCAGCGGACTGTCCCATTATGCAATTGCACCGTTTGCGTGATACCGACGATCTGCCGCAGCGTGTCGAATCACGTAGCAGAGCGGTCTGGCTCTGCGCTATCGCGCATTGGCGGAATCCGCGATCGACTCCACTCACGTCGCCGCCGGTCAGGGCGGTGCACACGGACCGGAACGCAGGTGCGGGGTCCGCCACCGGGAGCCGTCGCTGGATACGGCTCCGACACAGGGTCGCAACCGCAGGTTTGGCCCAGTGCGTCCGCGATCCGCGAGGCAGGCTTCGCGCGACCACGTGGCCGACCCGTCAACGGTGGTGCCGCTACCTGTGAACACGGTCATGCAGGTGAATGCGCTCTGCGAAACCACGGTGTCGATACATCGCGTGCGGTCGTTCTCTCGGTCAGGCGCGTGACGGAACTGCCGGCGCGCGCCCGGCGCTCAGCTCGACAGGGTGAGGTCGGCGTGGCCGCTGGGATGTCGTGCTGGCCGAGCGCAGCCAGAAGTGCCTGCAGGGACCAGGTCCCGTGCACGCCGGAGAGTTCGGCGAGGTGCCCTGGCCAGGGTCCAGCCATGGGCGTCGCACAGGCCGGTGGCCAGCATCCGCGGGTACGCCGCGGGGCGCGACCGGGGCTATCTCGTCGGCGGCCCCACAAGGCGGTGCAGCTCAAAACGGGATACCCGTCGAGACTGCCGACGCCCAGCAGGGTCTCGTAGCGGCCGGGGGCCGAGGGCGACTCCCCTTCGCCAGGACCGACGAGAGATCACGGTGGGCACCGGGCTCGCGGTACATCTCCTGAACCACGATGTCGCCAAACTGCCCCGAGGTGACCAGGTAGGCGCGTGCGAACGCCGCCCCGGGTCAACCCGGGATCGTGGAACGCCCGGCCATCGCCCAGACTCGCGACAGGGTCGCGAAACAGATCCCGCGGCGTAGTTCACAGCCGCGTGAGTCCACCGGCAGCTCCGAGTCGCGCATCGCCGAGCGGAAGGCCCAGCGGGGAACGACGAGGCTCGGTCAGTCGTCCTCGCTGCGGTGCAGCCGCGCGGCAAGGAGCGCCACGAGATCAACCTCGGCGCCCGGCCCGAACCGCTCGGCCTCCTCGACCGACACGGGTGTCGCACCGTGCCGCAATCGCGGGCAGACCGGGCAGGCGCCTTCCAGCCCGGCCTGCCAGGGGCGCCCACACGAGTGGCACAGGCCCAATCCGAGCAACGCTGCCTGTGCTCCGGAAGTGATGGTGGGGATGCGGTGCTGCCAGCGGATACGGGCGGCTTCGATCGCGTGGCGCTGTCCGGCCATGCGCGCGGCGTGCTTCCAGGTCGCATCGTCGGTATGCCTGGCCAGCTCGTCGTACAACCGGGAGGCAAGGGCGTAGGCCTCGGCCCGGCGGTAAGGGTCGGTCGAGCGGAAGTCCTTCTCGGCCATACCCAGGCCACGCTCGAGATCTTTCCGCGACAGACCCGGGCCGAACCCGCCGACGTGCCCCGCGCTGTCCGGATCGTTCTCGCGCCACGGGCAGCTGCGCTGATTGCGGACGTGGCTGTAGGAATCGTCACCGCCACGGGCCTTCACGCGATGGCGGCGCTTGCTGCCGGCGTTCTTGGTCATGATCGCCTCTCCACGGTCGGAGCCCACGCCATCCGACCGGCACGATCGACCACATTCCGAAGGATGTCGAGCTGCACGTGAGTCCCCAACCTCGCCCCTGGGCGGGTATCGACCCTTGTCCTCGTCGACGTCCGCGTCCTTGCGTGGGAAGGGGACATCTCGGAAGCCGGCAGCGACGTGCGGCAGCCTTGCCGACCGTACCGCACCCTCGTGACCGACCCCAGACGTTCATGCCGAGTCACGTATACGGGCTGGGTGCGTGAAGCTCCCGTACCCCGAGTCGCGGCCGACAACGCCAACCCCGATGCGCCGAACGACGCCGGCAGCATGGCGCCGGCCTCCGGAGGCTCGGCCGGAAGCAGCATCGCTCGGCGGCAGTGCGGGGCGAACTCATCGAACGGCGCCGGGCCCGGTCGTCCACGACCTGACCGCCACCAGAGCGAAGCACAGTTGCCGTTTGGGGGCGTCCGCCGCCCGGCTCGCAACCCCTCGGGCCGGAACGCCGCGATGTTTCGAGCTTCCCCGAGTGTCGGACCGGCGTGATAGACGGTGGACATGAACGTTGCACTGGAATGGCACCCGTGGAGGGCTGTCGTAACGTCCGCAGCGAGCGGTCCGGCCGCGGCGCGCCGCGTGCGGTGGTGACATCGTGTCGTTGACCAGTGAACTCGCCAGCCCCCGTAGCCCGCTCGCCGCGTGGTGCGAGCGAACGTTCGCCGGGACGGCGTCGGTGGTCGAGAAGATCGCGACCGCCGTACGGGACGTCCGCCCGGTCCGTCCAGTAGGCGAAGTCCCGGCACGGTGGTGGGCGGAGGTCGGCGGCGCCTTCGGACAGCGGCTTGCGGACCTGGTCCAGCCAGCGCCGCCGTACTACGCGCTGCTCGGGCTGATCCAGGCCAAGTGGGCGTCCCCTGGGTGGGCGCACGATCAGGCCGCGCGCTACCCCAGCCACCGGGACCTCACCGCCGAGTACCGTGCCCGCGCGCTGCATCTCCGGCCCGCGGCGGGGTCCTGGCTAGACCTTGGCGGCCCCGGCGAACCGCACCTGCCGGGCAATCCGGCCGCCGAGGTGGCGTGGGCGGACTTCCTCGAGCGCGGCCGCACCTACCTGGCCCGCCACGCCCCTACCGGAGCGCTCGGCTCCTCCGGCGCCGAAGCCGGACTGGCCCGCCTATGCTGGCTGCTGACCCTGTGCGAGGACGTCTACCGCACCGGTCTCGTCGACGACCGCCTGGCCCGGCTCTTCGATACCGGCCAACCGACCGTGGACCAGCTACGCGGCCTGGTCGAGCAGCGCCAGGTCGACGAACTCGTGACACTCGGCCGACGCCTGCACGAGCGCGGCACCCTCTGGGAGCTCCGGAAACTCGCCGGCAACCCCGGCCCCGGCACACCCCTCGGGATCGCCGGACCGACGATCGTCCCGCACTGGGCCGACGCCGACCTCCTCCTCGGCGCCATCGACCCCGACCACGGAATCGACGCCCACGGCGGAACGCTCATCGACGTCAAAACCGTCGTCAGCGTCCGCGACACCGCCAAGGTCGGACGCTGGCTGTGGCAAGTACTGCTCTACGCGTGGCTGGACACCGCTGACCTGTACCGGATCCGGCAGGTCGGTTTGCTCCTCGGCCGGCACGGTGTCCTGTTCACCTGGCCCGTCGACGAACTCGCCGAACGCCTCCTCGGACGCCGCGTCACCGGCGACCACGCCCGCAACGCCTTCCACGACATCGCCGGACAGATCATCACCGGCCACGGTCTCCCCTGGCCGGTTGCTTGACCATGCGACGACGAGACGCCTGTGTCGACCTGCTCCCCGGGACGACCTAAGCGTGGTCGGTTCGTGCGCCGGCCATCATCATCCGGCCTCCGCGGACGACCACATCCATCGCGCAGGAACCAGACACCTTGGGGTATCGCGTTCCTCGACTGCGCGCCCGAACGAAACGCCTGGGCAGCCACTCACCGGGCGTCGTTCGCTCCGATGCCCGGAGCACGTCATCGCGGCGCACGAACGCCTGGTCAGCCGCGCGATGGCGAGGTTAATGCCCCTATCCGATGCCTGCGCAATCGTCTGGTTCACACGACAGGGAAAGCGACACGGTGAGCAAGCCTCGGGGTTACTACTTCGACCGCATGCTGAGACTGCTCCGTGTCACAGGTCCCTTCACCGATTGGCTGGCCACCACCGCGACCTACCTCGTCCTCGCCAGCGTGCTGCTCTGGATCGTCTCGATTATTCCGATCGCGTGGGTGTCCGGAAATCTCCCAGCGCCGCGCGGCGGCTGGGGCGACGGGCTGGGCTGGCTATATCTCGCCGCAGTGCTTATCTGGGTAATCCCCGCCTCCGCCTGGTGCGGATTCCGGATCTACCAGAACCGTCGCATAACCGACTACTCGAACCGCTAGGCCTCACCGGCGTCCCTTTGGAAATTGTCCTCACGGGACGCGCGCAAGCTCAAGCTTTGGTATTTCCTCAGCTGGGGGTGAGCCTGACGGCTGCGGTGACCGGGCCTCGTGGGCCGGCACGGCCGCCTGCCCGGCAGACCTCATCGCTGCATGAACGGATGTTCGGCGGCGGTCCCCACGCGATCCTGTGACCGCACTATGCAGACCGTTGTCCTGTGCGGATGCTGCTCACCGTGCGACGCATCCGGCATACTCTGCCCCCGTGGACCTCGTCGTGCTCTTCCCGGTCGTGGCCGTAGTCGTCCTTCTCAGCGTGATGCTGCTGGCGGCGTTCACCAGAAAAGGCTCGGTGGCCACCATCTCGATGACCGCTTGGTGAATCAAGGAGCACACGGCAGCACCGCCGGACATGGTCTATACCTCGCTCACCCCGCACTGCCCGACCGGGTACTCGGTCGAGGATCACGTTGCCGCCCGCGGCAACGTGATCCTGTCGTCCCGACCGACGGTCTTCACATGGGGCTTCCTCTACCCGGCTGTCATCCACGCGGAGGGCACCGGGACGCGTGTGGACCTCGGGATCAAGCCGAAGCTGTTCAGTACGGGCCGTTAGTAACGCGAGCACACTGGAAACTCGCGCATGCACTGGTCATTCTGACCCAGGGCCACGTCGAAGGCGACTGACCTATACGATGCACGAGCTGATGCCATCGTGTGTAGGGCCTCACCGCTCGTGACATGTCGGCCTTGTGCGACCTGGGTCTTCTCGGTCGTCTCACGGCGACCTCACCATGATCAGTCTCAACCTGTGGCATTTCCTCTCGACGTCGGGGAGCAGGCCGAACTGTGAGGCGCCGCCAACCCGACCACAACGACCCCGCTCCAGCGCGCGATCGGAGTCGGTCGTCGATGTTCGCTCACAGGAGCCCGTGAGCCAGCTTGGCGAGGGAATCCAGCATCGAAGGATCCCCCGTGCCGATCGCCAGGACGGCGACAAGCAGTATCCCGGCAAGCCAGAAAGTGGTGGCCGGCCTGAGCCGCGCCACGCGAACTCCCGCGACGGCCATCACCGTCAGCAGAACAGCGGACATACCTGCGGCGATGAAGATGTATGTGACGGGCATAGACGCCACCCCTTTCGTGGAACTCCTCCCTTCATTTTTTGACAGCCGCCAATGTCTGTCCAAGACAACTTTTCGGGGCGAACCCGATTGATCCGACCTGAATCTTGTAACACCAGACTGGCATGTCGAGATATTCAACCCAGGCCGGGCGCCCCAGAGCTGGTTGCTCCATTGGGGTGAGGGAGTAGGAGGGGCTAATGCCTGTCACGGCGGGCTCGCGAACGCCGCGAGACGATGACCTCAGTGCCGTATTGCGCGACATCGCAGTCGGCCGCAAGCGCGATACCCGTTTGCGGTTGGCCAACATGGCGGAGACAAGGGCTTTTCTTGATGTAGGCTTGGAGTTGCTGCGAGAGGACCTGATCGACAGCGTCGAGCCGGATTTCGAAGAAGACGAGAGGTCGAAACTTTTCGAATCGATCTCTCGTGATCGAATTCTGCGAAAATCTGCGGATGTCGCACCCGAATTGCGACTCAGTGTCAATATGTTCCGATATCGATGGGATCGCAAAGACCGCTACACTGAAGACCTCATTTCTTACATGTTCCGGCTCGCTCCACAGAAGGCACACCTCGACGATATGGAGACACTGAGTCAAAGTATGGTCGCCGATTTGAGTCTCGGGCAGTTCGTTCGCCGCTTGGCGGACGAAGAGGTACGGTTGATGCTCGAAGATCCGCTTGTCGGCCTGCAGGGCATCGTCCAAAGCGCGATGCCCAACCATCCGCGGGTTCGCGAGTTCTGCCGAGCTCAGCTCAACCAGTTGCTCCCGCGCTGGGCCAGCCTCTATGCGCAGGTTTCACATGCTTACGGAGTGCGGCTGCGACCCGGCCGGACATGGCTCGATCTTGCGATTATGTTCAATGCAGTCGTTGAAGGCGAGCTGGCCTGGGCACGTCTCGGTCAGCGTCCGGTATTGACGAACGGTGATCACGTGCTGGCTGGCGCGATCCTCGCGATGCTGCCCAACCTGGTCGAGGGGCTGGATGACGATCTTGACAGCGTTCATTCAGTAGGCCGAGCGTGACTTCGCGGCACGTCCGTGGCCGCGGCGGGCAGGTCTTGCCAGGTCCCGCCAGGGGACTTGAACACCTCGGTGCCCGGACTTGCCACCGCGTCGGCGGGTACCACTGGCAATTCGAGCTGTCGCGGAGCGGGCTCGACATAGCGCGACCTCAAGCGGCATTTATCGAACGTCGTCTACGCCCGCATGCTCGCCGATCAGAAACGACGTTAGGCCGTTCACGGTCGCAGACCAAGCTTCCGGAATAGTAGCGCCGCCCATAGCAGGAACGAAAACGCCACGGCGCGGCTGCACGCAAGGTCTGCAAGTCAACGTCGAGCCAGCCGGTCACCAACACTGACGCGCAGTCTGGAAGCCGAACTTGAACCAACGCCGCCAGGGCCTTCAACGTAACCATGACCGAACTCCCCACCACAGGTGGGAGTTCGGTGCCTTCCAGGTCTACAGCGCGAGGCCCGACTGCGATCGCCGAGTCGCCAAGGCCCACTCAGGTGGTCCAGCGTTGACCAATCTCATTCAACGGTATATTTGCCAACATTGGTCAAGATTAGTCAAACTTTGCCACTGGAAATGTGACCTTACGTGGGTGCCTGTAGGTCTCGGCCCGTGTGGCAAGTTGATCTTCTCTAGCCTGCGCGTTCCCGAGCCGTCTCACTGCGATGTCATCATGATCATTCCCAGTGCACGTGTCATTTCCTTACTGAAGTTGTTAGGTCCTGTGGATGTTACGTAAGCACCCGCCTTATAAGCGGAGGGTCAGAGGTTCGAGCCCCCTTGCCGGCTGCACTCTTGACATGAGTCGGCCCGCGCCGTCAGCGAGGTGGAGAAGGCAGCACGTAAGAGAACGGTCGGACGCGCGGGACCCATGTCTGGAGGACTTGCAGGTCTGGCAGGTTGATCGCGTCCGAGAGCGCGAGCAAGCTGTCGTGCAGGTGTGTCCATGCCGCGAGTTCGGCGTCGGCGATCTGGCCGATCGCGGTGCTCGTCCAGTGTTGGGGCTGGCCTTGCGGCTTCAGCGTTGCGATAAAGTCGGTCCAGGTCGTCGCGGATGGCGTATGGAGCAGGGCGTCGGCGAGCCGACCGCTCAGGGTTGCGTGTGCGGCGAAGGCGCCGAGAAGCACGATGACTGCTTGGTATTCGTGGTCGATGAAGGCTGCGGTCTCGGTGAGGTCACGGGTTGAGCGGACCAACCGGTAGAGGTTGACCAGCCGTTTGGCGTCGCGGGGGGTCTCGATCAGCTGGTCCAGGCGCGAAAGCAGATCGATCTCATGGTCGAACAGGGGGTGCGGTCGCTCGGGAGTCTGTGTCGGATCCAGCTGTGTGGCAACTTGAGACCTCTCCTCGACTTGGATCGCCGTGGTCACCACGCTTGACGTCACGGGCGGCTCGGTGCGCGCGGCGGCATCGGTAGCTGGTGGCGTGGACGCGCTGTTTGAGTCCGCGTGGCGCGCTGACGGTTCGACCATGCTGTTGACTAGCTGCCGCAGGCCGCCGGATGCCATGGGGGGCAGGACGAGTGGGATGTTGAGGATCTTCTCGAGGTAGTCCTCGGGTGAGATGCGCCAGCCGTCGCGGTGTGCGGTGGGTTGGCCCTCGACGAGCTGGCCGTAGTGGCTGCTGATGGAGCGCAACAGCCAGCGCGGGTCTACCCCGACTACGACGACGAACAGGTCGAAGGCGAGGAGCAGGTGCACGGCTTGTAGTACGTCGACGACTTGAGCTGGAGCGCAACGGTCGAGGTCATCGATGTAGAGCACGATCCGGTCGACGGGTTTCGGCGGGTCATTCTCGCTCTGGGAGGGCTCCCGCAGCAGGGCGACGAGCTTCTCGAAGTCCTTCCGGATCGTGGAGATCAACCCCAGGCTGCCGCGGTAGTCTTCGGTCGTGGACCGCTCGGCCAGGAACGCATAAAGCCGGCGTCCGGGGGTGAGCTCGGCGAGCTGCCCTCCCAACTGCCCGACTCGCTCGATGACCTGTTGTAGCTGGCGAGCATTGCCGCATAAGGCAGGATCCCAAGCATGTCCTGCGCCGCGTCGATGTATTCGTTCGAGTCGACCAGATCCCTGCTTATGCCTCCGGCAAGCCTCCATGGACGCACTGCTTGCCGTGGGACATTCTCCCTGTTTAGCTCGCGATCGACGAACGTCTTGTACGTCGCTAAAATTGTCGCGCGCTCATCGTCATGCTCTACGCCGTATATAAATGCCGAGTTGAGGTGCCCGTCATTGACTGTTCGAGCTCGCGCCACTTCCTCTAAAGCGATTAATATTCTCGATTCGTAATTCCGCAACGAGAGGCGCCTGGATGGAGCACTAGCTTGAAAAGCAATGGATAGAATGCGTGGATCTTTAAGGCATTGATCAATAACCTTCGCAAACTGCGACTGCTTTATTTTGGAACTCGCTCGAGCACGGTTGCGCAGTAGGAAAATCACGTAGGGCTTTTCGCTTTTTGTTCCATCGTGAACATATATCGGTTTGAGTTCATGCTCGAAGACGTTCATGTCAACGGCAATGGCGGCCTCGGGCAGTGCCTCGGCGATTAATTCGAGCATGGACTTAATTTGGTCTTGTTCTTCTCCGACATCAACAATCAGCGCATCGGCGGGGATGCTCCGTGGTTGATCTGCTGAAGTGAAAGACCACTCAACCCTGAGGTGTACCCCGAGCTCTTGAAGGTCGACTTGCGCTGATTGAGGATCCATACTCTCAGCTCGCGTTGAGGTCGCTGAGTGTTACACGGCACCGACTACTGCCTGGTGTCTAGCTGGGAAGTGCTGCAGTACGAAACTGTAGGTTCTCGCCGCTGGTGACATGTCGATCTTGCGTGGCCTGGGCGTTCTCAGTTGTCTCACGGTGACGTCATCATGATCAGTCTCAAACTCTTGGCATTTCCTCATCTGTGGGCTATCCGTTGAACCGGATGTCGTGAACGGCGCCGGGAGCGGCGAACTCCAGTAGCCGCAGCGCTTCGGCTTCGATGGCTTCTCGGTCGGCGGCGGAGATCGAGCGCAGCGGCACGACGGTGAGCACACCTGTGCGGTCCTTCGTCCAGGTCGCGGCCACCGTGCCGTCGACGAGCACGGTGGCCGCGACCGCGTCGCCTTGGCAGACCTGGCGTCGGATCGGGTCGGCCATGACGCGGGTCCGGTCGGCGTACGCGAGCAACGTCGCGTCGAACTCCGGCAACAGCCGGACGGGCGCGGGGAGATCGGCGGGCGGCAGTTCCCGGTCGCGCAAGTCGAACAGCTCGCGGCCCGACTTGTCCGCATACGTGCGCAGTTCCGGCCGCAACTGCTCGAAGATCTCAGGCAGCCCGCTCACCCCGGACCAGGTCCGGGCGTCGGCGACGGTGGCCGGGCCGAACGCGGCCAGGTAACGCCGCACCATTTCGCGGGAGCTCTCGGCGGTCGCTTCGGGCAGGTCCGGAAAGGCCGCGAACGGGGTCGCACCACGCTTGCCCCACGTCCCGCTCGGCGCGGGATGCACCACGGGGAGCAGGTACTGCACCGTCCAGCCGAGCGCGGTCGCGTCGGCGCCGGGGCGGGTTCGCGCGAGCGCTCGGCCCAGTTCGGGACGGGTGAGCACTTTGCCACTGGACAGCAGTTCCGCCGCTTCGGTGACGAGGTCGTCCAGCTCGATGCCGGTGGTGCGGCGGCCGAAAACGTTGCGCTGCACCCGTTTCAGCAAGAGCGCCAGCACCGGCCGTACGAGCCGGAAGTCCGCCGCCGGCACCAGGTGCTGGGTAGCCCGCATCAACACGGACCGCACCAGGGAACCGGTTTCGATGGCGGTGGTGAGGTCCTCGATGGTGAAACGGTCGAGCCTGCTCCATAACGCGAGATAGGGCGGATCCGGGGACTGCGCGTTGAGCCCGAAGAGGTGCCCGGTCGCCGCGACCACGTCCAGTCCGGCGCGGCCGAGCAGCAGCTGCCGGTCGAGCAAGGCGCGGTTGAGCGCCCGCGGGCTCAGCACCGCGGTCCCGCGGGCGCCCATCTCAGCGCACCTTCCGGAAGAACACGCGGACGTCATCGACCAGCGCGGCGGGCGCCTCCATGGCGAGGAAGTGCCCGCCGTGGCCGAGTTCGGTCCAGTGCACGACGTGGTGGTCGCGCTCGGCCCACCGGCGGACGGTCACGTCGTGCGCGGACACGAGCACACCGGTGGGCACGGTCGGCGCCGCAGCGCCGCTCCAGTCGCCGGATCCCCAGTCCCCGGATTCGCCGCCGCTCCAGTCGTTCGCCGAAATCTCCTCGTAGTAGATCTGGGCGGCCGAACCGGCGGTGCCGGTGAACCAGTACAGCGAGATCGTGGCGAGCATGCGGTCGCGATCCACGCATTCCTCGGGCAGCGCTTCTTCGGGCATGGTCAGTTCCTTGAACTTCTCCACGATCCACGCGAGCTGACCGGCGGGCGAGTCGTGCAGGCCGTAGGCCACCGTCTGCGGACGCTTGGAGTTGCACTGCAGGTAGCCGTCGTTGAAGTTCTGCATCGACTCCCAGCGGCGCTGGTCGGCCTCGGGAAGGTCGTCCAGTTCGCCCTCGGCGCCGATCGGGAACGTGATCATCGCGGTGAGGTGCACGCCGAGCACGTGCTCGGGATCCTGCTTGCCGATCTCCGGGCCCACCCACGAACCGGTGTCGTAGCCGTGCACGCCGTACCGCTCGTAGCCGAGCGCGGCCATCAGCCGGGCGAACAGGCCTGCCATCTTCGCGGCGCTCATCCCCGGGCCGGCCAGCGGCGTGGAGAACCCGAACCCCGGCAAGGACGGGATCACCAGGTGGAAGGCGTCGGCCGGGTCTCCCCCGTGCGCCCGCGGGTCCGAAAGCGGCCCGATCACGTCGAGGAAGTCGGTCACCCCGCCCGGCCACCCGTGCAGCAGGACCAGCGGCGTGGCGTCCTGTTCCGGCGAGCGCACGTGGAGGAAGTGCAGGCGCTGGCCGTCGATGGCGGTGACGAACTGCGGGTGGGCGTTGAGCGCGGCCTCCTGCGCCCGCCAGTCGAACCCGGTGCGCCAGTACTCGGCTAGTCCGGCTAGGTAACCGACGGGCACACCCCGGCTCCAGCCGACGTCCGGCAGTTCGCTCGGCCAACGGGTGGCGGCCAGACGCGTGGCGAGATCGTCGAGGTCCGCCTGCGGGATGTCGATCGAGAAAGGGTGGATGTCCTGTGTCATGAGGACCACGCTAGAACCCGGTTAGGACAACTTCGGTCCTAACCGGACGGCAGAATGAAAACCATGCTGGAAACCTCCGCACGACTGCTGAAGCTCCTGTCGCTGCTGCAGACCCACCGCGACTGGCCGGGTACCGACCTGGCCGAACGCCTCGGCGTCACCACGCGGACCGTGCGACGGGACGTCGAGCGCCTGCGGGAACTCGGCTACCCGGTGCACGCGCTCCAAGGCACACCCGGCTATCGGCTCGGCGCGGGCGCGTCCCTGCCACCGCTGCTGCTCGACGACGACGAAGCGGTCGCGGTGGCCGTCGGACT
Source organism: Amycolatopsis sp. NPDC000009 (assembly GCF_055563465.1). Classification (NCBI taxonomy): domain Bacteria; kingdom Bacillati; phylum Actinomycetota; class Actinomycetes; order Pseudonocardiales; family Pseudonocardiaceae; genus Amycolatopsis; species Amycolatopsis sp. NPDC000009. Next base: position 77,572 of record NZ_JBVHDI010000023.1, read on the forward strand.
GCGCACCGCCACGAGCAGTTCGGTCACCGGTATCGAGGAGACGGCGTTGCGCGCGCTCACCAAGCTGGAGCAGGTGCTGCCGTCGCGGCTTCGGCATCGGGTGAACACCCTCCAGACCGCGACCGTGCGCGCCGGAGTGGCGCCCGGCCCGAAGATCTCGGCGGACACGCTGATGACCATCGCGAACGCGTGCCGCCACCACGAACGCCTGCGCTTCGACTACGTCAGCCCGCGCGGCGGTGCTTCCCGGCGGCACGCCGAGCCCTACCGCCTGGTCCACTTCGGCAGGCACTGGTACCTCGTCGCCTTCGACGTCGACCGCGACGATTGGCGCACCTTCCGCGTCGATCGCCTCACCCCGCGACCGCCCGCCGGCGCCCGGTTCACGCCCCGCGAGCCGCCGTTCGACGACGTCGCGGCCTATCTGGCGCAGCAGCTCTCCGCGCGCGCCTGGCCGTGCCAGGCGACGGTCGAGCTGCACGAATCGGCCGACGCGGTGGCCGACCGGGTCTGGCCGGGGATGGGCGCCGTCGAGGCCCTCGACGAGCACCGCTGCCTCCTGCACCTCGGCGCCCCGTCGACGTCCGACCTGGTGTGGATGATCACCTCGGTCCAGACCGATTTCACCCTGGTCAGCGGACCGCCGGAACTCGAAGGCGCGCTCCGGCAGCAAGCAGAACGGTGCCTGCGCGCGATCGAAACTTGACCGGGCGCTGCCGCAGAGGCTCACCAGAATGTCGTCGATGACATCCACACGACATGGCCGGCAAGATAACGGCACGAATCATGAGACCCTACAGAAACGCGGAATCTGACGTCGACTACCGGAAGTCGCGCGATGTTGTGGCGAGACCGCGCAGATCGAGTGGTTCGAAGTGGTCTGCTGCGAGGCTGGTGACACCGTGGTGGGATTGGACGACACCGTGGACCAGGAGCGCGGGTGAGCTGCGCACGATCTTGTGCTCCCGATCCCAGAGGCGCTGTGTCACAACGATATTGAGCATGCCGGTTTCGTCCTCGAGGTTGAGGAAGGTGATGCCGCCGGCGGTGGCGGGGCGTTGGCGGTGTGTCACAGCCCCGGCGACCCAGATTGCGGCACCGTTCCCCGAGCCGGACACAGCAGCGATGGTGAGCGCACCGCGATCGTCGAGATACGCGCGCAGGTACTGCATCGGGTGCTCGCCCGGGGAGATCCCGGTAGCCCACAGGTCGGCGGCGGTGATCTCGAAGGCGGTCATGCCGGGCAGGGCGGGGGCGTCGAGTCCGGAGGCGATGCCGGGCAGGTGGGTGTCGCGGCTGGCGGCGGCGGGTCCGGCTGCCCACAGTGCCTGGCGCCGGTCTGGGCCGAGGGATTCCAGCGCTCCGGCGGTGGCGAGTGCCTCGAGCGCGGGGGTGGTGAGGTCGGTGCGGTAGCCGAGGTCGCCGAGGTCGGCGAAAGTGCCGTTCTGGTCTCGTTCGGCGATCAGCCGGTCGACGGCGTCGTCGCCGAGGTGGCGGATCCCGCCGAGGCCGAGCCGGATCGCGACCCCGCCCGTGCTGCCGGGGTCGGGTTCCAGGGTCGGGTGGGCCAAGGAGCGGTTGATGTCGGCGCGCCGGATCTTCACACCGTGGTGGCGGGCGTCGGTGACCAGGGATTGCGGGCTGTAGAAGCCCATGGGCTGGGCGCGCAGCAACCCCGCGGTGAACGCAGCCGGGTAGTAGCACTTGAAGAACGCGGAGGCGTACACCAGCAACGCGAACGACATGCTGTGTGCTTCGGGGAAGCCGTAACCGGAGAAGGCTTTGATCTGTTCGTAGATCGTGTCGGCGAGCTCGCCGGTGATCCCGTTGGCCGCGGCACCGGCGTAGAAGCGGTCCCGCAACCTTTCCATCTTCGCCGCGGACCGTTTGGCGCCCATCGCCCGGCGCAGCTGGTCGGCCTCAGCCGCGCTGAACGACCCGACGCTGGTGGCCATCTGCATCACCTGCTCCTGGAACAACGGCACACCCAAAGTGCGGTCCAAGGGGCCGGCCAGGAGCGGGTGCGCGTGCGACCACTGCTCCTCACCGCGGCGGCGGCGCAGATACGGGTGCACGGATCCGCCCTGGATCGGGCCCGGGCGGATCAGCGCGACCTCCACGACCAGGTCGTAAAACGTCCGTGGCCGCAGCCGGGGCAACGTCCCGAGCTGCGCGCGGCTCTCCACCTGGAACACCCCGATCGCATCCGCCGCGCACAGCATGTCGTAGACCTTCGAGTCGGCGAGGTCGAGCTGCCCGAGGTCGATGACGGTGTCATGGTGCTCGGCGATCAGATCGAGCATGTAGTGCAGCGCCGAGAGCATCCCCAGGCCAAGCAGGTCGATCTTCACCAGCCCCGCGGACGCGCAGTCGTCCTTGTCCCACTGCAAGATCGACCGGCCCTGCATGCGGGCCCACTCGACCGGGACCACCTCCGACACCGGGGTCTTCGACAGCACCATGCCGCCGGAGTGGATCCCGAGATGCCGCGGAAACCCCTCCAGCCGGGCCGCGAGCCCGAGCACATCCCGCGGGATCCCGTGCCCGTCCTGCCCGGCGGTCGCGGCGACGCTGTTCCACCGGTCGGCGGCCTTGGCGAACGCGTCCTGCTGACCGGGGCTGTACCCCAGCGCGCGGGCGGAGTCCCGGATCGCCGACGGCGCCCGATACGTGATCACGTTCGCGACCTGCGCCGCGTTGCGTCGGCCGTGGGTGTCGTAGACGTACTGGATGACCTCGTCGCGCCGGTCAGACTCAATGTCGACGTCGATATCGGGGTAGCCGTCGCGTTCGGGAGCGAGGAACCGTTCGAACAGCAGTCCGTAGCGGACGGCGTCGACGCTGGTGATCCGCAACGCGAAACACACCGCCGAGTTCGCCGCCGACCCGCGGCCCTGGCAGAGGATCCCGGCTTCGCGGGCGAACCGCACGATGTCCCACACGATCAGGAAATACCCCGGAAACCCCAGCTCGGTGATCACCTCGAGCTCGTAGTCCAGCTGCGCATAGGCCCGCGGCGCGTCGTCCCGGATCCCGTACCGCTCCCGCGCGCCCGCGTAGGTCAGCTCGCGCAGGTAGGAGGATTCGTCGTGCCCGTCCGGGACCGGGAACGGCGGCAACTCCGGCGCCACCAACGTCAGGTCGACCGCGCACTCCACCCCCAGCAGCGCCGCCCGCTGCACCGCTCCCGGGTAGCGGGCGAAGATCTCCGCCATCTCCTCCCCCGACCGCAGGAACTGCATTCCCGCCGCCGGGAGCCAGCCCTGCATGTCCTCCATGCTCCGGCGCGCCCGGATCGCCGCGACCGCGTCCGCGTACACTGCGTCCTGCGGCGCCGCATAGTGCGTGTTCGTCGTCGCCACCGTCGGCAGCTTCAGCTCGGCCGCCATCCCCGCCAGCAAATCGTTGTGCGTCGAATCCAACGGCAGGCTGTGATCGATCAGCTCAACCGTGACCGAGTCCCGCCCGAACCGGTGCACCAGCACCCGCAGCTGCTCGGCGGCCATAGCCGGCCCGGACTCCACCAGGGCCCGCCGCACCGCGCCCTTACGGCAGCCGGTGAGGACCTGCACATGCCCGCGCAGATCCTCCACCACCTGATCCAGCTCGTACCGCGGGGCGCCCTTCTCCCCCGCCAGCTGACCGGTCGAGATCGTCCGGCACAACCGCTGATACCCCTCCAGACCGCGGGCGATCACCAAAAGATGCGTCCCCGCCGGATCCGGCACCCCGTTCTGCGGCTCCGTCAGCCCGAGCGACAACTCCGCGCCGAACCCCGTCCGGACACCGAGCTCCTTCGCCGCCTCGGCGAACCGCACCGCCCCGTACAAGCCGTCGTGATCGGTCAGCGTGATCGCGTCCAGCCCCAGCCGCGCCGCCTCCTCCACCAGCTCCTCCGGATGACTCACCCCATCCAGGAAGCTGAAGTTCGAATGACAATGCAACTCCGCATACGGGGTCCGGGCCAGCGCACCACCACCGTCATCCGACCGCGGCGTCATCAGGTCCGGCGGCGGCCCTGCATACCCCTCACGCTTCCGCGACCACGCCGGCGCATCGTTACCGTCTCCCGCCGGTGGACGGCCCGACGCGATCCGCTCCAGCTCCGACCAGCTCGCCGGACCACCACTCCACGCCATCGACCACTCCACGACACACCAGAGGAGCCGTGGGGAAGACAGCACCAACATCGAACGTCTGTGCGATCGTCCGTTCTACCTGCAACTTTGTCAAATCCAGACCGAGCAGAGTTGCACCTATCACAACAGACTGCCTGTGCAGCGTTTGTGCAGATCACAAGCTTGCTGACGGAACCTCGGGGAGTCAAGTCGAACCTTCAGCGCGGGCCGTGAGCACCACTGCCACCCAGGTCGACAGGCACATCAGACGTTAGTCCGAACGAGTGGATCTGCGCATTGCTTAATGCCACATCGTTGTGTTTGATGCAACATATGGCAGTGGACGACGACCTTGCCGGCGCGGCTCGCATAGTGCTCGTCGAAGGCGTGTCGTTTCTTGATCCGGAGACGGCAGTGTTCGAGGCGATGCTCGAGGGGTGGGTGCGGCAGCAGCGAGTCCGGTCACTGAAGTCTCGGACCATCCGTGCCCGGTTGGATTTGGTACGTCGGCTCGCCGCGGCGTCGAACCAGTACCCGTGGCAGTGGACTGCCGGCGAGGTGGAAGCGTTCCTGTCGCATTTGCGCTCCGGCGACAGGCCGGTCCGGATGTCGACGCTGCGCGCGCACGAGGGCGTGTTGCGCTTGTTCTTGCAGTACGTCACCGATCCGCGGTATCAGTGGCCGGACGTGTGCGCGCAGCGATTCGGCGCGGCACCGGTGATGGTCTTGCATGAGTTCAACAGCGTCCGGCACGTCACTGACGTCGAGAGCCGGCCTGAGCGGCGCGCGTTGAGTTACGACGAGGTGCAGGCGCTGTTCGACGCCGCCGACGGGTTAGCGGATCAGGCGCGGGCGCGTGGTCGCAAGGGCAGCATCACCGCGTTACGGGACTCGATCGTCCTGAAGGCGGTGTACGCGTTCGGACTCCGACGCCGGGAAGCCTGGGGTCTGGATCTGCCAGACCTGCGCCACAATCCCCGCATACGCCATTTTCAGCGCTGCGGCGCACTGTTCGTTCGCTGGGGCAAGAGTTCCCGGGGAAGCCCGCCGAAGCGGCGCACTGTCCTGCTTGTCCCCGAGATGGACTGGGTGGTCGAGCCCTTCGAGGAATGGCTCGAGGAGATCCGGCCGTTGCTGGACACCGCCGGGCTCCAGGCGCTGTTTCTCACCGAGCGCGGTAGCAGGCTGGCGCCTCGGGGGCTCAATGCGGCGTTCCAGCGGGCCCGGGACGCCGCCGGCCTGGACTCAGAGCTCGACCTGCACTGTTTGCGGCACTCCTACGTGACGCACCTTGTCGAGTTCGGATACCCGCCACGGTTCGTCCAGGAGCAGGTCGGCCACGTATATCCCAGTACGACCTCGATCTACACCGATGTGTCGGACGAGTACCGGAACCGGTTGATGCAACAGGCACTTGGCGCCTTCGCGCCGTTCATGTGGGAGGCGCCGTGACCAAGAAAATGACCTTCGAGTGGCATCTGCGTATGCGGATGGCCGAGCGTGGAATGTTCCAGACCTCGGATCTGGTCAAGCCCTTGGCAGAACGCGGGATCGTGCTGTCTCGCGAGCAGATCTACCGGCTCGTCACGACGCCGCCCCAGCGGCTGTCGATGGATGTGTTCGCCGCCCTGTGCGACATCCTCGACTGCGCACCCAACGACCTGATCGAGATCAAAGCCACCCGTGCGTCAACGGCGAAGGCCGCAGGAACGAAACGGGTTCCGAACGCCCGCCGCAGCACCATCCGCCGCCCGGATCTGTCATGACACAACCAAACTCTGTTGGCGGGCCGGAGGAATCGGCCGGGCTCTTGAGCGCCCTGTCCAGGCACCTGCCCCACCTCAGTGATGCGGAATTGCAGTTGTTGCTGACCTCCTCGAGTACCGCCCTTGAGGATATCCCTGACCTCGTCGCCTTTCTGAACGATCACGACGACGCACTGACCACGGCCAGGTCGACCGTACCTTCCGGCTATCTTCCGCTGGCGCACCTGCTGTCGGTCCACACGGGAGTGAGCATCGCGCGCCCTCTGTGCTCGGCATGCGGGCGAGCGACTTTCTTCTTGCCTCATATCGCGCCGGAAGGGCGCTGGTGCGCACGCTGCGTCAACCGGCATACCCCGTGTTCGCGCTGCGGCACGCTGGGAGGCCGCCAGACCGTCACTCCCGAAGGTCCAATCTGCTCTCCGTGCCGACGCGGTGCTCGCTCTGCTCCGCCTGCGCGGGCGACGAAGCCCAAGGACGCGAAACCGCGGCGACGCACCCGCCGCATCACCTACCTGCCATGCACACTGTGCGGCAAGGTCTCGCGCCTCGGCGCCTTCTGGCCGCTCGGCGCTATCGGAGTGTGCTGTCACAGGAAAGTGATCTCGGCCAAGATGCCGTGTGCTGCCTGCGGCACCGTGCTGCCGCTCATCGGTTCAGGCGCCGACGGCACCCGGATCTGCGGCCCCTGTGCAGGCAGCCCGCTCACCTTCGCCTGCCGTACCTGCGGCACGACCGGCGACAACTACACCGCGCGTACCTGCCATCGATGCGCACTCACAGACCGGGTCACCAAACTGCTGTCGCGGCCGGACGGCACCATCGCCGCCCATTGGAAGATCCTTCAGACGAAGCTCGTCGCCAGCGACAACCCGTCGGCCACGATCAGCTGGATCACCGTGACGAAATCCAGCCGGTTGCTCCGCCAACTGGTCCTCGACGGCGTCCCCGTCACCCACGAGTATCTCGACACCTTGCCGTTCTCCCGAACGGTCAACCAGGTTCGGGACCTTCTCGTGCGCTGCGCTGTCCTGCCCGAGCGAGACACGGAGTACATCGACCGGATAGACCCGTGGCTGCGTCACCTGCTTGCCCAGGCGCCGCCACATCACATGCACCTTCTGGGTCCCTTCGCCCGCTGGTATCTCCTGCCGAAGGCCCGTCGCGGCGCACATCGGCGCGGAGTCGGTCAGAGCTCACCCACGACCATTCCGTCCACCGTGTTGGCAGCCTCCCGCCTCCTGCACTGGCTCGACAGTCAGCACCTCGTCCTTGCCGACCTTTCGCAGTCGCTTGTGGACGAATGGCTCGACAGCGGCCGCGGCCACTACCGATACTTGTATCCGTTCATCACCTGGGCCCGCACCCGCGGCCTCATCCCCGCGGAAATCCGCGTGCCGTTCCCGCAATATCCGCAACGGCTGGCCCTGCTCGACGACAACGAACGCTTACTCCAGCTACGTCGGTGTCTCGACGAGGGCGACATCCCACTCACGCTTCGTGTCGCTGGCGTTCTCTCCCTCCTCTACGGACTTCCCGTCACGACGATCGTCCGCTTGCGCCACGACCAGGTGATCATGACACCCGCAGGAACCTTCCTGACACTTGCCGATCACCAACTCGCCATTCCGCCGCGGCTAGCCAACCTCTTGGAAAGAGTCGCGGCTCAACCACCCACTCGTCGCGAGGCCCTTGGCCTCGAAGAAAGCACGTCGCCTCTGCTGTTCCCCGGGACAACCCCTCTCCGGCCGACGGCGGCCAACGCACTGTGCCAACGCCTGGCAGGCCACGGGATCGGCGGACTCGCAGCTCGCAACAGCGCACGGCTCGCCCTCGCTGCCCAGCTACCTGCCGCGATTCTCGCCCAGCTCACCGGCATCGAGGCGGAGACCGCCGTGAAATGGAACCAACGCGCAGCCCACGACTGGACCTCCTACGTCGAAGCACGCCTTTCCGTCGACCTGGACGCTTGAACCCGCACCTGCCGCTCTAAGGTTGCCCTGGCCCTCGGCACAAGAAATGATCGCTCGTACCGATCCCAAGCCCGGCTTCCGATTCTGGGCACTTTTGTCGAAAGTAGACTCCGCACCTGACGGCACCCAGATTGGCCGTCTCAGGAGCTGCTCCCGGGCTGTGGCCTTGCCCGGCGCGCCGGGCCGCCACGCCTGTCGCTGTTCGACGACCTAGCCGACGCAGCTGCTGGACTCCGCGTCTCAGGCGCTCGCGGACAGGTCTGCCTTCTTCAATCGGAGCTTCTCACCGTTCTGGACGCTCGTCTGAAAGCTGCATCATTGGTGCCTGCGCTTTGCCGTCGAACTCCTCAACCGAGGATTCAACCGACATGTCCGGGGCAGGCCCCGAACAGCAGATCGACGACGCGTTCGGAACGCCCCCACCCAACGACACGACCGCCCTCCCCTCAGCTCAGCCGACAAGCAGAAGCCGCCTGTCGAGCCGATCGACAGGTCCGACGAAGGGGCCGATGCCGGTGCCTCATGCAGGGCCACTTCCAGACGGCCGTTCTTGTCACTCTTGGAAGAAAATTCCGACGACTCTTCCTTGGCCGTATAGTCAGAACTACGTATTCGCGTGCGACGGCCTTGTTCCCGTGGACCCGGCGCTGTTTGGGTCGGCTCTCCCAGCCCTCGGACCCCGGGAGATCGTGATGCGCCGAACACGGTCGATGCTGACCACGCTGACCGTCGCCATCGCGGCGTTGTCGCTCTCGCCGGCGCCGCGACCCGCCAACGCCGCCGGCCCCACCCCGATCCGGACCGCGGTGGTGCTGGCCGACTTCGGCGGGAAAACGGTCGATCCCGGGCCGCGCTACCGCGGTTGGCTCACAGACACCTATTTCGGCTCCGCCGACTCACTGCGCTCGTACTACGAGGAGGCCAGTGACCGACGGATCACGTTCACGCCGATGACCGGTCGGCAGCCGGTTCTCGGCCCGTGGAAGCTCGATCTGGGAGCCACTTGCGACTTCAAAACGATCGAGACCGCGACGCGTCGACAGCTCGCCGCACGCGGGATCGGCGCGTCGGAGTTCGATCGCCTGTCCATCGTAGTCCCGGACATGCGCGGCCAATGCGCCTGGCTCGGCCTCGGTCAGCAGCCGGGGGACGTCCACATGTTGATGGACACCTTCGACCTCGGCCATCTGATTCACGAGAACGGGCACAACTTCGGCTTCTGGCACCTTTTCGGAGCGCGTTGCGACACCGGCCTGCTGACGAAATGCGCCGACATCGGTTGGCAAGGCTCCACCCCGATGGGCAAGGGCAGCAGCAAGGCGGGCCTGGCCCCCACCGAAATCGTGAAGGCGGGCTGGGCATCCCCGGATCAACGGATCGAGAACCCCGCGAGCGGCACGTATTCCCTGACCCCGTTGCACGCCACGGCGGATGTGACCGGACCGCGGATCCTCGACGTACCGATCGACGGTGACGGCGGCCGCCTCATGGTGGCCTACCGCAAGGAAGGGACCACACTCGACACCGCTGTCGAAACGGGCGTCCTGCTGTACAAGACCACCACCGCGAACTACGGCCGTTCCTGGCTGATCGACCCCACACCGGCCACGTCCGAAGACAACACCCTGCCTCCCGGCACCACGGTGACCGCACCGAACGGCACTCGCGTCACCGTGGAATCCGTGACGGATCAAGCCGCGGCGGTCCGGATCGAGGGAGCCACCACACCACCGACCACCCCTCCCCCTCCCCTCACGACCGTCCCGCCCACGCCGACGCCCCCCGCGCCACCCTCCGCCCCTCCGCGGACCTGCTGGTGGTTCATCTGCTGGTGAAGCACGGCCCACCCCGCGGCCGTGCCATAAGCTCTCTCCTGCCCTGCGTTCGGCGGCGGTCAGATGCCCCGGGGACGGGTGCTCCCGAACTGACCGGCCTCACCACCGCGCGAACGGTCGCCGCCGAACTCGAAAGTGTGGGCAGCGGGGACTCGGACTGCCACGGCTGAACGGCCGGTCAACCGACGCATTGTCCAGAGAATCGACGCGCGGCAAAGCCCTTCTCTGTCAGTACCCGAAATCGGCGGCAGTACCTTTCCGGAATACCCGCGAACGGCAGAGCAGTCATCGAGCGATACCGATGCTCGCCAGAGGGAGTGTCCGAACCAGAGCCGACATGCGAACACGCCTCGACTCGGGCTACGCTCAGCGCCCCGACTGGTTGACGAGGCAGGGAACGGGTGAATTCGTCGACGGAGCCCATGACACCATGCGCCGTCACATCGTTGGCCCGGCGGACCAGCTACATCGACCGTGCGCAACTGACGACGCGAGCTCTGGAGTTGCTGAACGCCGGGCCGGTGGTCACGTTGACCGGCGCGGGCGGGGTGGGTAAGACGCGATTGGCCGCCGTGGTGGCCGAAACGGTTTCCGGGAAATACCCGAACGGCGTGACTTTCGTCGAGCTGGCCGAGGTGCGAAACGTCGAGCTGTTGCCGAATGTGGTGGCCGAGCGGCTCGGGCTCTACGATCAGTCCGCGCGGCAGCAGCTGGATGTGGTCGCCGACTTTCTGCGGTCCCGCCGTCAGCTGCTCGTGCTGGACAATTGCGAACACGTGCTGGAAACCGGCGCCGACATGGTGACCGCGCTGGTCTCGGAATGCCCGAAGCTCACTGTGCTCACGACCAGCCGCCAATCCCTGGGAGTTCTCGGCGAACAGGTGCTGGTGGTGCCGCCGTTGTCGGTACCGGACGGCGAGGCGGCCGGCTCGGCGGCCGAACTGGAAACCTACGAGGCGCCGCGGCTGTTCGCCGATCGGGCGCGCGCCGTGCTGCCGGCCTTCGAGATCACCGACGGGAACTGCCGGGACATCGCCGCGATCTGCCGCGGCCTGGGCGGGCTGCCGTTGGCCATCGAGCTGGCCGCGGTACGGCTCCGCGTGTTGTCGGTGTCGCAGCTCAGGTCCCGCTTGGCCGATCCGCTGGCTTTGCTGTCACGAGGGCGCAGGGACGGCCCGGCCCGGCATCGGACGCTGCGCGCGACGATCGAGTGGAGCCATGCGCTCTGCTCCGAGCGCGAACAACGTGTCGTGGCCCGCGCTTCGGTGTTTTCCGGCGGGTTCGCGCTGGCTGCCGCCGAATGGGTCTGCGCGGGCGACGGAATCCCGGCCGGGGACGTGCTCGACCTGGTGCACGGGCTGATCGACAAGTCCCTGCTGACCGTCGAGGAGGCCGGCGGCGAACTCCGGTACAGCATGCTGGAAACGCTGCGCGAGTACGGCGCCGAGCGTCTCGCCGAAGCGGGCGAAACGGAACGCGTGGCCCGTCTGCATCGCGATTGGTGCGCCGACCTCACCGCTCGCTACGCGGCCGGCTGGATCGGGCCCGACCAAGTCGCCTGGCTGCGGCGGATCTCGCTCGAACACGCCAATCTCCGCGCCGCGCTCGAGTACTGCGCCACCGCGCCGGGCGAAGCGGTCGTCGGCCTGCGGATGATCAACCAGCTCGACGTGTACTGGTCCGCGCGTGGGCTGCTCAACGAAGCGCACCGGTGGCTGGACAGGCAGATGGCCGCCGCGCCGCCCGACACCCCGGAGTGGCCGCAGAGTCTTCTGCTCCGCGCGTGGTACTCCGTCCTTCGTGGCGACGCCGACGCCGCGGCGGCCGACGTGCGCGTCAGCCGGGAACTGGCCGAGCGGACCGGCGGCGAGGTCGCCGCCGCCTACGCCGAGGCGATACGGGCGACCGCCGTCCTCTACTTCGGCACCGAGCCCGTCGACTGGTTCGGCACGGCCAGGGAGGTGTTCCGGCGGCACGGGCTGACCGCGGCCGAAGCGTACGCCGAATTCCATCACCGGCACGCGACCGCGTTCGACGGCGATCTCGAAACGGCCAGGGAACAGTTCGCCGCGAGCATCGCGGCGGCGGAGGCCACCGGCGAGCTCTACTGGCGGTCTTGGGACTGGTGGGCGTTGAGCGTGACGGAGGAGCTGCACGGCGACCCGGCCGCCTCCGAGCGGGCCGCGCTGGAGTCGTTCCGTTTGCAGCAGGTCTTGGGCAACCGGTCGGCCGAGCCCCACACTGTGGTCGCCCTCGGGTGCGCCGCCACCCATCGCGGCGACATGATCCGCGCGGCGACCCTGTTCGGAATCGGCGGGACGATGTGGGCCGCCATCGGTACCGATCCGCGGCGTTTCGGCCGGTTCACCGCTCACAACGGCGAGGTCGCGGCACGAGTCGTCAAGACGCTGGGTCTCGACAAGGTCAAGCGGCATTACTGGTCCGGCAAGTCCCTGTCCCGCCAGGACGCCGTGCGTTACGTGCTGGAGGGGGCGGCGTCTCCGACGGCGAGGGCGTCGAGCGCCCCTCTGAGCGCGCGGGAGTTCGAGATCGCCGAACTGGTCACGCGCGGCCTGACCAATCGGCAGATCGCCGCCGAGCTGTTCATCTCGCCGCGGACCGCCGACACGCACCTCAGCCACATCTACACCAAGCTCGGCGTCGGCTCACGCGCCGAACTCGCGGCCTGGGTGGTGCGCCGCGCCGATACGCAGGCCGGAGACCCCAATACGTAGTTTCCCGGATGGAGCAGGCCTGCCCGATCGTCCAGGCTCGAAGATCGTCAAGCAGGGCGACTTCAAAGGAGAAGACGATCATGAGCGCACGATGGGGCCGTTTGACGGCGGCGATCGGGCTGGCCGTCGGCGCCGTGGCCATACCGGCCCCCGTGGCCGGGGCCACGGCGGCATGTCCGGATCTGGACGTGGTCTTCGCTCGCGGCACTATGGAGATCCCCGGCCCCGGCGTCGTCGGCAAGCCACTCATCCCGGCCGTACAGCGGGCTCTTCCCGGCAAGTCGGTCAGCTCGTACGCGGTCGATTACGCGGCTTCGATCGACCAGAGCAGCGCGGGCCCCGGCGCCACCGACATGACCCGCCACGTCATCCGGCTGGCGGCCGCCTGCCCGGGCACGAAGTTCGTGCTCGGTGGCCTGTCGCAGGGCGCCAGCGTCACCGACATCGCCATCGGCCTCAAAACCGGCCTCGGCACCGGTGAGACCGTTCCAGCGGACCTCGCCGACCGTGTGGTGGCGGTCGTGGTCTTCGGCAACCCCCTCGGTGGCCTGTTCCGGCAGACGATCAAGGACACCAGCGCCGTCTACGGGCCGAAAGCACTCGAACTCTGCAATCTCGGCGACATCGTCTGTGGCGGACTCGGGACTCGCGGGCCCGGCTTCGGTCACGGGTCCTACGCGTTCGACGGAAGTGTCGACTTGGCCGCGCGGTTCATCGGCCACCACTACCGGTGATCGAAGGCTTGTTCCTCCGAATGGGCGAAAGCGGGTTAAACTGATCATCCGTCGTACGGAGTCGGATGTGAGGTGGACGTGCTGTCATCCGCGCCGGTCTCGGCCGAGTCGACCAGCTATGTCGGCCGTGCCCAGGAGGGCGCCACGATACGCCGGTTGCTCGGCCAGGCACGGCTGGTGACGCTCGCGGGTCCCGGCGGGGTGGGCAAGACCAGGCTGGCGGCCAGGGTCATGCGGGACTCCGTCCGGGCCTTCGAGCACGGCGTGGTGTTCGTGGAGCTGGCCCCGGTGCGAGACGGCGCGCTCGTGGCGAACCTGGTCGCGGACCGGCTCGGGCTTCAGGATCGGTCCGACGCGTCGGCGACACGCATCGTGATCGCACATCTGCGGCACCAGACGCGGCTGCTGGTGCTGGACAACTGCGAACACGTCATCGACGCTTGCGCCGGGTTCGTCGCGGAAATCCTGGCCGAATGCCCCCGGGTGGTGGTGCTGGCCACCAGCAGGCAGTCGCTCGCCGTGGCGGGCGAGCGGCTGGTTCCGGTCCAGCCGCTGCCGACCGCGGACGCGGTGCGGTTGTTCCTGGACCGGGCCGCGGCGATCTGGCCGGACGCCGTCGACGGGGAAGCCTCGCGACAGGAGCTCACCGAACTGTGCCGGCGGCTGGACGGACTGCCGCTGGCGATCGAGCTCGCCGCGGCCAGGATCCGTTCTCTCTCACCGGCGCAGATCCTCGACCGGTTGTCCGGGCGCCTCACCTTGCTGACCACCGGCCCGCGTCTCGCGCCGCCGAGGCAACAGACGCTACGGGCCACCATCGACTGGAGCTACGAGCTGTGCACACCGTCCGAGCGGACGGTGTGGAAACGGGCTTCGGTCTTCGCGGGTTCCTTCGATCTCGACGCCGCCGTCCAGGTGTGCGGGGGCGATGACATCTCCCCCGAGGAAGTGCTCGACCTGATCGACAGCCTGTTGGACAAGTCGGTCCTCGTCCGTCACGACGAGCACGGCACCGCTCGCTACCGGCTGCTGGAAGTGCTTCGGGAGTACGGCCACGAACACCTGACGGGAGACGGTGAGCAGGACGAGATCGCCAGGCTGCACCGGGACTGGTACCGCGAGCTCGTCACCCTGGCCGACGAGGAATGGCTGAGCCGTCACCTGTACTGGATCGAACGGCTCACGCGGGAACACGCGAATCTGCGCGCCGCACTCGACTGGTCGCTGGCCCGGCGACAGGAGGCGGGCGTAGCACTGGTGATGGCGTCCCGCCCCTTCGAGTACTGGCTGCTGCGCGGGCTCTCCTCGGAAGAACGCAGGTGGCTCGATCGCGCCCTCGCCGCGGCGGCCCCGGAGCATCCGGCACGGCCGTTCGCGCTGTGCATCGCCGCTCTCCACGCGCTCTGGCAAGGAGATCACGAGAATCTGGGCAAGCACTTGGACGAGGTCGAGCAGCTGGCGGCCGCGGGCACGGACGAAGAGCTGACCGCGCGCATCCTGCACCTCCGCGCCTTCGCCGCCATGATGGCGGGCGGCCCCGAGTCCGTCGATCTCGCGGCCGATGCCTGTGCGATCTTCCGGGCGCGCGGGCTCGTGCGGGCCGAACTGCACCCGCTGTTCATCCACGGTGTCTCGATCGCCTACCGCGACCGTGACCTCACGACGGCGCGCCGCCTGCTGTCCCGGATGAACGACGTGGCCACCGAACACGGGACGACCTTCTACCAAGCGATGGCCCTGTTCGGGCTGGCCGTCGTCGAAGTCGAGTTCGGCGACATCGAGGCCGCCGCCGAGGCGGCCGCCGAGGCATTACGGCTCGACGTGCTCACCGGTGACCTCCACGGCCGCGCCTACCGGATCGACACCTTGGCGTGGATCGCCACCCGGCGAGGCGAGCACGCCCGCGCCGCAACGCTGTTCGGCATCGCCGCCACGGTATGGGACCGCATCGGGACCTCACCCGATTTCGCCGTCGCCATTCCCCACCGCCGGCATCTCAAACGGACGAGGCAAGAACTCGGCGACGCCCGGTTCGACGAGGCGTTCACCGCCGGCCGCCTGCTTCCCGACGAGGACGGCCTCCGCTACGCCCTCGACGAGCGCGCCCCCGAACCCGAACCGGCGAACGGGGCACCCGCGAGCCCGTTGAGCCCGCGGGAAACCGAGATCGCGGAGCTGGTCGCCGAAGGACTGACCAACCGCGACATCTCCACGAAGCTGGTGATCTCGCCGCGCACGGCCGAGACCCATGTCCAGCACATCATGACCAAGCTCGGCTTCCACTCCCGCGCGCAGATAGCGGTGTGGTCGGTCAGCCGCCACACCGAACTCATCTGAACCCGCTCAACCCGGCCCACGGACGAAATCCGCTTTCGGAAGCTACGCAAGATCACGGATGGTGCCCGTACGGGCATCGCGCAAGACTTCGGGTTCTCGCTTTCCCGTCCCCGAATCGAGGAGTAAGCCGTGCGCCGAGTCCTGCCCAGCCTTGCCGCGATCACTTTGGTGGCCACCGCGCTGACCTCAGGGTCCGCCTCCGCGAGCACCACCGGCTCCTATGGTTCCTATGTCGCGCTCGGCGACTCCTACACCTCGGGAACGCTGATCCCGAACACGGTCAACCTGCCCTGCACCCGCTCCGACCACAACTACCCGTCATTGGTCGCCGCGAGTCTCGCCCCCAGGTCGTTCACCGACGTCAGCTGTAGTGGTGCGGCGACACCGGATATGACCGGCAGCCAGCTGCTGGCGGGGAACCCGCCCCAGTTCAACGCGTTGAAGCCGGACACCGACCTGGTCACCGTCGGCATCGGCGGCAACGACATCCCCTTCGGTGAGATAGTGCTCAACTGCGGCGCCCGCGGCGTATTCGTGCCGCACGGCTCGCCGTGCAAGAACTTCTACACCAGCGGCGGCAAGGACACGTTGGCCGCCAAAGTGCGCGCGGTCGGCCCGAAGGTCGGCAAGGTGCTCGATGGAATCCACCAGCGTTCCCCGCGGGCCAAGGTCGTGCTCGTCGGCTACCCCACGGTGATGCCCGACTCCGGCGCGAACTGCTGGCCGTCCATTCCCATCTCCGACGGCGACGCGCCCTACCTGCGCGACATCACGAAGCTGCTCAACCAGGTCCTCGCCGAGCAGGCCTCCGCACACGACGCGATCTTCGTCGACACCTACACCAGCAGCATCGGCCACGACGTCTGCCAGCTCCCGTTCGTCAAATGGATCGAGGGCATCCTGCCCACCTCACCCGGCAGCCCGGTGCACCCGAACGCCGCTGGCACGGACAACCAGGCACGCCAGGTACTCGCCGCGCTCACGGCGCACAGGTGATGTCACCGCAGGCCTGTGCCACATCCACACCGGCTTCCACCAAAGGAATGCAGCTCAGTTCGGCCCGGCTCCGAACCGGACGCTGTACGCGGGACTCGCCAGCGGTCCTGCGTGGGGCCGCGGATGATGTCGCCTTCAGCGCGGAATTCCTTCGTGCGGCTCTGCTGAGTATCATCCAGCCGTACGCTGGACGGTGAAGTTCGCCTGCGCGGTTTGGAGTGCCCGGCGCGCGAGTGCGACGACGACCGACCAGTGAGGCAGTACAGCGGTCCGGCCAGGCGGCACGACCCAGCGGCATTCCGGCGTCGACCGGCCGGGCACCGGGAGCACGACCGCCCTGCCGGTGGGCAGCGTCCGGACATGGGCGCGATCGAGATCGCCGGGAAGCACGGTGCCCGGCGGCCGCGCGATCGTGAAGAAGGTCAGGCGTCCCCCACGTCCTGTCGACAGCACGACAGCCGGCTGCAAAGCGGATATCAGCCCATGGACGACGGCATTCGCGAGTGGCTCGGGGATCACGAGCGCGGACATCCGCCTGTCAGGGGTCACTGTCACGTGACAGACCTCCACGTCGAGCCCGACCGACCAGCCGAAGCTTCCCCGATAGGCGGCGCACGCCGCCGCGAGCGCCCTTCGCTCATCGCCACTCGTTCCTGAGCACATCACGATCCTCCGTTCGGCTGACCGGAACGGCCGTCAGCCGGTCCGGCGCCGGTCGCGGGACGAAATGTCGGGGTGATCCCGCTTCCGACATTTCGGGGACGTTAATCGCGGATGACGACGCACACATCCGTCGAATTACGCAGACCGGTCAGCTTTTCGTGACCTCATGCCCACCTTTCCGAGCACTCCGATGAGGCTTTTCGACGAAAGCGACAGCTCAGCGGAACCCATATCGCCAGAGGCATGGGCGAAAAATACGCATACGCCTTACGTAGTTCGACTGACCTCACGACAGAGCGTTTCGGGCACGCTTGCCCCTAATCTCACCCAGTGTTGCGGAAGGGGCATCCGATGCCAAAGGTCAAGACAACTGCGTCGCATTCGAGGCGACGGCGGAAAACAGCCCCTGCCGTGGGCCTGATGCTGACCGTGGTCGCGCTCGGGACGGTGACCGGGCAGGGACAGGCATCGGCCGCCGAGGCCGAAATCCGCGGCGCTGACTCCCAGCAGGCGATCAAGGGTTCCTACATCGTAGTGCTCAAGGACGGCATCTCGACGCAGTCAACTGTGGGTTCGCATGCACAGAAATACGGCGCTACCGTCAAACATCGGTACGGAAAGGCACTCAACGGCTACGCGGCCGATATGAGCGAGTCACAGGCCAAGCGGCTCGCCGCCGATCCCTCGGTCGCTTATGTCCAGCAGAACCAGACGATCCGCCTGAGCGAGTCGCAGCCCAATCCTCCGTCATGGGGTATCGACCGGATCGACCAGCCCGACCTGCCACTCGGGAACAGCTACCAGTACTCCACGGACGCTCCCGGCGTGCACGCCTACGTCCTCGACACCGGCATCAACACCGCGCACAACGACTTCGAAGGCCGCGCGAAGTGGGGACTCAACGCCGTCGGAGACGGCAAGGACACCGACTGTCACGGTCACGGCACCCACGTCGCGGGCACCATCGGTGGTAAGAGCCACGGCGTCGCCAAGGCGGTCACGCTGACTGCGGTGAAGGTGCTGAGCTGTTCAGGCCAGGGCGACACGTCCACTGTGGTCGCCGGCATCGACTGGGTCACGGCGAACGCCGAGAAACCCGCCGTGGCGAACATGAGTCTCGGCGGCGGCTCGGATCCCGCACTCGACGAAGCGGTCAAGCGGTCCGTCAGCGCGGGAATCACCTACTCGCTGGCGTCCGGGAATGGCAATGTCTTCGGTATGCCGCAAGACGCCTGCCAGACGTCTCCGGCCAGGGTCGGCGGATCCGCGGGTACCGCCATCACCGTGAACGCCTCGGACAAGAAGGACTCCAAGGCGTCGTTCTCGAACTACGGCCGCTGCACCGATGTCTACGCACCGGGCGTCGACATCACGTCGGCGTGGATCGGCTCGAACACGGCGACCAAGACGATTTCGGGAACGTCGATGGCCGCCCCGCATGTCGCCGGTGCCGCTGCCCTCTACCTCGCTGGCAACCCGTCGGCCACTCCCGCACAGGTCAAGCAGGCCCTTGTCGGCGCTGCGTCGCAGGGCAAGATCAAGGGCGTCAACAGTGACACCCCGAACCGTCTGGTCTATACCGGGCAGGGTGGCCAGACCCAGCCGCCGGGCCCCGGCCCGGATCCCGAGCCCAAGCCGAAGCCGTGGTACTGCATGTGGGTCCCGGCGCCGTTCTGCTTCTGAGCCCTCGCTCCCGCGAAAGGCCAGGGGCTTGACCACCGGGTGGTCAGGCCCCTGGCTCGTTTCCGTGTGGTGTGCGAACGTGCGCAGAACCTAGACGCGGGACTCGTCGTCGAAGACTTCGACCGGTTCGGTGTCGCGGTCGAACGCGGCCCAGCCGGGGTCACCCGTGGTGGCGAAGGAGATCCACGCCGTATGCATGCGGGTCGCCAGTTCTTGCGGCGGATTCGGCCCGGTGAGCGCGTCCACTCCGTAGGCGTCGAGAGTGTCGAACACGAACGGGATCTCCAGAGCATGGCAGGCGCCGAGTCCCTCGACGCCTGACGCCAGCCGAACTTGTAAGCATGAACCGAAGCATGTGCCGCCTGGCCGCGAGCGAGGCGCATAGCCGGCTCGCCGAACATCAGGTCGGTCACGATCGCGCACAGCAGGTCACCCGGCGTCCGCTCCTGACTGTTCGCCAGATATGGGTCCGCAGTAGACGGTGCCAGGCCCATCCCGGCGAGCATGGCGGGCAGCGCGTCCGCCGTGATCGCCGCGGCTACGCCGGTCGGCACGGCGAACAGCCGGTACTCCTGGGCGGTGGTGCCGACCAGCATGTCGACACCGGCCGCGGCGCCCGCTTCGATCACCTCGATCGGAAGCCGGGTGATCACCTCACCGTCGAGCACTGGGAACAGCGCCATCACGCCGTGTCCCTGCCGGAGTATCGAACCACCGAACCGGTTCGCGTCCCTGACGTCCCGCAGTTCCCGCGTGACCGCGGCCTGGGCTGCGATCAGCGCGTCAAGACCAACTGTGGACAACCCCGCCGCGGTCGGCTCGACCCCGAGCCGACCGGCCACCTCGCCGGTGACCAGCGCCGCGTCGCCCGCGTCCGCGGCGACCTCGGCCGAGCCGCTTTGAATGATCGCGCGACGGAACAGGCCACGCGCCGCCGGCAACGACAACAGCGTAGCCACGCTCGACCCACCCGCGGATTCCCCGAACACGGTGACGTTGCCCGGGTCACCGCCGAACGCGGTGATGTTGTCGCGGACCCACTCCAGCGCGGCGATCTGATCGAGCAGGCCCCGGTTGGACGGCGCGTCGGGCACCTCTGCGAATCCGGGCGCGCCCAACCGGTAGTTCATCCCGACGAGTACCACCCCGTCGCGGGCGAACGCCGAGCCGTCGTAACAGGGAACCGCGTTGCTGCCATTGCTGAACGCGCCACCCGGGATCCACACCAACACCGGCAGGCCGGAGGCGCCGGGGTCGGGTGTCCACACGGCGACGTTGAGGACGTCATCGCCGGGAATCGACGGTTTGAACAACAGTTCCTTGAACGGCGGCGGGTACGGTGCCTGCGGCGGGGTCGGGCCGTGCGCCACCGCGTCGCGCACCCCCTCCCAAGAGGGCTCCGCCGCCGGGGCGGCGAACAACGCCGCCCCGGTGGGTGGTGCGGCATAGGGGACCCCGAGGAACGTGTGAACCCCACCCGATACCCGGCCGCGGACTTTTCCGCCCCGGGTCCGCACGACACTGTCCACCATCGACTCCAGTTCCGAACCTCGAGTTACCGCGCGGCAAGCAGATCATCCGATCGCGTGGGACAACGCCTGGTAGTACCCGTTCGCCTGACCGGCCTTGTTCGGGTGGTACGACTCCACGATGTTCCCCAAGACGAGACCGTTCATCCACGGCTTCGCGCTGCACACGCCATGACCGTCGAACTCGTCACGCACGTCCTCATAAGTCAATCCCGCAGCACGTACCCGCTCGGAAATGACCTTCGAAAGTTCGTCGGCACCGTCATTGAGGGCCGTGCGCTTACCCAGCCCCATCGGGCAGAACGCCGAGCCGGACACGAAGATCCTCGGATAGCCGAGCACGACCACACGCGCTTTCGGCGCCCTGTCCTTGATGGCCGCGTAGGTCCTGTCCAGCTTGCCGGGAAGTTCCGCTCGCGCACTCGCTTTCGCCTGCTCGATCCGGTCCACGCACATCTTCTCCGTGCCGGTCGCGCACGTGGCCATCATCCCGGCGAACCCGACGTCGTTACCACCGATCGACAGCGTCACCAGCGTGGTCTGCGCGCTCACCGCACCCAGCTGGGTATCGAGCACCTCCTTGGTCGTCGCGCCGGCGCAAGCGGCGAACTTGAACGACGTCGTGGCGTGCGCCTTCGCCCAAAGCGCCGGATAAGCATTGGCGCTCCGCACACACATCCCGCTCGCCCCATAGTCTCCGGCACCCGTCCCCGCCGAATAAGAATCACCGAGCGCTACATAGTTTTCACCGGCGGCCTGAGCGGGCACCGACCCGGCGGCGATCATCGCGGCCGCTGCGGTCACGAGCATCACTGATCGTGCAAGACGCATGACTACCTCCGTCGCGGCACCGCAGCGCCGCTTCACCCCTCGAACAGTGAAAGAAGTCTGCGGTCGGGCCCCGGCCAGGCACATCGATGAAAATACTTATTCCGCCCACACACACGCCCGGGCTCCAGAACGGTGTCCTGATGCACGCGACCAGACTGATGAGCAGATGCATCCCGTCATCACGCTCCCGGACGTCGCAGAGGAGGACGGGCCGAAAGCCGCCTACGTCGGGAGCGTCACGATTCTCCTCCATGTGTTGCCATGAAATCCGCCAAAACCGTTCACGCCGACCACGAACGAGATGCCGCAGCACTCGAAGAGGTCGACGGCCGGAAGCACGCCTCGAGCCTGCGGCTGTCGGCCAACACCACGGCCCCGAAGATCTGCGGGTCTCGCAGTTTGCTCGAACCTCTCCGCGGTATGACCTCCGCGGTCCACCCGGGAGCCGTCACAATCGTGGTCGCCCACGCCGCGCCACCAACCACCGCCACACCCACTGGCGGAACTATCAGCAGACCCCTGCCTTGTAGCCAACCTCGCGTCCGTGCAGCCACGCCCCTCCATTGCGCCGTGGGACAGGGCCCCGACACCCGATCGCTCTCGATCAGCGGCTACCAACCGGCTATACCCCGGCGTATGGGCATCACGTGACCGCCAGGGAGACGAAGGCTTTGGCCGTTTCCTCGCGATGGGCGTCGGGGACGGCGACGACGGCGCTGTCCGACCGGGAGCGGCTGTTCAGACGGAGCCAGGTCCGAGGATGCGGTCATAGCGCGCCTTTACGCGCCGCCGGATGAGTACGTCAGTGATGGTGAGTACGACGACCACCGCAGCGAGCGAGCCGAGCAGCCAACCAAGGCCACGTGGGTGGGGTGTGCGCTGCGCGCAGCAAGACACGGTTCGACGGCGTCTGCGGGTCAGTTGATGCACCCGCCTCCCCCACTTCCCCCGACCTACCCGCGTCGCTCCACCAAACATGTGTTCGAGCAGATCGGCGCACGAGGCCTAATACCGCATACTCGAATATGTGCACTGCGCCAGTAGAATAGGCGTGTGACGGACCGCGCTATCTGTCATCTGATCACGCTGTCTGCACCTGAGAGGTTTAGTCCGTCGACCAGGTCTCCTCGGCAAGGCGAAGCGCTGCTTCGACCAGCATCGCGACGCTGTCGCCCTGTCGTTGAGTGGTGATGGCAAGCTCGCCTGCCAGATGTGTGAACAGTGTCGAGGCCGCGGCGGTGCGGTCGCCACCGTAAGCTCCGAGAGCTGCTTTGGCCGCGCCCACGAGCGCGTCGAGGTTGGTGTTGGCTTGAGCACGGATCTGGTCCATAGCGGCCACTGCGCCATAGCGTGGGTCTGTCACGGCATTCTCCAAGGTTCTTTGGTAGATGTAGCTGGGACCTCATCATGAGGTCCCACTGCGGCCGCTAAGGATGCCGGTCCGAGCATCAGTGTGGCTGAGCGCCAAACTGGCCAACTACTGTGCGCAACTGGCCAATTGAAGCGCTCAGGCACAGTTTCGCAGTTCACGCCCGGCTCGCCGCCAGCACGACGAGATTACGCGCCTGCGGGCCGCCTCCACGGCGGCCAGCCGTGTCACACGACTGCCACCACGGGCGACCTCCTGACATGCGCTACGGCATCGGACGGCCCTCTCGGATCTGCGGACAGTGAAATTCCTCCGGTGCCGCCGTGAGAACGGATCGCTGCATGCGAGGGCGGCCCGCTGCCCAATGCGGAGGAACTTAGTGCGCTGGTCGATCGGGTCCCTGAGCTCGTTTACCACGTTGCCGAGCGGGGCGGCATGGACGGGCAGTGCGTGGGTGACCTGGATATTGATAGTGAGTAACTCAGTACCTGTTCGAGGGCCATCCGCCGCACCCTCGGGGCGTACCGGTTCGTGGGCGCCCACCTAAGTTTCAGGGCCACGCCTCCAGGCAAATCGATGGACTTCATCTTCTCCGTGCAATTCGTCGGGCGTGGGCCGCAACATCGCCCTTTACCAAGTCCGACTTGCCACGGCGCGAGTTGCCTCCGGCGCGGTGGACGTGGCAGTTGAAACCGCCGGCGGCGTCCTGACCATCATCACCGAGAAGGCCTCGACAGCTGACGGGTCAATCGGGAGACTGGACCTCGTGAAGGGGGACGATCAGGTCACACCGCGCGCCCGGGGTGGACACACTCATGGTGCGCTATCGCAGGGTGCTCGCAGCCCGATGACCAGCCAGGCACCACCCCTGCTCGTGCGCTGCCACGACAAGGAAGGAATGCACCGGCTCCGCGACGACCTCCAGAAACTGATCATCCCCATGTCAGCGAAGCAGCCGTCACGACAACGACCAGCGCGGGCAGTTCCGCGCGCTGCCGATGGAGCCGGGCCCCACCGTGGTCAAACTACTCAGGAAGCCCGCGTTGATCGATGATTCCGGTGACAGATCGGGTCGTCTGTCAATTCCGAGGCTTGACCGTTCCTTGGTCGATGCGTGTTCGAGTTGGGCTCGGCAGGGAGCGAACGCGTTGAACCTCAGCGCCTGACGGGACGCGGCTGGCCCCGCGCCTCAAGCCGTAAGGCCTAAGGGGAGACTCTGTCGGTATCGGCGCCCCGAGTGGTGCCCTGGTCGCAGAGTCGGCATCCTGGCCGAAGCACCCAACGACGATTCCACGACACAGGAGAATTTGGCATGAACGGCCAGCACGCGCCGGACGACGTCGGCCAAGACCTCGAAGCAGGACAGCCTGCGCCGGCGATCGATGACCGCGCCCCGCAGGTCTACAGGTCGATGAACGAGGCCATGGTGGAGGCGGCAGAAGTTACGCCGCCCCTGCCGTTGCCGCCGGATGGCTGGCGATAACGCGTGGCAGCCGCAGTAGTGTGGTGAGCCTCTACGTCACACGGGCGAGACTCGACCGCGGTCCCGGCGAGCACGAAGACCTGGCTAGCTGGCTGGCCGGCGTCAGCCCAACATCATCCCACTTCACGCCGCCGCGCTGATGCCGGACCGGAAGGGGAGTGACCGTGCCACAACCGCAGCCGAAGCGGCGCCACCACACGGTTCCGAAGTTCTACTTCGACCGCTTCGCGTCCCGGCTGCCGGGCAGGAAGCACCCTCAGGTGACCCGAGTGGAACTCCCCGGCCACAAAATGCACCCGCAATCCACGAACGACGCGACCGTGGAGAACAACTTCTATCAACTGGAGGCACCCGGTGGTGCCCGCTTCGACGTGATCGAGAACCTGCTCGGCGACCTCGAAAAGGCGGCTGCCGACGCGCTCGGTGAACTGGTGGACCACGGCGCCGCCTCCGAGAATCCGCAGGTCCGGGAACCGATCGCTGCGTGGATCGCGATGCAGCATCTGCGCACGCCCGCCGAGCGGGAACGGACGACCATGATCCATGACCTCGTCACCGAGCTCACTAGCGGCGGCGCCGCATCGGTGGCCACGGGGCAGGCGCACGCCGCAACACCGCGGGGACGGACCGAGCGAAACAACGATCGCCAGCGACACACCCGCGACGCCCACCTGCGCGCGATGTTCGCCAACTACGAGCAAGCAGTCGAGAACATCGTCGACCGAAGCTGGGTCATCGTGCGGTTCGCCCGCAAGGCCCTGCTGACCTCTGCCTCCCCCGTGAGCCTACTGCCGGACCTGAACGCGGACGACAGGGCTCCCTTCGGACTCGCGACCTGCCGCGGCATCATCGTCCCGCTCGATCACCGGGTCGCGCTCGCGCTCGGGCCCCCTGGGCTCCCCGACGCTGCCATCGTCGGCACAGCGCTGCGGGCCAGGGCGCTGAACCAGGCCGTCGTGCTCGGTGCCCGCCAGTGCGTGTTCCACCACCCCGACGACGATCCGCTGCGCAGGATCGAACTTCCCGAGCCGATGGCCCACCGCATCCGATTCGAGCACCTGACGTAGACGCCGGATGTCCTGTGTGGTGATCGTGCTCGGGCAGACCGTCGAGCGCACAGACACCGGGGTTCCGCAAGATCGACACGGGAACTGCGGAATGAGGGCCCCGACCGTCCTCATCCACCAGCTGTTCGCCGCGCGGGACCTGGCCCCGCGCGGCCGGGCGGCGCCCGTCGCGGATCGCCCTTGCTCGTTGACGAGGCGAGCGCACTGCTCGGCGACCGGCGGACCAGCGCCGAGAACCACGTGGAGTTTGGTGCGGCACTGCCTCGCGGCGGGCCGCAACCCGGGCCTGCCGCCTGCGAGCGGAGCGGCCTCTCGGAGCGGGGACAGGTCGTCGGGGAGTCTATTCAGCGGCGGAACTACCGTAGACGTGTCCGATGAGCCACCAGGCGAACGTCCATAGTGGATTCGGCGAGTCAGCGACGTCGGTGTAGATCGGGTAGGCGCCGGGCATGTCGAATCCCTCACGGCCGTCCCACACCCGGGCCCCGACGTCGTAGGAACAGCTGAGTTCCGCTGTGTCCGCGTTGTCGATGGTGACCTCGATCGACCATCCGCCGGCGCCGTCGGCGCGGTACTCGACCTCGACCGTGTGACCGTTGACCTCCCGCTGGAAGTCCCCGTCGCCGTCGAAAGGCCAGCCGTCGGGGAGTTCAAGCCCCGGGATGACGCCCCCGAGCTCCTCCACGACACTTGCCAGCGCGTCACGATCGTCGTCGTAGGCGTCACCGGGATGCAAGGCGATCGCGCTGTCGGGCTGGATATCGACGACCTTGCCTGCGGACAGGTCGACGAACACATCGGCGCGCAGCAGCAACCCGGGCACGGTGTGGGTATCGGCCAGCTGGTGGCGGTGATGCAGATCGGTGACAGCGGTGGCGCGCGCTTCGGCGAGCAGCATCAGCGTCGCCACCGCGAGATGCGGGGTTTCTCGGCCGACCTCGCCGTCTCGCACATGCGGCTTCACCGCTCCGGCGTCCTCGGATTCGGACTCGGATGTGGCCGGTGCGGCCGCGAGGCCGGTGTCGTCTTCCTCCACCAAAACGGAAAAGATCCCTGCCACCCCGTCGATGCGTGTCAGGGCGACCGAGTCCACGCGGTCGACGTCCGGCGACAGGTGCGACATCACCACCTCGGCGAGATCGTCCACCGCGCCGAGATCGAGCAGACCCGTTCCCTGTTCGGCGGGAAGCTGCTCCGCCACATGCCGCAACACGATCGCCGCGGCGTCGCCCGGGTCGACCTTGACGGTGAACAGCGTCGGAAGGAGGTTCTTGCGCGAGCGAAGCAGGGCGGTCGTGTGCTTCCACGCCGTCAGTGCGTTCGTGATGTCCTTGTCCTCGGTGACGAACAATAGCCGCTCGGAGACGTTGCCTACTCGCGCCAGAACCTCCCGCAGCCATGCGCTGTCGGACGCCCCCGTCTTCACTCGCTCATCTTCGGAGCCTTTGCGCTTCGCCGGCGGCAGCTGGAGCACCTGGTCCTTCAAACCGGCCAGAGCGTGTTCGGGCGACAGCGGGATGACCTCCACATTGGGGACCGTCGCGACCTTGTCCAGAAACGCCAAGGCCACCGCGTTCTTGTCGGCGAACTCAGTCAGGAACTGGGCGAGATGGGCCTTGCCCAACCTCTTGTTGGTCGAGTTGATAGCGGTGGCCGCTTCGTCCCAGTCCTGCGCGAGGTGTTCCGCCCACTCCCATGCCACTGGTTCGGGTATCCAGGCCGGGATGTCGATTCTGGCCAGGTGCCCGGCGAAGGATGTGAGCAGCTTGAGGTCCGGGCGCCCGTATCCGAAGCAGTTCGCGTCGAACACCACAGCCCGCAGGCCGTCCCGGACCGCGACGTCGAGACCGACCTCGGCCGAGGTCGCTCGCTTCTTCCGGCCAGTCGTCACGTTCCCGCTCCTCGTCATCGCTCCCCGTCCGGCTGGTGCGTATCCAGGTCCGCACAGTTCATCCCATTGCTGGACGCTGATCGACCTGACCAGCCCGGTCTCGCAGAGTCATGGCCGCAGCGTAGCGGAGCCATCCGGCGCCCCGCGCCTGATGAAGGCCGTTCGCAGCCGCTTCGTCATGCGAGAAACCTGCCATGACGAAGCCGGCGGGATCCGTCAAGCTCGAATCACGGGTGCTGGCCCGACGACACAGGGACTGACGGTGTACGGACCATCCGATTCGACCGGCCGAGCTCCGCCACGGCGGCGCTGATGTTCCCGTACTTCTCCTACCTGCTCGACGGCATCAAGCAGTCTCGCTCCACCGCCGTTGGCGGCTGAGGCGTGATTCCCATCGTGAGAAGTGCTGGCCTGGCCAAGCCCAGGCCAGCACTTACACACCAACCCGCCTGGCGAGGTGCCAGACGCTAAGAATCAGGTGCGCCGTGGCACCGCGCGTGGGCGACGACCCAGCAGACGGGGGGCGTCCTGCTGAATCGTTGACCAGGTGTGTCTCCCGAAGTCGGCCGCGATCGCTGTTCTGTTACCCCGATCTCCCGCACTGGCGCGAAACTCGACGACCTCGGAGAGATTCGCGCCAGCCTCGGCAGCTGTCCGTTCCCGCGAAACTCAGCGGAGCTCGAGCACGCTGCGCTCGCGATGGGGCGGGGGGGCAAGCCCGGGGAAAGCATCCGGGGCTTGCCCCCGCCCCATCGAGAGCGTCGGCCGGTCGTGCCCCGCCGAACCTTTCGGGGCGCGGCCAGAACAACCCTCGATCCTTTCCTCTACCGGCATGTCGGGCTGGCCGTTCACCACAGCAGCACGGGAGAACGCTCATGGGCGCAGAAACGTTCCTTACCTATTCCGAAGGCACTGACGTCGAGATCGCGTTTCGCGAGGCCGTCGAACAGGCGCAATTCGACCACGGCCACGGCGGCTACACCGGCACCATCGCCAACAAGGACTCCTACATCGTCATCGACGACGTGCCACGCTCCGAAGCCGACGCGCAGCACCTGGCCTACGAGCTGATGGACGACCGCGACGCGCAAGTCGGCGACAAGCGAGGTCCCGCCGGTGCGCTCCCCCTCCGCGGTGGCACTCGCACCCTGCCCAGGCTGCCCGTGCCGATACGGGCCGAGGGCTATCCCGACCATGAAGCCGCCGCGCTTGCCGCAGCCGAGGGACGCCTCGGTGAGGGGTGAGACCATTGTCGACTTCCTCCTCGCCTTCTACCGCAACCGGCCAACTGGCGGAGTCCTCGCCGACGAGCACATCAGGGTCTCGGTCACCACGACCGGTTCGCCCGAACTGACGGGCTGGCTGTTCGTCGGATCGGCCCCGGTGACCACCCATGCGACGGGCTCCGTACCAACCACCCCGGCCCGGCCACCGCGCTTTCTACCACCGACACTCCCCACTCACCTGGGATCGTGGTGACCATGCGACTAGCACGCGTCGTGTTCCGTCCCGAACGCCTCTTCGAGCCGCTATCCAAGCAGCGGCGCTCGATCATGTTCTGGGTCGGTCTCAATGACCAGCACACCACTTCGACCGAGTGCCGGCTTTACGAGCAGCCGATTCGGACCTGGTTCGAAGGCGCCGTGCCCGGCGACGAGGTCGTCGAGATCTGGTTCTCCCGCCCCGAAATCCTGATCTGGGAACCGTCCAAACCACGCTGCGGGCAGGACATCGTGGTCGACGGCGGCGTCATCCTGCGCAGTGGCCAGGCATACCGGCTGGTGCTGGAAATCCACGATGCTTTCTGTCACTGCGCTAGGTGCCAGGACGAACCCAGCGTCGCCGGCGAAGCGGACTGGATAGCCAACCCCGCCGGCGTTTGGCTGACCCGACCATCCCGCCAGAACGACACGAGAAATGCAGTGTTCCGCCCGTTGCGGCGGGACGACGCACTCTGCACCACCACCCCGGTGAGGGCAAGCCGAAAAGCGCGGCTTGCCCTCACCGGCGCGCCGGTGCTCACCGAGTGCGCCCCGCCGCAACGGGACGCACCCCGTGATAGGCGCAGCAGCGTCAGCACGTTGGTGGCCGCGCGAGTTCACGACATCGACGTACACCTGTGACGGATGTGCCCCGTATCCGAGCATCCAGTGCCGGACCCAGCCGGTCACATGGAGCGCCGCAAGACTTGCTGACCCTGCTGAATTGGCAAGCCAGGGCGTGCCGCAGTTCCCCGAGAGTAGCCGAGAGGTACCACATGGACATCATCGACCAGGCGAACGACCTGATTCTCTGCCGACACCCCCGATACGGGTTCGTCATCGCGGGCCTACTGCACCAAGACGTCACGGCCTTGCTGGGCAAGTACGGCTTCACCCTCAACGAGGCCGGCTTTCTGGCGCTGCCGCTCGACACATCGGAAGAACGCGGCCACGACCTGCTCGGCTGCGCCGCGCAGCTACTGGCCATGACCGGGCACAATTTCAGTGTCCTGTCCGACAAGATCGCCGTCGAGTGGGCACGGGTGCAGGAGGCGATCACTGCGCTGTTCAGCGGCCGGAAACGGTTACTGGCCATGGTTCGCCGCGCACACATCATCCCCGGCTGCCTGCCCGTGCCCAGGCTCCGCGTGCCCGCCGACCGGGACGAGTTCGATGTGGAGGCCCAAGCGGTCTACCAGAACCTGTTCACCGAACACGGCCACCGCGCACCCCGCTGGGTGACCGCCCGCGACACTTGCACACATCTGCCAGCCGACACGGTCCTGGCGATCTACGAGGCGCTTTACCGCTGGTACCAGTTCCTGCACGCCGCGCTACGCCATATCGACGGCAGGACCAAGGAAAGCCCGTACGACCTCCAGGGGTGCGCCGAAGGTCTCGACGCGGCCATCGACGCCGTCGCGCCGGCGCCCGAGCACGACGTCGCGATCGAACCAGCGACAGTGGCCGAACTACGCGACGGTGACCAGTTCAGTCTGGACGCCGGTCAGCACTGGTACCTGTGCGTCCGGGACGACCCAGCGGACGCCGCCATCGCCGCCTTCACCGGCGAACACGACGTTGACGGCGCACCGCTGCGCGAGCACCTCGACGCCGAGCACGGGCAGGCGTGCTTGGTCCGGCGCGACCTCACAGCACACCCCCAGACCGCCGGTCTCTAATCTGACCTGCCCGCCCCCCTCGGACGGCTCATCCACACCTTCGCGCCAAACCGCCCGGCCCATGCCCGGTCCCGGGGTGGGCCGCCTAATCAACCGGACGACGCGGAGAAGACCTAACTCCCCGTCGGCTGTTCCGCATCCGGCGGGGAGCCGCGCATCGTGCACCGGCGTCCCGGTGGGGCAAGCCGAAAAGAGTGGCTTTGCCCCACCGGCGCGCTCGGTGGCCACCGAGCGCGCCCCGCCGGACGCGGGGCACACCGCCGTGTCCGATTCGACAAGGAATGCCGTCGCGCGCTCCCTAGAAATCCCCTGCGGCACAGCACCGTTCGCGTGTCCCCGAGTGCGGATCAGCTCCAAGGGATGTCAGGTCCTAACCCGCGACGCCGGAGGCCCGGCATCGGTTCCTCATGGATCGGTGCCGGGTCTTTTCGCTGTTCAGCACCCGTCGCATCGGGCCTGTCGCCCAATCCACGAGAGGAGTCATTGTGCCCATCGTCATCGAGTCCCGTACCCGCTGGCCCCACACCGGTATCGATGCCCCGTACGCGTTCACCGTCAGCGGGTTCAACCAGCTTGAAACCGCCCGCGGCGTGGCATACAGCGCCACACTCGTTCACCCCCAGCTCGGCGTCGTCGGGTTCATCGCCAACGAGGGCTACGGCGGCCCCACCACCTTCTACCCCGACGACCACCTCCGCTTCGGCCATCGCCAGCTCGAGCAGTTCCTCGAACGCTCCCTGCAGGACGGCGAGCCACTGACTGACCTTCTGGGCATCGAGACCCTGCTCGACGAGATCATCAACGAGGCCGAGTTCGAGCGGTGCGTGGCGGAAATGCGGACCGAGGGCAAGTTTCTCGTCCGCAGTTATGTCCCGAGGGAGGCGCAGTCTTTCGGTCCGCATCGCGAGTACCCGGTGATTTATTCCAAGATCTTGATCCGCCGGGACGAGCGACAGTCGATCGCCGCCTACCTGGACAACGCCCCAGCCCACCGCGGCCACGAGGGTTCCTTCTGGCAGATGTTCAACGGTGAGGACTGGGTGCCGCTACTCGGCGCGCGCCCCTTGACCGAGCAGCAGATCGCCGAGCGAACGAGGCGCGCCAGTGAACTCGCCCGCGAACTGGATGGCCCGGACGGCAAGCACAGCGGGGAACTCTTCGGCGACGACCTGTACCTCTTCGGTTCACCTCCCCGCACCTTCACTCTGATCGGTGACCGTGTCAGCACGGTGAGGACCACCACGTGGTGCCGGTGCCGCAGTCGTAAAAGCGTCATCCGGTTCGAAAGATGGCGCGACAGTGTCCTCGTCGGATCGGGGAGCATTCACGCTGCCCGGAAATGCCGCAGCCTGGTCCGTCTTGATTGATCGATCCGTCCTAGACACCCGCTCCGGGGGCGGCTACTTCGGCCCCGGGACTATCCGCCGCGGCACAGGGTCGTGCTGCCGCGGCGACATGTGGCCGCGCCCATTGCGCCACGCCGCCGTCGTAACACCCGCGAAGGGGTCGGCGGCCGCTGTCCCACAGCGCCCGATCGGCTATGTGTCTGCGCCACAGCCCCGGCTCGATCACCCCTGAAAACCAAGCCAGCAAGGAGAATCTGTGTCCACCCGATCTCTCGTCGGCGTCCTGGACGCCGACGGCCGCACCTACCGTGCCCGCTATTGCCACAGTGACGGCTACCCCACCTACCAGCTCCCTGCCCTCGGCGAAGCCCTCCATGGGCACCACAACAGCGACCTCGCCCTGATGGCCGCCGCACTCCTAGAGCATGACTGGTTCCTGATCGCCGCGAACGAAGCCACCGCGGAAGTGCCCGACGGCAGCGCGGTCGCCTCCTACCGGCCTGGTGATGTCCAGCCCACCGCCGGCGTCGGCTACCGCTTCGCCGATCACCTGGCCCCCGAGCCCCGCACCGGCGTTCTCGACGAGGGCGCAGGCAGCGACATCGAGTGGCTCTACCTCGTGGACGGCGATCAGATCCGCGCCTACTA
Source organism: Amycolatopsis sp. NPDC000009 (assembly GCF_055563465.1). Classification (NCBI taxonomy): domain Bacteria; kingdom Bacillati; phylum Actinomycetota; class Actinomycetes; order Pseudonocardiales; family Pseudonocardiaceae; genus Amycolatopsis; species Amycolatopsis sp. NPDC000009. Next base: position 109,736 of record NZ_JBVHDI010000023.1, read on the forward strand.
CCCGATGGGCAGCCGCTGGGAGCACTTCGGCGACTTCAGTACCATCGACCTCAAGGACCCCGATCTGGCCGATCTCCGCAGGCGTGAATCCACCGCCTACGACCGGCGCTACTGACCCGCCCGCTCGTCGTCGCCGGAATGCGCCCGTCGCTCCGTGCCGCGAGGATGTCCCACACCACCCGCTCTTGGATGCGCCGCTGCCCGTTGCGGCGCCGCCCGCGCCTAACGACATCACCTGGTTTGCCGACGCCGGACTTCACTGGCTGGAGTCCGAGGCTGCCGCGCCCATCGGCTCGCGGGGCTACGACGCGACGCTCGGCAGCAAAGTGTGCCGCACCGGCCCAATGCGCTAGGCAGCTTGTATGCCCGCTAGGCGGGACCACCTTCACCGGGCTGCGCCGGCGCGTCGGCGCCCGGCCAGCAAATCGCACCGTTCGCCACCGAACTCACCCCCCGCCGAACGACGCAAGCAATCCCCGGCCCGGCGTGTGGCGGTCTGACCCGCCCAAGCCAGCGTCCCCCGTCCCCGCAACCTCGTGTACGGGGAGGGCCGAGTTCGACCTCACAATTCAAGGAGACTCCCGTGCCCACCATCCCCGTCCTCGTCGCCACCGATCGAACCCAGCGCGACCGCTCGAACGATTTCAACTGGTGCTCCCCCGGTGAGCTGGTCGACATCGGTTCGTCCTGCGACCGCGACCGCGGCAACCCCGACGGTGCCTGCGGTCGCTGCCGTTCCTTCACTGGTCTGAACTCGCGCCGCTCCACCACGACAGCCGAAGTCGCGCGGCACCCGATGAGCTTCGCCGAGTACGTCGCCGCCCACCACGCCAGCCTGGTGGGCATCGGACTGCCCGACGACACGGCGTGCGCCTGGGCCGGCGAGGCCGCCCGGGACATGGTCAGCCTCGCCGCGGCCTTTCCCGTCGGGACCTCGTCGAACGTCGCGGCGACGAGATCGTGGCACGACTGCTACCCCGTGACGAGAAAGCGGCGAGCTGATCACCGCCCTGTCCGGTGAGACCTTCGCCTGGTGCGTCGGTTCCGGAGTTATCTGGCGCTGTCCGTCGAACCCTGGGCAGCGCGCCTGTCCACAAGAGACATCACGCGACCGGGCAGAGGACACCAACCCCCACCCTGTGGGGGCACCCTGCCCGCCGAGCGTCGTTCGCTGTCGTCCAGGCCTGAACAGGCACACATGCCCGTGCACGGCGCGACGGCCCAGCGCCCGGCATCCCCGCAATTCTGCGCTGGAAGTCACGTCGTCCACATCAAGTCACCGCGTTATCCCTCCTCACAGAGAAAACCTTCATGTCCACAGCCACGCCGTCCCCAGCCCACTGGACGCACAGCGGGATCGACGCCCCGCACGCGCTCACCGTCACCGATTTCGACTACCTGGACCTCGGCCGCGGTCTGGCCTACGGCGCCACACTCATCCATCCCGACCTCGACGCGGTCGGCCGCATCGCCAACGACGGCTCAGGCGGGCCGACGACCTTCCACCCCTACGACCACACCCGTTTCGGGCACGGGCAGCTCGACGAATTCCTCGCTCGCTGCCTGCACGATGGCAAGCCACTGGACCGCCATCCCGACGCGAGAAACAACTTGCTCGAGGCGATCCTCACTGAGGCCGACACCGAGTACCTGGTTCAGGAAATGCGGGCCGAGGGCAAGTTTCTCGTCCGCAGCTACATCCCGAGCTCGGCCCGGCGCTTCGGCGCGCGCCGCGGTGCCCCCAAGCTCCTGCCCAGGATCCGCACCCTCCGCGTGGAACGGGAGTTTTTGGCCGGCCACCTGAACTCCGATCCGGACGAGCCTCTCGACGACGGCGCCTACTGGCAGATGTTCAACGGCGAGGACTGGGTCCCGATGCCCGGTCCGGAACCACTCACCCCGGAGCAGCTCGCCGGGCGGGCCGAGCGCATCAGTCAGCTCACAGCTGGGCAGGCCCCTGCTGAGGGCCCGGTCGACGCGGTGCCGTTCGACGGCACGCTGTACCTGTTCCCGGCGCGTGGCGGGCGCGTCCTGCTGTGTGGTGACCGCGTCGGCAAGGTCGAGAGCACCCGATGGTGCCGGTGCCGCCGCAAGCGCGTCATCGCCTTCGAGGGCTGGAACAACGACGCCCTCGAGGTATCCGGCACCCTGCACGCCGCCCCCAGCTGCCGCGGCCTGGTCCGCCTCGACTGATCGTCACCACTGCAGACAGGCCTGCCACTGGCGTCCGGCGGCTCTCGCCGTTCCGCGAAGGCCCGGTGCCGGTTCCCGTGAACCAGCGCCGGGCCTTCGCGTTGTCCGCGCCTTCTTCCCCCTGACGGCACCTGCGCCCACGCATGAAAGGACCCACGTGAGAACGCCAGCACATCACGCACCTACCTCGCCTCTGGGCGGTCGGCCGTGACCCCGCTCCTGGATCGTCCACTGGAACATCCCCTCGCCGACCGCGTCCCCGATCAGATCGCGCAGGACGCCGTCGATCTGGCACAAGCCGCGCTCGGGCTGCGGCGCCCGGCCCCGCCGCCGGGCGCGCTGTCGCTGGCCTCGGTCCGGGGCCAGGCACCACCGCGCGTCGTGCTCGGATACGGCCTGGGTGCCGACTCCAGCGCCATCCTCGCCCGCTGGCTCACCGATCCCTCAAGCCGCGACTTCGAACTGGATGAACTCGCTGTAGTGACCGGGATGACCGGTCAGGAATGGCCGGCGACTCGCGCACTGGTCGAGCAGAACCTGTTGCCCCTCATGGCCGCGTCGAATGTGCGCTATCTCCAGATCGCCCGCCGCGGACTTCACCAGGCCGATGGGATCGACATCCTGTCTGACTCCCGCCATCCCGACCGGTTGCACCTGGTCGGCGCGTGGACGCTGGCGCACGAGATGTTCGATGGCGGCACTGTTCCGCAGACCGCCGGCGACAGGCTTTGTAGCCAGCATTTTAAGGCATGGCCCCTGGACACCGTCATCGCCGAGCTCACTCAGGGACGGCCCTACCGGCACGTCATGGGCTACGAAGCCGAGGAGACCCGGCGTGCCACCCGCGATGCCAAGTACAACACCGCATTGCGCACCGGCGAATACCCGCTCCGCGTGTGGGACGGCGGCTGGAACCGTGCCCGTGCCCAGGCGTTCTTGCGCGGGCTTTTCGACATCGAGACCTGGGTCAAGAGCGCCTGCGACGTCTTCCCTAATGATCTTGCGTGTTGCGGTTGGCGGTGTTGCCATCGAGGAGGAGAAGTGTTGAAGGAATGGCAGGTTCACTGGATCCCTGCTTTCGAGTCCGACGTCTATGCCGGGGTGCCGGTTCTTGCCGAGTGGTCTGACCTGAATTTGAATTTGACCACGCGGGAAGCTGCGAGTCGCATCGATCCGGGTGACCCGTTCATGACCGACCCGCTCTACCGGGTCGACCCGCGGTTGACCGAGTACTTCACTCGTTCGTCCTTCGCGCATCTCGCGCGGGAGACGAAGCGGAACTACACCCAGGATTGCTGCTTGTTCTTCAACTTCTTGTGGCAGCACGGGAAGAGCTGGCGGGACGCGACCGAGGAAGATCTGCTGGACTTTCAGGACTGGCGGCGGTGGTCGCCGCGTAACCCGGACCGGATTGGTGGGGCGAAGTGGAACCGTGAGCTGGCCGCGTTGAACCACCTGTACGCGTGGGCGGTCCGCAAAGGACACATGGCATCGAGTCCGGTGACGACGCGAGAGGTGATCAGTCGGCATGGTCACAAGATCGCCGTCCCTGCCGCGTATGCGAAGGACGCGCGGTCGAGCAACGTCAAGTGGCTGACTCCGCGTGCATATCGGTTGTGGCGCGATGTCGGGCTGCGTGGGTACACCGCGGACGAGCGTCGTGATCCGGCCTGGCGTGGCCGCAACGACGACCGTAACGCCGCCTACGCGGACCTGCTGTTCTCATCGGGGATGCGCCGGACGGAGGGCGGGTCGCTGCTGACCGTCGAGGTGCCGACGCTGGAGGACAGCGCGCGCCGCTACTACGACGGCCGGATCGCCAAGGCAGTCACCAAAAGCCAGCGGGAGCGGACCTTCTACGTGTCAGGGGACGCGTTGCGGTTCATCGATACCTACTGCCGGACCAGTCGGCGGGCGGCGATCCGCCGGGCGCAGCGCCACGGTCGATACGAGGCGCTGGATGGGCTGCGTGTGATCACTGGCCGCTCAGGCTTTAGGCAGTCCGTCCTGCACTGGCGCGACCACAGCGGCACGGCCGTCGGACGCGCGATCGGCAAGCTGGACGTCGAGGAGCGGCAGCGCCTGTTCATCGAGGGCGAGAACGGTCTTGAGCCATTGTGGCTGTGGTTGGCCGAGGACGGCACACCGTTCCTGCCGCACTCCTGGGAGGCCGTGTACAGGGCCGCGTCGACCCGGTGCCAGAAGCTGTTAGCGGGCAAGGTGGCGGAGCCGCCGTTCATGACGCCGCACATGGCTCGACATTCGTTCGCCCTGCACATGCTGGTCGCGCTGCACCACGCGATGGACCGCCGTTTCGACCTCACGCCGGAGCAGAGGCGGGACTTCCGGCTGCTCTACAACGACTGCTGGGGCATGGTGCGGGACCTGTTGGGGCACCGCAGTGAGGAGACCACTCGCAACATCTATCTCGCGCCAGTCTCGGACTTGCAGGTTCGTTCGCTGCTGGTGGACGACGATGAGCCCGGCACGACCGAGCTGCTGGCTCGCATCGCAGAGGCGTCGGAGCGGATCGTGGACCTCGGGGAGTCGGCATGAAAAAGCCTGGACGGCGTGCCGCGCTCCCAGAGGCTGGGCACAAACGCACCCCTGTCTTGATCGACGATGGTTTGGTGGTGCGGCATATAGAGGAGAACGGAGAGCGTTGGGAAGCCTACAATTTCGGCGCGCTGCCGGTGGCTCCGGCGCTGCAGCGCAGCCTGGCGGAGTTGTTCGCGCTGCGCGTCGCACCGGACGGCATCTGGAAGGTGCTGACATCCAGTAAGGAGAGCTGGGACTACCTGCGCACCTTCACGCGCTGGATGTCCGGGTTGGACGATCCACCGAAGACCATCACCGAGTTCACACCCAAGGTGTGGGCGCAGTGGCGGATCAGCCGACCGACCAACACGGTCGGCAAGCGGCAGATCAGGAAGATGGCGGCGTTCCTGCGCGACGCGCCGGGGCTGCCGGCGGCGACTCGGGAGCTGATGGCTCAGCGGGTCGCCAAGGACACTGTGAGGGAGGTCGCCTACTCGCCGGAGGAACTCGACCGGATCAAGGCCACCGCCACCCGTGTGTTCCGCGAAGCGCTGTACCGCATCCGGGAGAACCAGCGTCACCTGACGGAGTGGCGGGCAGGCCGTATCGCCCACGGCACACCGGAGTGGGCGGTCGGTGAGATGCTGGACCACATCAGCCGTACCGGCGATCTCCCTACCTATATCGGATACGACCAGCTTCCGAGCGGCAGCAGTCTGCGGCGGGTCCGGGTCAGACAGTCCACTCAGAACCTTCTCGGCGGAGATGGGAACACCTGGCATCGGTTGTTCCTGACCAGCTCGGAAGCCGCCGCGATGGTGGTACTTATCGTGGCCACCTACGGGTGGAACGCCGTGCCGGTCAGCGAGTTGCGTGTTCCGACCTCCACGCCGAACCCGGGACTGGATGGGCAGGTGATCTACCGGGTGGAGTTGGAGAAGCGGCGGCGTCATCACCCGCTTCGCCACGAGACCCGCAACCTGACCGACTGGGGCGCGAACTCGCCAGGACGGCTGATCACCCAAGTGCTGGAGGCGACCGCACCGGCCCGCGCCACGCTGGCCGCCCTGGGAAAGCCGACCGATCGGCTCATCACGTGGCGTATCAACGTCCATGCCGATCCGGAACGTCCCGACAATGACCTGTTCAACTACGGTCTGCGCGAGAACGCCTGGCGCAGCTGGGGAAAACAGCTCGGGGACGGATTCAAACTCAACTTGCGGCGGCTGCGTAAGACCGTGATCGTCGCCGACAAGCGCACACCGACCCAGCACAGCCAGGACACACACGACCAGATCTACGTCCTGCCGGATCCGCAGACCCGCCAGCGCGCCGAAGAGGTGGTCAGCGACGGCGCCATCGCGGCCCTGAAACACGCGCAGACCACGTTCGCCGCTCGGATCAGCAAGGCCGACACCGACATCGGGCAGGACACGGCGACGGCCAGTTGCAGCGACTACACCCACAGCCCGTTCGGTGAGCACGGTTCCCCATGCCGGGTGTCGTTCCTGCTGTGCACGGGTTGCCCGAATGCGGTCGTCACCCCGCGGCACCTGCCGCGCCTGGCCTACCTGATGCAGGCGCTGGACGAGCTGCGGGGCGTGGTGCCCGACGCGACGTGGGAGCAGGACTGGCGCGAGCACCACGCCCGGCTGCTGGACCTGCGCAGCCGGCCCGAGTTCACCGACGCCGAGTGGCGCGACGCTCAGGCCGCCGTCGCGCCGCAGGACCAGGCCGCCATTGATCAGCTGCTCCGGAGGGGGTTCGACTCATGACACACGCCATCGCCGAGAACACCGGGCCGCCAGCGGCCGATGAACTGCTGGTGGACCCCGCGACCGTGCCCGCCGAGCGGCGGGAGTTCATCCCGCGCTACGCCGACGCGACCTGGTCGTTTCTGGCCATGTCCGAGAACCCGTCGTCCGCCGACGACGTCATCAACTGGAACCGGTTCCCGGACGAGCTTCGAGAGCCGTTCAGGCATGCGGCCTGGATGCTCGCCCGCGAGCCTTTGTCCGCAGACGACCTGTCTCGTCACGGACCGGCGATGCGGGCGAGGCTGAGTCCGGGGCGTATCTACCGGACTGTGCGGGACTGGCGCACGTTCGCGCTGTGGATGCTCGACCGCGGCATCACCGGCCTTGCCACCGTCACCGGCGATGACCTGACCGACTACAGCGTCCACTTGGCCAAGACCATGCGGCTGGCCCGCAACACGTGCATCCAGCACCTCGTCGCGTTGACACGGCTGCACTTGTACTCCACCGCATACCTGCCGTCCGAGATTGGCTTGGCCGCCCCGCCCTGGCTGACCGAGGGCATGGACGACTACCTACCCGCCGGGTCACCAGCGGGTGAGAACGTCACCGAACCGATCACCCCGGCCACGATGGGACCGCTGCTGGTCTGGGCGATGCGGTTCGTGGAGAACTTCTCAGCGGACATCCTGACCGCGCACCGGGAACGCGGCCGGATGCTCGAGACGGCCAGTGGGATGGAGCAGGTTCCCGGTGGCGGCAAGGACGCGCTGATGGACTACCTGCACACGGCGGAGACAGAGGGAACTCCGATCCCGTCTCGTCGATGGAAAGGCGAGCGGGCGGTCGCTCACCTCTACATCGCCGGTCTGGTCGGAGCTTCGCCGGAGCGGGTCAAGTCGGCCTTTGCCAACAGGCGCTGGCGAGAGCTGATGGCGGCCAACCCCGGCCCGTGCCCGGTCGGTGAGCCGGTCACCGGGATGCTCGGTGGTCGGCCGTGGCAGGAGACCTTCGAGTTCGATGAGGTGCCGACACTGATCAAGCACCTGGTGACGGCCTGCTTCGTGGTCATCGCCTACCTGACAGGGATGCGGCCTGGCGAAGTGCTGGGGCTGGAGGCCGGATGCTGCCCAGAACCGGAGGCAGCCGCTGATGCCGCACGCCGCCACCTCATCTACGGCCGCCAGTTCAAGACCGCACGCGACGAAAACGGCAACCACCTGTCGGCTGGTGTGGTCCGGGAAGCACCGTGGGTTGCGGTCCCACCAGTCGTGCAGGCGATCCGCGTGCTGGAAGACCTGGTGGGAGAGGGACTGCTGTTCAACGCTGTGTTCCACGACCGGCGTTCACCCAACCGGCGCGGTGGCCGGTCGCTGGCCACGACCACGGTCGCCAACCGGGTCGAGGACTTCGTCCGATGGATCAACGAGCTGGCCACCGGTCACGGCCGCGCCAGCGAGCTGATCCCATCCGATGAGCACGGACGGGTTGGTATCGGGCGGTTCCGACGCACACTGGCCTGGCACATCGCCCGCCAGCCCGGCGGCCTGGTGGCCCTGGCTGTCCAATATGGACACATGCGGACGCTGATCAGCGAGGGCTGCGGTTCCCGTGCCCGTGGCGGCATCCATGACCTGCTGGACTTCGAGACCGCGCGGTCAGTCGCCGAACACCTCAGCGACGTCCACGAAGCACTCCAGGACGGCGAAGGGGTGTCCGGCCCAGCCGCCCGGCGATTGATCAACTCGGCCGCGCAGGAACATCACAGGTTCGGCGGCATGGTCACGACCGTGCGGCAGGCACGCAATCTGCTGGCCGACCCGACGCTGAATGTGTTCGAGAACAAGCAGGCGTACCTGATCTGCAACTACGACCGGTCCAAAGCGCTGTGCCATCCCGGCAGGGGCGGCACAACCGACGCGCCGAGCCTGGACCGCTGCCGCAGCACGTGCGCGAACATCGCCCGCACCGACAGGCAGGCACACCAGCTGGAAGAGGCCGCGACGCGGTTTCTCGAGCAGGCCGAGTCGGCCGTCGTGCCGACGCCTATGGCCGACCGGCTGCGCGAGAAAGCCGCTGAGCTGCGCGCGCTGGCCGAGCGGCATAACCGCGATCGCATCATGGTGGCCAATCAGGTCACCCCGGACAACCAGGAGGGCCAGCCGTGACCCAGCAGGGAGAACGTCACGGGGAACGGGACGAGATCCGGGCAGCGATGGACCGGCTGCTGGGGGGCATACCGCTGCGCTCTGACGGGGCGCTGACGGTGGTGTCGCTGGCCGCGGAGGCCGATGTCAAGCGACATGTGCTCACCCACCGTCACCCGCTCGGGGTCCGCATCCGGGGTGCGCGCATTATTGGCAAGCTTGATCTTGACTATGTCGACACAGCCACCGGACTCGAGCTGACAGGCTGCGCCTTCACAGAGCCGATTACGGCAAGGGGTGCTCATCTGCCCCGTCTTGTCCTGACAGCAAGCCGTATCAACGTCCTGGAAGCCCGTGGTGTTCGAGTGGACGGCGAAGTCATGCTAGATCACGTGAAGCTCACAGGCGACCACGCTGCAGTCCGGTTAGAAGACGCGCGCATCGGCGGACCGTTTGACTGTAATGGGCTTCGCGCTGATCACATGAGCCGTCCGGTCGTGGAAGCTGATCGCTTGCAGGTACACAGCGGTATGGACCTGCGGAATGTGCGGTTCAGCGGCAGTAGTGAGGACGGCGCCGTTCGGATGATCGGCGCGCACATCGCTGGTCAGCTCGATGCCACGGGGATGCGCAGCAACAACGCCGCTGGCCCCGCCCTCATGCTCGACGGTCTCAAGATCGACAGCACTCTGTATCTAGACGATGCACGATTCGGTGGCAGCAGCGAGCTGGGCACTGTCCGGCTGAATGGCGCGCACCTTGGGACTCAGCTCAACGCCAGACGGATGTACTGCGTAAATGCCATCGGCACCGCGTTCCAAGCCGACGGTTTCAAGGTCGACGACGGCGTGTACATGGAGGGCGCACGATTCGGTGCTAACAGCGAGGATGGTGCCATCCGACTCGTTGGCGCGCACGTTGCTGGTCAGCTTGATGTCAAGCGGATATGGAGCATCAACGTCGTCGGTCCCGCCCTCGACGCCGACGATCTCACCGTCGGCGGCAGCATGTTCATCGACGACTCTCACTTCACTTGCATTAGCAAGTATGGCGCTGTCCGACTTGTCGGCGCGCACATCACTGGCCAGCTCGAGGCGACGGGGATGCGCTGCACCAACGTCGATGGCCCCGCCCTCCAGGCCGACGATCTCAAGGTCGAAGGCAGCGTGTTTCTGCAGGGCGCGTCGTTCACGGGCAGCAAACGTCACAGCGCGGTCGTCCTGCACTCGGCCAAGTTCAGTAGCCAGCTGAGTTTCGACGGGACGAGAATTTCCATTAGTGCAGCGAGAGGTATCGAAACTCGAGGACGCAAGTGTCGATGGCGCGGTCTTCCTGCCAGCCAAGCTGGTATGTCGCCAGCCGTGGGGGCGTTCGTGTTCCTGCTCCCGCCGCATCGGCCTGGATGGCTTCACCTTCGACACGCTGGCGTCAATGGCCTGGCACGAGTGGCTGCACATAATTCGTTTCCACACCATCCACTACTCACCGTCGCCGTACCAGCAACTGGCTGCCGTGGAACGCGCCGCCGGTCATGATGGCAACGCGCGCCGCATTCTCATCGCCCAGCAACAGGACCTGCATCGTCTCGCACCAGAGGGGCTGGGAGGGTGGCTGACTCGCAGTTTCCACCGGCTATGGGGAGTACTGGCGGGCTACGGGTACCGAGCCCGCCGGACTGCCGCTGCCCTGTTGCTTGCTCTCGCCGCGGCCGGCGGCCTAGGCCTCTGGGCAGGACACGTCCAGACCAACCACGGTTACGCCGCCGAACGCACTGTTGGGTCCGGAACTCCAGGCCAGCAGTGCACTCCGGTTGAGCTGGTCGGCCTCGGCCTTGACCGTGGTCTCCCGTTTGCCCCCACCGGGCTACGCGCCCGCTGCGACCTGGACACCACCACGACCTCAGGCCAGGTCTTCACGGTCCTAGTGTGGATCGTGCAAGCCGCCGTCTGGGGCCTTGCCACCCTCGCCCTTGCTGGTTACACCGGCCTCATCCGCAAACCTGCCTGACAAACGGCCAGCGGGCCGTCGGCATAACGGACTCGCTCATGCCGGTCCGGTCATGCGCACCATGCGCTCCCGCCTGCACGGGGCTCTGCGGTCAACGCGCCGGACCCAGTCAAGGGATCGGAAAGAGCGGCAACAGCAGTTGCGGTCGGTGCTGGAGAAGCTGTCGGAGTGTCCATTTGGGATGGTGTAACGATCGGGGTCACCGCGTCTGGGCGGGCGGTGACAGAGGCATTCTGCTGGGCAGCGGGGCTATTCGCCGGGCTGCCCCGCTACAGCAAGTCGAACCGGCTGTGCCTGCTTCTGGTCGGGGCATGCGTGGACCCGCATACCCGTGTCCACGCGGTGGATCTCAAACGGCGTGGACTCTAACCCGCAGCTGTGGGGTGGACGCCTCATCCGCATGGCACGGTGAGATCACGATCTTCGTTCTCCGCTAGGGAGTCGTTAACGAACTACCTGGTTGGAAGCGACTGGTTCTGGTGAGCAGCGCGGACGAGGGAGACACCACTATGAGCGAGGGCACTGTCAGCGACGTCGGCCAGGTCATTACCGGGCAGGTCGTCCGAGCAGACGGCCGGGCTCAAGTCGAAGCAGCAGGCAAGGACCTGCAGGCATTCGAGGACCTCATGCTCACCATGATCGAGCAGTGGGGCCTGCCCACCGAGGACATCATCATCAACGTCCGGGAGCGGGAAAAGCTGCTCCGGAACACGCCCGACGCTCTCGAAGGACTCGACGACACCCAGCGAGCGCGTGCCTCCTACGTCGCGAAGATGATCCTTGCCGCGTCAGTGGGACTGTTCGACGCCGCGTTGAACTACCTCTGGAACGAGACAATCAACGAGCTGCGCGCCCGGGTCGCCTCGTTCGACGTCGCCTACTTCTTCGAGATCGCCGAACCCGACTCGACCCGCCGCAACGACCTGCGCACCGCGGAGGACCTGGCCAAGATCGACGACGCCAAGCTGATGGCAGCGGCCAACCGCATCAAGCTGATCAGCGACGTCGGCTACAAGCAGCTGGACCACATCCGCTACATGCGAAACAACGCCAGCGCCGCGCACCCCAATCAGGTCGCGCTCACCGGCCTGAAGCTCGCCGAATGGCTGGAAACCTGCATCCGCGAGGTCATCACCCTTCCCAAGGACCACGTCGCCGCCGCGATCAGCCAGCTTCTGAGCAACGTCAGGAAACAGCGCCTCACCGAGACCGAGCTGACCAGTGCCGCGGCGTTCTTCGACAACCTCCCGCCAGACCAGGCTGATAACCTCGCCGCTGGTCTGTTCGGCATTTTCAACCCGCCCGACGCGACGCCGGATACCCAGGACAATGTCCGCAACCTCTGGCGGGAACTTTGGCCCTACGTTGGCGAAGATCAGCGCAACGAATGCGGGCTCAAGCTCGCGAGGTTCCGCGCCAACGGCGACGCTGACCGGGCCCAGCGTGCTCGGGACTTGCTCGATCTTGTCGGCGGGACCGCCTACCTGCCCGAGTCCGATCGAGAGGCCGAGCTCGCTCAGGCCGTCGAGGAACTCACGAACGCCCATGAAGGCTGGAACAACTTCTACGAGGAACCACCCGTCGCGCAACGCCTGTTGAACCTCGTCGGCAAACACGGTCAGGTCCCGGCGCGCGTCAACTCGACCTATGTTCGCCAACTTGTCTACGTCTTCCTCACCAACGGCCACGGCACTGCCTTGAGCGCCGATCCCATCTACAGGGAGCTGATCGGCAAGTTCGACCCTAGTCAGGCCGGGATCGCGCTGCGCCTCTTCGCCGAAAGCAAGATCGCCAGCCGGCTTCAGCACGATCTGCCGCGCACCAAGTGGGCTGAACTCATCGACCTCATCACACCGAAGCTCACCGGTCGCAGTGATCTGAGGCTGCTTGGTGCCGTTCGCGCCTTCACCGGCACCCCTGACCAGCTCAAACTTGACAGTGGCATCAAGCAACAGCTTAACCTCGGCGGTCCACGCGCGAAGGCACACTAGTCACGGTTAGCCTGGCCAGTTCGGCGGACTGCCGGACTGGGCTGTTCCACTGCCGCCTCGTCACGCGTCGGCTGCGCCGGATCCACCGGGGTCGGTGCGGTCGACCGCAGCACCGCCGCTGGAACCGTCAGCGCGTCCGACGTTCACGATCGCTCCGCCGCCCGCGACCGAACCAGCGGGTGTTGACCTCCATCGTGCACCAGAGGAGCGGCGCTGCTCTTCTGAGAGAGGAGTTGATCTTCTTGGCCGCATCAAGTGGTCGAAGTACGGGGCAAGCTCGATAAAACTCGTCCGCTGCGTCGTGCCGACGGCGGCTGACCGCGTGCGACCTGGACACCCTCCGCCTCCGAGGCCGCGGGGCTCCAAGGACTCGATAGCCGGCGGGAAGTCGCCGGTCGCCGAAACCGCTGCTACTCGCCGAGGTCGTCGTGGAACGGCAACGACCCATCGCCTTCGGGGATACCGTGCGGCGAGTCCAGGTCCTTGATGAATCCGTCGCCATAGTCCAGCCTGTGCGTCCTGCTCACGCCTTTGACCTTCGGTCGGTCGTTGTCGACGATGATCAGCTGGAAGGGGCGTTCATAGCGGCCGTCCCCGATGGTGCCGCGAATCTGCAAGGCGTCGAGGAACTTCTGGTACACCCGGCGCGCCAGTTCCCGGTCGGCGGCGTTGGTCCCGAGGTTCTTCTGCGGCGAGTCGATGATCAGCAGGCCTGGCAGGCTCGACTTGTCCATCTGCAGGGTGTAACTGAGCAGAGTCAAGCTGTAGGCCACCGAGACGGCCACTCGAGCACCTCCGCCTCGCCCTTCGAAGGGCTGTTCGTCTACCAACGGCAACAGGGTGTCCGCGTCGATGCGTGCTCGACCAGTGGCGTTGGGCAACCCGATGTCAGCGATGGTGCTCCGGAAGATGTCGGTCAATGTCTCGGCGACCCATTCGCGATGTTCACGGTCAGACTCAGCGACGCGCAACTCCTCATGGCGCTGTCGCTGCTGCGCCTTCAGCTCGTCGATTGCGCGTCGTTCCTCCTCTAGGCGGCGCAGCGCTGCGTCGACCTGCCGCAGATCGGTCAGGCGCTGCCGCAGCGCGGCTAGTTCGGCAGCGGCGGCCGCGATGGCGTCCACGTGCGGGGCGACCGCGTGTTCGGTCTGTGCGTGGTGGGCGGCCAGCTGCGTGGCAAGGTCGGCGCGGGCCGCCTCGACTGCCTTCTGGGTCAGCTCGTCGGCCTCGCGCAGCTTGGTCAGGTTCTGCTCGATCATCTGGCGCTGCTTCTGTAACGCGATCCGGGTCGCAAGGTTCTGCTGTCCACGCAATGGGCGGCAGCAGAGGTTGCAGTGCCCAGGTGGTGGCACGTACTCCAGCAGGTCCGCCTCGCACTCGGGGCATGTCCTCTCCGAGATCAGCTCAAGGGTGACCCGGTCGGCGGGGTCGGCGGCTTCCAGTTGTCCCAGCATATGCAGCGACTTGTCGACCTTTTCCAGGTCAGCCTCCGCTTCGCCGAGATCACGACGTGCGAGCAGCAGTTTCTGCTCGGCCAAGTCGACCGCGTCGTAGGCGGCGCGACGGCGTTGGTGCCACTGTTCAGCACTGTCGAGGGCGGCGTTGGCGGACTTGCGCAGCACGGCCAGGCGGGCCGCAGATGCCGCTTCGTCTGCGGACAGGTCGGTCAGAGCCGCGCGCACCGCAGCCGGGTCGGTCGCCTGGGAGGACGTCAGGAACTCCGCGATGCCGGAACACTTGCGGTGCCGTTGATTGATCTCGCGGTCGATCCTTTCCAGCTCGGCCCGGCGCTTGGCCAACTCGGTGTCGGTGATACCGGTCATGATCTGCAGCGCGTCCAGACGCAGCCGGTCAGAGGAGGACGGAAGCACAATGTGCCGGTCGATGTCGAACTGGCTGCGGTGCAGGTAAGGCCACACTGCGGTATGGAACGTTGGTTTGGAGCCGAGCACGGCGAACTCCTCAGCCATGCCGAGCTCCTCGAACAGCCAGTCCGACATCGTCGTTTCCCCGCTGCGCTGCTTAACCAGGAAACGCCCCACCAGGTCGCCGACCTCGTCGGTCACCTCCACCCGCGAGCTGGACGAACGCAGCCGCCGCAGCGTGTAGGTGCGGTTGCCCAGCCTGATGGTGAGCACGACCTCCAGGAGATGCAGGTGCACGGCGCCACGGAAATGCACGTTCTCAAGGCCCATCGCGAAGCCAATCGCGTCGGGGATCGAGCTCTTGCCGGTGTCCGCCGGACCGTAGATGACCACGACCTGGGCGTCCAGGTCGTACTCGTGGGCCTGCCATCCGCGTGTAGTCCTGATCTTGAGATTCAGGACACGCAGCACCCGTGCCATGGGTGCTCCTTCCTCCGCGGCCATGGCCGCAGGCGTTCGACTACGCAGCCGCGAGGGCCGCTGGCCTGAAAACCCTGCACGAGAAGCGGAGCGGCGCAGTTCCACCGCGCCGCCGCACTACCCATTCGGCCGCACAAGACCCCTCGAACGGCCGCACTACCCAGTCACGTGATTCCAACTTGCGTGAAGTTATAGCGGACAGGTGGAGAGTCGCGCCACTTGGCCCCGTCCGACCCGCCGCGTGGTGTTCATTGGATGCGCCAAGCCCGCTTGGCTCCTCTATTTGTTGCTTCGCAACAACCTTGGTCTCGTGAGGCGTATGCCGCACCCGACTGGCACAAGGGCCTGGCCGGCTCTATCGCGTCTCAGACGACACGCGAGCCGGGCCCAAATTCGAAAGTTGGATTCCAAGTGTGTAGAGTTCTCCAGAGAGTAGATCGTGCACGAACGCGACGGAGGTGGTGTGCGTGGTCGGGACGCAACACGCTGACGACGGGGCACCCCCGCCGAACGTGGACGACTTGGTCGAGGGCATCCGGAAGTTCCTGGGCTTGACGCAGACGTTGCGTCAAGCGGGAGCAGTCGTGCAGCTTCCGCAGCAACTGGTGCAGGTATGTCGTGAGGTCCTGAACGAGGTCGAGAGCTCGCCCGCGAGCAGCCCGCGTCCTCCGTTCAACGGCAACTCGCAAATGTCGGTCGCGGACAAGGCGCTACAGGAACTGCCTCTGCGGCGCCTGCTGCTGCAGGTGATCACTCCAGGGGAGACCTTCACGGTGACAGAGGTGGTCAACCGTCTCGCAAAGCTGGGCGTGACTGCCGACTCGGCCAAGGTCAGCAATGCCCTTGGCTACCAGGTCGACCGCGGGCAACTGGTCCGCGAACAAAGGGGCCTCTACACCTACCCGGTGGAAACCCTCTCGGCCGACGCTATCGGCACTACCGTGCCGAGCTATGCGCCATCGCTGGACGCGGTCGGCGGATCCACTCAAGACGATCGTCGCCAGTCGGGCAGCGATCACGGCCGCCGCACCGTGTCGGTGCGGGGACAGGAGGACCGCCGTGGCAAGAGCGCGGCGCAAGAGCGGAAAGCCGTGTAGATCAGGAATCTACCGGCCCCTATTGCGACGAAGGAGTCCCGCTTCACCGGGCTGCCACCCGGCGGGGACTCCTCGTCACGTCCAGCGCCCTCAAGCACATAAGACGTCTCCGCACGTTACCAGCAGCGCCTTGCGGCGTCTATCGCTACTGGCCCGCTGGTGTACTGCGATCGTCGGGTTCTGGTGGAGTTTGCCACCCGAGGTGCACCTCTGGGTAGCTAACCGAATTCAGGAATTGATCAGCTAGAGCTGCTGGTGAGGTGGCGCATGACGGGCCACCTCACCACTTAACGATAGCTTGATTGGTGCCACATGAACGTCACGCCAGATGCACGGAGACGTTCAGATAGTGTCCCGCTCGTCGTGACCGCGAGCTACACGATCAGGACGCGAACTCCTCTGGATACGGTGAGTGCGGGGACCGCATGCTGTGTTAACGAGCCCCTTCGCAACACGCCTGGACTTGACAGGGAAACCTACTGCCCGTTTGCATTAGCAAACGACACTGGCCAGAAGGAAGCCATGGCCCGGTTCATCGCCGAGCCCGACGCCGGAGTACTCGCGCTCGCGATGGAGTTCACTTCCACAGCGCTCAACCCCACGCAGGGCCTGATCAAGGGCCAGCGGCTGCTGTCGTTGCTGCGGTCCTCGCCCGGCGCTGGTGACGTTCTCGCCGCGTTCGAACAGCGGATCACCACAGTGCCGTGGGCGGTCTACGACGTGCGCCGCACGCTCTCCCCCCGCGTCGACGGCAAGAACAACTTCGCCCGCTCGGTCCGCATCCTCGACATCGGCACCCCCGACGAGACCCGTGCCCGGCTCGCCCAGCGCGCCCGCTGCGCCGCCGTTCCGCTGACCGTCGGCGCCCCCGCCTTCCCCGACGACACCCAACCCCGCGCGTGGCTCCGCCACCGCGACCGTCAGCGGCTCGACGGCGGCATGGCGACCGCCGAGCGATTCCTCACGATCGCCCCCGCCACTGCCCGAACCAAAACCGGACCCGCGTTCCCCAACGCCTGGGCCGCGGCCTCACAGCTCGAACTCACCGCCTGACACCAAATTCTGACCATTCCCGCCCGTGATCAAGGAGCTTTCGCTATGCCCGACACGACTTGTGGAACCGCGATCGTCCACGCCTGCCCGCCGCACCAAGTGCGTGCCGTCCTCAAGGCCCTCCACGGCTACGGCCTGTACTACGACGGTCCCGCGGACGACGACACCGATTCCGATACGCAGGCCCGGAAATCGCTGCACCTCGGCGAAACCTATACCGACGACGAGTTCTGCTGCGGCGACGCGAGCAGACTCGCCGATTGGCTGATCACCTTCGCACCCGAAGCCGCATTCACCATCTACGAGGACCCCGCTCGCGAATGGGTCGGCACCTACCTCACCTACGTGCCCAGGCTGGGTTCATTCACCGCTGACTGCGACAACCAGGGCGAGCTGCTGTTCACCCGAGCGCAAGTGCTCAAGCTGCTCAACGAACCCGAAGACGTTCGCCAGCGAGCGCTCGGCCTGACCTGGAAGACCGCGATCGACACCATGCCCGGGAAGGTCGTCTACGAGCCGAAATCTCACGCCGCACACTGGAACCGCCCGCGAGGTGAAGTCACCATCGTGGGCGGCGATCAGGGAGCCGGGGACCTGACCTTCACCGCGCCCGGCGACAGCGACCAGGTCGACACCGCACTGGCCAAGCACGGCTTCCAGCTAGCCGCCGATTGGGGCCAGCTCGACGACACCGCCCACATCTGGCGCACCGACGTCTACCGCATCCTCGAAAACTGACCGGCCTTCCCACGCAGCTGCCCCGGCGCTGCCCGGAATCCCATTTGCCGGGGCAGCGGCATGCCTCCTGGGTGCTCGCCGGTGTGCGGCGGTCCCGTGGCCGTTTCGGCTCGTCCAGCGCGCTGATCGAGCCAACGGGCGGACACCACATGCCGTCTCAAGCCGGCGAACCACCCACTTCGGGACTGCCGATACCTGGGTGGCGGTCCGGCACTCCACCCATCTAGACAAGGGAGTTCAGTCATGCCCGCGAACACTTCCGACGACCCTGCCGACGCCACGCACCGGTCTCGGCTCAGCGCACTGGCCGAGCAGCTTGGCGTGGACTCCGGAGCCCTCGACGAAGTCGTGCACGGGGTCTTCAGCGCGGTGGCTAGCGACGCCAACAACGACGGTCTCGACAGCCAGATCGCGGCGCTGCTTCAGCACCTCGGCCCCGACGAGGTTGAACAGGAAGTCCGTGACGCCGCCTCGCCGCCCGCCACCGTCGGCCCGCACCCGCCAGCCGATCAATCCGGCCTCGAGCTTCCTCTGACGGATTCGGTGCACCTCAGCGGCCCACCCCACAATCCCCCGCAGATCGCCGCCGACCCCATGAACGCGGGCACTACTGCGCTCGACGTCAAAGTCACCACAACCGAGACGGCAGTGATCTGGACACTCGACGCCGCGACCGCTGCGCACGTGCGCGACGCAATCCGCAGGGCAAAGACCGACCTGCAAACCCACGCACGTCGGCACGCCGAGGACCCCCGAACCTCCTACGGCGCCTGGTACGCCGCCGCCGCTTTCCGCCTGCACACCGTCGAGGACGCCACGCTGGCCGCCGAAGTCCAACGCACCGGAGGCCCCTTCCCCACCAACGACGACTGAGACACCCCGTGCGACGTCGCCGGACCGGCCGCCCCCGATGCCGTACCGCGCCGCGTCTGGCGACCCGCACCCGCCTCTGAAGTTCCCGCCCCGCCATGAAAGAAGACTCAGGACTCCTGATGTATGTGATCTCCCACGCTGTCCGTGACGCCATCTGCGCGGTGGTCGACTACACGCTGCCCGACGAGCAAGCCGACTACCACAACCAAGACACCGAAGGATAGAAACACCAGATCTAACACCATCTGTCCACACTGGGCGAATGGCTCGACCGGCGCAACACCCCATTCACGATGCCCGCCGCCGTCTTCACGTCGGCCCAGCCGTACACCGGCGATAGTCCTCTGGGTACAACCGATGCCCGCTGAGCCCGCCGCCCAGGACCGTGCCGCATCCAGCGATCCCGCAACCATCCTCAATCGCCTGTCCCGCACAGCGCTCCTGCGATCCTGGAGGTTCTCGCCCGGCAGATTCCACGTCCTCGTCGGCCGCGGCACAATCGCGCTCGATCCACTTCGTCCCGCCGATGTCGCACGGGTCGCCGAATCCCTGAAGCGAGACCGGTCCGACTCGAGGGACAGGGCTACCCGATGGGATACGCCACCACGCGGTACCCCCTCGACGACGGCCGTCTGCTCGACCACCACAGCAGCGCCACCGTCCGAGATCACCTGGAATTCCCCTACACCGTCTTGGCTTCCGGAGGACACGTCGGGATGCGCTGCCGTGAGCTTTAACGCACGCACGCGGAAAGAAGCACTCGCGCTCGCCGGACTCGGCCGCGTCCGAGGACGCTGCCGTCGCTGCGGGAACCCGCGCCCCCTGATCCGACGCGAACATCACTGGGCGCCCGACCCGCGCATCGATTGCCCCAGGTGTGAAGCCGGAGTAGACACTGAGGTCGTCCTGCTGTGCCGCCGGTGCGGCGCACCGATCAGCGACCACCCCGACCGAGGCCCCCTCGCGAAGGCCTGGCTGCATACCGAAACCTGGCTCGCGCGATGCGACGAGCCGTCGGCCAGCCTGTGGCCCGCCCAGCCGCTCGCCTGCCTGGACTGAACCGTCCCCGCCAGGCTGCACACGAGACAGCCCGGGCCAGACCGACAAGGACCGGATCACGCACCGCCGATGTCGGCGTGCCAGCTCGTAAGAAAGGAATCCCTCCATGCCCACCTTCAAACTCACGGGGCCAACAACAATGGTCCTGCTGTCGTTGTCGGGCGCCGACGACCACACCTCCTTCGCCCATCGCATCGCCAACGAAACCGGGCTGACCCCGACTACAACCGCGAGCGTCATTCGGAGACTGATCGAAAAAGGATTCGCCGAACGACTACCGGACCAAACCAGCACGCACGGCACCCCGCGTCGCCCTATCCAGCTCACCGCCGCGGGTCTCGCCCTTGCCCGCGCGTGCGACGTAAAGCGACGGCCGCACGCCGCACACAGGTTGCGTAGCATCGCCGCTGCCTTGAACCTGCCCGCCGGCAATCCGCTGGCCCAGGCCGCCGACAGACTCGACCACGAGCGGAACGACCAGTTGAGCACCCTTACCCGAGCCGTCCTGGGACCAACATCCCCCTCATCCGTGTGCCTGGTCTGCACCGCCCTCGCCCGGTGAACGGCATCCCCGGCACGCCCCACGAAATACAATTGACGCCCACAATCCGGCTGACAAGGATGAATACCCACGACAAGCCGGGGGCATCATGACCACCGTACGGCACAAAAGACGGTACGCCTTTTATCCGGCGATCACGGTCGCGCAGTCAACAGGTAATGCCTGCCAGAATTATCTGTCCTTAAAGGACGGCCTCTCTGCGCACCGCGGACTCTTCACCCTGACGATGAACGCGCCACGCGGAGAGCCGTCCGCCCAACATCGGGCAGGTTTAGGTTCGAGCCGCCCGCCCTCCGCGCACGAAAAGCGAGGCACACATAGGCGCGCGGCGCACTGATGACGCATCCAGCACCGGCCTACCTCCCTGGCGCCCCACCTGCCCCGGCAGCCCGGAATAGTGATTGCGTCCACTTCAGCGCCCAGGCCAGCGGGCTACGCCCCTCGGACTCGGCGCAAGTGCCGTACTACCCCGTGCCGTTCCCTGGCGCCTCGCTGCTCGGCGGCCGAGCGCAGCCTCGCTGACCGCGTACCCGCGCCGCAACCCCGCTTCGCGGTATGGGCTGCGACGCGGGCACGCCGCCAGCGGATGGCCGCCCCACCGCCCGAGCCGGGCGGCGAACCTCCAGGACCTGCATGACCAAGGCCTGAACACACCACCTGAGCGAAGGACAAGAAGATGCGGTCGACGACGATGATCAGCAGGACGCTGCGTGTGCCGCGGAGCCCGGCGCCCGCCGGCGACGGCGCGGCGGTTGCCCGGCAGATGGACTCGGTCCTGGCCGGTGCCGGCTTCAAAGCCACTCGTGACCTGTTGGAACACCTCTCCGGGCTGGAGCCCGGCGCGGCGATGGATCTGGCCGTCGACGTCCTCGATGCGGTCCGGACGCTGGTCGGTGACCACGTGACCCACAACGCCTACTTCATCGACTTCCCGCGCGGGGTCCCGGACTCCGTCGAGTTCTGGGTGAGCTCCCTGCGCGACGCACTCACCACACCCCGCACCCGCGGGCTCACCGCGCAACCGACCGACGCAGACTTGCGGGCGGCACTCGATCGCGGCCTGGTCAATCTCCTGGACCTGCCGCGTTACGGCCGCTACCAGCACTCCTACGCCGAACTGCTGGCCGCGCACGACGAGCTGATCCCCTCGATCAAGAACCGGATGACACTGGTGCGGCTGGGCGGCACCCTGGAACAGGAAGCAGCCGTGCTGTACCGGGAGCTGGCCGAATCGGTCACGCCACTGGGCGAAGCCGACCTGCAGCTGCTCGCCGGACTCGCGCGGGACTGCGGCGACATCGAGCTGACCGAGATCCCAGTGCGGGAGAACCGTGCCGTGCTCAACGCCGCGCGGCTGGCCGCGGGGTGGCCGCTGCTGGGCGTGGACACCGTGCTCGACGTGCTGCGCACCGTCTGCCAGGCCAGTGGTGGCGACGTCACGCTGGCTATGCCGACGCGGTTCCGCACGTTCTCCAATCGCGAGCGCCGTGTGCTGATGGGGGCGCTGGACCAGGTCGCGGCCGGCGGCGAGAGCAAGCTCGGCGACATAACCCGCTTCGCAGAAAGGTTCAAGCGGCTCGGCGAAGGATTGCACTCGCACGAGTTCCGCCAGTTCCCCCACGCGATCGAAGTGTTCCGCGTAGCGCGTGGTGACCGGGCGGTCACGTCGCTGGCCTCGCGGGCGGAACTGGCGTTCGCGGGCGGAGACATCGCCGGCGCGGCCGAGATCCTCACCGGCTCGCCGGGCATGTTGATGCGGTTCGCCGACCGGCTCTTGCGGCAGGCCGACGAGCCCGCGCAGGACGCGGTCTTCGCCGCGATGACGCGGAGTCTGGGGCGGGTGTCCGGGCGCGTGCTGTGCTCGGTGCGTGAGCACCTGGCCAACCGCGCCAAGTCGGACGCCGCGCGCCTGTTCCCCACCCGCTCCCGCCGGGCGTGGGTCACCGGCGACACCCGGCCGCCGGTGCGGGCCGAGGCGATCACCCAGGTGTGCGCGCTGATCGACGCCGAGCTGACCGCCCGGCTGCCACCGAGGGAGCGTGTGCTGGTCGATCCCGCAGTGCTCTCGGTGGCTCTGCCGCTGTCGGGCAAGGCCACCGAGAACGGGTTCGCAGTCCTGCCGCGCGGTTCTCGCAGCCGGGTCGAGGGCGAGGTACTTCGGTTCTTCACCCACTGGCGCGAGACCAGCAGCAGCACCGACTTCGATCTGTCCGCGTTGCTGCTGGACGACGAGTTCCGCTACGCCGGGCACGTGTCGTGGGACCGCCACCACGACGGTGGCGCGGTGTACTCGGGTGATCTGACCCAGGCCCCGGCGCCGGACGGTGCGACCGAGTTCATCGACCTCCCGCTGGACTCGGGCGACGCGATCTCCGCCACCCACGTCGTGCCGCAGGTCCACATCTACTCCGGCGAAGGCTTCAACCAGGTCGCCGAGTCGATGTTCGGCTGGATGACCCGCGACCAGGCGCAGGCCGGTGCGCCGTTCGACGCCCGCACCGTCCGGACTCGGTCGGACATGCGCGGCACCGGGCGTGTCGCCCTTCCCGTCGTGTTCACCCGCGACCAGGACGGGACGTGGACCGCGACGTGGCTGCACCTGTACCTGTCCGGAAAGCCGACATTCAACCGGGTCGAAGGCAACCATGCCTCCACAGCCACGCTCGCGCGCGAGCTGATGCAGCGCACCTACCTCACCGTCGGCGACCTGGTCGAGATGATGCGTGCCGCGGGCACCACGATCACCACGTGGGAGCCCGGTGTCCAACTGGAGGGGCCCGTCACGTTTCTCGGCATGCAGGCACCGGAAAACCTGCCGGACAACGTGGAAGTGATCACCCCGGACCGGCTAAACCAGTTGATCCCGGTCTGAGCGGACCGGTATCCTGATCATGCGAGGCAATAAGGGGACTTCCTTCTCACCCTGTCACGGTTTCTAGTGCCCTTGCTCTCCTCGCACCTGACGACACGATGGCCTGCCGGATCTCCGGCAGGCCATCGTCATTTCCCTGCCACCACGTCGATTCCGCACACGGCCTTCGGGCCGTGACACCGTGCGTCACAGGTCATGAAGGGCTGATGTTGATTACCCTGCAGCCTGCTCAAACACGCTGAATCCAGGAACCATGACCGCGAGGCCGGCCCGCTCACCGCGTAGGTGCGGAAGACGAGCTGCACAGAGCGACACAGGCGGTTCCGATCCGGCTAGCCGAAGCTGTCGAGGCTTGCGCGGAGCAACGGGAGCACGCCTACACGCCGACAAGAACGCGGACGCCAACTGACACTCGCCCAGCGTGGACACCAGGCACTACTTCCAGTTCCTCGACGCCCTCGAGTCCCTGCTCACACGTCGAGCAACTGATCGATAAGCCTGAACTTGATCACGCGCACTGGCCGCTACGCCCCGGCCTAGACCGCCGACAACGACGTTCCCCGCGACAAAGGAACAGCGCCGCGGCGGCGTAACCATTCGCTGCTCTCCAGCTGTTCGTGCCCGCATCGACTCCGTCGGCGTGAGCAAGACCCGTCTACCCCAACGCGTTTCGCCGCGAACACACGCCGACGCCAGCCTCCGCCGCTGGTCGTCTGTTTCGTCAGGACAGTCGCCCGCGCAAGCGGCGCGACATCGGACCGCCCTGTTCCTCCTGAAAAGCAGGCACGACGCCCGGCGCCACCGGCCTGGGAACGGCAGGCGTTCACCCGAAACTCCGCTGCGCAACCTGACCACGTTCCAGATGCTCGCGGCTCGCCGCCGGCATGGACCACTGCCCCAGCCACGAACCCGTGTCCTACCACGGGATGACGCGCGCGTGAATGCGTCCGACGCCGCGAGCCGCACCACGGCTGACGCGCAGGACGTGATGCACCGTCGCGCGCTCGACGAGAACACCGCGCGCTCCGATCCCGGCGTTTCCGTATCGACCCGAAAGTGAGTAAAGCCATGAGTGTCAACAGTGAGCGGACGGTCGCGGCCCTGGCCACTGCCGTCGCCGACGGTCTGAAGACCGAATACACCCTGATTTATCTCGACAGTGACAACCGGCTGCCCGACCAGGTGGTCGCGGCGATGGTCAGCGGCGAGAACCCTTGGGAGACGCGCGACGGGGAGTGGTTGCTCGACGCGATGAGCGACGTGGCGCTGGACGCCGCGCACCGCGAGGTGGACGAGTTGGCCAATAAGATCGTGGACGGCTGGGAAGCCGAGGACGACACCGACTACAGCGAGCTTCAGGACGACTGGAAATCTTCCGATGAGCGCGAAAGCGCCACGGACACGGTGCGGGACCGCGACTCCTCGCCGTGGGTCGACGAATTGGTACAGACTTACGGGCCGGTGCTGCTGCGCGTGACGATTCCCGCGATGGACGAGGACGCGAATTTGAGCTTCGCGCCGCTGTCCGGAGAGCGGTTCCTGGATCTGCTGGGTTTCGAGCACACAGCCACGAACCTGGCCCTCGCCGAGACCGTCATCGCGGAAGCGTCCCCGGAGTTCTCGGTGATCATGGGGTTCGCGATGGTCGCTGTGGACCTGGCCGATGTCGAAGCACTGCCCGACGAGGGGGCGGTGGAATTGCGTAACCCGTATGTGTGGCTGGGTAGCGCGTTCACCGGCTCCGGCTGGTGCAGTGAGGAACAGTTCACCGGCACCGTCGTGGTGGACCGCGCCACCCTGCGCACTGACGGCGACGCGTTCGGCTGGTCGTGGAGCGACGTCGCAGGCGGCACGTCAGCGCGGGACTTCACCGGACCCACGCTCACCGCGCGACCGGCCACGCCGGTCGCCGCCTGACCTCGGCCGCCCGGCCGAAAGCGACTCCCACTACACCCCAGTCCTGCACCTCGTCCGACGTTGCGCGGCCACCGTCGTCCGCATCCGGTACCGCAACGCCTTGCACTCCCGCACCAAACGACGTCATTGCCGCGCTGACGCCGACACCGCGCTCGTTGGCCACGACCCCACAGCCGAATCCAACCCCTTGAACGACAGTGGTGTACCCCATCCAGGATCAGCACTACCGCCTCCGACCCACCAAGCCCCAATAACCAGGCAATCGCGACTCCTGGCCGGAGCGCTTCGTGGACCAGCAATGGAAGCAGGCCGGTGTCGGCGGTGTCCAGGCACCCGCTTCGCGGTCGGCTTCGCCGAGCCCGGACACCGCCGACACCGGCCTGCTCCCTCGCCCCGGTCCACGCACCGCGCCAACCAGGAGGCACAGCATGCCCACCACCAACGA
This sequence comes from Amycolatopsis sp. NPDC000009, assembly GCF_055563465.1. Lineage (NCBI taxonomy): Bacteria > Bacillati > Actinomycetota > Actinomycetes > Pseudonocardiales > Pseudonocardiaceae > Amycolatopsis > Amycolatopsis sp. NPDC000009. The sequence goes on from NZ_JBVHDI010000023.1 coordinate 135,330, forward strand.
CATCCCCGCGAACGCCTCACTTCACACGTTCATCCTGGAGTTCGGAGACCCGTTCGAGTTCCCGCGAGATCACGTGATCTTCCACGAAGGCGAGCCTGGAGACCGGCTCTACGTCGTCAAGTCCGGCAAGGTCAAGATCGGCACCGGACGAGACAGCAAGGAAACCCTGCTCAGGATCGTCGGCCCGGAGGACATGTTCGGCGACCTTTCCCTGCTCGACCCTGGCCCGCGTTCGGCCACCGCGACAACGCTCACCGAGACGCTGGCGACCGCCATCGACCGGACCTTGCTCAAGAAGATCATCGGGTTGCGCTCTGACTTCGCCGAGGAACTGCTGCGCATTCAGGCGCGGCGCCTGCGCCGTGCTGGCGCGGCAGTGCAGAATTTGGCCTACAACGACGTCCCCGCACGACTCGCCCGTGCTCTTCTTCAGTTCGCGCAGCGCTTCGGGGCCACGGACGGCGGCGGATACCGGGTCGTGCACGACCTGACCCAGATCGAACTGGCGCAGCTCGTGGGCGCCTCCCGCGAAACCGTCAACAAGACCCTCGCCGACTTCGTCCGCCGGGGCTGGATCCGGGTCGAAGGCAAGTCCGTGCTCATCACCGATCCCGAACGGCTGGCACGCCGGGCCCGCTGACCCACAGCCCGCCGATCCGATGCCTGTTCACGCTCCGACCCCACGGGCGCGGTGGCCGCCGATGCACGACCTCACCATCACCCCCTGGACGCAATCCCGGCGCCGGCGCGACCCGGCCCGGCGGCTCTTGTCCTTCCTCGGTACCCACCGGCCGTGGTGGCTGGCCCACAGCCCCGTTCCGCTGTGCGTGTCCGCGCACACTCTCTCCACCTACGTGCCCGGCGGCCGCGGCCTGCCGATCGCCAGGACTCCCTACGCCATCGACAGCGGCGCTTCTCCAACCCGTCGAGCACCGTGTCGTCGAGCGGGCGAACCGTTTCGGGTGGAAGGGCCGGGCGGCCCCGGCACCCGGACGTGTGTACCTGGCGGCGAGGTGATCCACGGCGACCACGCGGCGATCGGGAGACCGGGATGCTCGCGGTGGCCCACTACCAGCAGCAGAAGCCATCACTTCGCAATGGCAGGGTCGAACTGCGAGGCGTTGGCGGGGCTGTGCCCAGACAGGTGTGCCGCGCAGACCGGTCGAGTGCGGGTGGCGTAGGACCTGGCGGCTGCCACCAGCCCGAGGCCGAGGCCACCGAAGGCCAGGCCGCCGAACTCGATCATCCACGTGATTCCGGAACTGGTGGTGAACGGCGGCACGATCGCCGGACTTGGCAGCACCCCCGCGGCGGTGAGTGGTGCGAAGATCACGAGGAAGATCCCATAAACCGACAGGCCGACGGCTGCCAGCCACGCGGGGAGCAGGGGCAGCAGGCGTGGGACCCGCCGCCCGGCGAGGACCAGCGTCCAGCGCGGGAACACCTGGCCCCACGGGTACATGAGCCCCAACAGCAGGAACACCCCGGCCGCCGCGGCCAGGACCGTCACATCGATGCCCACAGCCGCCAGCGCCTCAACCGCTCCCGACCCGCCGGCGTTGACTACCCGCCATCCCTCGGCGGTGACCCCGAGCGCGTCACCGCCCAGCGTCCAGATCGTCTTGACGCCCGCCCACGGCAGCAGCCCGCACATGAGAACGTAGACCGTCCGCCGCGTCCGCTTCGACGCGATGCCGGCGCGAGGGTGACCGAGCGGACCGTCGCCGGCGCCTGGGTGCTTCTGCCCGCACCTCGGACACCGGCCGCGCAGCCGCCGGCGGTAGGAGATGACAACGAGGACGAGGAGAACCGTGCCCACCGCGTTCACCAGGACCTGGGCCAGACCAGTGGCGCTTTCCACTCCGGCGAATGACGCCAGCGTCACGACGTACGCGGGGAGGCTGGCCAACCCCAGGGCGGACACGGGGATCGTGGCCCCCAGCGATACCAGCAGCACACCCCGCACCCGTCGCCCGAAGTCTCGCGTGGTGGCCAGGCAGCCCAGCGCGACGAGCACGGCCAGCGCGGCCAGAAGCAATTGGAAAGCCGGCGGGTACGACACGCGAGGCGCCCACCGCACGTCGACCTCTGCCACGACCCAAATGACCTGAACGACGGCGTACAACACTCCCCAAACCCCAGCGGCGAAGGGCACCCACGCAGGCCACCGCCTGGCCCACGCCTTCCAGCTCGCGCCCCCAGATGGCTCGGAACTGCCACTCACGGTCATCGCCCCCATTCTCACGATCTCTTCACCGAGATCATGGCCACCGCTACCTGTGACGACTCTCAGGACGTAACGGCTCGACCACTGAAGTCTCAGGAGACAGCTGGTTCTGGGAAATGGCGGGTTCACCGAGATCCGCGACCACGGCGAGTGGCGGTGGAGCAAGGACACCTACGGCGGCATGGTGTACCGCTTCATGTCCGACTGCGGCTACCCGATTTTCGTTGCGCCGCTTGGCTATCCCTGCGAACCTCAAGTGCTCCTCAGGTCCGGAGGGTCCGTGATCGAGCACCAGGAATGGACCCTGGAGTCCTACCTGTACCTCGCGCGGGAGTTCCCGCACGCCCCGTGGATGCCCGTTCAGGGTTGGGAACCACAAGATTATGTGGGGCACGACGAGATGTACCGCAAAGCCGGTGTCGACCTCGCCGCCCAGCCTCGGGTCGGCCTGGGCTCGGTGTGCCGCCGGAGCTCGATCCGGGAGAGCGGTGCCATCGCCGGGTACTTCGCCGGCCGTGGCTACAAGCTTCATGGTTTCGGGCTGAAGACGTCGGCGTTACGCGCCTACGCCCCGTATTTCGTGTCCGCGGACAGCCTCGCCTGGTCCTATCAGGCCAGGGTCACCGACATGCGGCTCCCCGGTTGCAAGTACCCGGGCCCGTGCAACAACTGCCCACGCTGGGCCATGCACTGGCGCGAGCAGGTCATCGCCGCGATCCGCGCCTCGGAGAACTACACCCCGGTCTGAAGCTCGATCCACCTCCGCAATCTGATCCCCGTCCGGGACCACGAGGGGGCGGCCGTGCTCGCAGCACCGGCTCAAAACACCGGGGGCTTCGTCGCGCCCAACTATTAGCCCAGGAGGAAAGGACCTCATGTCCCACGTAGCTCCACCACCCGGCACCGCCGTGGAGATCCACCGAGTCCAACCCCATGGCGTGCATCGTGTGATTGAGCGCGGCGTCATCATCCACCCGGCGATGACGTGGCTCGTCGCCTACTTCCCCGGCGACCATGCACGGCCGGCCGCCCCAGGCGATCCCGCCTCGATTCGTATTGTGAGCACCGCCGACGTCACCGAGTACTGCGCACTTGCCGACTGCGACCCCGCCTGGGTCGCCTGGACCTGGGCGCACCTCGCACAGGCAGGCCCCGGGCTGCTCCAGGCTCCCGGAGCCGTCCACGTCTGGGAGCTCGCGGCCACTCTCGCGCTGCACCGTCTCGCCCCACCCGCGTCGACCCCGATCACCGTGCCCCAGCTGGAGGCTTGGGCCGACCGGCCGCTCTCACCCGACGACCTGGAACGGCTCGGCGAGGCGATCCCGCACTCCAGCATCCCCGACGCGATCAGCGTGATCGTGGACGCCCTCGGCGATGACGACGCCGACAGCTGCCCCGATAGAGACCAGCCCCACGACGGCACCGGCGGCAACGCCAGGTGAACCCGGCCCAGGTCAGCAGACGCCTTGCTCGGCCAACCCCTGTGCGTTCCGTGTCAGTGCATCCCCACGCGCAAACCGCCCACAGAGCCATCTGTCTCGCCTGTCATCCAAGGAGACCTCGCCATGCCTGATTGGATTTCCGGATCGGCCACGATCCACGCCTGCCCGCCCTACCGCGTCCGGGCCGTACTGGCGACGTTGCAGGACTACGGCCTCATCGACAGCGATATCGCCAACGCCAAGACTCTCCAGCTCGGTCGGCGGCACGACTCCGACGAGATCGCGCGCGACAGCATCACCGATCTCGCCCGCTCGCTGATCCAGAAAGCCCCCGAGGTCGCCTTTACCGTCTACGAGGACCCGGACTGGCTCCAGAACGGGACGATCTGTTTCCACGTCCCGGAACTCGGGCTGTACACCGCCGCATGCGACGCCTTCGGCAACCCCATCTTCACCTGCGCTGAGGTCGTCGACATGGACCATATGCCGCTCGTCCAGCGACAGCATCGGCTCGGCCTCCCCTGGCGGACAGCGATCGACGCCCTGCCCACCGGGCCCGTCGACCAGCAGGACACCTTCGCCGTCGAGTGGGACCGTGCCCGCGGCGAGATCGTCGTCGTCGATGGCCTCGACTGCGGCGACGACCTCATCCTCGCCAGGCCCGCCACCACCACGATGGCCGTCGAGGCGCTCCTGGCCACGGACGGCCACCACATCGTCGAGAACAGCTGGACCCCCGCCGACGACGCCGGGAACCGAATGCGGGCAGAGTCCTACCGCTACCCGCGCCCCGCAGGTTTCGATGCCCAGATCACCTGGCGGATCGACGACAGCAGCGATCCCCGCGAAGCCGCCACCAGGCTGCTGAACATGATCAAGGACTCCCCCAGCGTGCCGGTCATCCTGACCGACCAGCACGGCCGGAAGTTCCACGTAAACCTCGCAGCTCAGCCCGGCGACGACGTCGACCTGCTTCCCACAGCCTGTCCGGATCCGAACGCGGCACCACTCTAGGGCTGCCCCGACGACAACACCCGGGCGCGCCCCAGCCGGACGGGCACCCGCCAGCCCTTTTCGTCTCCCGAAGCCACCCGCAGCTTGCCGGCACCGCCTTGCGTGCCTATGAGCTGCCTGGCTGGGCCCGCCGCGCTCGGTGGGCGCCGCGCACTGTGCCGCACCGAAACCGGGGGTGTCCAGCACAAAGACGCTGGACACCCCCGGCCCCGGCACGGTCACACCGCGGAGCGCGCCACCAAGCGGTCCGGCGGCCCCCATGGTCCGTCTCCAATCCGTTCTTTTTCCTTCTGCTCCACACATTCCGCCATTCGCGTCAGGGCAGCGCCATGCCCGCACACCCCCAGGAGGCTGCACAGTGACCACGAACCTCGCCGAACCCGACACCGCCGTCGACGACGTCGCGACCCCGGCCACGGACGTCGCCGAGGCCACCACTACGGCGGCCGAGCAGCGCCAGTATCCCTACATCGAGTACAAGATCGACCCGCGAGACCTGCGCGCCGAGGGCAACAGCCGTGTCGTGGGCGACATCCGCCAGAAGAAGCCGGAACTCGTCGCCTCGGTAGCCAAACGCGGCCTCGATCCCAGGGTCTCGATCGTCAACGTGGCCCCGGGGCCCGACGGTGTCCTCGAGGTGCAGGTCGGGTTCCACCGCACGGCCGCCGCTGTCGCGGTGAAGGAGGTCGAAAACCCCGACCTCACCATCCCGGTCATGGTGCACGCCCCCGGCACCAACCGCGAGACCCTGATCGCCCAGGCCATCGAGAACCTTCACCGCGAGGACTACACCCAGGCCGAAGAAGCCAAGGTCTACGAGCAGCTGGCGCTGACCGGCCTCGACGACAACGCCATCGCCGACGAGCTCAGCAAACCGGTCGAGCGGATCAAGGCCGGCCGCGCCGTCGCGGCCAGCCCGCGCACCATCCAGGCGGCGAACGAACTTCTGCCCGAGACCGACCTGCTTGTGCTGGCCCAGCTCAAAGAGTTCGAAGACAACGAGGCGGACTACCTGACCCTGGTCCGTTACCTCCGCGACAGCCCGGGCAACTTCGACTGGAAACTCGCCCAGGTTCGCGAGGATCGTCGGCAGCGCGCTCTGCGGGCCGAGGAGGAGCAGCGGCTCATCGAGCTGGGTTACACCATTGTGGAACGAAGCTGGGACCGGCCCGAGGGCTCCGCCCTGCTGGAGGACCTGTGCAACGGCGAGGACCAGACCCCGCTCAACCCGGCCGACCACACTGACTGCCCCGGGCGCGGCGCCGCGGTCAGGCTCCTCTACGGACGCGAGCTCGACATCACCGAGCTGTGCATGGACTACGCCGAACACGGCCACCACACCCGGGCCTCGGTCCAGATCGCCGCCGCCGAGACGCAGCTGCGCGCCGACGGCATCACCATCGCCGACCCCGACGCCGAGAGTGTGGCGAAACTGTGGAACCTGTTCGCCGACGGACAGGCCGAGAAGAGCCTCACACCTGAGGAGCACGCCGGCTGCCCCGGCCACGCCGCCTACGCCGAAGACGACCTCGAGGAGACCGCGGCGGACATCGTGTACGTCTGCACGGATCCGGACACTCACGGGCATGTCCGCCGCGGCGGAGCCCAAGTGGAGCCGGACCGCGCCTACAAGACCGCGGAGGCCAAGCGCGCAGGCAAGAACAACGAGGCCTGGCGCAAAGCCAAGCAGGAGCGGCGGGCGTGGCTGGTGAAGTTCTTCACCAGCTGGGGCAGGCGCAAGGCCGCCGAGCTGCCGAAGCGGGTGCATCACTGGCTGGCGCTGGCCGAGGTGCTCGCCTCGGACTTCCTCTCCGACGCCGCGCCGAAGCACAGCTACGCGTGCCAGCTGCTCAAAATCGCCGAGCCCAGGGGCAACAGCCGCGAGGCGAATCCGCTCGTCACGAAGCTGCGGCAGAAGAACTGCACCGAGACCCAGGCTGTGCTCATCCGGCTCGCCCAGGTCATCGGCGCGTGCGAGGAGCACTGGGACCGGGCCTACACCGAAAACGCCGACGCCAGCTGGCGTTCGCCCAGTGAGGACACGAAGTTCTACTTCGAACTCCTGGACGCTCTGAAGTTCCCTCTCTCTCCCGTCGAGAGGCTGGTGAACAACCCGGAACTCGACCACGCGGAATGGCCCCACCTCGCCCCCGCCACCGAGACCGCCGACGACGCGACCGGCGCGCAGGACGACGACGCGCCCGAGGCTGCGGCGGCCTAGCCACCGTCGCTCCCCTGCTGGTCATGCCCGCGCCGACTTCCCCCGGCGCGGGCATGACCTCCCACCCCTGCACATCGCCGCCACGAAAGGAGCGGACCGTGCCCGACGGGACTGAACAGCAGCTCCACCACCAAGGCGAACGTTGGCGCGCCGCACCGTCCGCGCCGGTATTGGAGGTATTGACTCTCGGCCGCGTCCGTATAGCCGCCACCGCCCGGATCCTCGTTCCCCGAGTCGTGCGCGTGAAGCGAACCCGGCCCAGGCTTCAGGTGGCCTACCAGCACGACTCCACCCAGCGTTTCGCCCGTGTCGCCCGGCTGGTGTGCTAGGCATTCCACGGCGACCCACCGCCGGGACACGTCGCGATGTTCCTCGACGGCGACACCTTCAATTTCCGGGCCGACAACCTGCGCTGGGCCACCCGGGCCGAGGTCGCCCAGGCCACCGTCGCGCGCGGACGGCACCGCAGCGGCCAGCATGTCCTCGCCGAACGCCGACACCTCCGCGACCACAGCTCCGCGCCGGAACCCGGCCAGCGCTACACCTCCCCCAGATCCCGCCCGGCGTCGGGAGTGACTCCGCACCGTCCACCGGTCCGCGGCGCGACCTCGCCCGCCGACACCCGTGTCGCGACGCCTGGCGACTTCAACACCGAGGCCGCGCGGCGGGCACCGCACACCGGATCCCCGACGCATTACAAGAACAGGAGAATGCACGTGACCACATTGGACACACTCCACGCCCTGCTCAGCACCCCTCGCTCTGATCCTCCGTCCACCTGGACCGACGTCAAAGTGCTGATGACGCGCCTGAAGGCCGAACGGCGCGACGGCACCCTGCTCCGCCAGCTGCAGCAGGAGCGCGACAGGGTCACCGAGCAGCGGTTGCTGAAAGCCATCCGTGAAACCGCGTCCGTCACCGGCAACAGCGGAGCCGACTACGTCCTGTTCACCACCAGCGCGGACGAGGACGGGTTCTACCTGACCGCCTACGGCGAGGTCGCCTGCAACCTCACCACGGGCACCGGCTACACCGCCGAGGTTCCGTTCGGGGACCACGTGCACAACCTGCTCGCCGAGCGCTACCGGCGCGTCGCCCCGGACAGCGCGCTGGGAGTGCACCTCACCACCGGTACGTTCGTACTCGAACACCACATCGACGTCGTCCGCGACAAGATGGTGCAGATCATCCTCAGCCACGCGGAGCCCGCCGGGGATCCCGACGTGCTCGAGGCCGGCGGGCAGGACGCGACGCCCGAGAAGGGCGTGGAATCCCTGACCGGCCTGGCCGTTCTCGACACGATGCTGACGGCCGACCCGCGGATCTTCGTCGTTCTCGCCTCGTTCATCGCGCAACGGCTGAGTCTGCACGACGACGACGATCACGTCGAGAACCTGATCCCGCTGGTCCTGGACAGGATGAGCGCCGGGTCCTACGTGGTCGCCGCGGCCAGGCTGCTGGAAAAGCTGGACGCGATGGAAACCCGGGGTCTCGGCGACCGCGATCCCCTTGTGCCTAGCCTGCGAAACGCCGTGCGCCGCAACCACGAGCGGACCGAGGAATCATGACGGCCGGGTCCTATCTCGACGATCCCGGTCTGAGCTGGACTCTCGATCCATCCAGTCTCGGTATGGACGCCGAGACCGTGCTCGGGGACCTGCTGTCGCAGCATCATGTCCGTCTCCGGGATGCGCTGATCATCGACGGCGCGCAGCGGCTCTACGCCCACGGCGCCGGCACGGCCGCCGAATGTCTGCACACGTCGATGATCTGGTTCTACGGCTGACCCCGCGCCCGCTGCCCGGCGAGGCATACACCCAGGGCCGCGGCGACCCGGGAGCCGACACCACGGCCCAAGTGCCGGTACCGAGACACCCGGCCAGGCCTTCCCGATCAGGCGGTTCCTCGACGTCTCCACCAGACACCTCCGGTTCGAGACCAACGAACGGCTCGGCGACTACGAAGGCCTATCGGCCGACCCCACCTCGCGCGGCTGGCTCCTGTGTGTACTGCGGGAGCAACCGGAGCAGGCGGCCGCCGAGCACAACTGGCCGGGCGAACTGCTTCCCCTCATCCGGAATGCCACCAAGCACGGTTGCACCTGTATCAAGTTCGACGCCGACGGCGAATGGTGTGCCGAATCCCCCTACTGGGAGTGGTAGCGACGGCCACACCCGGCAGATCGACTCGACGAGGACACGGGGAACTACCGATCAACCCTCCCGTCTGGTGACGCGCGGGCGGGCCCATGGCAGCAGAAGCCGCACCGTGCTCCAAGGGCGCCTACGGCGTCGCTGCGCGAGGCTGCGCCCCCTTTCCCACGGTGCGGCTTCTACGGCCCATGCCCGTCCACGCGCCACCAGACAGGAGAAACCCCTTGCCTGTGACTTGCGGAAACCGGCACCGCCACCCCGACAGGGGAACCGCCACACACGCGACCGTCGCCGCGGTCCGCGCCTGCTACCTCGCCGCGGAGATCTGGCCCTGCGGCTGGCAGACAGGCCTGGTGAACCCCGAAGACGGCGAGCAGTACGTCGTCGAATGCGACGGGCTGACCTGGTACCTGCCGGACGGCCGCGGATACACCTGCGAACACGGCCACACCCACATCTACGCCGAGGTCCGCCACCGCGAGGGCTGGGACTACGCCGCAGACCCGGAGGAAGCCGGCCTGCTCGCCGGACGCGGCGTCGAGCCGGTCGCCATGCGCGGCGGCGGCATCGACATCGACCTTCCCGCCATGCGCCACGCGATGTCGCTGCCCGGCTGAGTCCCGCAGATCCCCGTCGTATCCCCCGGCCGCCGGTCACCGCAGCAGCGATGACCGGCGGCCTCGCTCGTTCCGTCCCCACTCTCGAAAGGTGCGTCGCCATGCCCTGTCCGGACACACCCGGCGATGCCGTCGCCATCGACCTGGCCGATGGCAGCCACCGTCACGTCCACGCCGTGATCGCCGACCGCGTCGTCGGCATCGACGTAGACGGCGACCTGCTCATCCCCCTCGGCGAGCCCGGCCGCCCGATCCTCCACGACGACGGCACGGAAAAGCTGATCCCGCTCACACCGTGCTGCCACGCCTCAGGCAAAGGCTCGGAATCTCCCACCGGCGTGGTGTGCCGCCGCTGCTACCGCGAGGTTAACGGCAAGTACGGCGGCACCAGCAGCATCGCCGTCGCCCGCGCCTGAACCACATCCGCTGTTCAGCGCACCCATCGACGGGTCGCGCCCCACCGCCCAGTGGAGCAGCACCTCGGCCCGAGGAGCGCACGTGACGACCGCGTCGAGCCACACCACTGCGACGAACCCGGCCGGAACCACCATCGGGCCGTCCAGCACACAGAAAGGTTGGCACAGCTGGTGTCGGCCAGGTGTTCCCCGACGCTCTCTCGGCCTCGGAAACCAGCCTGAGCGTCGCGCGGTGGATCGGCTTTCTCTCCCGCACCCCCTACGCCGGGGCCAGTGGCCGGACTTCCAGAAAATCCCACTAGCGTAAGGAAAGGAACCATTCATGGACGACGTCATGACGTTGGCGCTCGGGGACCCCGACGCACTCGACGGCGCCACCGCGCCGTGCTCGGTCTGTGGCAAGGCCGTGTACCGGGACGTGTTCCAGCCGGCCGACCTGCTCCACCGCGAACCCCTCGACTTTCCGCATACGGCCGAGCTCGACCACGTGATCCTGCCGATGGTGACCGTGACCATCGGACCCGACGGCTCCCGCGGTCCCGTCTCCGTCGTCGCCGACGACGGAGTCCAGGTCGTGAGGATGCGCCGACCCAGGACCCGCCGCGGCGCCAGCGACGACTGGACGCCGGATCCGGCAGGCCCCGCACGCAACCTGACGCTGGGAGTCAATCTCGGCGACGTCGCGAGCCCGCACGACGCCGCGCGACGACTTCTGCAGGTCCTGCGCAACGCGCCCCGCAACGGCCTCGACCTCGATCTGATCGTCCCGTCGACCCAGGCCGCCCGCCCGCGAGGATCAGGTACGAACGGGCTCCGGCGGTTCGCCGGACTGCTGATCGCCGCTGCCCGGCACCCGTGTATCGCCCTGCGAGGGGTGGTGGAGTTCCGCTGCGGCAGCGGGTTGACCTTCGACGACGACCCGGAGTCGCCTCGGTCGGTCGCCTACGACTGCGGCCGGGAGCTGGCGCATCTGCTCACGCGACGCCGCTTCGACGGGTGACTGGCATGACCGACCAGAAGAGCTACTGGGTGACGCTGACCATCGGTCCGATCCACGCTCACGACGAGGACGACGCGGCCGAGACGGTCGTCAGCGATCTCAACGACGACGGCATCGAGGGCGGATCGGTGCAGGTGACGACAACGGCGCCACCTGACCCGCCCGATTCGATCACCGTGCACCTCTAAGCACGGATCACCGACATCACGTCCGAGGCAGCCCGGTGCTGACATCCCCGCGTGTCTCGCGAGCGGCGCACCGGTCTGCTTCTCCTCCCCCTCGATCCCCTGCCACGCAACAACAACGAGGACGTCATGACCGTTCACGCGTGCATCACGAACCACGCGACAGAATCGCAGGCTCCGCTACACCGGCCCGCGAACGACGCCGAGACCAGACACCGAGTCGCCACCACGACCAAGCGCCTCGAGATCGCGCTGGTGGCCGCGGAGGCACTGGGCCGGATCGCCTGGGATCCGATCATCTGCTTGTCCAAGGATGAGCGGCGGGTGCTGCTGCGGGGGCCGCAGCTGCCGTCCACGTGGCCTGAACGGACGCCCGCGCAGGACGCCGCGCACGCCGACGCTCTGCCCGTGGTGAGCCTGACCGCGAAGCAGTGCATCGACATCGCCACGGGTGCCGTGGTGGATATGCGCACCGATCAGGATGAGCCCGCGCGGATCCGGCTGGCGACCGCGGTCGAGTTGATGGTCGCCAACCGACGGGCCCGCGGCGGGAGACCCGCCGACCAGCTGCCCGCCCCGATGGACGCCGCGGCCGCGGCTGACCTGGTCGCCCCCGTGGCGATCACCGACGCAGAGCGGCGATTCCTGATGCAGAAGTACCGACCGTGGTCTCTCTGAGCCGCCGCTCACCCCTGCTCGCCCTCGTCCGCAACAGCGGCTTCCGCGCGACGGCGGCGAGGCCGAGCTGTCCTCGCCGCCGTTGCCCGGTGGCCTCCGCACTCTCCGAAGGGAGCCTCGTCATGTCCGCTGTCTCGACCGTGTCCGTGACCGGTGCGACCGATCAGCCGATCGCCCTCACCGCCACCGTCGTCGACGGCTCGGGTGTCGTCATCCTGGGCCACCAAGGACGCCGGTTCCATCCCGAGCTACGCGACCGGGTCTACGCCGCTGTGCGCAACTCCCGTACCCAGCCAGGCGACGACCGCCGTCGCGTCGAGGTGCGGATCGATCCGGAGACCGCCAGCCCGGACGCCGCGGCCGTAGCCACCGCAGTGCTGGCCGCCCGCCTCGGCACGCCGCGTGCGCGGCTGCTCGGCACCGCGGTACTCGGCGAGCTCGGTCTCGACGGCAGTCTCCGGCCCATCCGCGGCGTGCTCCGAGCGGCACAGACTGCCCGCGCGCGCGGTATCCACCGGATCATCGTGCCCGCCGCCACCCTCGACGAGGCCTCAGTCGTCGAGGGGCTGGATGTGCTCGGCGCGCACACCCTCACCGAGATCGCCGACTGGCTGCGCGGCGATGACTTCGTCCTGCACCGTCCCAGCGCACCGATCATGCCGGTGGCAGCCCGCCAGCCTTGGCCCGTCATCCCGCTCACGCCGGACGTGCTGCGCGCGGTCACGGTCGCCGCCGCCGGCGGGCACCACCTGCTGTGCGAGACGCCGCACGACGCGGGCGGACTACACCTCGTGTCCTGGTTGCACGCTCTGCTACCCGATCTCACCCGCGACCAGCAACTCGAGGTCGCCGCGATCCAGTCCCTGCTCGGCCCGCGCGAGGACGGCGCCATCCTCGTGTCCACACCACCGCTGACCGTCACCCACCACAGCGATCGGCTCGCGTCTTTGATCGGCGGACGCCAACCGGGCCAGGTCAGCAGAGCGCATCATGGAGTGCTCTTCGCCCCCGACCTGGACCAGTTCGCCACGTCCGCACAGGAATCCCTGCGCGCGGTGCTGCTCAACCGAGAGGCTCATCTCCGACAGCACGACGGAGACAGCCGCTACCCCGCCGGTCTTCAGCTGGTCGCCACCGCCGTCCGCACCTCCAGGTCCCGATGGCGCACGCCTCCGGCGTTGCGCGACACGATAGACATCCGCCTCGCCGCGACCCACCTGATCGACGTGCCGGTCCACGGCCCGCAGATCGCGTCGATCGTCCAGCTCCTGGAACGGACCCGCGCCCAGGTCGCTGTCGCGCGCGACCGCGCGGCGTCCCGCTGGATGGGCGAAGGGCTGGGGACAGCGGTTCTCAATGCCCAGGTGCCACGCGACTACCTTCACATCAAGCACGCGACCGACGCGGCCGCCCGTATTCACCGCGCCTGTGAGGCGGGCTGCTTGACTCTGCGCGGCGGCGACATCGTGCTGCGGCTCGCGTGGACCCTCGCCGACCTCGACGGTGCCCAGGAACCAACCGCCGACCATCTCGACCAAGCGCTCACCCTGAGGAACACCAACGCCATTATTCCCCCGGACACGGAGGTGCGGTGATGCCCGCGCAAACGCACCAAGTTCATCCCGGCCTACCGCGAGTTGTTCGTGCGCCGGGTCGACGACCTCGGGGACGCGCTGATCGGATTCGGCCTGCGCACAGAGTTCGAGAAGGAGGTCCGGACTCGACCGGACTTGATGATGAAGGGCATCACGCGCTGCTGGGCCGATTGAGAACAGGTCTGGGTCGTCCAGGGAACCAGTGACTGGCGCAACAACCGGCTTCTGCTCGCCGGACGACAGCGGGGGACGACCGTCGAAATCACCTTGCCCTACCTGCACCGGTACTACGAGGTACGGACACCGTTGTACGGCACTGCCCGGCTATTGGCCGCCTTGGAAGCCGACTACCCCCTCCCCCTCCCCCCCAATGCCACTTACTTAGCATTTCCGCAGGTGGACACGGGTGTTCGAGGCTCTTCTGGCCGGTTTCGGGTACGGATGGCGATGATTGGTGACTTGT
>NZ_JBVHDI010000024.1:0-140514 GCF_055563465.1 Amycolatopsis sp. NPDC000009
ACAAGTCACCAATCATCGCCATCCGTACCCGAAACCGGCCAGAAGAGCCTCGAACACCCGTGTCCACCTGCGGAAATGCTAAGTAAGTGGCATTGCCCCTGGGACGGGTGGGGGCTGGGGTGGTGAGTGAAGCGCGTCAGCCCTGGCGCAGGGTGGTGACCATGGCTTCGACGGCGATCCTCGGCTTCACGTTCAGGTCGATGGCCTCGCGGCATTCCAGGACGGCTTCGAGCCGCCGCAGGATCGAGTCCGGCGCCCATGCGGAGGCCGCCTGCGCGATCTCCGAGGCGTGGTCGGGGTGGTTCAGCGTCGCGCCCGCGCCGCTCGCGGTCACGAGCACATCCCGGTAGAACGCGGCCAGATCCACCAGCGCGAGGTCGAGAGTGTCCCGCTGGGTTCGGGTCGCGCGGGATTTCTGGCGCTTCTCGAGTTGCTTCACGGCGGCTTCGGCGGCTCGTTTCGCCCCGGCGACGCCCTTCCCGACGCCGTCGCCGCCCATCGCGGTGCGGAGTTCGGAACGCTCGGCCTCGTCGCGGACCTTGCTCTCCTCGCCCGCGTCGGCCTCCGCGGCGCTGATCAGCTGATCGGCGCAAGTGAACACATCGGACGGACGCCGCAGGCCGAGCGGGATCCGCAGCACCGTCGCCCGCCGCTGCCGGGCCGCCTCGTCGGTGGCGAGCCGCCGCGCGCGGCCGACATGTCCACTCGAGACGGACGCGGCCCATCGCGCGCGCTCGGGGTCGATGCCGTCCCGCTCCACGAGAACCTCCGCGATCGCCTCCGGCGGCGGCGTCCGCAGCGTGACCAGACGGCACCGCGAGCGGATCGTCACCGACACGTCGTCCGGGTGATCCGACGGCGCGCACAGCAGGAACACCGTGCGGTCCGGCGGTTCCTCGACGGCCTTCAGCAACGCGTTCGACGCGCCTTCGGTCAGCCTGTCGGAGTCCTCGATGATCACCACCTGCCACTTCCCGGTGGTCGGGCGGCGGGCGGCGGCCTGCACCAGCGAACGCATTTCCGCGACGGAGATCGAAAGGCCTTCCGGCACGACGAGCTTGACGTCCGCGTGCGTCCCGGCCAGCACGGTCCGGCAGCCAGGGCACTCGCCACAGCCGGTGCCGGTGCTGCACTGCAACGCCGCCGCGAAGACCCGCGCGGCCGTCGAGCGCCCCGAACCCGGCGGGCCGGTGATCAGCCAGGCGTGGGTCATCGCGCCGGGCGCGACAGGCTGGTTGTCGACGATCCGGGCGGCCGCTGTCGACGCCGAAGAAAGCGTGCGCGCGGCAGGCTCCTGGCCGACGAGCTGCTTCCAGACACCGATCAGCGTCATCCCGCCTCGACCTTTTCCTCCGCCGGGGCGAGCCCGGCGAGCCTGCCGACGAGCACCGCGCGGATCGCGGTCCGCACCCGGTCGCTCACCTCGTCCTCGGTGCCTTCCGCGTCGACCACGACGTACCGATCGGGGTCGGCGGCGGCCATTTCCGTGAGCAGATGCTGCACCCGCCACTGCGCGTCCAGCGACGCGGACTTCCGCATCACCGTGCCGGGATCTGCGTCGAGCAGAATGGTGATGTCGGGCCGCAACCGGCCGGTCGCCCAATCGGCGAGCCCTTCGAGTTCCTGGCTGTCCAGCCCGGCGACCGCGGACAGATGCGCCAGCGGCGAGTCCACGAACCGTTCCATCACCACGACGGACCCGGCGTCGAGCGCCGGCTGGATGTCCCGTTCGACGATGTCCGCCCGCACCGCGGCGGCGGCCAGCGCCTGCGCGCGCGCACCGGACAGCGAAGCACCGGAGACGAGCTTCGCGAGACGCTGATCGTCCAGCGCCGGGTCCGCGGCCAGCACGACCGGACGCGTACCCGCGCGCAGCCATTCGGCCAGCCGCGCGGCCTGCGTCTCGGTGTTGATCGCCCGCGTCCCCTCCAGCGCGATCAGCAGCCCGTTCACGCGACGCGGACTGCGGCGCAAGGCGTTGCGGAGGTCGGCGAGGATCGGCTCCGCCCGCCGGTCGTCCATCTGCCGGTACGCGAAGATGCCGGCGAGCAGCGCGAGGACGCCGCCGCCGATCATCACCGGCCGCGTCCCGTCGATCGTGATCGTGCTCCCCCACACGGAGATCGCGGTCGGCTGCACCAGGCTGATCAGCACGGGCACCAGCACCGTCGAGCCGAACAGCACGATCTTCATCAGCGACTGGTAGATCGCGTTGATCCGGCCGCGGATGGAGTCCTCGATCCGCGAACCGATGATCGTGACACCGGTCAGGAACGCCGTCCCGGCCCAGACCCCGACGGCGGCGACCGCGACCAGCGAAACGGCGAGATGCGGCGACAGCGCGACGACGACGAGACACAGGCCCGCGGCGACGATCGAGATCCCGAACAGCCGGTCGTGCGCGAGCCGCCGCGCGAGCTTCGGGGCCACCGCCATCCCGGTGGCGAGCCCGAGGAAGACGGCGAGGACGAGCAGGTTGAACGCCGCGTCACCGGCGAGCAGGCTGGACGAATACGGCTTGGCCGAACCGATCACCGCGCCACCGGCGGCGAAAGCGCCGAACGCGCCGATCATCAGCCCGCGTACCAGCGGTGTCGTCCGCACGAACCGGGCGCCGTCGGCGATCATCTGCCGGAAGCCGAACTTCTCCTCGTCGGCGGCCTTGACCTTGGGCTTCTCGACCGCGTGGACGTTGCGCAGCGAGAGCTCGGGGATCCGGGTCGCGATCACGATCGCGCTGGTCAGGTACAGCAGGCCGGTGATGACGACGGCGACCTTGGCGATACCGAGCTGAGCGTCGCCCTGGAAGAAGTGGAACGTCGTGTTGCTACCGGTGAGCACGGCGTTCGCCCCGGCCGCGGTGATCACCGCGAGGCCGTAGGTCATCACCATGCCGAGCTGGTTGGCCGTCTCGACCTGGTCCGGGCGGCGCAGCAGGTTCGGCACCGCCGCGTCCTTCGACGGGATCCACATCATCGAGCAGCAGCCGACCAGGAAGTTCCCGACGAACACCCACCACGGCGTGCCGACGAACGCGATCGACAGCAGGAACCCGCACCGGCCGAGATCGCAGAGCACCATCACCTTGCGCCGGTCGAACCGGTCGGCGAGCAGCCCGCCGAGCGGGGCGAACAGCAGCCCCGGCAACAGCGAGGTCAGCACGACCCCGACGAACGCGAAGTTCTGGGCGGCGTAGTTGTCGGTCAGTTTGGTGACCAGACCGGTCAGCGTGAGGAGGTTCAGCCAGTCCGCGACGCTGCACAGGTACGAGACACCCCAGATCCGGCGGAACGGCTTGATCGCCAGCACCCGCCGCACCCGGTGCATGGTGGAAGCGTCACGCCCCGCCGAATCACCCGTGCCCGCTTCGGGCACCGACCGCACGCCCTCGCTGATACGCCCACCCCACTAGTCACGCGGCGCCGGGGTGCGACCCGGGTCAACACCGGGTACCCCGACCGTAGGGCCAGGGTATCCCGATGGGTGACGTCTGGACGGACGGCCCCGTCCGGCGGTATCCGCCGGACGGGTTACCCGAAGATCCCCGCGATGCTGTTGAACAGGCTGGCCAGCAGCTGGATTGCGAGGATCGCGAAGACGACCATGAGGGCGATCGCGATCATGACGCCCGCCGTGTTCGACGACGGTTTACCGAGCCGCGGCATCTGCATGGAGCGTTTTGCCCGCCGTACTTCGACTTCGGCCTCTTCGTCGACCTCGACCGGCTCTTCCTGCTTCACGCGCCGGGGCGGACGGATCAACTGGGACGGCCTCGACGGCCAGGTTCGTTGCTGGGGAAGGATCCCGATCGGCGCAGCGCCCTGCTCACCGACCGTGCTGACGACCTTGGCCGGCGACTGCGCGACGGTCTGCTCGGGGCCCGGGTTCTCGGCGGGCCGCTCGTCCGCGAGCATGGCCGCGTCGACCATCCTGCTCACTACTTCGGGGTCGTGCTGTACCGGCCCCGGCACCTGCACGTGGACGTCGTCGGCTCCCGCCGACGGGGTCGCCGGGGCGGTCGTGACCAGCCCGGACAGCGGGTCGGCGAACCTGTCGCCTGGAGGATCTGCCTGAGTGCCGTCGCCTTTCACGAAGTCGGGGGCATCGAAGAAGGGAGTTTCGCCCTTCCCGCTCATGGTGACCACCTCACTACGGAATGTCCTCTGCTTCCAGGGTAACCACCTCGGCCCGCCGCACATCCGCCCAATGGGCCAGATAAATGTCACGCGCCGCGAGGCTGATCTTCACATCCTCCAGCAAAGGTTCGAAGAAAGAACGCCGGTACCGGGCATCCGTCGCGGTCGATGCGGCGAAGTACAGACCGGAGAAGACGGCGAGGAAAACGGAGACGTTGACGAGCGCGGAACTCACCGGAAGGGGGACACCCAGCAGTGTTCCCGGCGCCGATTCACGGCCGGCGAACTCGGTGACGACCTCGGGGCTGAGGATCAGCACCCCGAACACGACGAAGAAGGCGAACACCAGCACCCCGAACGCCACGATCTGCACCGCTTGGGCGAAGAACAGCACCAAGGCGATGTTCAGGCGCTCGATCTTCGTCAGGGCGCGCCGGTCCGGTGGAGGCGTGTCGTCGTCGAACGGCGTGCCGCGCAGGGCGGGCGCCCCGGGTTCCACGGTCCAGGACTTCAGCTCCTTGATCTCGTCGGACAGCATCGACGCCAGGAACACCGCGCCGATCAGCACGAGGAAGCCCGCCACCAGCCACAACCGGCCGGGCGTCAGCCGTTCCACCGCTTGCCACAGCTCGGCGGTGAAGAAGCTGAACATCACCACCAGCAGGAGCAGCGGCAACGCCCGCGACGCCAGCGTTCCGATGGCCCTGACCTGCGCGACCGCGCTCCGCGCCGCCCAGGTCAGGATCGAACCGACGCCGATCCGGACCAGGAGCATCAGCACGCCCAGCGCGGCGAGGTTGGCGAGGAGGGCGATCCACAACGGGTTGTCCCACGCCACCAGCCCGGTGAGCCGCTCGCCGAGCGGCAGCACGAACAGCCAGAAGCCGATCGTCGCCGCCATGACGGCCAACCGGACCCTGGTGCGGCTGAGCACGCGGAGCAGTTTCGCCATCAGACGGCCGGCGATCACCGGCACCACGACCACGGCGAACGTCAGTGCCAGCACGCCGAGGACATAGCCGACGCCGCTGCTACGCATCCTGGCCGCGAGCACGTCCTCGGGTACGTCGAGCAGCTTCAGCAGCCCGGCCAGCAGCAGGTCGAGCAGGCTCAGGAACACCAGCCCGGGCGTGGACCGGCGCAACATGGCCGCCCCACGCCTCCGCCGGTGGATGACCATCGGCAGCCCTCGCCGCCGGAACCACGCGTCGGCCGCGCGCCGGTCCAGGTCCATGCCTCCCCCTCGTCATCGCTCAAGGCGCCAGGGCACTAGGTACGGCTCAAGTCCACCGCCTCGTGCAGCCAGCCCGCCAGTGCCCGGCGGTCCATTCCACCGAACATCAGCCACCCTTCGGAAGGGGCTGCGTACAACACGAACCTCCCCAGATCGTTGTCGACGATCACGAAGCCGTAGTCCGGGTACTCGGCGTTCAGCCCGCCGAAGGCGACCAGATCGAGGATCGCCGTGCCGGTCCGCGGCCGGTTCAGCGTGTCGGCGACCAGGCCGACCTCCTCGTCCTGGCCGGGCAACGGCACGCCGTGCCCGTCGATCCTGATGCGCATCGGCTCGGTCTCACCGGCGGGGACGTGCGGGAGCCCGCCGAAGACGCGGGCGCCCAGCTCGCCGAAATCGCTCAGGCTGAACGTGGTCCGCCGGCCCGACCTCATCCGCCAGACGACCGCCTGCTGCCCGTCGCCGTAGCAATCGACGCGCACCGAACGGGGCGCGGACGCGAAGACACCGGTGAGGACACCTCGCACCGAACCCCGCAGCATCACGCCGTGCATCTGGACCGCCGCGGGATGGATTTCACCGTTCTCCATCAGCCCGGCCTCTTCGAGCATCGCCGCCTTGGCCGCGTACCGCTCGGCCTGGGTGACGAGATCCCCCGGCTCGTCGTAGGACGGGCACAGCCGGCGGATCTCGTCGTCGGTGATCTCGGGGTCGTAGCCCAGGTACACGCTCCGCCGCTCGGGCACGGCGCGCAGCACCGGCCCGGCGGCGCGCCCCATCAGTTCTTTCACGGTCGCCGGTTCACGCATGGTTCTGCACCGCCTTCACGATCCATTGCTCGGCCGTCGACCGGCTGGCCGGGCCCCAGGTGAGCGTCCAGCGGCCGTCGCCGTCCATCGCCGCGCTGAACTGGTACCGGCCGAGGTCGTTGTCCACCAGGCCGAACGCGCCGTGCGGGTACTCGGCGAGGATGGCGTTCCGCACCGCGAGATCGACGAGGACCGTGCCGTGCCGCGGCCGGGAAGCGCCCTCGCGGATCACCTCGACGGCTTCCCGCGCCCGCACCGGGATCAGCCCGCCCGCGTCCGTCACGATGCGCACGGTTTCGCCGGTGCCGGGCGGATGGTCGGGCAGCCCGTCGAACACCCAGCCCGGCAGCGCGCTGAGGAAACCGGACCGCAGCCGCGCTCGCTTGCCGAGCTTGTTCAGCACCGTCGTGTAGTCCTCGTCGCCGAAGAACCGCACCTCCCACGGCTCCGCGCGCGACGGGAACACCCCGGTCACCACGCCGCGGATGAACCCGCCGCGCAGCGCGCGATACAGCCCGACGGCCTCGGGCGTGACCTCACCGCCGGGGGCCAGCCCGATGGTCGCCATCCCGCTCACGAACCGGGTGTACTGCTCCACCTCCTCGGCCAGGGTGAGCCCTGGAGTCGGCTCCTCGTCGGCCAGCACCGGCGGCACGGCGAGCTCCGGATCGTAGAACTCCATCACCGAGGGACGCTCCGGAACCTCGGCGGCCAGCGGGGCGATGACCTCGTCGATGACGTCGAAGACAGCGGTCGTGGAAGAACCGGTCGTTGAAGTGCTCACCTGACCATTGAACACCCTGGTACCGACAATTTTTAGAACTTTTGTTCGAACGGGTGAGGCCGTTCGGCGAACGGTCGGCGAGCGGTTTCCGGTCGACATTTTTGCTCGGCTGAGCTATTTTTTGCTCATGCAAGCAAAAGCGAAGACGTTCACGGAGAGTGCGAGACGCGCACAGATCGTGGCCGCGGCCATCGAGACGATCGCCGAGCTCGGCTACACCCGCGCGTCGTTCGCCCGGATCGCGAAACAGGCGAATCTGTCGAGCACCGGGCTCATCTCGTACCACTTCGCGAACAAGGAGGAACTCGTCCGCACGGTCCTCGAAGACGTCTTCCGCGAGATCGGCGCGTTCATGGCCGAGCGCATGAGCGAACCCGCGTCCGCGAGCGAGGCGCTGCGGACGTATCTGGAGGCGAACCTCGAGTTCGCCGCCGCGCAGCCGACCCGGATGCGCGCGTTGCTGAACATCTTCCTCGGCGGCGCCCTCGACTACGACCCGGCGAACGAGCGGGCGGCGCTGGAACCGGTCGAACGGATCCTGCGCTGGGGTCAGGAGTCCGGCGAGTTCCGCGAGTTCGACGTCCACGTGATGGCGACGACCATCCGGCGTTCGGTGGAGGGCCCGGTGTTCCTGCTCGCCGGAACACCGGAACCGGACCTCACCACCTACGCGGCCGAACTGGTGACCCTCTTCGATCTGGCGACCCGAAGGCGGTGATCCCGTGATCCGTCAGTGGGGTGTGGTGCTGCTCGAGGTCGTCGTGCCCGTCGCCGGGTACTACGTGCTTCGCGGCTTCGGCGTCGGCGCGCTCTTCGCGCTCGCCCTCTGTGCCCTGCCGACCGTTCTCTTCGTCCTCTACCGGGCGATCCGGTGGCGGAAGATCGACACGCTCGCGATCTTCGTGCTGACGATCTTCGCGGTCAGCGCCGGCTTCTCCTTCGTCACCGGCAGCCCGCGGTTCATGCTGGCGAAGGCGGGCTGGGTCACCGGGGTGATCGGCGCCGGATTCCTGGTCTCGCTGCTGTTCTCCAGGCCGCTCGCGTTCGGCATGGCCCGCTCGATGGTCGCGAAGAGCCGATTCGCGGACAGCCTGCGCGCGGGCGAATGGGA
Source organism: Amycolatopsis sp. NPDC000009 (assembly GCF_055563465.1). Classification (NCBI taxonomy): domain Bacteria; kingdom Bacillati; phylum Actinomycetota; class Actinomycetes; order Pseudonocardiales; family Pseudonocardiaceae; genus Amycolatopsis; species Amycolatopsis sp. NPDC000009. The sequence goes on from NZ_JBVHDI010000024.1 coordinate 8,075, forward strand.
CGAACTGTGGCCGCGGCACGCGTGGTTCCGGCGCGCTTGGCGGGTCGCGACCGTTCTGTGGGGCGTCGCCCTGATCGCCGACGCCGCCGGGCGGGTCCTGCTGGCGTACACGCTGCCGGTGGACTCCGTTCCCGCCCTCGGCACCGCGCTGTACGGCGTCACGTTCGTCGCCGTGCAGGTACTGCAACACCTCTATTTCCGCCGCGTCGGGCTGTGGCGCCGTCTCGCGGCCTCCTGAAGGGACCTCTCATGCATCTCGTGCTGGCCATCGTCACCGGCCTTCTCACGATCGTCGCCCCCGCGGACCCGCTCGTCGTGCGCACCGACGCTGGGCCGGTCCGCGGCGTGGAATCCGGACCGACCAGGACGTTCAACGGGATCAGGTTCGCCGCGCCACCGGTCGGCGAGGACCGCTGGAAGCCGCCGCGCCCGCCGGAACCGTGGAAGGACGTCGCCGACGCGACGAAACCCGGCCCCGCCTGCACCCAGTATCTGCCGGGCAGCGCCGAGGACTGTCTTTTCCTGAACGTCACAGTGCCGCGCGACGCGGGGAGCCGTCGCCTGCCGGTGCTCGTCTGGCTGCACGGCGGCGGTTACACGATGGACGCGGGGAGCCTCTACGGCGCGCAACGGCTGGCGGACCAGGGTGACGTCGTCGTGGTGACGACGAACTACCGGCTCGGCGTGTTCGGCTACTTCGGTCATCCCGGCCTCGCGGGCTCCGGCGATTTCGGGCTCATGGACCAGCTTTCCGCGCTGCGCTGGACCCAGCGCAACATCGCCGCGTTCGGCGGCGACCCGCGGAACGTGACACTGGCCGGGCAGTCCGCGGGCGGGATGAGCACCTGCGCACTGCTCACCTCGCCCGCCGCGGCCGGCCTGTTCCACAAGGCCGCGATCATGTCCGGCTCCTGCCTGCTGAACTGGCCACCCGGCGGTCTCATCCCGAACCAGCCCGCGCAGACCCCGTACTCGCCGCTCGCCAAGACCGAAGCCGACGGCGCGGCGATGGCCGCGAGCCACGGCTGCGAAGGGCCGGACGCGCTCGGCTGCCTGCGCCGTCTTCCGGCCGCGGATCTGTTGAAGGACCACCAGTCGTTCGCCAATCACCTGACCTATCACACGCCGTTGCTGCCGTCCGATCCCGCGAAAGCCGTGCGGCGAGGCGCTTTTCACCGCGTACCGGTGCTTTCGGGTGGCACGCACGACGAGATGAGGTCGTTCATCGCAGGCGTCGCCCAGCACAAACCGATCACCGAAGAGCGCTATCAGGAGTTCCTGCGCAACGCTTTCGGCGAACACGCGGACGAGGTGGCGGCGAAGTATCCGTCGCGGGACTATCTTTCGCCGGCCATGGCGTGGGCGACGGTCACCACCGACCGTTCGTGGGCCTGCCCGACGGCGGAGGGGAACAGGCTGCTTTCCCGGCGAACTCCGTTGTACGCCTACGAATTCGACGACAAGAACGCCCCCAACGTGAACCGGATCGAGGCGCCCGGCCTCCCGCACGGCGCGGCGCACGCCCTCGACCTGGTCTTTCTGTTCGAGCTCAGCGGTGTCGAAAAGTCGCTCGACGAGGCGCAGAAACGCCTTTCGGAACAGATGATCGCGTACTGGACCACGTTCATGCGCACGGGTGATCCGAACTCGCCGGGGTCACCCCGCTGGAATCCGGGCGTCGTGCTTTCGCTCGCGCCGGACGCGATCCGGCCTGTCGCGCACGACACCGATCACCGGTGCGGCTTCTGGGCGGACCTTCGCTCCTGACAACCGCCCCGCGTGCGATGAAGGGGCCTCTCACAGCGAATTCGCTGTGAGAGGCCCCTTCCATCGCACTTGAGGGAGCTACTTCGTCTTCGTGGCCGTCGAGCGCGTCGAGGGCTTCTTCGCCGCGGCGGTCTTGGTCGCGGTCGACTTGGTCGCGGTGGTCTTCTTGGCCGCTGTCGTCTTGGTGGCCGTCGTCTTCGACGCCGCCGTCTTCCGCGCGGGAGCCTTGCGCTTCGGCGCCGGGCCCTTCGCGCGCTTCTCGGCCAGCAGCTCGGCGCCGCGCTCGGCGGTCAGCTCCTCGATGCTGTCCGACTTCCGCAGCGTCGCGTTGTACTCGCCGTCGGTCACGTACGGACCGAAGCGGCCGTCCTTGACCACCATCGGCTTACCGGACACCGGGTCGTCGCCCAGCTCCTTCAGCGGCGGCTTCGCGGTCGCGGACCGGCCACGCTGCTTCGGCTCCGAGTAGATCTTCAGCGCCTCTTCGAGCGTGATCGAGAACAGCTGGTCCTCGGTCGTGAGCGAACGCGAGTCCGTGCCCTTCTTCAGGTACGGCCCGTAGCGCCCGTTCTGCGCGGTGATCTCGTCACCTGATTCCGGATCCTTGCCGACCACTCGCGGCAGCGAGAGCAGCTTCAGCGCGTCTTCGAGGGTCATCGTCTCGATCGACATCGACTTGAACAGCGAGCCCGTCCGCGGCTTCGGCTGCTTCGCCTTGGCGGCCTTCTTCTGCGCGGCCGTCGCGCCTTCGGGCAGCGGCTCCGGCTCGGGCAGGAGCTCGGTGACATACGGGCCGAAGCGGCCTTCCTTCGCCACGATCTCGTGCCCGCTGACCGGGTCCTTGCCGAGTACGCGGCCTTCCTGCGGCGTCGCGAACAGCTTTTCCGCGATGTCCTTGGTCAGCTCGTCCGGCGGCAGGTCCTCGGGCAGGTTCGCCCGCTGCGACGTCCCGTCGACCTCGCGCTCGAGGTACGGACCGTAGCGGCCGACACGCACGACGACGGTGTGCCCGTCGGCGTCGGTGAACAGGGGGATCGAGTTGATCTCGCGGGCGTCGATGTCCTCGACCCCTGAGCCGACCAGCTTCTTCAGCCCGCCGAGACGGCCGACCGAACCGTCGACGCCCATGTCGCCGCCGAAGTAGAACTTCGACAGCCACTGCGTGCGGTGCTCGTCACCGGCGGCGATGCGGTCGAGTTCGTCCTCCATGCCGGCGGTGAAGTCGTAGTCGACCAGCCGCTCGAAGTGCCGCTCCATCAAGCCGATCACGGCGAACGCGACCCAGGACGGCACCAGCGCGGAACCCTTCTTCCACACGTAGCCGCGGTCCTGGATGGTCTTGATGATCGACGCGTACGTCGACGGGCGGCCGATGCCCAGCTCTTCGAGCTTGCTGACCAGGCTCGGCTCCGAGTAGCGCGCCGGCGGCGACGTGGTGTGCCCGTCCGGGCTCAGCTCGGTCGCGGTCAGCGCCTGGTCCTTGACCAGCTGCGGGAGACGGCTCTGCTTGTCGTCCGCCTCGCCGCCGCTCTCGGTGTCGACGGCCTCGACGTACGCCTTGAGGAACCCGGCGAAGGTGATCGTGCGGCCCGACGACGCGAACGTGACCTCCTCGCCGCTGGTGGCGGTGCCGACGATGCGCACCGACATCGTGGTGCCCTTCGCGTCCGCCATCTGCGACGCGATCGTGCGCTGCCAGATCATCTCGTAAAGGCGGTACTCGTCGGTGTCCAGATCCTTCGCGACCTGGCCCGGCGTGCGGAAGACCTCACCCGAAGGACGGATCGCCTCGTGGGCTTCCTGCGCGTTCTTCACCTTGCGGGTGTACTGGCGCGGCGACGGCGAGACGTACTCCTTGCCGTACAGCTGCGTCGCCTGGCTGCGCGCCGCCGAGATCGCCGACTCCGACAGCGTCGTGGAGTCGGTACGCATATAAGTGATGTACCCGTTCTCGTACAGCTTCTGCGCGATCCGCATGGTGCGCTCGGAGGTGAACCGCAGCTTGCGGCCCGCCTCCTGCTGCAGGGTCGAGGTCATGAAGGGCGCGTACGGCTTGCGCGTGTACGGCTTCTCCTCGACGCTCGCGACCTTGAAGTCGCGGTTCTTCAGCCCCTCGGCCAGCCGGACGGCGTCGGCCTCGGCCAGCACGCGGATCTCGTTGTTCGACGCCTTGAGCTGCCCGTCCGAGCCGAAGTCGCGGCCGGTGGCCAGGCGCGCGCCGTCGACGGCGATCATCCTGGCCGGGAAGTTGCGCGGCGACGCGTCGGCGCCGGCGTCCATCGTGGCGGAGATGTCCCAGTACGACGCCGACGTGAAGCGCATGCGCTCGCGCTCCCGCTCGACCACGATCCTGGTCGCGACGGACTGCACGCGGCCCGCCGAAAGCTTCGGCATGACCTTCTTCCACAGCACGGGCGAGACCTCGTAGCCGTAGAGCCGGTCCAGGATGCGGCGGGTCTCCTGCGCGTCGACCAGGTCGCCGTCGAGCTCGCGGGTGCTGTCCGCCGCGGCGCGGATCGCCTGCTCGGTGACCTCGTGGAAGACCATCCGGCGCACCGGGACCTTCGGCTTGAGGGTCTCCAGGAGATGCCACGCGATGGCTTCGCCCTCGCGGTCGGGGTCCGTGGCGAGGTAGAGCTCGTCGACGTCCTTCAGTAGCCCCTTCAGCTCCGTGACCTTGGACTTCTTGTCCGGCGTGACGACGTAGAGCGCCTTGAAGTCGTTGTCGACGTCGACCCCCAGCCGCGCCCACGACTCGCCCTTGTACTGGGCGGGGACGTCGGCCGCGCCGCGGGGAAGGTCGCGGATATGTCCGACGGAGGACTCCACGACGTAGTTACCGCCGAGGTACGGGGCGATCTTGCGGGCCTTGGTCGGCGACTCGACGATCACCAGCCGACGACGGCCCGCGCCGTCGTCCGACGCCGCGGTCTTCTTCGTCCGTGCTCCTGCCACGCTGTCCTGCTCTCCGCTCATCTTCGGCGCCTTCGCGCCGCCTCTCGACCCGTCAGTGTGCACGCTCGCACCGCCCGGACCACGGCTAGGTGGTGCAACACGCCGCCGATCGTGTGTCCAGCGCATCGCCGCTGACCTCGTCGATGTTTCCTTTCAACACCTAGCACGTGATGTCGGACACGTCCGCCCGGGGTCCCGCGTGACGGGGCGAACACCCTCCGTTCGACGGTGGTGGCTCGCCGCCCGCCAACGCTTCACTTGATGTCCATGCCGACCCGAAAGGACCCCACGTGACCCGACGACTCCTCGGCACACTGTTCGCCATGCTGACCGCGTCCGCCCTGGTCGGCACCGCGCCGGCGCAGGCGGCCACGACCACCTTCGCCGGAACCGTGGCGTTGTCGAACTGCTCCGGGTCGGTGGTCAAACCGCCCGAGGCGAGCCTCGACGACCCGGCCCTCGTCCTTTCCAACGGGCATTGCCTGCAAGAAGGTTTCCCGGACCCCGGGGAAGTAATCGTCGACAAACCGTCCACGCGGACCTTCAGCCTGCTTTCCAAGGACGGCCGCTCTTCGCTCGGCACGCTCAAGGCGAAGAAGCTGCTCTACGCGACGATGACCGACACCGACGTCTCGCTCTACCAGCTCGACACCAGCTACGCCAAGATCAAGTCGGCCTACGGTATCGCCCCGCTGACGCTCTCGCCGACCCGTCCGTCGACGGGTATCGCCATGGACGTGGTGTCGGGTTACTGGAAGAAGATCTACTCCTGCAACGTCGACGGTTTCGTCCACGAACTGCGCGAGGCGAACTGGGTCTGGAAGGACTCGATCAGGTACACCTCGGCGTGCAAGACGATCGGCGGGACCTCGGGGTCGCCGATCGTCGAGAGGTCGACGGGCAAGGTCGTCGGCGTCAACAACACCGGCAACGAAAGCGGCCAGCGGTGCACGATGAACAACCCGTGCGAGGTCGACGCGGCCGGGAAGGTGACCGTGCGGAAGGGCATCAACTACGGGCAGCAGACCTACCAGCTGACCTCCTGTCTCTCGCACAGCGAACTGGACCTGGCGAACCCGGACTGCCGGGCTCCGAAACCCTGACCTCACCCCTCGTGAGTGGTTAGGACGGTTAGAACCGTCCTAACCACTCACGAGGCCCATGTGCCGCCCAGCCGGCCGCACGTGACCAGAGGGCCTTCTCGCGTGATCAGACGGCCGGTTCGTGTGATCAGACGGACGACACGCGTGACTGAATGGACGACACTCCCGTGCCCGGGTTCCGCCGGGAGTCGTCCACCTGATCACGCGCGCCGTCTCCCCAATCACGCGTGTCGTCCGTCTGGTCACGCGAGTCGGCCGTCTGATCACAGGAAATCGCTCGGCAGCAGGCACCAGGGCACGGCGGGGCCCAACCGCCCTCACCGCCTACGTGGCTCAACCGGCACGCACCACCGGCACGAGGCTGGGCCAAGCGGGCTCGGCACCCGCCGGCGCGTCTCCGATCAGCTCAAGCACGTGCGCGAGCCGCCTCCGCCCGGTGACCCGCAGCAGCGCCTCTTCACCCTTCTGCGCCTTCGCCGGTACGCCCAGCTGGGCCAGCGCCGTGATCAGCCGCTCGTGCGTCTCCGGCGCCTCCGGATCGAGCGCGAGCAGGTAGCCGTTGCCCTGGGGACTGCCCGCCGCCAGCGCCCACATCCTCAACATGGCCCCGTCGAGCCGGAAGCCCTCCGGCAGGACCTTCTCTTCACCACGGTTCCAGCGCTGCTCCAGGGACAGCAGGTCGACCCGGAACGGCGTTCTCACGAGCGGCCGCCCGCATTCGGCGGCCGAGACCTGCGCCTCCGCGCCGCGACGACGGCATTCCCTGGCGAGGGCACCCGCCCGCCACGGCTCGTCGACCACGGCGGACAGCCGCGCGGCCGTCCGCCCGAAGCCCGTCATCCGCCCGGGCCCGCACAGCACACCGGCGAGGTCGGCGAGCCCCGGCCCGCTCGCCTCCGCCGAGAAGAGCGAGATCGTCCCGTCCACCCGGACAGAATAGAACACAAGTTCGACTCATGGCCAGTGATCGAGGGGTGACTCAGCGAGGTTGTTTGACCAATTCCTGGCAAATCGGGATCCGGCTGCTCGCCGCGGCGAGCTGAGGGACGTCGTTAAGGCCCCTGAGAAGGTCGAGGCGGTCTAGTTCGTCGAGAGACGTCCTCGCGTCACGAAGCGCCGTTTTCGTCGCTTCGGGGTCGCTTGAGGAGTCGAGGCGGTGGCGGACGTCGTCAGCACGAGCGCGGATGCCTTCGAGCTGGGCGATGGCCGTCGTACGCGAGCTGTCCCCGCCCGCGACCGGCGCCGGGCCGAGATTCCCGAACGCGGCGGACGTGCGATCCAGCCCTTCGACCACCGAGGTCATGAGCTCGCTGGAGGTACGGGAGGCCTGCTGTGGCGTGCTCGGATCGACGCTGGGCAGCGTCGCCAGCGTCCGGACGAGGCCGCCCGCCGCGCCGCAGTATCCCTCCGTCCAAGCGGAGGCGGGGTCGGCCTCCGACGCGCTGACCGTCGCGAGACCTTCTTGTCTGGCGTGGGAAGTCACCGCGGGCTGCTGCCCGCACCCGGCGAGGCCGAGTCCGATACCTGTTGCTAGCGCGGCAAGGACGGTGAACCGCGGCCGCACGAAAACACCTCCCGACCTGACGACTTCCCGGCTGGCCCCCGACGGTACCGATACCGGGGGGCAATGCAAATCAACGCGGCGGAAATAAGAGTCAGGAAGGCAGCTTCTTGCAGTTCGGGGCCTGCGCGGCGAGCGTTTTCAACGAAACGTTCGTTTCCAGCTGCTGGAACGGGTCGGGCATGTCGTTGATGTCGGATCCGATTTGCCGGAAGGAAACCGCGGCGGCCGCCACGGCGGCCTTGTCGTCCTTCGGCGCCGCGTCGAGCGCGGCCTTGGCGGCGAGCACCTTGTCACGGATCGGCGTCAGCGCGTCGACGATGCTCTTGCGCGCCGCGTCGGCTTCCGCGCTCGGCGCCTGGCCCAGCTGCCCCAAACCGGTGACGGCGTTGTCGAAACCGGGCGCGAACACCCCGAAGGCCTCGTCCATCACCTTCCGCGCACTGGCGACGTCTTCCTGTTCGAAGTCGGGCAGCCGGAAATCGCCGATCTTGGCGAAGTCGATCAGCGAACCGCAGAAACCGTCCATCCAGGAACTCCCGGCTGCGGGGGCGGGAGAAGAAGGAGAAGGGGCGGCTGTCCGCTCGGCGCCACCGCAGCCGGCCAGCAGGAGAATTGCGGCGAACAGGATGATCGAACGCCTCATGGCAGGGGCTCCCCCGGATCGGATCGGCGTGACGGGCAGAGATTAGCCTGCGCCGGACAGACGCCGGGCCCGCCACGAAGGATCGTGGCGGGCCCGGCGGTGGAGAAACCGTTACGCCTTCGCTTGCGCGGGGTTGTCGGAAAGAACCGACTCGCGCCGCTTGGAGACCACGATCGCCGCGACGATGATCGCGACGGCGACCAGCGAGATCCCGATCCGGACGGCGACGTTCGCGTCCGCGCCGATCGAGAACTGCACGACCGCGGGGGCGATCAGCACCGACACCAGGTTCATCACCTTGATCAGCGGGTTGATCGCGGGACCGGCGGTGTCCTTGAACGGGTCACCCACGGTGTCACCGATGATGGTGGCCTCGTGCGCGTCCGAACCCTTGCCGCCGTGGCTTCCGTCCTCCACGAGCTTCTTCGCGTTGTCCCAGGCGCCACCGGAGTTGGCGAGGAAGATCGCCATCAGGGTGCCGGAAGCGATCGCACCGGCCAGGTAACCGGCGAGCGCGCCGGTGCCGAGGCCGAAGCCGACCGCGATGGGAGCGAAGACCGCGAGCAGACCGGGCGTGGTCAGCTCACGCAGCGAGTCGCGCGTGACGATGTCGACGACCCGGCCGTACTCGGGACGGGTGGTGCCCTCCATGATCCCCGGGATGTCGCGGAACTGGCGGCGCACCTCGTAGACGACCGCACCGGCGGCACGGGACACCGCGTTGACCGCGAGACCGGAGAACAGGAACACGACCGCCGCACCGATGATGACACCGACCAGGGTGTTCGGGCTGACCACTTCGTTGACGAAGAAGTTCAGCGCGGACGCGCTGGCCTGCGCCGCCTCCGGGATCGACTTCAGCGCCTTGCTGATCGCGTCCTGATAGGACCCGAACAGCGCCGTCGCCGCGAGGACCGCCGTGGCGATCGCGATGCCCTTGGTGATGGCCTTGGTGGTGTTGCCGACCGCGTCGAGTTCGGTGAGGATCTGCGCCGCGTCCTCGTCGACGTCACCCGACATCTCGGCGATGCCCTGCGCGTTGTCCGAAATCGGGCCGAAGGTGTCCATCGCGACGATGACGCCGACCGTGGTGAGCAGACCGGTACCGGCCAGCGCCACGGCGAACAGCGCGACGCCGCCACCGAGCAGGTACGCGCCGAACACGGCCGCGCTGATGACCAGCGCGGTGTACACGGCGGACTCGAAACCGACCGAGATACCGGCCAGGATCACCGTCGCCGCACCGGTTTCGGAGGACTTGCCGACCTCCTTGACCGGCTTGTGCTCAGTGCCGGTGTAGAAGCCGGTGAGCTTGAGGATGACCGCCGCGAGCACGATGCCGATGATCACCGAGATGGTCGCGATCAGCGCCGGGTTGCCGGGCTCGCTGGTGGCGCCGCTGGTCAGCTCGGAGAACGAACCGGGCAGGTAGACGAACGCGGCGATCGTCGAGAGCACCGCGGAGATCACCGCGGAGATGTAGAACGAGCGGTTGATCGTGACCAGACCGCCTTCACCCGCCTTGGCCTTGGTGATGTAGACACCGATGACCGCGGTGATCACGCCGATGGCGGGAACGATGAGCGGGAAGATCAGGCCGTGCACGCCGAAGGCGGTGCTGCCGAGAATCAGTGCCGCCACGAGCATGACCGCGTACGACTCGAAGAGGTCCGCCGCCATACCGGCGCAGTCGCCCACGTTGTCACCGACGTTGTCGGCGATGGTGGCCGCGTTGCGCGGGTCGTCCTCGGGGATGCCCTGCTCGACCTTGCCGACCAGGTCCGCGCCGACGTCGGCGGCCTTCGTGAAGATACCGCCGCCGACACGCATGAACATCGCGATCAGCGCGGCACCGAAACCGAAGCCCTCCAACACCTTCGGAGCCTGTCCGGTGTAGACGAGGACGACCACCGCGGCGCCGAAGAGGCCGAGACCGACGGTGATCATGCCGACGACGCCACCGGTGCGGAAGGCCAGGCGCATCGCCTTCTCGCGGCCACCTTCCTCGCGCGAAGCAGCCGCGACACGAAGGTTCGCCTGCGTCGCCAGCCACATGCCGAGATAGCCGATCGCGAAGGAGAATCCGGCGCCGACCAAGAAGAAGATGGACCTGCCGATCTTCTCGTTCCAGTCATCGGCCGGCAAGGCGAAGAGCAGCACGAACACGATTCCCCCGAAGATCACGAGGGTGTTGCGCTGCCGTTTGAGATAGGCAGCCGCGCCTTCCTGCACTGCCTTCGCGATGTCCTGCATCTTGGAGGTGCCCTGGCCGGCGGCCAGGACCTCCTTGAGCAGAACGTAGCCGATGACCAGTGCGGCAAGGGCGACCACGGCGATCACACCGACGATGGTGTAACCACCTCCGGAGAGCGTGAGTTCGCCCTCCGCGAGGAACTGCCGGGACATTCGTCCTCCTGGAGACGTCGCCGTTGGCCAACGACGATCCGCCGATGGAACCGGCGGCTCGGGCGTTGGCATGGGGATCTGAGCCGAACGTCACGCTAGTCGCACTGCAAGGCACGTCTCACATGACGCTCGCCACAGACGGTGTGGATTGCGGGAGTGTATTGGTAGTGGGATGGCGGACGGCAAGGCGTCCCCGCCACCGTACGTTCCGTGATCTTGTGAGGCTGGTCACTGTATCGATCATCGAAGGCCTCTTCCAGTGCCCGTTTCTGTCGGTGCGCTGTGCGAAGCTCCGGAGGTGGACGGCACGGTGAGTTCCGGCAAGGGCCGGCGGCTTCTCGACCGCGCGACGGCGGGGATCCCGGCTTCGCTGTACCCGGTCACCCATGTGGCCGAGTTGCCTGCTCGTCCGGCGGATTCCGTGGACTGGCCGGAGTGGGCGGCGGCTCCGGTCGTCGAGGCGCTGAAGTCGAACGGGGTCGAGGCGCCGTGGCGGCATCAGGCGGAGGCCGCGTCCTTGGTCCGCGAAGGCGAGCACGTCGTGATCTCGACCGGCACCGCGTCGGGCAAGTCGCTCGCGTACCAGTTGCCGGTGCTCACGGCACTGGTCGAGGACGAGCGGGCCACGGCGCTGTACCTGTCGCCGACCAAGGCGCTCGGCGCCGACCAGTTGCGCGCGGTGTCCTCTTTGGACATCAAGAAGGCGAGGGCCGCGTCGTTCGACGGCGACACCCCGCTGGAGGAGCGGGACTGGGTCCGCGCGCACGCGAACTGGGTGTTCACGAACCCGGACATGCTGCATCGCGGGGTCCTCTCGTCGCACGCGCGCTGGTCGCGGTTCTTCCGGCGGCTCTCGTTCGTCGTCGTCGACGAATGCCACAGCTATCGCGGTGTCTTCGGTTCCCACGTGGCGCTGCTGCTGCGCAGGCTGCGAAGGGTCGCGGCGTACTACGGCGCTTCGCCGGTTTTCGTCCTCGCGTCCGCGACGACCGCGGACCCGGCGGCGTTCGCGTCGAAGCTCACCGGGCAGGACTGTGTCCCGGTCACCGAGGACGGCTCGCCGCGCAGTGCCCGCACGGTCGCGTTGTGGGAACCCCCGCTGCTGTCGGAGCTCTCCGGCGAGAACGGGGCACCGGTGCGGCGCTCGGCGGGGGCCGAGGCTTCCCGGATCCTCGCCGAGCTGGTCATCGAAGGCGCCCGCTCACTGGCGTTCGTCCGGTCTCGGCGAGGCGCTGAACTGACCGCGCTCGGCGCACGGCGAATTCTGTCCGAAGTGGACGGTTCACTGGCCGAATCCGTCGCCGCGTATCGCTCCGGGTATCTGCCGGAGGAACGGCGTGCCCTCGAAGCGGCGTTGCTGTCCGGGCGGTTGCTCGGTGTCGCGACGACGAACGCGCTCGAACTCGGCGTCGACATCGCCGGTCTGGACGCGGTGGTGCTGGCAGGCTATCCGGGCACGCTCGCCTCGTTCTGGCAGCAGGCGGGACGGGCGGGGCGCGCGGGCGACGCGGCGCTGGTCGTCTTCGTGGCCCGCGACGACCCGCTGGACACCTATCTCGTGCACCATCCGGCAGCGATCCTGGACCGTCCCGTGGAGGCCGCCGTCCTCGACCCGTCGAATCCGTATGTGCTCGGGCCGCAACTGGCCTGCGCCATCGCCGAACTCCCGCTGACCGAGCCGGAGGTCGCGGCCTTCGGCGGAGACTCGGCGCGTGCCGTGCTCGCCGATCTGGTCAAGGAGAAGATCGTCCGCCGCCGCACGAGCGGCTGGTACTGGACCTCGCGCGACCGGCCGCACGCCGAGGTCGGCATCCGGGGGTCCGGTGGCGAGCAGATCGCGGTGGTGGAAGCCGATTCCGGCCGGATGCTCGGCACGGTGGACCCGGGTTCCGCCTGCTACGCGGTCCATCCCGGCGCGGTGTACCTGCACCAGGGTTCGTCCTACGTGGTCGACGAGCTGGATCTGGAGACCGGGCTCGCCCTGGTGCACGCGGAGGATCCGGACTGGACCACGTCACCGCGCGAGATCGTCGACATCAGCGTGCTGCGCACCGAAGAGAGGCGAGTGCACGGCGGGGTCACGGTGAACCTGGGCGAGGTTTCGGTGAGCTCGCAAGTGGTCGGCTACTTGCGGAGGCGTCCGTCCGGTGAGGTGCTGGACCAGACTCCGCTGGATCTGCCGGAGCAGAGCCTGCACACCCGTGCCGTCTGGTACACCATCTCGGCCGAGCTGCTCGGCGCGTCCGATGGCGTGGCGGGGACCGGGGGCCATCGGGCGGGGACCGAAGCACTGGAGCCGGTGGGGACCGGAGGCTCCAGGGTGGGGACCGAGGAACTTGGCGGGGCACCGGGGACGGGCGCCGAGTTGGATCCGGCGCGCGTCCCCGGTGCCCTGCATGCCGCCGAGCACGCGGCGATCGGCCTGCTACCGCTGTTCGCTACTTGCGACCGCTGGGACATTGGCGGGGTGTCGACCGCGTGGCACGAAGACACCGGGGAGGCGACGGTGTTCGTGCACGATGGCCATCCCGGGGGTGCGGGATTCGCCGACCGCGGATTTGCCGCGATTGTCCCTTGGCTGGCCGCGACGCGGGAGGCGATCGTTTCCTGCGAGTGCCCGGCCGGCTGCCCGTCCTGCGTCCAGTCGCCGAAGTGCGGGAACGGCAACGATCCGCTGGACAAGGCGGGGGCGGTGGCCGTTCTGGACACCGTGCTCGGGGCTTTGCGTCAGCACGGGTCCGGGTCCGGCCACGGGGTGGCTTGAAATTGTGGGTTGATCAGGCGGCGGTGCTGAGGCTCGCCACCGGGGCGACGGCCTGGTCACCGGCCAGCGCACGGACGAGCACGTCGTGCACCTCGGCGGCCTCGGGCAGCTGCCAGCCCCAGACCTCGGGCTTGACCCGCCAGTGCACGACACCGTGCTGGAACGGCGACGGGGGCAGCGGGATGTAGCCGTTCGCACCGTGCCACTGGATCGAGGCCTGGTCGGCCAGTTCCCGCGGGATGCTCGTGGCGACGGTGGTGAGGAACAGCCAGCGGCCGTTCGGCATCGCGACGATCGGGGCGGGGTGTCCGGTGGCGCGCAGCAGGCGGGCGGCGGCCTTGCCGAGTTCGTCGTCGACCTCGATGGCGTCGAGCACGGTGCCGGTGGCGACGAGGAGGCTGTGCGTGTCGTCGCCGAACCAGGTGGCGACCTCGTGCGGGTGGGTCTCGGTCAGTTCACGCCAGTTGTCCTGGGCCGGGACGGGACGCCGCCAGGTGAGGTCGTCACCTTCGGCGGTGAGCGCCGCGGGCTCGGCACCCGGGAGCACCGGCCAGCCACGCCAGGCGAGTCCGATCGCCTCCGCACGCATTTCGATGCGGAAGGCGCCCCGCCAGCTGTCCGGCCAATTCGCGTCCAACATTACTGTCCCTGCCTCAGGTCAACTCTGTCCTGTGTCTGTCTCGGTCGCACCGGCCTCGGCGAGCTTTTCGAAGTGGCGCACATCTCAATAAACGGCAAGTTGCACATCGGGAGAAGACCTCACGCGACAACCGGCGGTTACTTAGCGATGAACGCGCGGTAGTGCGACCGGACGGACCGAACGCCGGACGTCCGGTCAACGGGCCCGCACGACCGGTACCGAGCCGTTCGTCGCAGCCGACCTGGGCTTCTCGCCTGGGTGCCCGCGCTCTCGACGAGCGGCGGGCGGCCGTTCGGCGGTGAGCTGATCATGGCTTCGACCGCTCGCCGCGCGTCAACGACCGCTGCTCGCGCGCAGCGGTTACTCGCGCGTACTACCGGCCGGTCACCGCCCGGCGACCGTTCGCCGTGGGAGCTCCGTCACGGTGACCGGTCGACCGGCCCCGCCCTGGCCCGTGCCTCCGCCCGTCCGGTGACCGCCGGCCGCCCAGAGGGCTCCGAGCGCACCTCGACCAGGGCATCACCGCGCTCCCACCGGCAGGTCAGCAACGTGACCGACATCCGGACGGCTACCTGCCTCGCCCGTTCACAGGCCGCGGCGGGGCCGTCCGACGCGTGTGAGGCCGCCGCGAGCGCCGCCAGGTCCGCGGCGGCCTCGGCACGGTGCCGGGTCGTGACGGCGGCGCCGATCCAGAAGGCGAACGCGGCCGCGCAGACCAGGACCGCGACCATCGAAGCGGTCCACACGGTCGCGACACCGCGATCGTCCGCGGTCACGGCCCGCTCCCCGGCTCGGCGACAGCGAAGGCGCTGGAGCGCAGCCGGATACCCGGCAGGAGCCCGCCGACCGGTTCGGCCTCGACGCCGGCCGTGATCGTGTCGCCTTCGCGGACGACGTCCAGTCGGGCGCCGGACGGCGCGATCTCCCAGACCGCCTGTTCGGCACGGGCGGGCTGGCCGCGGGCGAGCAACCTGGCGGCCTCGCGGGCCGCGTCGGTGCAGCGGAGCTGATCGGACGCGGCCCCGATCCCGGCGAGCAACAGAGCCGAGACGAAGGTCAGCGCGCCGATTCCGAGCGCGGCCTCGACCGTGACGGAGCCGCGGTCATCGCCGCGCATCAGAACTTCACCGACAGGGCCCGCTCGATGAGCGAGGTGAGTCCGGCGCGGACGGCTTCGCTGTCGATGATCAGGTAGAGGACGGTCGCCAGCGCGGCGGCGGCCAGGGTGGCGATGGCGTATTCGATCGTCGCCATGCCGTCGTCTTCGCGGAAGGTGGGGAGCTTGGACATGGGAGCGCCTTTCGATCAGAGGAAGTCGAGACGACCGGCGAGGCCGAGCACGACAGGGAGGACACCGAGGCAGAGGAACGCAGGGAGGAAGCACAGGCCGATCGGTGCCGCCAGCAGCACTCCCGCCCGTTCCGCGCGTTCCTCGGCTTCGGCGGAGAGCGACTCGCGCAGCCTTCGCGCGAGATCCTTCGCGTGCGCGGCGAGCGCGGTGCCCGCCCGCGCCGTCCGGACGGCGGCGACGGCCAGTTCGGTCAGGCCGGGCCGGTCACGGACCGGCGCCCAGGCTTCCGCCGGTGCGATGCCCACGGCGAGATGCGACGCCACCGAACGCAGAGCCGCCGCGGTCTTCGGTGAAGCGGTCGGCACGACGGCCTCGAGCGCGACGGGCACCGGCAGCCCGCCTGCCAGACAAGCGGCCAGCAGATCGAGGGTGGCCGCGGACCGGACGAGTTCGAAGGTTCCGTTGTCCCGGGGCGACCGCACCCGAAGCCGCGTAAGAAGCCGGCTTGGCCGTGCTACACCACCGGCCGCGACGCGTGGCCAACAGAAGACGGCACCACCCAGCAGGATCAACGCCGCGCCGGTCAGCATGACGCCACCCGCCCGGTCAGGGCCCGGCACCAGGCCGTGCCCGCCCAGATCAGCCCACTGCCCACGACGAGCAGCACTTGGCCGGCACCAGTCCCGGTGAGGACGTGGACCGGGCCCGCTCCCATCACCTCGCCGAGCGGCAGGCACACCAGCGGGAGGGCCGCGAGTACGGCGGCGCTCGCCCGGGGACCGGCCATCTTGGCTTTGAGCCGGCGGCGGAAGCCGATCCCCGCCTCCGCGTCCCGTCTCGCGGCGTCGAGCACGTCGGCCATCGGCAGCCCGAACCGGTTCGCGAGCGTCCACGCGTTCACCAAAGCCGGTGGTGCGTCCGGGTCGGCGGCGGTTTCCCCACCGAGCCGGGCGGCCGCGATGAGCCCGCGCAGCCGCTCGGACGCCGCCGGTATCGCCTCCGCGGTGGCTTCGGCCGCCGTCACCGGGTGGGCGCCCGCGCGGAGCTCCCCGATCATCGTCCGCAACACGGACGCGGTGAGCTCGGCTTCGGCCAGCGCCGCGTTCGCCCGCGCTCGCGACCGGACCTCCTGGCGGACGGACACGGTGATCACGAGTGTCGCGACGGCCCAGCCGATCCCGAGGAACGGCAGGACGAGCAGCGCCGGCAGAGGCCACCAGCCCGTCCGGAGCGCCCGTGGCGGACGCCAGGCGATCGGCGCGCGCACCATCGGCTTCGGCCAGCAGGCCAGGCCCGCGCCGCAGGAGAGCAGGAACCACGGGTTCATGCCGCCAGCTCCTCGAAGGGAGTCTCGTCGCCGATCCAGGTGCCTTTGCTCCAAACCGGAACGACCTTGGCCTCACCTCGAAAGGACCGCAGGACACCGACCTCGTCCAGCCGCCGGATCCCGCTCGGCAGCCGGACCATGTGCAGGACCACCCGCACCGCCGCCGTCAGCTGGCTGTGCAGCGCGTCGCGTTTCAGCCCGCCGAGCGCGGCCAGCGCCTCCATGCGCGCGGGGACCTCCTCCGAGGAATTGGCGTGCAGGGTGCAGCCACCGCCCTCGTGCCCGGTGTTCATCGCGTTGAGCAACGCGATCACCTCCCGGCCGCGCACCTCTCCGACGACCAGGCGGTCCGGGCGCATCCGCAACGCCTGCCGCACCAGTTCGCTGAGTCCGACCTCGCCCGCGCCCTCGACGTTCGCCGGGCGGGTGAGCAGGCTGACGAACTGCGGATGGTCCGGTTGCAGTTCTCCGGCGTCCTCGACGCAGACGATGCGTTCGGACGGGGGCACGGCGCCGAGCAACGCGGCGAGCAAGGTCGTCTTGCCCGCCCCGGTGCCACCGGAGACCAGGAACGCGAGCCGTCGCCGGATGACCGAGTCGAGCAGATCCGCGCCACTGGTGCCGAACACCCCGCGCAATCGGAGTTCGGCGAGATCATGGGTGGCGGGCCGGAGAACGCGGAGCGAGAGGGAGGTCCCGGCGGGCGCGAGCGGCGGGAGCACCGCGTGCATCCGGACCCGGCCGTGCGGCCCGACTCCCGGAAGCCAGCAGTCGGCGAACGGTTGCGCGTCGTCCAGGCGCCGCCCGCCGGCGAGGGCGAGCCGCTGGGCCAGCCTGCGGACCGCTTCCTCGTCGGCGAAACGGATCTCCGTCTCCTTGGGGCCTTTACCGGTGTCCACCCAGACCTTGTCGGGAGCGGTGACGAGAATGTCCGTGACGCCGGGCTTTTCGAGAAGCGGCGCGAGCGGGCCGGCGCCGACGAACTCGTCACGCGCCAGCCGGACCGCTCCGAGGACAGCGTCCTGCCCGAGCGCGCCGCCCGCTTCGGCGCGGACCGCCCGCGCGACGCTCACCGGATCCGCCGGGGCGGCCGATCCGGCCAGCCGCCGCCGGACCCGCTCGACCAGCTCTTCGGTCATCTCGAAGCACCGGCCAGGTTTCCGCGCGCCGCCGCGAGGACTTCGGTGGCGGCCGTCGCCAGGTGCCCGCGATGTCTCGGGACGAACTCGCCGCGGTCCAGCGCCACCGAGAGGGACCGCTCGCGGCCCATCGACGTGATGAGCGGGACGCCGACGGCGTCGGCGATCTCCTGGGGGATCAGCCCGGCGGGCGACGGGCCTCGGACCGCGACACCGATCCTCGTCGCGTGGAGCTCGAGCCTGGCGAGGACCTGTTTCGCCGCGGCGCAGGCACGGAGTTCCGCGGGGACGACGACCACGACGAGATCGGCCCGCCCGATCACGGCGGCCGTCTCGGCACCGAAATACCTCGGCAGATCGCAGACGACCGTCCGCCCCGCCCGCCGTCCGGCGTTCAGCACGCCCTCGATCGCCTCGGGCCCGGGGCCGCGCCCTTCCCTTCCATAGGACACAAAGGACAGCGACCCGGTCGGGTATTTCTTTCGCGGCAGGGCTTCGCTCAACGCGGCCATGGACACCCTGCCGCCGAGGTCGAGCTCCGGCCAGCGGGGCCCGCGATCACGTTCGGCGGCGAGGAGGACGTCGACTCCGCCGCCGAGCGGGTCGCAGTCGACCAGCAGCCCGCCGGTGCCGGACTTCTCCGCCTGGTACGCGACGGCGGCCGCCAGCACGGAAGCCCCGGCACCGCCGCGCCCGCCGACGACCCCGATGACGACGCCGTCGTCACGCGCCGGCCCGTCGACGACGTCGGCGAATTCGCCGATGAGGTCGGCTTCCTCGTCCGGGAGCGAAAGGACCTTCTCCGAACCGGTGTTGAAGGCGCGCTCCCACGTCACCGGCGTCGGCGCGCCCTTGCAGATCAGCAGGACCTTGTTCCGCCGCAGCAGGCGATTCGGCGCGCTCGCGGCTTCCTCGTCGAGCACCACGAGCGGCGCCCGGGCCCACCTCCCGCGTGCCGCGTCCAGATCGGGCGCGCGTTCGACCTCGCAGCCCGCGGCCGCGGCCACGCGCAGGATCTCGTCGAGCAGGATGTCGTCGCCTGCGACGACGAGCGGATGTTCCACGGTCATGATTCCCCCAGTGATTCGGTCGGACTCGGGTGATGACTCCACGGTCGCGCCGCTCCCCGCCGCGCACAACGCCATTCCGCCCCACCTGTGGACAACCGGGGTGTTGTGGACAACTCCGCCGTGGGAAACCGGTTTCCCACGGTTTTGTCGGTCCCCTTTCCACTACGGATCCGCATCCGGAAATGAGCGCGAAAATGGTTGAGAGAAAAGAAAGTTAACGAACTTCGGCCGGTTTCGGCCTTATCCGGGCGAGGTTTTCTTGACCGGCCAGGTCTGAACCACTGACGCCACAAGGGATCGAGGAGGCGGCCCTCGCCAGGGGGGAGGGACGAGGGCCGCCTGGGGTTCAGCCCCGGGGGGTCGGACTGAACCTGGGCCCGGTGCAACACCGGACAATCTCACTGTAACTCCGGTACCGGCCCGTTGCGGGCGACCTCCGCACCCACAATTCGATAACGGCACGACGCGCCGGACCGAGTGGGCGGTCGTGAATTTTCCACCGCGCCATCCCGATCGTGGTCGACCAACGGGCGCGCGCCCGTCCGGCTCTCCTATCCTTGGCGAGTGGACCGACCCAGCACGACGCCCAGCCAGGTCGCGGCGTTCTTCGATCTCGACAAGACGATCATCGCGTCATCGAGCGCGTTGGCCTTCAGCAAGCCGCTTTTGCGCGAAGGCCTCATCAACCGCCGAGCCGCGCTTCGGAGCGCGTACGCCCAACTCGTCTTCTCCCTCGCGGGCGCGGACGCGGCGAAGACCGAGCGGATGCGGGCCGAGGTTTCGGCGCTGTGCACCGGATGGGACGTCGCGCAGGTGTCCGCGATCGTCCGCGAAACCCTGCATGACGTCGTCGACCCACTCGTCTACGCGGAGGCGGCGGAACTGATCTCCTCGCATCGCGCGGAGGGGCACGACGTCGTGGTGCTGTCGGCGACCGGCGAGGAGGTCGTCGCACCGGTCGCCGAAATGCTCGGCGCGACGCGCAGCGTGGCCACCCGGATGCAGATTGTGGACGGTCGCTACTCGGGCGAAGTCGATTTCTACTGCTACGGCGAGAACAAGGCCGTCGCCGCGAAGCAGCTCGCCGCGACTTACGACTACGACCTCACCCAGTGCCACGCGTACACCGACTCGAGCACCGACATCCCGCTCCTCGAGGTCGTCGGACGGCCGCACGCGGTCAACCCCGACCGCGTCCTGCGCAAGCACGCGACCGAACAGGGCTGGGATATCCTCGCCTTCGAGCACCCGATGTCGCTGCGGACCCGGATCCCGGCGCGCTCGGCCGGCCTGGTCGCGCTCGGCGCCGTCGCCGCGGGGGCCACCTGGTACGGCTACAACCGGCGCAAACGCACCCGCTGAGCGCGCACCCACACGGCGGTACCGGACCGGTTTTCGCAGTCAGGGCCGCGAATTGTCCGTCGCTGAGGGTGCTCGTGTCACTAGATCGAGCCTCTGTACCGGTGCACCCGTCTGCGCACTTGAAGTGACCCGGCTCACGGCGTAGAAAGTAGGTGCGGACGTTCGGTCGGCCAGGGAACAGGTAGAAGAGAAGCCTGTTCCACCCCGGCGAATCTCCGTGTGCGGACACCGGGTACCCACGCGCAGCGCGCCGCGGGAGGCTCGTCGTCTAGGGACTGCGTACCGGGACGCCGGACGCCGAGTCCATGAAGGTACGACCAGAGTTGCACGCTTGGTCGCCCGAGTGGTCCGCACTGACTGGCGGCGCCCGCCGGCTTCTTGCCGACGGGCGCCGCCAGTGTTTTACCCCCGATTTCAAGCGTGACAGGCCCCTTCGCGTCCCTTTGTGTATGAACGGACCGTTCGTGCGGGTGGCCGATGGACAAGCAAAGTGCTCGTGGGTAGCTTCCGGATATCAGTGCTTCCAGGTGGACTTCTTTCCACCTGAGAGTCAGGCACGAATCTGGGAGGCTTGAGGTGACGACCCGAACCGCGCACGCCCGTCATCGGAGGATCCATGCGCTCGCCCTGCCCCTCGCGGGCCTGCTCACCCTGGGCGTCTCGGCGGTTCCGGCGACCGCGCGGCCGGTGACGGCGGACGTCGAGGCGCAGCGGACGCTGCGCGGGCTGACCCTGGAGCAGAAGGTCGGGCAGCTGTTCGTCACGTGGGTGAACGGGAAGTCCGCCGACGAGGTCAACGCCAAGAACCAGGCCGACTTCGGCGTCGACACCCCCGCGCAGGTGATCGAGAAGTACCACCTGGGCGGCGTCATCTACTTCAACAACGACAGCCGCGACAACTTCGACGACCCGGTGCAGGTCGCCAAGCTGTCCAACGGGCTCCAGCGGGCCGCGCTCCGCAGCGGCGCCCGCATCCCGTTGCAGATCGCGACTGACCAGGAAGGCGGCACGGTCACCCGGATGGGTGCCCCCGCGACCGAGCTGCCGAACGCGATG
Source organism: Amycolatopsis sp. NPDC000009 (assembly GCF_055563465.1). Classification (NCBI taxonomy): domain Bacteria; kingdom Bacillati; phylum Actinomycetota; class Actinomycetes; order Pseudonocardiales; family Pseudonocardiaceae; genus Amycolatopsis; species Amycolatopsis sp. NPDC000009. The sequence goes on from NZ_JBVHDI010000024.1 coordinate 29,162, forward strand.
GCGATCTCGGCCGGCCGTGACACCAAGGCCGCGCAGGAGGCCGCCCGCATCCTCGGGCACGAACTCCGCGCCGTCGGCATCAACCAGGACTTCGCCCCCGACGCCGACGTGAACTCCAACCCGGCCAACCCGGTGATCGGCGTCCGGTCCTTCTCCGGCCGCCCGGAGCTGGCGAGCCAGTTCGTCGAGGCCCAGGTCAGGGGCTTCCAGAACTCCGGACGGCGCTCCGAGACGGTGTCCGCCGCCGCGAAGCACTTCCCCGGCCACGGCGACGCGGCCACCGACAGTCACCACGAGCTGCCCAGGATCGACCGCAGCGAGGACAGCTGGCGCGCGACCGACGTGCCGCCGTTCAAGGCCGCCATCAAGGCGGGCATCGACTCGATCATGAGCGCGCACATCCAATTCCCCAGCCTCGACCCGTCGGGAGAGCCGGCGACGCTGTCGAAGCCGATCCTCACCGGCAAACTCCGCGAGGAGCTCGGCTACCGCGGCGTCGTCGTCACCGACTCGCTCTCGATGGACGCCGTGCGCGAGATGCACACCGACGCGGAGATCCCGGTGCTCGCGCTCAAAGCGGGCGTCGACCAGCTGCTCATGCCGGTGAACCTCGAACTCGCGATCAACTCGGTGCTCGACGCCGTCCGCAAGGGTGAGCTGACCGAGCGGCGTATCGACGAGAGCGTCCTGCGGGTGCTCAAGCTCAAGCTGAACCGCGGCATCCTGACCTCGCCGTTCGTCGACCCGGCCAAGGTGATGACGAAGGTCGGCACCCCGGCCAACCTCGCGACCGCGCAGGGCATCGCCGACCGGTCGGTCACCGCCATCCGCAACGACGGCGGTGTCCTTCCGCTCAAGCAGCAGCCCGCGAAGACGCTCGTGACCGGCTGGGGCGTGAGCACGACGGCGTCCCTGGCCTCGAAGCTCACCGCGCACGGCACGCAGGCGACCGCGCTGCAGACCGGGCAGACGCCGACCGACGCCCAGATCGCGCAGGCCGTCGCGGCGGCGAAGAACGTCGACCTCGTCGTCGTGCTGACCAACAACGTCGGCACGTATCCGTTGCAGGGCAAGCTGTTGCAGGCGCTGGCCGACACCGGGAAACCCGTCGTCGCGGTCGCCGCCCAGATCCCGTACGACGCCGGTTACGAGAACCCGATCAAGACGTGGCTCGCCACGTACGGCTACATCTCGCCTTCTCTCGAGGCGCTGGCGAAGGTGATCCTCGGGAAGGTCACGCCGCAGGGCAAGCTGCCGGTGGACGTCCCCGCGGGCAAGGACGTCGGCACGGTGAAGTACCCCTTCGGCCACGGGCTGACCTGGTGAACCTCAACCGCCGCCACTTCCTCGCCACCGGCGCGCTCGCGGTCCCCGCGCTGACGGCCGGGTCCTCGGTCGCGGGGGCCCAGCCGGAAAGCGAGAGCAAAGGTCCCCCGCTCACCCGCACCGGAGCGGACGTGCTCGCCGCCAAGGGCTGGGCACCACTGTCCGGCCGCAAGCTCGGCGTGCTGTCGAATCCGACAGGCGTCCTGGCGAGCGGCGACCACATCGTCGATTCGATGGTCGCCGCCGGTGTCCGGCCGCTCGCCGCGTTCGGGCCGGAGCACGGGTTCCGCGGCAGCGCGCAAGCGGGCGGCTCCGAGGGCGACTACACCGATCCCCGCACCGGCGTACCCGTCTACGACGCGTACGGCGCCGACGCGACGAAGCTCGCCGGGATGTTCACGAAGGCGGGCGTCGACACCGTCGTCTTCGACATCGCCGACGTCGGCGCGCGGTTCTACACCTACATCTGGTCGCTGTACACGGCGATGGTCGCGGCGGCGAAGACCGGCGCGGCGGTCGTCGTGCTGGACCGGCCGAACCCGTTGGGCGGCAAGGCCGCCGGGCCGATGCTGAACCCGGCGTTCGCCTCGGGTGTCGGCCGGAAGCCGATCGTGCAGCAGCACGGCATGACCGTCGGCGAGCTCGCGCGGTTCTTCGCCGCCGAGTTCCTGCCCGCCGAGGGCGTCACGCCGGGCAAGCTCGAAATCGTCGAAGTGCGCGACTGGCGACGTGACCAGCTCTTCGGGCGCACCGGGCTGACGTGGGTCCCGCCGAGCCCGAACATGCCGACGCCGGACACCGCGCTCGTCTATCCCGGCACCGGGATGTTCGAGGGCACCGTGTTCTCCGAAGGCCGGGGCACCACCAGGCCGTTCGAGATCATCGGCGCGCCGGGCCTCGACTGGCGCTGGCGCGAGAAGCTCGGCGAGCTTCGGCTGCCCGGCGTGAAGTTCCGCGAGGCGTACTTCGTGCCGACGTTCGGCAAGTTCGTCAACGAGCCCTGCGGTGGCGTGCAGGTGACCGTCACGGACCCGCGGGCGTTCGACGCCATCCGCACCGCGGTCACCATGTTCGTCACCGCGAAGCAGCTGCACCCGGACAAGTTCAAGTGGCGGCCCGACAACTTCCTCGACAAGCTCTCCGGCTCCGACAGGTTGCGCACGATGGTCGACAAGGGCGCCGGGGTGGACGAGATCGTCGGGTCCTGGCAGGCCGAACTGGCCGAGTTCGACCGGAAACGCCGTCGCCATCTCATCTACCGCTGAGAGGAACGACCTTGCGTGTTAGGAAGATCCTGATCGCGGCCGTCTCCGTACTGGTCGCGGCGACCACGCTGTCGACGGCGGGAGCACAGGCGATTCCGGGGAGCGAAGCCCAGCGAGACCGCGCGGCGGGCCGGTTCGACAAGCCGCGCGAAGGTTTCGCGCCCGCGTCCACCGTCCTGCGTGACGGCGCGCCCCCCGACGTCGGTCTCGACCCGGCGCCGATCAAGGCGGCCGAGCAGTTCATCGAGAGCTGGACCAAGCCGGACGCCACCGGGCACCCGCATTTCTCCGGAGCGGTCGGCCTGCTCGCGCACGACGGCGTGGTCGTCGAGCGCCAGGCCGTCGGTGGCGCTGTCCGCTACGCCGACGCGAAGGGCACCGAGCTGCCGCCCGAGCAGCAGGTGCCGATGCGCGCGGACACGATCTTCGACATGGCGTCGATCTCCAAGCTGTTCACCTCCATCGCGGTGATGCAGCTGGCCGAGACGGGCAAGGTGGAGATCTCGGCGCCGGTGGCGCGGTACCTGCCGGAGTTCGGGGTGAACGGCAAGGAGGCCGTCACCGTCCAGCAGCTGCTCACGCACGTCTCGGGCTTCGCCGCGACACCGCTCCCGTCCCTATGGGAGGGCTACCCGGATATCCCCTCGCGCCGCAAGGCCGTCCTCGACAGCCCGCTGAAGAACCCGCCGGGCAGCACGTACCTCTACTCCGACATCAACCTGCTGACGCTCGGCTTCCTCGTCGAGAAGGTGGCCGGGGCACCGCTGGACAAGGTGGTCCAGGACCGCATCTCGGCCCCGCTGGGCCTGGTGGACACCGGGTACAACCCGCCCGCGTCGAAACTCGCCAGGGTCGCGGCGACCGAGTACGCCGCGAAGCCGCCGCGGGGGCTCGTACGCGGCGAAGTACACGACGAGAACGCCTGGTCTCTGGGCGGTGTCGCCGGGCACGCGGGCGTGTTCTCCACAGCCGCCGACATGGCGGTGCTGGCGCAGACGATCCTCAACGGCGGCGCGTACCGAGGCCAGCGGATCCTGCGCGAGGAGACCGTGCGGGCGATGCTGACGAACTACAACCACAAGTTCCCCGACAACGCGCACGGCCTCGGCTTCGAGCTCGACCAGCCCTGGTACATGGGCGCGCTGTCGGCGCCGTCCACGGCCGGGCACACCGGGTTCACCGGGACCTCGCTGGTGATCGACCCGCTGTCGCGGTCGTTCGCGATCCTGCTCACCAACCGCGTGCATCCGACACGGAACTGGGGCTCGATCAACATCGCCAGGGAGACGTGGGCGAGCTCGCTCGCGAAGGCGATGGCGGTCCGCCCGGCGCACGGCCGCGACGCGTGGTTCAGCGGCGCCGGGGACGTCTCCACGGCCACGCTCACGACTCCGGCGTTGCAGACGCGCGGCGGGCCGCTGAAGGTCTCCTTCGACACCTTCGTGGACACCGAGGGGCCGTCGGACTCTCTGTTCTTGGAAATAAGTACCGACGGTGGAGCCACCTGGAAAACGATTACTCTGCGTGCAAGCGGACCAGGCGCTCCCATCGGGGACCAAACCGGTCTCGGCGGGCACGGCCACCGGGCTTGGTGGCGGGCGGCCGCCGAGGTGTCACAAAGCTCACAAATCACCCTCCGCTGGCGTTACACGACCGATGCCCGTTACACCGGACGAGGAATTTCCTTGGATGGTGTGAAAGTCACTGAACGCGGCCGCACACTGCTGGACAGTGAGCATAATCCGCCTACTTTCGTCGCTACCGGGTGGAAGTTGAGCAGTAGGTAACCGAGTAGCTCCGATCCGCTGACCGGACCGCCCCGTTGACCGGTACACAGCCCCTTGCGTCGCGACACTAAGTTGCCAAGTCGTTAGCTCGACCTCGTTAACGGCCTCGACCTGGTTAGCGACTTTCTGGTCAACGATTAATCGCAAATCGAATCCGCAGACACGGATAGGTTGCGATCTTCCCGAAGGGTGTGGGTAGCCTTGTCGCAGATGCCAACGGTTAGTAACTTTCCCACGGTGGGCGATACCGATTCCGTAATCGCGGCCGCACCGTCCGAGGCCGTGCCGGCGCAGCCGACACGGGACGCTGACGCGAGCCCGCTCGTCCGGATTCGCTCCCTCCTGCCCGGGCTCGCCCGGGCCGAGCAGCGCGTCGCGAAGGTCGTCCTCGACGACCCCGCGCAGGTCGCGCGGCGCAGCATCACCGAGGTCGCGCTCGCGGCGAACACCAGCGAAACCACCGTCACGCGGTTCTGCAAGGCGGTCGGTGTCGGCGGGTACCCGCAGCTCAGGATCGCCCTGGCGGCCGACACCGCCCGGTCCGAGGCGCGGTCGACCCGCAACCTCGGCGGCGAGATCGGCCCGGAGGACGACCTGGCCGCGGTCATCGGCAAGGTCAGCTTCGCGGACGCCCGTGCCGTGGAGGAGACCGCCGACCAGCTCGACGTCCCGTCGCTACAGCGCGTGATCGACATCGTGGCAGGCGCGGGCCGCGTGGACGTCTACGGCGTGGGCGCGAGCGCGTTCGTCGCCGCGGACCTGCAGCAGAAGCTGCACCGCATCGGGCGGGTCAGTTTCGCCTGGTCGGACACGCACATCATGCTCACCTCGGCCGCCGTGCTGAGCCCCGGCGACGTCGCGATCGGCATCTCCCACACGGGCGCGACCACGGACACCGTCGAGGCGCTGCGTGTGGCCCGCGAGCACGGCGCGATCACCGTCGCCGTGACGAACTTCCCGCGTTCGCCGATCACCGAGGTCGCCGACCACGTACTGACCACGGCCGCGCGGGAGACGACGTTCCGCTCGGGTGCGACCGCCAGTCGCATCGCGCAGCTGACCGTCATCGACTGCCTGTTCATCGGTGTCGCGCAGCGGCACATGGACGCGTCGGTCAACGCTCTCGACGCGACCAGGGACGCGGTTGGCTCGCACCGTCTGGGTGTCCGGCCCGACGGCAGGCGGCGGCCGCGGGAAACCGGCAAATGAGCGAAAAAGTGAGGCGCATGATGACCGTCCCACGCCAGGTGGTGCACGTCGATTCGCCAACCGAACAGCGCAATCCACGGACGACCGACATCGACCTGATGTCGACCATGGGCATCCTCGGCGCGATCAACGCCGAGGACCGCCGGGTCCCCGAAGCCGTCGCCGCGGTGCTGCCGCAGGTGGCGCGGGCGGTCGAGGGTGCCGTGGAAGCGCTGCGGTCGGGGCACCGCGTGCACTACTTCGGGGCCGGCACCTCCGGCAGGCTGGCGACGTTGGACGCGGCGGAGCTCGTGCCGACGTTCAACGTGCCCGCCGATTGGTTCATCGCGCATCACGCGGGCGGCGCACGCGCGCTGCGCCAAGCCGTCGAAGACGCCGAGGACGACGCGAAGGCCGGAGCCGCCGAGGTGGCCGAGTCCGTCGCGCCCGGCGACTTCGTGCTCGGGCTGACTGCGTCCGGCCGGACGCCCTACGTCCTCGGCGCGCTGGCCGCGGCCGGCCGTCTCGGTGCCCGCACCGCCTTGGTGTCGGGTAATCCGGCGACGGTGACGCCGCCGGGTGTCGATGTCCTCATCGCGGTGGACACCGGCCCAGAGGCGATCGCCGGATCGACGCGGATGAAGGCGGGCACGGCGCAGAAGATCATCCTCACCGCGTTCTCCACCGCGACGATGATCAAGCTCGGCCGCACGTATTCGAACCTGATGGTCAGCATGCGGGCGACCAACGCCAAGCTGCGCGGGCGGACCATCCGGATCCTGCGCGAGGCCACCGGGATGAGCATGGCGGACTGCTCCGACGCGCTCACCGAGGCCGACGGCGACCTCAAGGTCGCGCTGGTCCACCTGCTGTCCGGCGAAGACGTCGCGAGTGCGGCGAAGGCGCTGGCGGCCAACGATGGCCACGTACGGAAGGCTCTCGACTCCCTTCGGGTGCGCGCGAGCTGAACACCGGCGGACAGACCCGTTCATCCCGACGCCTCGCGCTCACGCGACGCGAACGGGTGTCCGTCGCCGGGATGGCCGGGTTCATCCTGCTGCTCAACGTCATCGGCTGGGGGGTCCTGACGCTTTTCGTGGCGCCGCGCCAGTACGAGCTCGGCGCCACGGGCGTGTTCGGGGTCGGCCTCGGCGTCACCGCGTTCGTGCTCGGGATGCGGCACGCGTTCGACGCGGACCACATCGCCGCGATCGACAACACCACCCGCAAACTGATGGCCGACGGGCAACGGCCGCTTTCGGTCGGTTTCTGGTTCTCCCTCGGCCATTCGACGATCGTGTTCGCCCTGTGCCTGCTGCTGTCGCTCGGCGTGCGGGCGCTGGCCGGCGCCGTCGAGGACGACTCGTCGGCGCTGCACGAGACGACCGGGCTGATCGGAACGTCGGTTTCCGCGGTGTTCCTGTACCTCATCGGGATCATGAACCTGGTGGTGCTGGTCGGCATCGTGAAGGTGTTCCGGCGGATGCGGCGCGGCGAGCTCGACGAAGCGGCGCTGGAGCGGCAACTCGACAACCGCGGCTTCATGAACCGCTTGCTCCGAGGCGCCACCAAAGCGGTACGCAAGCCTTGGCACATCTACCCGATCGGTGTGCTGTTCGGCCTCGGCTTCGATACCGCGACCGAGATCAGCCTGCTGGTGCTCGCCGGCGGGGCGGCCGCGTTCTCGCTGCCTTGGTACGCGATCCTGGTGCTGCCGATCCTGTTCGCCGCGGGGATGACGCTGTTCGACACCGCCGATGGCTGTTTCATGAACTACGCGTATGGCTGGGCCTTCGCGAAGCCGGTGCGGAAGATCTACTACAACCTCACCGTGACGGCGCTTTCCGTCGCGGTCGCCTTGCTCATCGGGACGATCGAGGTCATCTCGATCATCACCGAACGCTTCGGCATCACGACCGGGCCGCTCGCGGCGATCGGATCGTTGAGCCTGGACTACGTGGGCTACGCGGTCGTCGCCCTCTTCGTGTTTACGTGGCTCTTCGCGCTCCTCGTGTGGCGCTTCGCGCGGATCGAGGAGCGCTGGTCCGTCGAATAGTGTCCCCAATGTGGCATTGGAGACGCTGAGCGTCCCTAATGGCACATTGGGGACACCACAGCACAGAGAAGTGGTAGCAAAGGTCCCTTGCTCCCCTCCGGATCAGGCAGGTTGGGCCACCTTCGCCCGCGAAGGCACCGAAAGCCCGAAGCCCAGCAGAGCGACGAAGGCGGCAACGGGACCGACCCACCAGACGCCCGCGGACGACAGGACGACGCCACCCAGCGCGGCCCCGAGGGCGCCACCGGCGTAGATCGCGGAACCGTTGAGCCCCATGGCGACCGTCGGCGCGTCGGGCGCCAGCGAGAAGAGCCGGTGCTGCTGCGGCACCATCAGCATCCCGCCGAACACTCCCGAAGCCAGCGCGAAGACCACCGAGCCGGGCAGGCTCAGCACGGCGACGTCCAACAGCGCCAGCGTCACGACCGTCCCGATGAGCGAGATCGCGCGGACGCGCGCGGGGCCGAGCGAGTCGGTGGCCCGGCCCGCGAAGGCGTTGCCCGCGATCTGCCCGATCCCGAAACCGACGAGCAGCCACGAGATCATCGCGCCGGCCGCCACCGGAGCCACCAGCACCGGCAAGTACACGAAGGCCGCGAAGCCCGCAGCGGTACCGAGAACGCTCACGCCGAGCACGCGCGCGATAGGCGGCCGCGCGACGACGGCGAGCCTGTCACGCAACGAAACCGTCGGCATCCGAAGCCCGGGGAGCAACGGCACGAGCAGCGTCACGACCACCGCCACCGCACCGATCCCCCACATCACCGTGCGCCAGCCGAACCAGTTCCCGGCCAGCACCCCGATCGGCACGCCGAGCACCATCGACACGCTCATCCCGGCGGAGACCGTGGCCAGGGCGCGGCCGCGGCGCTCGTCCGACGCCAGCGCACCGGCCAGGACGTAGGCGTTGGACTGGAACGCGGCGGCGCCGAGGGCGGCCAGCACGCGGGCGACGGCGACCACGGCGAAGGACTCGCCGAGCGCCTGACCGGCCATGCCGATCGTGAACAGCACCATTCCCGCGCCGAGCACCCAGCGCCGGTCGAGCCGTCCGGTGAAGGCCGCGATGAGCGGCGAGGAGATCGCATAGGTCACCGCGAAAACGGTGGTCAGCTGGCCCGCGACCGCTTCGGAAACACGCAGGTCCGCGGCGATGGTGGGCAGCAGCCCGTTCAGGACGAATCCGTCGGTGCCGACGGTGAACGTCCCGACGGCGAGTACCAGCAGAGCCCCCAGAGCGAGCCGATCATTTGATGATCGTCGAATCGTCATGGGAGGTATAGTGACGGCACTGTTCGATGACTGTCAAATAGTTTGGAGTGCCGTGAGCAGCACGCTGCCGCAGCCGTCGATCGACGAGATCGAGATCGTGCCGGTGCTCCAGGCGCTCGCGGATCCTGTGCGCCTGGAGCTGATCCGCGCCCTGCGAAGCAACCCTTCGCCGCGAAGCTGCGCCATCACCGAGTACGCCGTCGACATCAGCGCACCGACCCTCTCCCACCACTGGAAGGTGTTGCGCGAGGCCGGCCTCACGACGACGTTCGTCGAGGGCCGGACCCGCTGGGTCGAGCTACGCACCGAAGACGTCCACGCGCGCTTCCCCGGGCTACTGGACGCCGTCCTCGCCTAGCCGCCACTTCGCCGCGAGTTCCGCCGCGGCGCACACGCCGACGTCGAGCAGGTACGGGCCCGCTTGGCCGCAACCGGACCCCGGCGCGATCGGCTGACCGTGCCCCATCCCGGTGACAGCGTGCGTGTCGACGGCCGCACCGACTTCGGTCCACTGCTCGTCAAGCTCGCGCATGTTCATCGGAGCGACGGTGTAGTCCGCGGTCCCGTGCCAGACGCTGACCGGCGAACGCGATCCCGTGCCCGCCGCCCGCACCTTGTCGCCCCACTGCTTCGGCGTCAGGTCCTTGCCGGGGTTCATGCAGGAGTACGCGTCGATCATCGAAGTCGCGCAGCCATAGGGCAAACCAGCGACGACACCACCGCCCGAGAACAGTTCCGGGTACGCCGCCAGCATCACCGAAGTCATCGCGCCACCGGCCGACAAGCCCGTCACGTACGTCCGGCTCCCGGCCGCGAACCTCGTCATCTGCGCGATCGATTCGGCTTCTCCGGATCCTCGCTTGCTGTCGCCCGTCTGGAACCAGTTGAAGCATTTGCTGAAGTTGTTCACCGAAACCTGTTGCGGCAGAACGAGTTTGAACCGCAGCCGGTCCGCGAGGCCGACCCAGCCGGAGCCGCGCGCGTATCCGGCGGCGTCCTGGGTGCAGCCGTGCAGCACGACCACCGCCGGACGTCCGGACGGCAGCCCGTCGGGAACGTATTCGAACATCCGCAACGCACCGGGATTGCTCCCGAACCCGGTCACCGGACGGATCGTCGCCGCCTGTGCCGGAGCCTGAGAAAGAAGGACCAATGCCGAAACCACCGCGCCGATGAGGAGTTTTCGCATCATCCGAGGCTAAAACCGGCACCCGTGGGGTTTCCACGTGGAAGACCACCACAGCGGCGGCCCGTTTTGTGTGGCCGCGCCGGGTACCCCCACCCGAAAACGCCGCTTACCGTCGTCCGATGCGGCTCTTTCTGGTCCTCGCGATGATGCTGGCCCTGGCTGTGCCCGCCCAGGCGGCGGGCGGTTGCGCGAACGTACGCGTGCCCGGGGCGGCGAACCAAAAACTGTCCTGTTTGGACGATCTGACGACCGCAGGCACCCTGGTCACCGGGCACACCGTGCAGGCCGACTGGGCCGGGCTCACCTCCGCCGGGTTCCCCGCCCCCAAGGGCGTTCCCGGTATCCAGATCGACGGCTACTTCCCGGACTCCTCGAGGTCCAACACGACACACGGCTGGAACCACGACGCGCAGTTCGTGCTGCGGCTGCCCGATCGCTGGAACGGCGGACTCGTGGTTTCGGGATCGCCCGGGGTGCGACGGCAGTACGCGAACGATCGCGCGATCGGCGACCAGGTCCTCGCCGCCGGCTACGCGTTCGCCGCCACCGACAAGGGCAACACCGGCGCTGACTTCCACACCGACGGACGCCGCCCCGGTGACGCGCTCGCCGAGTGGAATTCACGGGTCACCCAGCTGACGGTCGCCGCGAAGGCCGCCGTCGCGCACCGCTACGGGCGCCTGCCGAGCCGCACGCTCGCGGCCGGGATGTCGAACGGCGGTTACCTCGTCCGCTGGCAGCTCGAGAACCGGCCGTGGCTCTACGACGGCGGCATCGACTGGGAGGGCACGCTTTGGCACGAAGACGGCCCGAACCTGTTCACCTTCCTGCCGCCCGCGATCAAGGCCTACCCCGCGTACGCCGCCGGTTCCGCGCAAGCCCACCAAGAAATTCTCGACGCCGGTTTCGCGCCGGGTTCGGAATTCCTCTGGCCGTACCACAACGACGTCTATTGGGGCCTGACCCAGCGCATCTATCAGGCCGAATTCGATCCGTCGTTCACCGGGACCGACTACGACTACGCCGCTCGCCCGCCGTCGGTGCACCGCGCGGTGGAACGGATCTCGCTGACCGGCCGGATCGGCAAACCGCTGATCACCCTGCACGGCACCCTCGACACGCTCCTGCCGATCACCCACGATTCCGACGTCTACCAGCGGATGATCGCCGGACAGGGCCGCGCCGGGCTCCAGCGCTACTACCGGATCGTCGACGGCAACCACGTCGACGGCCTGTACGACGCGTCCCCGGACAAGCTGCGGCCCATCGGCCCGTGTTTCCGCACCGCGTTCACCGCGCTCGAAGGCTGGCTCGACGGCGTCCGCCCGCCCGCTTCCGCGACGATCCCGCGTGCGAGCGGTGACCTGGCGACCACTTGCGCACTAAGCTGATCGCATGGAATTCCAGGACGTCGTACGACGCCGTCGCATGGTCCGGAAGTTCACCGACGAACCCGTCGCCGAGGCGAGCCTTCAGCGCATCCTGCGCAACGCGCTCAAAGGCCCCTCCGCCGGTTTCTCACAGGGGCAAGGCTTTCTCGTCCTCACCGGCGGGGAACTCGCGAAGTTCTGGGAGTTCGGGGCGAGCTGGGCACCGGATACCGTGACCACGGCCCCGGTCGCGATCGTCCCGCTCTCGGTCAAGAACGCGTACCTCGACCGCTATGCCAAGCCGGACAAGGGCTTCGCCGAGGGCGACGACTCGTGGTGGCGGGTGCCGTACTGGGACGTCGACACCGGGATGGCGACGATGCTGATCCTCCAGACGGCCGTCGACGAAGGTCTCGGCGCGGTGTTCTTCGGGCTGGCGCCGGAAAGCGTGGAGCGGCTGCACGGCGAATTCGGGGTGCCGGAGGATCACGACCCGATCGGCGTCGTGGCGCTCGGACACGGTGCCGAATCCGGCCCGTCGCCCGGCTCGTCGGCGACCACGATCGCCCGGCGCGAATTCGGCGACGTCATCCGTTTCGGTCATTGGTGAGGCGGTGCAGCCTGAGCGCGAGCTGGAGTTCCAGCGCGCGCTCGGGCGCCTGCCAGTGCTCACCCAGCAGTGACGCGATGCGGTCCAGCCGCTGCACGACCGTGTTGACGTGCACGTGGAGGAGGTCCTTCGCGCGCGTCAAGTTGCCGCCGCAGGCGAAATACGCGCGGAGTGTGCCGATCAGATCCGTGCCGCGGCGCTCGTCGTAGTCGAGCACCGGGCCGATCGTGGCGGTCACGTACGCGCCGAGGTCGGCGTGCTCGCCGAGCAGCAGCCCGACGAAACCGAGGTCGGCCATGCTCGCGCCTTCCCCCGCCCGACCCAGGGCCAGCAACGACGCGACGCAGCGCGCGGCTTCGGCGTGCGCCACGGCCAGCTCCCTCGGTGACGCAGCCGGCCCCGCCGCGCCCACCGTCACCGGACAGTCCATTGTGGACGCCAGTTCGGCGGCGACGGACCTGGCCAGCGCCCCGGCGTCCGCGCCGCGGACCAGCAGGACGACCTCGTCGGCATGGACACCGACGAGATCCGCGTACCGGGCGGCCGCGGTGGCCAGCCTCCGCCGGGAGACATCGTCGGCATGCGCGACCAGCACCGCGTGTGATGTCGACAAATCGACCCCCAGGCGGCGACCGCGGGCCAGTAGCGCGGCGGGATTGCGGCCGGGCGCGGTGAGCAGGTCCGAGAGCAGCTCGCCGCGCACCTCGTCCTCGGCGCGCGCGACGGAACGCCGTTGCATCAGCAGCACCGCGGTGACCACGCCCGCCCGCTCGAACAGCCGCCGATCGGCCTCGCCGAGCGACCGCCCGCCGCCGAGCACCAGGCTGCCGAGTAATTCCTGCCCCGCCTGGACCGCGCACAGCCAACCGTCCTCAGTGGACACAGCGCGCCCGCTCGTCCTGGACGCGGAAACCGCCGCACGCGAGAGGTTCAGCTCGCCGCCGGTCCGGGCGAGGACGACGCCGTCGGCGTCGTAGACGGCGATCGCACCGCCGAGGACGTCCGCGACCGCGGCGGCGACCTCGGCCAGATCGCCGCCGCGCAGCACGAGATCCATCAGCCGGTCGTGCGCGTCCTCGGCGCGGCGCATCGCGTCGTTGTGCGCGCTGATCGTCGCGTTCGCGGCGTTCAGTTCGGCGACCGCGCGGCGCGTCTCGTCGAGCAGATGCGCGTTGTCCAGCGCGATCGCCGCGTGGTCGGCCAGCGACGACAGCAGCGCGACCTCGTCGGGTGAGAACTCGCGGGTGGTGCGGTCGGAGGCGAACAGCACCCCGATGACCTTGCTGCCGATCGCCAGCGGCACCCCGAGGATCGCGGTCAATCCCTCGTCGAGCACGCCGGTGTCGATCGACGACGTGTGCCGGAACCGCTTGTCGTTGAAGTAGTCCGCCGTCGCGTACGGCCGCGCGGTCTGCGCGACCAGCCCGCCGAGCCCCTCGCCCATGCCCAGCACGATGTCCTGGAACAGCGCGGAAACCGACCCGTCGGTGACCCGGACGTAGGTGTTGCCTTCGGTTTCGTCGTTGAGGCTGAGATACGAGACGTCGACACCGAGCAACGCCCGTGCCCGCCGCACGATCGACCGGAGGACGGCGTCCGGATCGTCCAGCCGCGCGAGGTCGCTCGCCGTGTCGAACAACGCGGCCAGCTCCGCCTCGCGCCGCCGGTGCTCCGCGACGGTGTCCCGGATCCGCAGCGCCAGCTCGGTGGCCTTCGGGTCGACGGGGACGTGCGCCAGCTGCTCGCTGCCCGCCCCGGAGGCGAGCAGTTCGAGCAGCCGGCGCAACTGTGCGGAACTGTCCACAAGGGTCATGCTGACACGCGGCCGCGCTCCGTGAGAACCTCGGAGTGGAGCGACTCGCCCTTGGTCTCGCGGGCGGCGAGCAGGGCGATCACGGTCAGCACGCACATCGCGACCACGTAGAGCGAGACCGGGATCGTGCTGCCGAACTCCTTGAACAACGCGACCGCGATGAGCGGCGCCACCGCCCCGGCCGCGATCGACGACAGCTGACCGCCGACCGAAAGGCCGGTGTAGCGCACCCGCGTCGGGAACTGCTCGGAGAAGAACGCGGCCTGCGGGCCGTACATCGCGCCGTGCAGCACGAGCCCCACGGTCGCCGCGAGAATGATGACACCCGAATTCTTCGTGTCGAGCATCGCGAAGAACGCGAAACTCCACACCGCCATGCCGACCGCGCCGAACAGGTACACGGGGCGGCGGCCGATCCGGTCGGAAAGCATGCCCCACAAGGGAATGGTCAGGAAGTGCACGGCCGAACCGATGAGCACCGCGTTGAGTCCCGCCGATTTCGGCAGGCCCAGCCCGGTGGTGACGTAGACGAGGATGAACGCGGTGATCACGTAGTACGAGACGTTCTCCGCCATGCGGGAACCGATCGTGATCAGCACCGCGCGCCAGCTCTTGCGGAACACTTCGACGACCGGGGCGTGCGTGGTCGCGTTGTTCTTCTGCGCCGCGAGGAACACGGGCGATTCGCTGACCGCGAGCCGGATCCACAGCCCGATCACCACGAGGACACCGGAAAGCAGGAACGGGATCCGCCAGCCCCAGCTGAGGAACGCCTCGTCGGACTGCGTCGCGGCGAGGATCGCCAGGACCGCCGTCGCGAGCAGATTACCGCCGGGAGCACCGCATTGCGGCCAGGACGCCCAGAATCCGCGGCGTTTGTCGTCGCCGTGTTCGGAGACGATCAGCACCGCGCCACCCCATTCGCCGCCGAGCGCGAAACCCTGCACGAGCCGCAGGAGCGTCAGCAGGATCGGCGCCAGGACCCCGACCGTGGCATACGTCGGGAGGATGCCCATCGCGCAGGTGGAACCGCCCATCAGCAACAGGCTCAGCACCAGCAGCTTCTTGCGGCCGACGCGGTCGCCGAAGTGGCCGAACACCAGCCCGCCGATCGGGCGAGCGAGGAAACCGACGGCGTAGGTCAGGAAAGCGAGCAGCGTGCCGGTGAGCGGATCGTTGGTGGGGAAGAACAATTTGCCGAACACCAGCGCCGCGGCGGAGGTGTAGAGGAAGAAGTCGTACCACTCGATCGTCGTTCCGATCAGGCTGGCGCTGACGACCTTCGCGATCGAGCCACGGTTCTGTGTGGTCACCGAAGACGTCCTTTCTTGGGGATTCACGCGGCGGTCCAGCCGCCGTCGAGGGGGATGGAGGTGCCGGTGACATGGGCGGCGTGCTCGCCGGACAGCCAGAGCACGCACGCGGCGACGTCGGCGGGTTCGATGAGCCGCTTGATCGCGGAACGGCGTAGGAGGACTTGTTCGATCACCGCGTCGCGTTCGAGACCGTGCTCCTCGGCCTGCGCCTGGAGCTGGCCGGTGACCAGCGGCGTGCGGACATAGCCGGGGTTGACGCAGTTGCTGGTCACGCCGTGCTCCGCGCCTTCGAGCGCGGTGACCTTGGAGAGGCCTTCGAGCGCGTGCTTCGCGGTGACGTACGCGGATTTGAACGGGCTCGCGCGGAGGCCGTGGACGCTGGACATGTTGACCACGCGCCCCCAGCCGCGGTCGTACATATGCGGCAGCGCGCGGCGGATCAGCAGGAACGGCGCGGTGACCATGAGCGCCTGGATGCGGGTGAACGTCTCCGGCGGGAACTCGTGGATCGGCGCGATGTGCTGGAAACCGGCGTTGTTGACGAGGATGTCGATCTCCGCCGGGAGGGTCTCGACGGCCTGGGCGTCGGTGAGGTCGACGACGTGCGCGATGCCGTCGACGTCGGCCGCCGCCTTCTCGACGGCGTCGTCGATGTCGGCGAGGTGGACCTTGGCCCCCGCCTCGGCGAGCGCTTCGGCGCAGGCCAGGCCGATCCCGCTCGCCGCGCCCGTGACCAGCGCGGATTTACCGGCCAGATCGCTGTGATACGCACCACTCATGCCGGACGACGTTAGGTCTCCCGGCCCGCTTAAGCCATGTGGTCACGAACCACACCTGGGCAAGATCCCGTGTGGGTTCACCCCACTCCCGCATTTCGTCCTTTGAATGCGGTCGTTGGTATCGCGAACCACCGCATTCAGAGGACGAAATGCGGGAGGTCAGCCGGCGGCATCGGAGATCGACTTCGCCTCGCGGGCGCCCGCCTCGAACGCTTCACACGAGAAGAGCAGCCATGCGCGGACGCCGTCGGGAGTGCCGGAGCTGAAGGCCGAAGCGGCCTCGAGATACTTCGGCACCCGCCGGAAGTACGCGACCTCCGGCACCGTCAGCGCCTTCGGATCCAGCCCGGTCGCCACCGCGGAAAGCCGCGCCGCAGCCCGCGCGACGATACCGTCCGCGGAGCCGAAAGGCTTGAGCGCCAACAGTTCCCCGTGTACGACGGCGGTCAGCACCGGCCCCGGCACCGACGTCGCGCCGGTGACCAGTTGCGCCAGCATCTCCAGCCGCGGCCCGACGTCACCGGACGACCGCGGCCGCCCCAGCGCGTCGAGATCCGTCACCAGGTCCGACGCGGCGAGAACGTGCAAACGCGCCAACGCCTGCAACGGCGCACGCCGCCACGTCGGGAGCAGACCCTCCAGCGCTTCCGCGACGCGCAGCGCGCCCGCCAGCACCGGATCGGTCACTTCACCGGATTCGGGCAGTTCGGGCGCGGCGCCTTCGATCCCGGCCGACGCCCGCGCCGACCGCACGGACGCTTCGGCGGCCGTCGCCGCGCCACCGCGCAGGTTGGCGGGCAGCCGGTGGACGGCGAACACCGCGTCCTGCGCCGATTTCGCGGCCGCGGCGACCCCTTCGAGGTCCAGCAGCGGCTTCAGCGGATCAGTCACGCGTCCAGCACCTGGCCCACGCGCCGCACCACGGGCGCCTGTACCGACCATGGGAAGTTGATCCAGCGGTCCGTGTGCTTCCAGACATACTCGCATTTGACCTCGGAGCGCGGCTTCTCGTAGACGACCGCGCAGCGCACCTCGGCGACGTGGTCGGCGCAGAAGTCGCGGACCAGCTTCAAGGTCGCGCCGGTGTCCGCGACGTCGTCGGCGACGAGCACCTTCTTCTTCGTCAGGTCGACGACGTTCGGCACCGGCGGCAGCATCACCGGCAGATCGAGCCGCTGGTCGACGCCGGTGTAGAACTCGACGTTCATCACGTGCAGATTCTTGACGTCGAGCGCGTAGCCGAGCGCGCCGGCGACGAACAGCCCGCCGCGCGCGATCGACAGGATGAGGTCCGGCTCGAAGCCGTCGTCGGCGACGGCTTGCGCGAGCTCCCTGCTGGCAGTCCCGAACAACTCCCACGTGAGCTCTTCCCGCTCCTCGGCCATGCTGCCTCGCCTTCGTCGATCGTTCCCGCGAGCATAGGCAACGGCTTAGTGGCCTTCTCGAATGCTTCGAAACTGGCTATCCAGTAAGGCCATTGCCGGTCGTAACGTCAAGATCGTGACCGACTGGAACGACCATGCGACCTTGACCGGCGAACGCGTCCGCCTCGAACCCCTCACCCGCGACCACACGAAGGGCCTGTTCGCCGCGGGCTCCGACCCGGCGATCTGGACCTGGCTCAGCCTCCGGCAGCCGCAGGACCTCTCCGCGGCCGAAGCGATGGTCGAAGACATCCTCGCCGACGCCGACCGCCGCGCCTGGGCCCAGATCGACGCGCGCACCGGCGAGGTCGCGGGCACGACGTCGTTCTACGCGATGAGCGCGCGCCACAAGATCGTTTCCATCGGCCACACCTGGATCGGTTCCGAATGGCAGCGGACCGGGCTCAACCGCGAGTCGAAACTCCTGTTGCTGCGCCACGCTTTCGACGACCTCGGCGCGAACCGCGTCTCGTGGGAGACCGACATCCGCAACCTCAAGTCGCAGAAGGCGATCGAACGTCTCGGCGCGCAGCGGGAAGGGGTGCTGCGCGCGCACCGCGTCCGGCCGGACGGAACCATCCGTGACACCGTCGTCTACTCCCTCACCGGACCAGAATGGCCGGCGGTCCGTACCGCTTTGTCCTCAAGCGTGTGAATGCCGCGCGCAACCACGATGCAACCTTTTACTTCGCGTCGTAACGTCGATAGCGTGCCAACGGGCGTGAAGACACGCGAATCACAGGAGGCATCGCACCATGACCGAGCAGTCGCCGGCGCTGGACAATTTGCTCACGGAGAGCAGGACCTTCCCCCCGAGTGAGGCTTTCAGCGCGCAAGCGAATGCCACCGCCGACTTCTACGCCGAAGCCGACGCAGACCGGGAAGCGTTCTGGGCCAAGCAGGCCGAGCGCCTGCACTGGGAAACGAAGTGGTCGCAGGTACTGGACTGGACCAATGCGCCGTTCGCGAAGTGGTTCGTGGGCGGGAAGCTCAACGTCGCGTACAACTGCGTCGACCGCCACGTCGATTCCGGGCACGGCGACCAGGTCGCCATCCACTGGGTCGGCGAGCCCGGCGACAGCCGGGACATCACCTACGCACAGCTGAAGGACGAGGTTTCCAAGGCGGCGAACGCGTTCGAGTCCCTCGGCCTCGAGGCGGGCGACCGCGTCGCCATCCAGATGCCGATGGTGCCCGAAGCGATCGTCGCGATGCTCGCGTGCGCCCGGATCGGCGTCCTGCACAGTGTCGTCTTCGGTGGTTTTTCCCCGACAGCCCTGCGTTCTCGCGTGGACGACCAGGCGGCGCGGATCGTCATCACCACCGACGGCCAGTACCGGCGCGGCAAGGCCGCCCCGATGAAGGCCAATGTCGACGAAGCGCTCGAAGGCGCCGAATCGGTCGAGAAGGTCATCGTCGTCCGCCGCACCGGCGAAGAGGTGCCGATCACCGAAGGCCGCGACCTCTGGTGGCACGACTTGGTCGACGGCCAGTCCGCGGAGCACGCGCCGCAGGCGTTCGACTCCGAGCACCCGCTCTTCATCCTCTACACCTCCGGCACCACCGGGAAGCCGAAGGGCATCCTGCACACCTCCGGCGGCTACCTGACCCAGGCGGCGTACACGCACCACAACGTCTTCGACCACAAGGCAGGCGAAGACGTCTACTGGTGCACCGCCGACATCGGCTGGATCACCGGGCACACGTACATCGTGTACGGGCCGCTGGCGAACCGGACGACGCAGGTCGTCTACGAAGGCACGCCGAACACCCCGCACGAGGGCCGCCACTGGGAGATCGTGCAGCAGCACAAGGTCTCCATCTACTACACCGCGCCCACGCTGATCCGCACGTTCATGAAGTGGGGCAACGAGATCCCGCAGAAGTACGACCTCTCGTCGCTGCGCGTGCTCGGCAGCGTCGGCGAGCCGATCAACCCCGAAGCGTGGATCTGGTACCGCGAGAACGTCGGCGCGAACTCGGCGCCGATCGTCGACACCTGGTGGCAGACCGAGACCGGCGCGATCATGATCTCGCCGCTGCCGGGCGTCACCTCCACGAAGCCGGGCTCGGCGCAGAAGGCCCTGCCGGGCATCTCGGCGAAGGTCGTCGACGACCAGGGTGCCGAGGTCGGCAAGGGCGGCGGCGGGTACCTGGTACTCGACAAGCCGTGGCCGGGCATGCTGCGCGGCATCTGGGGCGACGAGGAGCGGTTCCGCGAGACCTACTGGTCGCGCTTCGCCGACCAGGGCTACTACTTCGCCGGCGACGGCGCGAAGTACGACGCCGACGGCGACGTCTGGCTGCTGGGCCGGGTCGACGACGTGATGAACGTGTCCGGGCACCGCATCTCGACCACCGAGGTCGAGTCCGCGCTGGTCTCGCACCCGACGGTCGCCGAGGCCGCCGTCGTCGGCGCGACCGACCCGACCACCGGGCAAGGCATCGTCGCGTTCGTCATCCTGCGCGGCAACGCCGTGGATGGCGGCGATGAGGCCGTCCAGGAGCTGCGCAACCACGTCGCGAAGGAGATCGGGCCGATCGCGAAGCCGCGGCAGATCCTGGTCGTGCAGGAGCTGCCGAAGACGCGGTCCGGCAAGATCATGCGCCGTCTTCTGCGTGACGTCGCCGAGAACCGCCAGGTCGGCGACGTGACCACGCTGGCCGACTCGTCGGTGATGGATCTGATCTCGTCGGGCCTGAAGTCCGGCAAGACCGAGGAATAGCACCCGGAGCGGCCCGTTCCCCGCGAAATTCGCGGGGAACGGGCCGTTCTCCGCGTCCGACACGCCTACCACACCCCGGTTCGCTCTACTCGAACGCCTGTTCTAGGATGTGCCGGGTACCACCCCATACCCGGGCAAGGAGACGACACCGACGATGACCGTGGATGCCTTGACACGCACTGACGCCGTGTCCGAAGAAGCGGCTACCGAAGCGCCCGTCGACTCGACGCCGCAGGCGGAGACGGCCGAAGCCCCGGCCGAGGCGAAGACCGAGACTCCGGAAAACCCGGAGCCCGCTGCCGAAGAGGCAGTGGCGGAGTCCCCCAAGCCCAAGCGCGGCCGCCCGAAGGTCGCCACGACGGCGAAGAAGACCCGCACCGTCGAGCTGACCCTCACGGTCACCGGCACCGCCGACGGCGAGTGGCAGGCCGAGCTCAAGAACGGCAGCAAGTGGGTCGCGAAGGGCCTGGAGATCCCGGCCGCGGCCGTGTCCCGCGCCGCCAAGGAACTGCACGCCGACCTGTCGGGCCCGATCGACGAGGTCATCAACGCCGCCCGCGAGCTGCAGGCCGCGAAGGTCGCTCAGCTCGAAGCCGAGCTGGAGAAGGCGAAGCTGGCGCTGGCCGAGCTGGACGCGTAAGACTTTCCTCCTGACCGGGGCGGACGCTGGAAATCAGTGTCCGCCCCGGTTTTTTCATTCCGCGATCGGCGGCCGCGCGGGCAGCGGCGTCTTGAACTCGATCCACCGACTGTCCACAATGGCCTCGACGCTGTGCGGGACACCGCGCGGGTGGACGATCGTGCCGCCGGCTTCGAGGGTCACTTCCCGGCCGTCGAGTGTGCCGCGCAGCGAACCCGAAACCAGGTACACGATGCTGTCGTGATCGTGGCTGTGCACGGGAGAAGCGACACCGGCCGGGTAGGAGATCTCGTACGCCAGCCCGCCTTCCGCCGTGGCGAGCGTCCGGAACCGGCCGTGCCCGCCGGTCAGCGGGAGACCCTCCACTGTGGACATGGTCGTCCAGTTCATCGCACGGGCTCCATGGCGGCCGCCTCCTCGCGGTCCGGGTCACGGGCGAGTGCGACACCGACGACGGTCACGACGGCGGTGGCGAGCAGGTAGATCCCGATCGCGATCCACGTGTCGAAACCGGCCAGCAGCGCCGTGAACAGCAGCGGCGCGGGCGCCCCGCCGATCACGCCGGCGAGGGTGTACGCCAGCGAGCTGCCGGTGTAACGCAGCCGCGGCGAGAACTGTTCGGTGACGAGCGCGGCCTGCGGCCCGTAGAGCGCCGCGTGGATGACGAGCGCGAGCACGATGCCGGTCGCCAGCATGAGGAACGAACCGCCGCTGACCATCGGGAAGAACACGAACGGCCAGATCCCGGCGGCGATGGTCGCGACCAGGTACATCTTGCGCCGGGAGACCCGGTCCGACAGCGCGCCGAACAGCGGCATCAGCACCAGCTGGAACGCCGAACCGATCATCACCGCGGCCAGCCCGGCGCCGCGCGAGAGGCCGGTGTGCGTGGTGACGTACGTGAGGACGAAGACGGTGAACAGCGCGTACAGCACGTCCGGGCAGACCCGGATCAGCACGGCCGCGACCAGCGCGCGGCGTTCGGTGCGGAAGACCTCGGAGATCGGTGCCGACGAGCGTTCGCCGCGCTCTTGGAGCTGCTTGAAGACCGGCGTCTCCTCCAGCTTCAGCCGGATCCAGAGGCCGAACCCGACCAGCGCGCCGGAAAGCAGGAACGCGATCCGCCAGCCCCAGCTGTTGAACTGGTCCTCGGTGAGCAGCCCGGCCAGCACGGCGAGGACACCGTTGGCGAGCAGGTTGCCCGCGGGCGGGCCGATCTGTGCGGCGGACGCCCAGAAACCACGTTTGTCCGGATCACCGAACTCGCTCGACAGCAGGACGGCGCCACCCCATTCGCCACCGATGCCGACACCCTGCGCGAACCGCAGCGCGACGAGCAGCACCGCCGCGAAGCCGCCGATGGTCTCGTACGTGGGCAGGACACCGATGAGGAACGTCGCCACCCCGGTGAGCACGAGCGTCATGACCAGGATGCGCTTGCGGCCGAGCACGTCGCCGAGGCGGCCGAAGAGGAACCCGCCGAGCGGCCGCGCGAGATAGCCGACGGCGTAGGTGGAGAACGCCGCCATCGTGCTCGCGAGCTGGTCTTCCGAGGGGAAGAAGAGATTCCCGAAGATCGTCGCGGCCGCCACCGAGTAGGCCGCGAAGTCGTACCACTCGAGCGCCGTGCCCGAGAGGCTGGCCGCGAAGGCCTTGTGCAACGAACGCCGGTCACCGGCTGGTGAGGTCATGTCCACATCCGTCCGTAGGAGATCCGCAACCCCGCCGGGAGGGGTTGAATTGCGGATATACTCCTTGTATACAAGCTGTATGCGCAACCCCCAATCTCGGAGGACAGATGCCTGAGCTGCGTTTCACCCTTCCCGACGGCCAGGAGCGGCGGACCGAGGTCCACACGCTGCTGAACGCCGGATACGCCGGTCGCAGCCAGGAGGACGTCGCCGCCCACGTGGCCGAGCTGGCCGAACTCGGCGTCCCCGCGCCTTCGGTGATCCCGGCGCTCTACCCCGTCGCGCCGTACCTGGCGAGCCAGACCGACGAGGTCCCGGTGCAGCACGAGCGGACCTCCGGCGAGGCCGAATGGGCTATCGTCATCACCGGCCCCGCGCCCGAGGACGTCCTCCTGACCGCCGCCTGCGACCACACCGACCGCGCGCTCGAAGCGCACGGCGTCGCGTGGAGCAAGAACGCGGGCCCCGACGTCCTCGCCGCCAAGGCATGGCGCCTGGTCGACGTCCAGGACCGGCTCGACGATCTCACGCTGTCCGCCTGGGCCGGGGAAACCCTGATCCAGCAAGGAAAGCTCGCCGAACTGCTGCCGCCGTCGTACTGGCTGGACGTACTGCGCGAGCGTGACCTCTACGCCCCCGGCACCGTGCTGATCTCCGGGACCATCCCGATGGTGCACGGCGTCGACCAGTTCGCCGGCTCCTGGCGCGTGGAACTGGGCGACCCGGCGACCGGCGAGACGATCGAACTCGCCTACACCGTGCGGCGGCTGCCCGAACCGATCGGCTGAAGCAACTCGCCGAGGAAGGCCCGGTACTCGTCCTTCATCGGCAGCTCGCGGTCCAGCCGGACGCGGCGGCGGGTCGCGGCGACCTCGATCCCCCGCACCGGATCGAATCCGGTGCGCTCGTAGGACTCCCAGTACAGCCCGACGCCGCGCCGTTGCCAGGCGGGGACTTCGGCGAAGTTGACGCCGTGCGCGAAGAGCAACTCGTTCTTCTCGGAGACGCCAGCGCCTTCGAGAGCCGCTCCGGCCTCGCTCGCCGATTTCCCCGCCTTGCGCAGGATCCAGTAGCACCAGCCGTTGAGCGCGCATCGGGCCGCGTCCGCCTGGCGCCAGGAGAAATAGTCGACGACGTCGTCCGTCGTCGTGCCGAGCCAGACGCGGCCGTCGAAGTGCGCGGGCACCCCCGCCGCGTGGGTGAACGCGGCCGACGCGACCCCGGCGGAGATCGACACGAGCTTCTCCACACCTCGGCCGAACAGATCGGCTGTGGGAGGGAGCACGAGCGAGATCTCGTCGCTTTCCGTGTACACGTAGGGCGAAGCGAACTCCGCCAGCAACGCGCTCGCCGCCTCGGCCATGCAGTCGGCGAGACGGGGATCGAACGGCTTCTCGAACCGCGCTTCGGTGAACTTCGAGAAACCCCGGCCGTCGACGCGGAGCACCGTCCAGGCCCCAGGCGGCACGGTCAGCCCGTGGAACCACTCCCGTTCTCGTTGCCGTGCCTCGAAATCACCGGCGTCCATGGTTCACCCCCGCTGCGACGACGAAACCGCCTTTCCCGTCGAAACCGACGGTGTACAGCTCGTCGAAACCGTCTTCGGCGCTCGGGCGCCTGAGGCGTTTGAGCGTCGCATACAGACCGACGTCGGGCACCCGGGTTTTCCCTTTCCGGCGCGCGTTGCGCTCTCGGGAGCCTTCGAGATCCGGCGGGAACCAGTAACCGAGGACCCGCGCGCCGTACCGCCTGGCGACTTCGACCAGCGGCGCCCATTCCTCCGGCGAGGGGTTGGTGTTGTCCACGACCACCGAACGGCCGTCGTCGAGCGCTTCGGCCAGCATCCGCAGTTGCCGGACCTGCGGCCGCCGGGCATTGGGGAAGGTGTCCTTGCTGACGTGGACGTGCGTCCCCGCGAACTCGCGCCGGAAGAACGTCGACTTCCCGGACGCCTGGAGCCCGATCAGGATCACCATCTCCGCCACGGGCACAACGTAGCCGATGGGTTAGGTTAGGCAATAGTCAATAAGGATTGCCTCCATTGACCGAAACGGTCTTCGCTCGCCGGGTACCGTTCTTTGTGTTTCACTGAAAAGGTGACCGATACCGTATCGACTTCACATCCGCACGAACCGCACGCGGACCTCGGCGGCAAGCTGAACTGGTTGCGCGCCGGGGTTCTCGGCGCGAACGACGGGATCGTCTCGGTGGCGGGCATCGTGGTCGGCGTCGCGGGCGCGACCACCGACTCCACCGTGATCGCCACCGCGGGAATCGCGGGACTGGTCGCGGGCGCGCTTTCCATGGCGGGCGGCGAATACGTCTCCGTGAGTACACAACGCGACACCGAACGCGCGCAGTTGCGGCTGGAAAAGCGCGAACTGAAAGAGATGCCGGAAGCCGAGGAACGGGAACTCGCGGAAATCTACGAAGAGAAGGGCCTTTCGCCGGAACTCGCCGCGGAGGTCGCCCGCGAGCTGACCGAAAAGGACGCGCTGCAGGCGCACGCCGAGGCCGAACTCGGTATCGATCCGGACAATCTGACCAGTCCGTGGCAGGCGGCGTGGGCCTCGCTGGTGGCGTTCACCGTCGGCGCGCTGCTGCCCCTGCTGGCGATCGTGTGGACGCCGACCTCGGCGCGGGTGTGGGCGTGCGCGTCCGCGGTCGTCGTCGGGCTGGCGCTGACCGGGTTCATCAGCGCGAAACTGGGCGACGCCCGGGCCGGCCGGGCGATCGCGAGGAACGTCGGCGTCGGCGCGCTGACGATGCTGGTGACCTACTACGTCGGCGTGCTGTTCGGCACCACCGTCGGCTAAGCCCCGTCTCTCGTGCTCAAAGGCGTAACTCGCGTGATCAGACGGACGACACGCGTGCTTGGACGGACGACACGCGTGATCAGACGGCGAACTCACGTGATCAGAGACGTAACTCGCGTGATTGAAGGCGTAACTCGCGTGATCGAAGACGCACATCGACATCGCCGCCCAATCACGCGAGTTCGCCGTCTGAGCACGCGAGTTCGCCCTCGAGCACGTGAGTTACGTCTTCGAGCACGCGAGTTACGTTTTGGGGCACGAGGCGAGAAGCAGCGAAAGGGCCCTTCACCGCGTCTATGCGGTGAAGGGCCCTTTCAGCACGTTCGAGGATCGCTCGTCAGTGCGGCATGAAACGCGTCAGTGAACGCCCTTCATCAGCTTGCGGATCATCGGCGTCGCCACCAGGAGCGCGACACCGACCACGATGGCCACGCCACCGACGATGCTGAAGTACGGCGCTTCGTCGTCCACCGTGTAGAACTCGGCGAGCTTTCCGGACATCGCCGTCCCGAGCGAGATGGACAGGAAGTTCAGCGCCACCATCTGCGTCCGGAACGCCTCCGGCGCGAGTTTGGTCGACAGCGAGAGACCGACCGGCGAAAGCATCAGTTCCGCCATGGTGAACACGAACAGGATGCCGGCCAGCGCGAGCAGCGGGCTGGCGTTCTTGCCGCTGCCGACCATCGGGAGGAACAGCAGGAACGCCACGCCCATGGTGACCGTGCCGAGCACGAACTTGATCGGCGACGACGGCTGCCGCGGGCCGAGTTTCGTCCAGATCGCCGCGATCACCGGCGCGAACAGGATGATGAACACCGGGTTGATCGAGTTGACCCACGCCACCGGCATCTCCCAGCCGAAGATCGTCCGGTTCAGCCGTTCGTCGGTGTAGGCCGCGACCACGGTGAACTGCTGCTGGTACAGCGAGAAGAACGCGGCGCTCGCGATGAACATCGGGATGAACGAGTACACCCGGCTGCGTTCGTCGGAGGTGATCTTCTTGCTGCTGATGATCACCACGAAGTAGATCACCGAGATGACCGCGACGGCCCAGACGACGACGTCGACCAGGTTCGCCGGGTTGATCACGCCGAAGACCACCAGCAGCACGATCGCGGCGACACCCACCGCGGTGCCGCCGAAGACCAGCGGCCGCTGCGACGCGGGCAGCGGGTTGGGGACCTCGCCCGCCTTCTCGCCGAGGTTCTTCCGGCCGATCGTGTACTGGATCAGGCCGAGCGCCATACCGACGGCGGCGAGCCCGAAGCCGACGTGGAAGCCGATCTCGCTCTGCGCGAGGCCGGTCAGCAGCGGCCCGACGAACCCGCCGATGTTCACGCCCATGTAGAAGATCGTGAAACCGCCGTCACGACGTTCGTCGCCCGGCGCGTACAGCGTCCCGACGATGGCGGTGGCGTTGGACTTCAGCCCGCCGCTGCCGACGGCCACGCAGACGAGGCCGACGCCGATACCCGCCAGACCGGGCAGCACGGCGAGACTGATGTGGCCGATCATGATCAGGATCGCGCTGTAGAACAGCGTGCGTTCCGAGCCGAGCACCCGGTCCGCGACCCAGGCGCCGATCACCGCCGACAGGTAGACCATGCCGCCGTACGCGCCGACGATGCCGAGCGCGGAGGCCTTCGGCAGCGCCAGGCCGCCCTGGCTGACTTCGTAGTAGAGGTAGATCGGGAGGATGCCGAGCATCCCGTAGAACGAGAAACGCTCCCACATCTCGACGCCGAAGAGGTTCGCGAGCCCTCGTGGGTGCCCGAAAAACCTCGTGTCTCGCTGGACCTCGGTAGAGGTACTCACCATGCCGTCCTTAGTGAAGACATCGTTGTCGGTTTCCGGTTGACATGCTAGAAGCCCACCATGTGGAACGGACACCGACGTCCGCATGATCTCTGTGGCAGCTGTCATGAAGGCGAGATTTCCGCAGCTTGAGACGTTAAAATCGCGTCAAGGTGCGCCGGGAAGTCTGGTCGGCAACAGTATTCGTCGTTGCCGAAACCCGGAGGATGCCTTGTCCGGCCCCACCCGCCCCGCGAAAGCCGTCGCAGAGTTCGCCCGCTACCTGCGCACGGAAACGACCGGCGGGATGATCCTGCTCGGCGCCACCGCGATCGCCCTCATCTGGGCCAATTCGCCCATCGACGACATTTACCGCGCGATCCGCGATTTCCGGCTCGGCCCCGAATTCCTCCACCTGAATCTGACGATCGGCGACTGGGCGAAGGACGGCCTGCTCGCGTTGTTCTTTTTCGTCGCGGGGCTCGAACTCAAACGCGAACTCGTGGTCGGCGAACTTTCGCGGTTCAAGCAGGCGATCCTGCCGGTGGTCGCCGCGATCGGCGGCATGATCGTCCCGGCCCTGGTCGCGCTCGCGGTCGGCTGGGGGACGCCGGGCATCGAACGCGCGTGGGCCATCCCGGTCGCCACGGACATCGCGTTCGCGCTGGGTGTCCTCGCCCTGACCGCGTCGAACCTGCCGAGCAGCGCCCGCGTCTTCCTGCTCTCGCTCGCGGTGGTCGACGACCTCGGCGCGATCCTCGTCATCGCGATCCTGTTCACCGCGAAGTTCGACCTCGTCGCGGCGGGCGTCGCCGTCGTCGCGCTCGCGCTGTACGCCTACCTGCAGAAGCGCCGCGTCCGCACCGCCTGGATCTACGTGCCGCTGGCCCTGATCACCTGGGTCGCGGTGCACTCCGCCGGCATCCACGCCACCATCGCCGGCGTCGCACTCGGCCTGCTCACCCGTGTCCGCGCCGACGAGGGCGAGGAGCACGCGCCCGCGATCCGGCTCGAACACCGGTTGCAGCCGTGGTCGGCCGCGGTCGCGGTGCCGCTGTTCGCGCTGTTCGCGGCCGGGATCGCCGTGGACGCCGAATCGCTGAGCGCGGTGTTCACCACGGCGTTGCCGCTGGCCGTGCTGGTCGGCCTGGTCGGCGGGAAACTGGTCGGGATCTTCGGCGCCAGCCTGCTCGCGGTGAAGTTCAAGCTCGCGGAGAAACCCAGGGGCATGGGCTGGCGGGACATCGGCGCACTGTCGATGCTCGGCGGCGTGGGGTTCACGGTGAGCCTGCTGATCGCCGATCTCGCGCTCGATGGCGAAGCCGTGGACCAAGCCAAGATGGCGGTCTTGATCGCCTCGGCCTTCGCCTCGCTCGCGGCCGCCGCGATGCTGCTGCACCGCAGCCGCGTGCACGCGCGCGAGGATTGAGATCGCGACACTCGCCGGTCCGTCGCGCCCGTGATCGGGGCACGTGGCACGATGGCCGGTGTGAGCAGCCCCAAGCACGAACGTACCGGCCCCGACGGCGTGGGGGCCGTGCCCTACCTCCCCCTGTCGAGCGATGACGACGTGGTAGCGAGCGAGCAGTCCCTCGGGAAACTCGTCGGCGATGCCACACAACACGTCTCGACGCTGATCCGCGCCGAGGTCGAGCTGGCCAAATCCGAGGTCGTCGCGGAGGCGAAGAAGGGCCTGAAAGGCGCCATCTTCTTCCTGGTCGCGCTGGTCGTCGGGCTGTACAGCTCGTTCTTCTTCTTTTTCTTCCTCGGCGAGCTGCTGTCGGAGTGGCTGATGCGCTGGGCGGCGTTCGCGATCGTGTTCGGGCTGATGCTCGCCACGACGGCGCTCGCGGGCTTCCTCGGCTACCGCAAGGTGAAGAAGATCAAGGCGCCGGAGCGCACGATCAACAGCTTCAAGGACACCGCCGCCGCGTTCAAGCCGCGTCATGACGACGCGCCCGCGGACCGCGACTGAGAAGTCTTCGAGTCGGTGCAGGCGACACCGGATCCGTCGATCGTCCGGATCGACGGTCCGTGGACCCATCGTGACGTCTCGGCGAACGGCATCCGGCTGCACGTCGCCGAGCTCGGTGACGGGCCGATGGTCCTGCTGCTGCACGGGTTCGCCGAGTTCTGGTGGACCTGGCACCACCAGCTGACGGCGCTCGCCGACGCCGGTTTCCGCGCGGTCGCGGTCGATCTGCGCGGGTACGGCGACTCGGACAAGCCCCCGCGCGGCTACGACGCCTGGACTCTCGCCGGCGACGTCGGCGGGCTGATCAAGTCGCTCGGCGCGCGCAAGGCCCATCTCGTCGGACATGCCTGGGGCGGCATGCTCGCGTGGACGGTCGGCGCGCTGCACCCGCGGCTGGTGTCGTCGGTCAGCGTGCTGGGCGGCGCGCATCCGCTGGCGTTGCGCCGGGCCGTCCGGCGGCCGGGACAGCTGCGGGCTTCGGGACACCTGTTCCGCTTCCAGCTGCCGATGGCGCCGGAAAAATGGCTGGTCAAGGACGACGCGCTCGCCGTCGAAGAGCTCTTCCGCGCCTGGTCAGGTCCACTGTGGACGGATACTCCGGACTTCACCGAGACCGTGCGCGCGTTCCGGCAGGCGATGCTCGTCCAGGGAGTGCCGCACAGCGCGCTCGAGTACTACCGATGGGCGTTCCGCGCGCAGTTCCGCGGCGAAGGCCGCCGGTTCAGCGAAGCGCTGCAGGGCCGCTTCGCTCCGCGCGTGCTGCAACTGCACGGCGAGGAAGACCGGTGTGTCCTGCCCGAGACGGCGGCGGCGTCACGTCGCTGGGCCCCGGACGCCCGGCTCGAGCGCTGGCCCGGTATCGGGCACTTCCCGCATCTGGAGGCCCCGGAGCGCACGTCGGGCGCGCTGCTGGACTTCTTCCGTATCTTGGAAGCATGACCGAGCGCAAACCGACGGGCGTGTCGTTCGAGTCCTGGGTGGACCGGCAGATCAGCGCCGCCGAGGCGAAGGGCGAGTTCGAAGACCTCCCCGGCGCGGGGAAACCGCTCCCGAAGACGGGCGGCAAGGGCACCGCGCTGTCCTGGGTGGTGAACAAGGTCCGTACCGAAGGGCACGACGTTTCGGCGCTGCTGCCGCCGTCGCTGGCGATCGCGAAGGAACTGGACGACCTGCCGGACACCTTGGCGAAGGTGCGCCGGGAGGCACGGGTGCGGGAGATCGTCGAGGACCTGAACGAACGGATCCGCGCCGAGCACCGGCGTCCGGCAGGCGGTCCGGTGCTGCGGGCACGGCCGCTGGACGTGGACGAGGTCGTGGCCTCCTGGCGCGAAGCCGCTAGTTAGCGCAAGGCCCGGTCGACGTGTTCGCGCTCAGCGCCGGAGCCGTGTCGACCACCGGCCGCACCTGCTCCGAAGTCAGTGTGAAGCCGGTCTCCGGATCTTCGACGGCCGCGCCGAAGACGACTCCGATGACTTCGCCGTCGGGGTTGATCATCGGACCGCCCGAGTTACCGCTGCGCACCTGCCCGCGCACGGTGAAAACGTCCCGCTGCACGGTGTTCGCCTCGTAGATGTCCGGTCCGCGCAGGTTGATCCGGCCGCGCACCCTGGCGGGCGTCGCGGTGTACGGGCCGTCGAGCGGGTAGCCGAGCACGATCGCGTCGTCGCCGGCTCGCGCGACCCGCGGCGTCAACGGGAGCACAGGCGCCTGCAACCGCGGCACCGCGAGGACGGCCACATCCGCCTCGGGATCGAAGTAGACGACCCTGGCCGGGAACCTGCCCGAGGTCGACTCGATGGCGACCTCGTCGGTCCCCGCGACGACGTGCGCGTTCGTCATCACCCGCTGCGGCGCGACGACGAATCCGCTGCCCTCCAGCGCCCGCGAGCACGAAGTCGCGTTGCCGCGGATCTTCACGACACTGCGATGCACCTGTTTGACGATCGCGCTCGCCTGCAGCGCGGTGTTCGGCGGGCTGGCCTCCTCGACGTCCGGCTTCTGGAACGGGTCCACAATGGACGGGAAGCCGGACGCGTCCAGCAGTTTGCGCAGTTCGCTCGGAAAGCCCTGCGCCGCCTCGGGCATGACGTCGTTCACTTCGCCGAGCACGACCGAGCTGTTGATCGACTTGGCCAGCCCGGGCACACCCGAGACGGCCGTCAGCGGCGTCGCGATCAGCCACGCGACCACGAAGACCACGGCGGCCTGCACCACCGCGCCGAGTGTCTTGTCGACGCCGGAAAGCTTGTCCGGGTTGATCTTCTGCCGCAGCTTCCGGCCAGCCCAGACACCGAGGGTCTCGCCGAGCGCGACCAGGAACACCACGGTGGCCACCGCGAAGGCGACCTTCGCCGCCGGATGCTGGAAGAGTTCGACGACCAGCGGCGCGATCTTGATCCCGGCGAGCGCGCCGAGCACCACCCCGACCAGCGAGGGGAGGGCGATGATCACCCCCTGGAACGCGCCGGACACGCCCGCCAGCAGCGCGAGGAGGATCACCAGTACGTCGACCCAGTTCACCGGCGCCTACTCCTTCTCCGGCACTTGCCGCCCGTCGACCCGCGCCTGATGTTCGGCCAACGCTACGTCAAGCTCCCGGACGTCGCCGTGGTCCCAGTCCCGTTCCCAGCCGCCGAGCGACAACGTCATCGCCAGCAGGCCGCCCGTGAACCCCCAGACGAACATCCCGCCCACGTCGAACGCGGGCCCCTTCCAGTCGTAGCCCGCGCGTTTGACCTGGAACCGGTTGGCCGGGTCGGTGAGCTCGGCGATCGGCACCCTCGCCACCGCCGCCGTCTCGCCGGGATCGACCGCGTGCACCGGCGACGGCGTGCGCCAGTAGGCGAGCACCGGCGTCACGGCGAAGCTCGACACGGGCACGAACAGCTCCGGGAAGACCGCCACCGGCAGCACGCCCTCGGGTTCGACGCCGGTCTCCTCCTCCGCCTCGCGCAACGCGGTGCCGACCGGTCCGCCGTCGTCCGGCTCGGCGCCCCCGCCGGGGAAGCTGACCTGGCCCGCGTGCGAGCCGAGCGTGTCGGCACGGCGCTGGAGCAGGACGTCGGGCCCCTGCGGGCCCTCACCGAAGAGCATCAGAACGGACGCCGACCGGTAGGTCGCGTCCCTCGGCACGCTGAACCGGCTGAACGCGTCCGCGCCGATCTCGCCGCTGATCTTGACCAGCGGCTGCAACCAGGCGGGTACGGCGTCGGGATCCACGAGGGGGCCGGTCATGGTGTCCCTTCCACAGCGGCGCGCACCTGGTCAGTGTTCAGGAAGACGCGTGGGTTCTCGATGAGCCGGACGTCGCCACCCGCCGTGACCAGGTACGTCGCCGGAAGGGAGGAAGGGACCTTTAGTGCCGTCCGCACCGGCCCCGACTGACCGTCACCGTCGAACACGGACGGCAGCCGGACACCCAGTTCGGTGAGCAGCGCCAGCCCGTCGGCCCCGGAGCTCGCGACCTGGACGAGGAGCACGCGCGCGGCACCGGGCGACGCCGCGTACTCCTGGAGCAGCGGCAGTTCGGCGCGGCACGGCTCGCACCACGACGCCCACAGGTTGACCAGCACAGGACCGCCCGAGACCACCTTGGCGAGGTCGACCCGGGAGCCGTCGCCAAGGCACTCGACGTCGACACCGGCCAGCTTCGCCACCTCACCCGGCCCAGGCGGCGGGCAGGGCGCGAGCGCGGCCTTCGCCCGCGCGGCCGTGAGATCCCCCGACGTCTTGGCGGGCGCCTGGCCGTCACGCGTCGTGAGCAGCGCGACGATCAGGGCCACCACCAGCACGGCGGCGCCGAGGGCCAGTTTGGTGACCCTGGTCACCGGCGGGCCGCCAGTTCCAGGATGTGCTCGCGTTCTTCGCCCTTGACCAGCTTCGCGGCCTCTTCGAACCCCGTCGGGCCGATTCCGTACGAGGGGCACATCTTCGCGAGCGGGCAGGCGCCACAGGCGGGTTTGCGGGCGTGGCACACGCGACGGCCGTGGAAGATCGTCCGGTGCGAGAGGAGCGTCCACTCCTTGCGCGGGATCAGCTCGCCGACGGCGTGCTCGACCTTGACCGGGTCCTCCTCCCCGGTCCAGCCCCAGCGGCGGACCAGGCGGCCGAAATGCGTGTCGACGGTGATCCCGGGCACCCCGAAGGCGTCGCCGAGCACGACGTTGGCCGTCTTGCGGCCGACACCCGGCAGCGTGACGAGGTCCTTCAGCTTGCCGGGCACTTCGCCGTCGTAGCGCTCCACCAGTGCGGCGCCCAGGCCCATCACCGAGTTCGCCTTGGCACGGAAGAACCCCGTCGGCCGGAGGTACTCCTCGAGTTCGGCGCGGTCGGCGCCGGCGTAATCGGCGGCCGTCCGATAGCGGGCGAAGAGCGCGGGCGTGACCTGATTCACGCGGACGTCGGTGGTCTGCGCGGACAGCACGACCGCGACCAGCAATTCGAGTGGAGTGGTGAAGTCAAGCTCACAGTGCGCGTCCGGGAACTCGTCGTCGAGGCAACGCTTCATCCGCCTGGCGCGTCTCACCAATGCGAGCCGGCTTTCACCCTTGCCCCCCGCACGGGGGGCATTGGCAGGGGCAGGAGGCACCCCGATAGCCTACGGGCGCCATCGGACGAGCCAGTGGGAGCACCCGCCGGTCGACGGCCGACACGCCAGAGCACCACCTCGGCGCTTCGATCGAGGACGCCATGAGCGAGGATCTGGAGTAATGCACAACTTTTCGGAATTCCCTGGGCAGGGCTCATGACCGTCTGGTTCGTCATCCTCGTGCCACTGGTGATCATGTTCTTCGCGCTGTTCATGGAACGCGTGGAGACCAGGCTCAAGCACGTCGCGGTGCAGGAGAACGAGGTCGAGGAGTTCCTCGAGCAGGCTCAGCCCAACGAGGTCAGGGCCCTTTACGGGCACGGCATCGGGCGCGCGCTCGAGCTTTTCCGGCTGCGCAGGCTCGGCGGGAAGGCGGCCAGGCTTCGCGCGCGACGCGTGCGGAGTTAGGCTCCACGTTCGAGCGAGATCGTTCCAGGCCGCCCGCGCGTTCGGCGTGCCGACGAGCGATCTCGCGCGCACGACCTAGACTGACGCGAAAAGTGATCGACGACACGGTCCTCGGCAGAACGAGGATCGACGTCGTATCTCGATGAGGAGGCACCCGAGGTGGACGAAACCCTGGCCCGAGCGGGCATTTTCCAGGGTGTTGAGCCGGCAGCCGCCGAGGCGCTGGCACAGACCTTGGAATCCGTGGAGTTCCCTCGCGGGCATGTCATCTTCAACGAGGGTGAACCCGGCGACAAGCTTTACATCATCCAGTCCGGCAAGGTGAAGATCGGCCGCAAGTCACCCGACGGCCGCGAGAACCTGCTGGGCATCTTCGGCCCGTCCGACATGTTCGGCGAGCTGTCCATTTTCGACCCCGGCCCGCGGACGTCCAGCGCGACGACCGTGACCGAGGTCCGCGCGGTGACGATGGACCGCCCGGCGCTGCGGCAGTGGATCTCCACCCGCCCGGAGATCGCCGAGCAGTTACTGCGGGTGGTCGCCCGTAGGCTGCGCCGGACGAACAACATGGTCGCCGAGCTGATCTTCACCGACGTCCCCGGCCGCGTGGCGCGTGCGCTGCTGCAGCTGGCGCAGCGCTTCGGCAGCCAGGAGGCCGGCCTGCTGCGGGTCACGCACGACCTGACGCAGGAAGAGATCGCCCAGTACGTCGGCGCTTCGCGCGAGACCGTCAACAAGGCTCTCGCCGACTTCGCGCACCGCGGCTGGCTGCGGCTCGAAGGCAAGAGCGTCCTGATCCTGGACCCGGAGCGCCTGGCCCGCCGCGCCCGTTGATTTCAAGTACGTGAAGGCCCCCTCATTGCGTCTAGCGCAATGGAGGGGGCCTTCACGTACTTGCGCTGAACACAACGAAGAGCCGGGCGCCACCCCCGACGTGGCGCACCGGCTCTTCGCTGTGCGCGGACCATCCCCCGACGATCCGCGCTCCCCGCCCTCCGGAAACAAGGCCCCGACCCGTACGCCGGAGGGAGCTGGAGACTGTGTGATTGTCGTACAACCATCCACGGCCATCGGCCGTGAACTCAAGCTCTTTCACTCTCAAGGACGCCAAACGCGTCGATTTGTTGCCCCGAATGACCCAGAATCGCCTGACTGTTACCTGATCGTGATGAACCTGGGCACTTCAAGCCCCGTAGTACCCGGATCCGGTGGTGACCAAACTTACCGCCGCGGAACTGGTACTCGCGTACCAAAGTGTTCATACTGGTACGCGTGTCCCAGTCTGTGTCCGCTTCCACCGAGAGCCACCGCACCTCCCTCGCCGACTACCGGGCCGCGCTGACCGCGCCCGGATCCCGCGGGGCGGTGATCGCGTCCCTGCTCGCCCGCCTGCCGATCGCGATGATCGGCATCTCCGCGCTGCTCTACGTCCAGCGCGAGACGGGCTCCTTCGCCGCGGCCGGACTGGTGTCGGCCGGGTCGCTGGTGGGCGTCTCCGTGGGCGCGGTCGTCCAGGGACGGCTCATCGACCGCTTCGGGCCGACAAGGCCGCTGCTGACCACCACGGTGCTTTTCGCATTGGCGATGACCGGGCTGGTGTTCGCGATCGAGGCGCACGCGCCGACCCTCGTGCTCGTCCCGCTGGCCTTCGGCACCGGGATCACGGAACCGATGGTCGGTTCGGCCTCGCGCGCGCTGTGGACACGGCTGCTGCCCGCCGGGCCGACGCGGAACGCCGCGTTCTCCTACGAGGCGATCAGCATGGAGGTCTTCTTCATCCTCGGTCCCGGGTTCGCGGGCCTGCTGATCGCCGCGCCGTGGGCGGGCACCGGCATCGTGACCGGCTCGCTGACCATGATCGCGGGCGCCGTGCTGTTCGCACTGAGCCCGACCGTGCGCGCCTGGGGGCCGTCGCCTTCGACGGGCGGCAAACTGCTCGGCGCGCTGGCCAGCCCCGGGATGCGCACGCTCGCGGTCGCCGCGCTGGGCTTCGGCGCCGTGATCGGGTTCGTCGAGGTCGCCGTCCCGGCGGCCGCCACCGAGGCGGGGAACACCTCCATCGGCGGCCTGCTGCTCTCGGCCTGGTCGGTCAGCTCGGTCGCGTTCGGGGTCGCGTACAGCCTGCGCCCGTGGCCGCGTCAGATGGGCCTGCGGTTGCCGGTGCTGCTGGCCGGATTCGGCGCGCTGGTGGCGCTGCTCGCGCTGCCCGGCTCGCTCTGGGGTCTCGCGCTCGCCATGCTCGCCGCGGGCGCGCTCATCACGCCCCAGTCGACGACGCACTCGGCGGCCATCGAGATCGCCGCGCCGAAGGGCACGGCGGCCGAGGCGTTCGGCTGGGTGCTCACCGCGGTGACCCTCGGTCTCGCGTTCGGGCAGTCGATCAGCGGCTATCTCGTCGAGCACGCCGGACACGAAGCGGCGTTCCTCGCCGCCGGCGGTGTCGGGTTCGCGCTCGCCGCGGTGGTTTGGCTGCTGCGCGGCACTTTCCGCCCTCAGCCGGCCGGAGCCGTCACCGAAGCGCCCGAACTTGTCGGTGCCGCCCGCTAACTTGCGGGCATGGACCTGACCGCCGCCACCCGCTCCCTCTCGTCCGCCGTCTCCGCCGCCGCCCGGCTGTTGTCGGCCCGCTCCGCCCTGCTCCTGCGCGCCGGGAAGGACGGGCTGACCGTCGGCGGCAGCGACAGCGAGCGGGCGGTCCTCCTGACCAGTGACGCCATGGTCCACACCGACGGCGAGGTCCTCGTCCCCGCCGGGCCGCTCGCGGAAACGCTGCGCATGCTCGATGACGACCTGGTGCGCCTGGTCGTCGAGGGTTCGCGGCTGGCCGTGCGAGTGGAGGGTGGGCGGTACGCGCTTCCCCTGCTGAGCCGCGAGCTGAACCTGCCGGACATGCCGCCGAAGGTGTCCGAAGTGGACGGTCACGCACTGTCGGCCGCGTTGCGCACGGTCGCGGGCACGGCGGCGAAGGACGACGCGCTGCCGATGTTCACCGGCGTCCGCGTGCAGAGCTTCAGCCGCGAGCTGCGGCTGACCGCGTCGGACCGGTACCGGATGGCCGTGGCCACCCTGCCCCTGCGGTCCGAAGGCGAGCCGATCGACGCGCTCGTTCCGGCGGGCCTGCTCGCGGAGACGGCGAAGCAGGCGCGCGGCACCGTCGGCCTGCACGGCGACCAGACCCGCTTCGGGCTCAGCTGGGCAGGCGTCACCGTCACCACCGCCGTACTCGACGCGGGATTCCTGTCGGAGAAGCTGATCGAGTCGTCCACTGTGGACACGGCGGTCGAGGTCGCCGCCGACGCGCTGGCCGCCGCCGTGCGCCGGGTGGGCGTCTACGCGGACGATCGCCGGGTGCTGACGCTGGAGGTCGGCGATTCGCACCTTCGGCTGGCCGGCTCGAAACAGGACACCGGGGAGGCCGAGGAGACCTTGAAGGCCGAAGTCTCGGGCGGCCGGACGTCACCTTCGTTCCAGGCGCGCTACCTGCTGGACGCGCTGCAGGGTTTCGCCGGGGAACGGGTGCGGCTCGATATCCAGCCCGGGATGCGGGCCTGCGTCATCCGGGCGGTGGAGCCGGGCGATGTGGAGCTGACGTACTACGTGATGCCGATGCTGGCGCGCTGACGCCGGCTCCACGCCTCGGCTCGGGGAGTGTCGCGAAAGCCACTTTCGCAACGTTGAAGGTTGCGAAAGTGGCTTTCGCAACGTGGTAGCGACGAGGCGCGCCGGAAAGAGGACAGCACCCTTCATCAGAGTGTCGCGAAAGCCACTTTCGCGACGTCTGATGTCCCGAAAGTGGCTTTCGCAACCACCGGTCTCGGCGCCCCGATACGACGCGTCACCCGGTCCGAACGCACTGGCGACTCAGGCGGAAGCGGCCTTCACGGCGGCCTCGATCTCACCGAACGAAGGGTTCACCATCGCCTTGGATCCCACGAAGACCGTCGGCACGACCTCGTTCCCGTTCGCCACGGAACGCACCCGCGCGGCGGCGTCCGGGTCCTCCCAGATGTTGACCCGCTTCACCTTGAAGCCGCTCTTCGACAGCGGCCGTTCCAGCGCGGCGCAGAACCCGCACCCGGGGCGCCAGTAGAACTCGACCTCGACGTCACTCATTCGCCGTCCTCCGACCTCAGATAGTCCAATTGTGCCTGCACGCTCCATTCGGCGGGCGCCCACAAAGCCTTGTCGACGTCGGCGTAGACGACCTCGACCACCTGGCGCGGGGTGGCGTCCGCGCCGAGTTTCTCCAGTGCCGAACGCACCTGGTCGAGCCGTTCTTCCCGGTGCGCCAGGTATTCGCGCGCGGTCGCGGCCAGGTCGGGCAGCTCGGGGCCGTGCCCCGGCAGGCCGATGGTGCCGCCGGGCAGGCCGATGAGTTTCCGCAGCGAGCGCAGGTAGTCACCGAGGTCGTGCAGCACGGTGGTGCCGCGGCCGAGGATGGTGTCTCCGGTCAGGATCTGCCCGTCGGACACCAGGCAGATCGAGTCGCCGGTGTGGCCGGGCGTGTGCAGCACCGACAGCCGGACGCCGCCAGCCTCGATCACCTCACCGTCCACAAGGGACTTCCCGCCGACGCAGAGCGACTCGTCGAAGGCCCGCACCGGGGCGCCGGCGCGCTCGGCGAACCAGGGCGCGCCCTCGGCGTGGTCGGGGTGGTGGTGGGTCAGGACGATCAGTTCGACGGCGCCGGTCTCCGCCAGCAGCGTCAGATGCTCGACGTCCTCGTGCCCGGGGTCGACGATCACGGAGCCGGCCGCGCCCGGTCCGCGCAGGACCCAGGAATTGGTGCCCTCCAACGTCATCGACGACGGATTGTGCTCGAGCAGCACGGAAGCGGTCGGCGTGATCCGGCGCAGCACGCCGTACGCGGGGGCGCTCACGCCGGATCCAGGACGACGCGGACCTTGTCGCCGTCACGCACCAGCGTCGGCATGATCTTCGAGATCTCGCGTTCGACGGCCTGTGCCGCGGCCGCCGAGCCGAACTCGCCCAGTTCCGCGAGTGTCATCCAGGTCGGTGGCATGAGCATGCGGCGCCCTTCCTTGGCATCGGCGATGGCCTCCTCGGGCCGCTGCCAGCCGGAACTGACGGCCTCGGAGGTGGCGCCGTCCGCCTCCTGCCCCTCGGGCAGCACGGCGACGAAGAAGCAGGTGTCGTAGCGGCGTGGTTCCTGCGGCGGGGTGACCCAGTTCGCCCACGGGCGCAGGAGATCCGCGCGCAGCGTCAGGCCGTTCGCTTCGAGGAACGCGGCGAGCGAGAGTTCGCGGGAGACCAGCTTCGCGCGGGCGTCGTGGTAGGGCGTCGTATCGGTGACGACGGCGTCCCCGACGCTCGCGAGCAGCACGCCCGACTCCTCGAACGTCTCCCGCACGGCCGCGCACACCAGGGCGCGGGCGAGCGATTCGTCGCAGCCGAAGCGTTCCGCCCACCACGCCGGCCCGGGGCCCGCCCAGCTGACGGAGGTGTCGACATCGCGGGAATCCACGCCGCCACCGGGGAAGACGGTCATCCCGCCCGCGAACGGCATGCCCTTCACCCGGTGCTGCAGGAAGACCTCGACGCCGTCGGCGCCGTCCCTGAGGAGGATCACGGTCGCCGCGTCCTTGGGCGTCACCGGTTCGCCGTCGGCGTTGGCGCGGGTACCCACCCCGGCCCCCACCGGGATGTCGAATGTCAGTTCTTCAGCCACACCAGCAACCTAACATCGCGTTTCGTCCTCTGGTTGCGATCGTTGCGCGTGCAACTACCGCATTCAGAGGACGAAACGCGTGGGGCTCGTTAAGAAGACCAGCCGCTGCTGCGCGAAGCACCGTTCAGCCGGATCTTCGCCGCTTCGGCGCGCTCCCGTTCGGCGAGCTCGGCGTGCAGCTCGCGCAGGAGCGCGCGGTCGCGCTCGCTCAGGCTG
Source organism: Amycolatopsis sp. NPDC000009 (assembly GCF_055563465.1). Classification (NCBI taxonomy): domain Bacteria; kingdom Bacillati; phylum Actinomycetota; class Actinomycetes; order Pseudonocardiales; family Pseudonocardiaceae; genus Amycolatopsis; species Amycolatopsis sp. NPDC000009. Next base: position 69,100 of record NZ_JBVHDI010000024.1, read on the forward strand.
GGGTCGTCGAGGTCGAGAGCGGGCAGCTCGACGACCTCGTGCATGCTCGGCTTGCCCGTGGCGATCTCGCGGCCCTTTTCGGGGTCCTCCTTGAGCGCCTGGCGCAGCTGCGCCACCTCGGCCGGCGTCAGGTCGGCCGTGCGCTCGGCACGGGTCTCCGCCCGCGACTTGCGCGGCGGTGCCTGCTCCGACGACGTCGAGGACGACGGCGTCGCCGCGGGCGCCTGCTGCACGATCGGCACCACCGGCGCGATCGGCTCGACCGGTTCGTGAGTACTGCCGCCGACCGGCCGCAGCCCGTGCCTGCTCGGCTGCTCCTTGACCGGCTCGGGAGCCGGGGCGGGGGCGGGCGGCGGGGTCACCGGCTCGGACCGAAAGTCACTGGAGTGGGTACTCCCGGTGACCCAGACAGGACTCGCGGCCGACGACGCGGCCTGGTGGTACGCGGACCGTGCGACGCCGGGTCCCGCGACCTCGACGACCGAACGGATCCCCGCGCGGCGAAGCGCGGTGTCCACGCGGAACGCGACCGCGGGCGGGTTGCCCTCCGGGCCGATCTCGACCAGGACCACCCGTTGCGGCAGCGCGCCGGGCACGCTGCCCGCCGGCGTGTTCCGCCACACCGCGTGCACCGACCGGACGTCCGGCAGCACCTGCAGGGTGCGGTCGAGCGCCTCGACGAGGCCGAATTCGGGCTGGTTCTCACCGGTGAACCGGTGGGCGAGCACCGGCTCGTCCTCCTCGACGACCAGCAGGTCGTTCGCCAGGGTGGCGTCGGACCTGCTCATCTCGAGGACGAGCGCGAGCTCACGCTGTTCGGCCGAGCTCACCGGGATCTTCCCCGCGATCAGGGTGCCGGTGGTGAGCTCCACCGCTTCGTCGATGTGCGCACGCGCGATCAGCTCACGCGCTTCGGTCAAAGCACTGTCGTCGATACGACCCGCCAGGGCCAGTAACAGGTTGTGCAGGCGCAGGGGCACCGAGAACCCGTCCATGGGCGGGCCGTCGTGGACCTCCACCATTGCTCTGCTCCCTCCCGGCTCGCCTGGTGGAGCGAGCGTTAAGCGGCGACCAGCCGACTTCCGGTGTCCACCGCGCCCACACAGACCAGCTCGGAGTTGGCGAGCGCGGTGCGGTGATAGCCGGTGAGGTCGATGCTCGGCGGGAGAACCTCGACGCCGGGCTCCTCGTCACCCAGCACGCGCAGGACGCGCTGCAGTTCGCCGGTCAGCCTCGGCAGCCCGTTCAGCGCCGTGACCAGGAGGACTCGTTTCGCCCCACCCTCGCCGACCACACCAAGGTGTCGCCAGCTTTGCCGCACTTCACCCACATCCGGCCGTCCCCGCAACGTTGCGTGGATCAATACGGACACAGAGTCGACGGAGTTCACCCATTCGGGCGCACTCTGCGTGAATGTGTACCTGGTCTCGGTGACGTCGTCTACCCCCAGGGTGGAACTCACCTGGTGCCAGTCGGCCCCATGCGGGATCAACCCGGCGACAAGCAGGCGATACTCGGTTTGATCGAGGTCGATCCTGTGCTTAAGCAAAGACCTGGGCAGGGTCCGCGCGAGCGTGCCCATCGCGCCTTCGCCCAGCCAGTCACGGAACCGCCACAAGAGCTGGTCCGGCAGCCGTCCGGCCAGCCGGAGCAGGAGCTCGTGCGAGGACCGTTCGATGTCCGGGTCCATCACTTCACCTCCACGATCAGTTCGATCTCGACCGGTGCCCCGATCGGCAGCTCGGCGACCCCGACGGCCGAGCGGGCGTGGATCCCCGCCTCGCCGAAGATCTCGCCGAGCAGCTCGGACGCGCCGTTGATCACCGCGGGCTGACCGGTGAAGCCCTCGGCGGACGCCACGAACCCGACGACCTTGACCACCCGGACGACGTTGTCGATACCGACGACCGAGTCGACCGCGGCGAGGGCGTTGAGGATCGACGTCCGCGCGTACTGCTTCGCCTCTTCGGGGCTGACCTCGGCGCCGACCTTGCCGGTCGCTTCGAGCTCACCGGCGACGAAGGGCAGCTGCCCGGCCGTGTAGACGTGCGAACCGGTGCGGACGGCCGGCACGTAGGCCGCCAGCGGGGCGGCGACGGCTGGCAGCTCGATCCCGAGCTCGGCGAGTCGATCGCTCCAGGTCATGGCTTCAATCCCTCAGTTCTTCGCTCGTTTGAGGTAGGCGACGTGCTGCTCGCCGGTCGGGTTCGGGAGCACGGTGACGAGCTCCCAGCCGTCCTCGCCCCACTGGTCGAGGATCTGCTTGGTGGCGTGGATCAACAGGGGGACGGTCGCGTACTCCCACTTGGTGGCGCTCATGCCCGGGAGCGTAGCCAAACCGGCAAGCGCGCCCGACACACATGCGGAAAACCCTCTCGCGACCGGTTCGCCGAATTCCCGCCGATGTGGTTCACTTCACACCTACTCGGGAGTAGATAGGACGCCGACATGCGGACGACGAAGTCCCTCGCCGCCACCTTCCTGGCCGCGGCCCTTGCCCTGATCTGCGCTTCACCGGCGAACGCCGACGAGGAACTCCCCGTCCCGTGGACCCTCGCCGCCGCGCTGCCCGCCCAAGCGGCGAATCCCGGCGGCCCGCCGCCCGGCGCGAACGACTTCGGCTGCCGTCCGAGCGAGGCCCATCCGAATCCAGTGGTGCTCACCCACGGCCTCGGCGCCAACCAGACGGTGAACTGGCAGACGTTCAGCCCGCTTCTCAAGAACCAGGGGTACTGCGTCTTCTCCCTGACCTACGGGGTCCCCGGGAAGCCGCTGCCGATCTACCAGCCCGGCGGGCTGCTGCCGATGGAGCAGAGCGCGAAGGAGCTTTCGGCGTTCGTCGACAAGGTGCTCGGCGCGACCGGCGCGTCCAAGGTGGACCTCCTCGGGCATTCCGAGGGCACGCTGATGCCTTCTTATTACGTGAAGTTCCTCGGCGGTGCGTCCAAAGTGGACAAGTACGTCAGCCTGACCCCGCTCTGGGACGGCACGACCTTGTTCGGCGCCTCGCATCTGTACGCGCTCGCCGTCGCATTGGGGCTAGCGCCCGGGTTCAACGGCATCCTCGATCCCGCCTGCGGCTCGTGCCGCCAGTTCCTGCGCGGCTCGGAATTCCTCACGAAGCTGCGGTCGGGCAACGGCGTCTTCCAGCCGGGCGTGACCTACACGAACATCATGACCCGTTACGACGAGGCCGTCGTCCCGTACACGAGCGGGATGGGCAAGGGGCCGAACGTGAAGAACATCGTGCTTCAGGACAGCTGCGTGCTGGATCTGGCCGAGCACGCCGGCGTCGCCGCCGACAAGAACGCGGCCGGGCACGTCCTCAACGCGCTCGACCCTGCGCACGCGAAGCCGGTCCCCTGCGTGCCCGCGACCCCCGTCGGCTCGTGAGTGGTTGGGGCCGTTAGCGCCAAGGGCGGCTTAGGTACCTACCGCCAGTGCGCGAGCGGCGGTTTCGCGTGTCTGGATGGACGACACGCGTGATCAGACTGACGACACACGGCGGAACCGCGGCCGCGGTCGTGTCGTCCGGTCAATCACGTGACATCACCGGTCAAGTCTCGTGAGTGGTAAGGACGGTTCTAACCGTCCTTACCACTCACGAGCCCACGCGCTAACGTCACCCGCGTGGAGACCTGGCGCATCGTCGCGACCGTCCTGCTCGCCGCGGCCGGGCTGCCGCTGGTGCTGGTCCTGATGGCCAAGGCACGGGACCGCACGGACAGCTCGGGGACGGTCGCGACGACCGGCGCCGTGGCCTTCGTCGTCCTCCTGCTGCTCGGTGTGGTGATGCTCACGGTGCTGCCCGGAGCTTTGACCTGGACTCTTCTGGGACTGGTCGTGGCCGCGCTCGGCGTCATGATGCTGGCGAGCTGATCGCTCAATTAGGGTGGGGCCGGTGAGCACATCCCTTGCCGGCTGGACCGACGAACTCGCGAGAGCCAGGCTGCATTTCGTCACCGGTAAGGGCGGGACGGGCAAGACCACGCTCGCCGCCTCCCTCGGCCTCGCGCTCGCCAAAGGCGGGCGCCGCGTGCTGCTGATCGAGGTCGAGGGCCGCCAGGGCATCGCCCAGCTCTTCGACACCGAGCCGCTGCCGTACGCCGAACAGCGCATCGCGGCCGTCCCCGGCGGCGGCGAACTGCGCGCCCTGCACATCGACGTCGAGGCCGCGCTGCTCGAATACTTCGAGATGTTCTACAACCTCGGCTTCGCGGGGCGGACGCTGCGGCGGATGGGCGCGATCGAGTTCGCGACCACGCTCGCGCCGGGTCTGCGCGACGTCCTGCTCACCGGGAAGATCAAGGAATGCGTCGGCCGCACCGAATCGGACGGCCGCCACACCTACGACGCCGTCGTCGTCGACTCGCCGCCCACCGGCCGGGTCGTGAAGTTCCTCGACGTCACCAAGGCACTGACCGATCTCGCCAAGACCGGCCCGATCCGCGGCCAGGCCGACGGCGTCGTGCGGCTGCTGCACTCCGGTGAGACCGCGGTCCACCTGGTGACGCTGCTCGAAGAGATGCCGGTGCGGGAGACCGTCGAAGCCGTCGCCGAACTCGACGGCGCCGACCTGCGTCCCGGCGCGGTCCTGGTCAACCGGGTCCGCCCGCCGCGCCTGCCCGCCCGTTCGGTGACCGCCGCCGCGGACGGCCGCGTCGACGCCTCGCGCGTCCGCGCCGGGCTCGCGTCGGCCGGGCTGAACCTTCCCGACAGCACCCTCGACGCGCTGGTCGAGGAGACCGTCGAGCACGCCGTGCGGGTCGCGGCCGAACAGCGCGCCCGCGAGCAACTGTCGGAAGCGGACTTGCCGGGCCTCGAACTGCCGGATCTGACCGACGGGGTCGACGTCGCGGCGCTCTACGACCTCGCCGAGGCGCTGACCGAGCAGGGGGTGCGCTGATGTCGGACATCCTGGAGGTCGACAAGCTGATCGACGATCCGGAAAGCCGGGTCATCGTGTGCTGCGGTTCCGGCGGGGTCGGCAAGACGACCACCGCGGCGGCGCTGGCGCTTCGCGCGGCCGAACGCGGGCGGCAGACGGTGGTGCTCACCATCGACCCGGCGCGGCGGCTGGCGCAGGCGCTCGGCCTGCGCGAACTGGGCAACCACCCGAAGCAGGTGCAGGTCGAAGGGTTCGAGCCCAAGGGCGAGCTCTGGGCGATGATGCTCGACATGCGCCGCACCTTCGACGACATGGTGCGCGTGCACGCCGGCCCGGAACGCGCCGAGCAGCTGCTCCAGAACCCCTTCTACCAGACCATTTCCACGTCGTTCTCCGGAACGCAGGAGTACATGGCGATGGAGAAGCTCGGGCAGCTCGCGGCCACCGACGAATGGGATCTGATCATCGTCGACACGCCGCCGAGCCGGTCCGCACTGGACTTCCTCGACGCGCCGACGCGGCTTTCGAGCGCGCTCGACGGCCGGATGATCCGGCTGCTCACCGGTCCGGCCAAGGCGGGCGGCTGGGGCTTGCGCAAGGTCGTCAACGCCGGGTTCTCGATGTTCGCGAAGGCGGTCTCGACGATCATCGGCGGCCAGCTGCTGACCGACGCTTCGGCGTTCATGCAGGCCTTCGACAGCATGTTCGGCGGGTTCCGCGAACGCGCGCGCAAAACCTCCGAGCTGCTGCGGTCCGGTGGGACGTCGTTCCTCGTGGTGGCCGCGCCGGAGCCGGACGCGCTGCGCGAGGCGTCCTACTTCGTGGAGCGGCTCTCGGAGGAGAGCATGCCGCTGGCCGGGCTGGTCGCGAACCGGACGCATCCGGTGCTGGCGCCGTTGTCCAGCGCCGAAGCCATCGCGGCCGCCGAGCAGCTCGCGAAGGGCGAGTCCAGCGCTCCGCTGGCCGAAGCCGTCCTTCGCCTGCACGCGGACCGGGTCGCGCTGGCCGACCGGGAGACGCGGCTGCTCGCCAGGTTCACGCGGGCGCATCCCGAGGTCCCGCTGGTGCGGGTGCCCGCGCTCCCCAGTGACGTGCACGATCTCGAAGGCCTGCGCGACATCGGAACCAGGCTGGCCACCCAGTCCTGAGTTCCCGTGAAGGACCCCTTCCCTACCTTGGACTCAGGGAAGGGGCCGTTCACGAAACCATGATCACGAGACTCGGACGCGTACGTCTTCCTCTTCGTCGATCCCGGTGAAACTGCGCTTCGCCGCTTCAAGCAGGTCCGCCCAGCTGGAAACGTCCGGCCGCCGCCGCAGCAGCGCCCGCCGTTCCCGTTCGGTCATACCTCCCCAGATGCCGAAGTTGATCCGGCCATCGAGCGCTTCGGCGAGGCACTCCGTCCTGACCGGGCAACCGAGGCAGACCGCCTTGGCCCGGTTCTGTTCCGCCCCCCGGACGAACAAACCGTCCGGATCGGTGTCGCGGCACGACGCATTGACTCGCCAGCTCGACTGGTTGGTTTCCATACCCCCAGCTCCCTACCCTGGTGTTCGACACACCACGGGGGGACGAAAAGCCTGCGCTCCTGCCCCCATGAGCGTGTCTCCCTGTGTGCTCACGTCGGTTGAGCCGGCACCTCCCCGGTGCCGGTGCCTCCGTTCGGCCGAATGCGACTGCCGCTCGCACTCACCCGTCTGTCGGCTTTTTCATACGTGAGACGTTGACGGACTGTAGGGGCCCTCGGTTCCCCCCGCCAAGCCCTAGAATGCCTGCCGTTACCGAAAGTCACCTCATGGGGTCGATTTCGTGACCGGATACCCACTTACAGCGAGGTGACGTCACGGTGGGCTAACGGGATCCGCGTACCCTGGTCCGCGTGCGCAAAACAGACGGTCTGCTGAAGCTCATTGGCCTGTGTGTGCTCGCGGGGGTGCTGGTCGCGGGGATGTTGTTCCCGGTGGCGGGTGCCGCGGGGGTGCTGTCGAACCAGGCGAGCGAAACCGTCGACAAGACATCTTCGGATCTGGCGGACATCCCGCCGCCGTTGGTGACGACGATCACCGACAACACCGGTAAGCAGATCGCGACGCTGTACAAGCAGTTCCGCATCCCGACGAGCGAGACACAGATCAACGACGCCATGAAGTGGGCGCTGATCTCGGTCGAGGACAAACGCTTCTACGAGCACAACGGGGTGGACTGGAAGGGCACGCTGCGCGCCGCGGTCAGCAACAGCACCGGCGGGGACACGCAGGGCGCGTCGACGCTGACCCAGCAGTACGTCAAGAACTATCTGATCAACGTCGTCTACCGGGACGACAAGCCGGGGCAGAAGCGCGCACAGGAGCAGTCGGTCGCCCGGAAGCTGAAGGAAGCCCGGATCGCCATCCAGCTGGAAACCAAGCTGAACAAGATGCAGATCCTGACCGGCTACCTGAACGTGGTCGAGTTCTCGCGCGAGATCTACGGCGTCGGCGCGGCCGCGAACGCGTACTTCAACACTCCCGTCGAGAAGCTCACGGTGCCGCAGGCGGCGCTGCTGGCCGGCCTGGTGAACAACCCGATCGTCAACGACCCGTGGAAGAACCCCGCGAAGGCGACCGAGCGCCGGAACCTGGTGCTGGACCGCATGGTGGACAACCAGAAGCTCGCGAAGGTGGACGCGGAACGTTTCAAGGCCGAGCCGCTCGGCGTCGTCGAAGGCGGCCCGCAGAAGCCCGCCTCGAACTGCACCGGCGCCGGTCCGGAGAACGGTTTCTTCTGCCAGTACGTCGAGGACTATCTCCTCAAGTCCGGGATGACGAAGGACGATCTCTACACCGGCGGCTACCAGATCAAGACCACTTTGGACGAACGGGCGAACCACGAGGCCAAGATGTCGGCCGAAGCCCAGGTCAAGAAGACCCAGGACAACGTCGCGAACACGCTCTCGCTCGTGAAGCCGGGCAAGCAACGGCACGAAGTCGTGGCACTGGCGGCGAACCGTGACTACGGGCTCCACGAAGACCAGGGACAGACGACCTTCGCGCTGCCTTCCGGCGTCTACAACACCGCGGGCGCCGGTTCCGCCTACAAGGTCTTCACCGCCGCCGCGGCTCTGGAAGCCGGCGTGGCGGGGATCAACAGCTCACTCCCAGTGCCCGACCTCTACGTGTCCCATGTGTTCGCTGGTGGCCCGAAGCGCTGTCCCGCGGCTCCCCGCCCCCCCGCAGGGCCAGGTGGTAACTGGTACTGCGTCGGCAACGCGGGTGACTACAACCCGGCGGGCGGGGCCATGTCGATGCAGCAGGCGCTGGCGACTTCGCCGAACACCGCGTTCGTGAACCTCGAGGACAGGCTCGGGAGCACCGGCCCGGTCGTGGAGATGGCCCGCAAGCTGGGCATGCGCGAAACCATGGCCAGCAACCGAGGCGGCGGCACCGTCGACCCGAACTCCAAAGACGACGCGGTCAACGTCAACCAGCTCCAGGCGTACGGGCCGAAGCCGGGCTGGGCCGGATCCGGTGCCTTCACCCTCGGCGTGAGCCCACTGTCGGGCCTGGAGCTGGCGAACGTCGGAGCCACGATCATGAGCGGCGGGGTCTGGTGCCCGCCGACCCCGCTGGCGAGTGTCACCGACCGGGACGGGAAGCCGGTCCCGGTCAAGGAGGCCGCTTGCGAACAGGTGGTGCCCGAAGGCCTCGCCAACACGCTCGCGGTCGGTATGAGCAAGGACAGCCAACCCGGCGGGACGTCGTTCGGCGCCGCGAGCGGTGCCAAGTGGAACCGGCCGGTGATCGGCAAGACCGGGACCACGCAGAACAACGGCGCCGGGTCGTACCTTGGGGCCACTCCGCAGCTTGCGGGCGCGGCGATGGTGTTCCGTCCGAAGGGCGGAAGTGGCGGTCTCTGTTACCTCGGCCCAGGCAACGTCTCCACTCGCGGCTGCGAAAACATGTGGGGCGGTAAGACACCGGCGCAGACCTGGTTCGGGGCGATGTCGAAGATCCTGGAAGGCCAGGAAGCGCTGCCGCTGCCGCAGCCGGACCCGAAGTACATGGGCGGCGGTCGCTGACCCCCAGCTGACATGCCGAGCCCTGCTCCGGTCGACTTTCGCCGACAGCCAACGCGAAGAGGTTGATGTGACCGGCGCAGGGCTCGTCTACGTTCCCGCGTTCATCTTGTCCATCTACCTCGCCGGCCGGTCGTACCCGACGCGGCGCACCGAGATCTTCGCTCTCTCGGCCCATTCGCTCGTATCCGCCGCCTTGGTGACGGGGCTCGGCGTAGCTTCCGTCAGCCACGGAGAGACCGGCCTCGTCGGACTGTGGTTGACGATCTTCGGCCCCGGCGCCGCCATCGCCCTGTGCCGCCTCGTTGTCGTACTGTGGCATCTGGTCGCCGGAGCCGGCGACCCGCGAACATTAGTCATGTTCACCAGCGCGAATCACGATGTGTTACCCACTTCTAACTTTGAGTGAGCAGCTAGGGGCCTAACGGGGAACAGCGGTCGACGGGACCGTGTCGGTCGATCGCGACACCCCGCGCCGACCACGGAAAGTGAAGAAAAGAGGCCATTCCAGCGATTTACCGAGATCGCCGGAATGGGGGCGAACGATCACCACCGGAGAGCACGTAAACTGGACATTGTGAGCACGCTCAGTAACGAAAGCACTTCGGGGGCGACGGTACGGCGCTTGGCCGTGGGAACCGTCGCCCTGGGAGCCGCGACCCTCGGTTACGCGGCCGGTATCGAAAGGCGCCGGTGGACGCTTCGCACCGCGGAGCTCCCGGTCCTCGCGGCAGGGGCGAAACCCTTCACGATCCTCCACATCTCTGACCTGCACATGCTGCCCGGTCACGTGAGCAAGCAACGCTGGGTAGCGGCGCTCGACGAACTCGACCCGGACCTCGTCGTCAACACCGGTGACAACCTGTCACATCACCAGGCGGTCCCCTCGGTGCTGCGCGCTCTCGGCCCTCTGCTCGAACGGCCCGGCGTGTTCATCTTCGGCAGCAACGACTACTACGCGCCGAAACCGAAGAACCCGGCGCGCTACCTCATGCCGAAGGGCAAGAAGAAGCGCATCCACGGCGAGCACCTGCCGTGGCGCGACCTCCGCGCGGCCTTCGTGGAGCACGGCTGGCACGACCTCACCCACGTCCGCCGCACCATCGAGGTCGCCGACCAGTACGTGTTCACCGCCGGCGTCGACGACGCGCACCTCCACCGCGACCGCTACGCCGACATCGCCGGCCCGGTGGACACCGCGGCCGCCGTCCGCATCGGCGTCACGCACTCGCCGGAGCCCCGCGTCCTCGACGAGTTCGCCGGCGACGGCTACGACCTCGTCCTCGCGGGGCACACCCACGGCGGACAGCTCCGCGTCCCCGGCTACGGCGCGCTCGTCACAAACTGCGAACTCGACCGCACCCGCGCCCGCGGCGCGTCCCGCTGGGGCGCCCAGATGTGGCTTCACGTCTCCGCCGGGCTGGGCACCTCGCCGTACGCTCCCATCCGCTTCGCGTGCCCGCCCGAGGCGAGCCTGCTGACCCTCGTCCCACGGGGTACGACCAGCGACAATCGCCGGAACGCGGCCCCCCGCAAAGCCCGGAACACCGTCCGCTAGACTTCTCCACGACCCGTTAAGCAGTACCCCGGGGTGTGGCGCAGCTTGGTAGCGTGCCTCGTTCGGGTCGAGGAGGTCGTGGGTTCGAATCCCGCCACCCCGACGTTGGATCGAAAGAGCCTTGCTCGCTTTGGTGAGCAAGGCTCTTTCGCGTTGCGCGTCTTGGGCGTCTTCAAGGCCTCCTTTGAGACGCTCGATGCCCCAAAAGCCCCCTTCAGGACATGGATCCCGTCGCCCCGAGCCAACCGGAGCGCAAGCGGCCCGCCCACCAGGCAGCCCCCGCCGCTCCCAGGGGGGCGACCCCGGGTCCAGCGTATCGTCGAGGGGCGTCGGGACCGGGCGAAAGCGGGGGCGGCGGGGGTGGTTGTCCACAACGGCGGGTGGGTGTGGACAACCGAAGGGGTGCGTCGGCATCGGGGGTCTCCAATGTGGCATTGGGGACACTGAGTGTCTCCAATGCCACATTGGGGGCACCGGCGCTGAAGCCGAACCACCGGAGAGCAAGCGGCAGCGGAGCGAAAGCACCGAAGAGCAAGCGGCAGCGGAGCGAAAGCACCGAAGAGCAAGCGGCAGCGGAGCGAAAGCACCGAAGAGCAAGCCGAAGCACCGAAGCACCGAAGGCGAGAAGGCGATCAGCGGGTCGCGAGCAGTTCGGTCCAGCATTGGGCGAAATCCCCATCCCCCGAGCGCGCCCACGACCAGGCCGAGCGGGCCGCCGAAGCGAGCTGGTCGCGATCCGGGGTCGTCGCGGTTTCCAGCGCCGTCACCAGACGCGCCTCCACGGAAGTCGCCAGCGCCCGGTATGTCGTATCCGTGCGGTAGCGGATTTTCGTTCGCACGTCGGCGAAACCGGCGGCCGTGACCGCGGCGGGCAGCGAGCGCCCGGCGAACGGGTCACCGCCAGCGCGGCGGCACAGCAGATAGTGGCCGCGGAGGGCGGCGTCGACGTTCGCCGTCTTCGGCCGCAGCCGCGCCCGGCTCCAGTCCGATGTGGACAGTGCGAGCGTGCCGCCCGGCTTGAGGATCCGCCGGAATTCCGCCAGCGCGGCGCCCGGTTCCCTCAGCTGCTCGAAGACGGCGTGCGCGAAGACCACGTCCACCGAAGCCTCGGCGAACGGCAGCGCGCACGCCTCCGCCAGCAAAAAGTCCACTGTGGACTTTCTGTGCCCGTTGTCGATACCGAGGGTGATCGAACCCGGCCCGCAGCCGACGTCGACGCACCCCATCCCCGGCCCGAACAGCGGTTGCGCGAACACGGCCCGTTCGACCGCCTGACGCGCGAACCGCGCGGACACCGCGGCGCGCGGCGCGTTTCCCTCCAGCACCCCGCACACAGTACGGCTCTCCAGTGGCAGGATCGAGGGGTGAGCACGCAGCCAGGCAATGAATATCCGCCCGCGGCGGTCCCGGACCGCCTGTTCGACGACGCCGAAGCCGAGGCCAGGTGGCGGGCACGCTTCCGCGCGCCGCGCATCTCGGTGCCCGAATGGGCCATCGACGCCCCGGACGCCAACGTCTACGTCTCCAACGCCAGCGGCGTGTGGGAGGTCTACTCCTGGGACCGGGCGACCGGCGAGCACCGCCGCGTCACCGACCGGCCGAACGGCACCATGCACGCGACCCCGTCCCCCGACGGCCGCTGGATCTGGTGGTTCAACGACACCGACGGCGACGAGTTCGGCTCCTGGGTCCGCGAGCCGTTCGCGCCGGGGGCCGCCGCGGAACGCGCGGTGCCGGACGTCCACGACGGCTACCCCGCCGGGCTCGAGATCGGCACCAAGGTGGTCGCCGTCGGCGTCTCGACCGACGACGGAACCGAACTTTTCGCCCATATCGACGGCGAAACCACGTCCTTCTACAAGCACGAGGACGACGCCGGGATCGCCTCGCTGTCCCGCGACGAGTCGCTGCTCGTGATCTCCCACTCCGAGCACGGTGATTCACGACACCCTGCGCTGCGCGTCCTGTCGACCGACGGCTTCACGACGGTCGCCGACAAATGGGACGGCGAAGGCAAAGGCCTCGGCGCACTCGAGTACTCGCCGGTCGCCGGCGATCAGCGCTTGCTGGTGCTGCACGAGCGGCGCGGTCGCGAAGAACTGCTGATCTGGGACACCGCCGCGGACACCGAGCAGGAGATCGAACTGGACCTGCCCGGCGAGGTGGTCGCCGGCTGGTACCCGGACGCGCGGGCGCTGCTGGTCGTCCACTTCCACCAAGGCCGCAGTTCCCTGCACCGCTACGACCTCGCCAGCGGCGAATTGTCCTCTTTGGACACCCCGCCCGGGCGGATCGGCGGCGCGGGGGTGCGGCCCGACGGCACCGTCGAGTACTCGTGGTCCAGTGCCGCGCAGCCGACGGCCGTGCGCGCGCGGACGGCGGACGGCGAAGACTCGGTGCTCCTCGAACCGCCGGGCGAGCGCGCTCCGGGATCGGCACCGGTCACCGACGCGTTCGTCGACGGGATCGGCGGGCAGATCCACGCGCTCGTCTCACATCCGGCCGACGCGCCGGAAGGTCCGCTGCCCACGGTTTTCTCCTTGCACGGCGGGCCGCATTCGGCCGACGAGGACCGCTTCTCCGCGTACCGCGCGGTGTGGCTCGACGCGGGATTCGCCGTCGTCGAGGTCAACTACCGCGGTTCGACCGGCTACGGCTCGGCCTGGCGTGACGCCATCGAAGGCCGTCCCGGCCTGACCGAGCTCGAAGACGTCGCCGCCGTCCACGACTGGGCTGTCCAAAGTGGACTTTCGGACCCGGAGAAGTGCGTGGTGAACGGCGCTTCGTGGGGCGGGTACCTGAGCCTGCTGGCGCTGGGCACACAGCCGGCGCGCTGGGCGGCGGGGATCGCCGGAGTGCCGGTCGCGGACTACGTCGCCGCGTACGAGGACGAAATGGAGCAGCTACGCTCGTTCGACAGGGCGCTGTTCGGCGGTTCGCCGGAGACGGTGCCGGCCGTGTACCGGGAATGCTCGCCGATCACCTACGTCGAAGCCGTGACGGCGCCGGTGCTGGTGCTCGCCGGGGACAACGACCCGCGCTGCCCGATCCGGCAGGTCGAGAACTACCTCGACCGGCTCGCGAAGCGGGAGATCCCGTTCGAGTTCTACCGGTTCGACGCGGGCCACGGGTCGCTGGTGATCGCCGAGACGATCAAGCAGACCGCGATCGAGGTGTTCTTCGCGCAGCGGGCGGTCGGGCTTCGCTGACACCGGCGAGCGGGGTCAGCGCTCGGAGAAGAGAGTCCCGCCGGACGCCCAGTGTTCGGCGGGAATCTCGTTGATCGTCACCCAAACACCTTCGGCTTTGCCGCCGCAGGTGCGGACGAAGGCGTCGGTCACCTCGCGTACGAGGGCCTGCTTCTGTTCGGCCGTGCGGCCGGGGAACATCGAAACACTGATCATCGGCATGGCCGGAACTCTAAAGGCCGCGGTCGTGCTTCCGGAGCCTGTCCACCGCGTAGGCGTCACCCTCGAAGGTGAGACGGACGGCGTCGCGGCCGAAGACGAACAGCAGCAGCTCGATCGGCGCGCCGATCACGGTCACCGTGTCCGGGCCTTCCTTCACCCGCGCTTCGCGACCTTCGGGGGTCTTCAGGATCACGCCGACCGGTGATTTCCGCAGGTTCAGCTTCGAGGCCTGCTTGGCCGACTTCCACGCCGCCGCGTCCCGCGCGGAGTCCGCCGGACGCGGTTCCCAGCCGGGCTGTCCTCGGCGGACGTCCTCATGGTGGATCAGGAACTCCGCGCTGTTCGCCAGCTCGTCGAGCGCGCCGATCGACGTCGGCCAGAACCAGGCGGGGCCGGACCGGACCTTGCCGACGACCTCGGACCACGGCCGCGCGGCATAGGTGTCCTGCACTCGCTGCGTGTACGACGCCAGCGCCGGGACCAGGATGCCGGGCGCCGCGTCGGGCCGCCGCTCGCGGACGAGCAGATGCGCCGCGAGATCCCGCGTCTTCCAGCCCGCGCACAGGGTCGGCGCGTCCGGGCCGACCTCTTCGAAAAGCTCGCTCAACGCACGACGTTCGTCTCCGGCGACTCCCATACCCCACGACGTTACGCGCCGGTAGGGCGCGGGGAAATCCGGCGTGACGCAGGGCACCCGGCTCAGTGATGGAACGCGGTCCGCTGTCGCGGGCCGTGCTCGAGCTCGGGCAGCAGGCGCCGGAGGTCGGCGAGCAGCAGATCGGCGAGGTCGTGGGTGAAACCGTTGCGCACCACGATCCTCAGCACGGCGAGATCGGTCCGGTTCTCCGGGAACGTGTACGCCGGGACGAGCCAGCCACGTTCGCGAAGCCGCCGTGACACGTCGAAGACGTCGAAGCCCTCGACGTCCGCTTTCGTCGTGAAGGCGAACACGGGCAGCTGGTCGCCTCGCGTCAGCAGTTCGAACGGGCCGAGCGCGGCGATCCCGTCCGCCAGCTGGGTCGCGACGTCACGCGAAGCCTGTTGCACGGCACGGAAACCTTCGCGGCCGAGCCGGACGAACGTGTAGTACTGCGCGGCCACCTCGGCGCCGGGGCGGGAGAAGTTCAGCGCGAAAGTCGGCATGTCGCCACCGAGGTAGTTGACGTTGAAGACGAGCTCCTCCGGCAACGCCTCCTTGTCACGCCACACCACCCAGCCGACACCGGGGTAGACCAGCCCGTACTTGTGCCCGGAGGTGTTGATCGACGCCACCCTCGGCAGGCGGAAGTCCCAGCTCAGGCCGGGGTCGAGGAACGGCGCGATCATCGCGCCCGAAGCGCCGTCGACGTGCACCGGGATGTCCCAGCCGGAGCGTTCCTGCAAGCCGTCGAGCGCGGCGGCGATCTCCGCGACCGGCTCGTAGCTGCCGTCGAACGTGGACCCGAGGATCGCGACGACACCGATCGTGTTCTCGTCGCAGCGGGCGATCGCCTCGTCGGCGGTGAGATGGAAACGGTCGCCGTCCATCGGCACCAGCCGCGGCTCGACCTCCCAGTATTCGCAGAACTTCTCCCAGCAGACCTGGACGTTCGCGCCCATCACCAGATTCGGTTTCCCGGTGCGGCCCAGTTTCGACCAGCGGCGTTTCAACGCCATGCCGGCGAGCATGCAGGCTTCCGACGAACCGGTGGTGGAGCAGCCCATGATCGCGGCAGGATCGGGCGCGTGCCACAGATCGGCGAGGATGTTCACGCAGCGCCGCTCGAGTTCCGCGGTCTGCGGGTACTCGTCCTTGTCGATCATGTTCTTGTCGACGCATTCGGCCATCAGCTCACGGGCCTGCGGCTCCATCCACGTGGTGACGAACGTGGCGAGATTGAGCCGGGCGTTGCCGTCGAGCATCAGCTCGTCGCGCACCAGCTGGAGCGCGGTGTCGGGCGGGAGCGGGTCCTCGGCGAGGCTGTCGTGCGGAAGGCGGATTTTCGCGGCGAGCGCGGGATACGCGCCGGCGTACAGCGGGTTGGCCCCGCTCCTGCGGTCTGGATCGGCGGGCCGATCGGGCGCGGTTCCCTTGTGCAGCACCATGTGTCGAACGGTAGCGGCTCGTGAGCGGTAAGGACGGTTAGAACCGTCCTTACCACTCACGAGGGGGGAGGGTCAGGCCTGCTGCGCCTGCCACATCCAGTGCGCCTTTTCGAGCTCCTGGGTGATCTCGATGAGGAGGTCCTGAGTGACCAGGTCGCTCTTGTCGGTCTCGTCGATGCGCTTGCGCAGCCGCTCGATCAGCGCCGCGAGGATGTCGACGATCGCGGCGACCGTGGACTCGACGGACTGCCAGTTGTCGGGATAGTCCGGCAGGCCGGAGCTCTCCACGACGGCCTTGGCCTGGCCGTTCGGCGAGATACCGATGGCGTTGGCACGCTCGGCGACCTCGTCGACGTACTGGCGCGCGGTGGCGACCAGCTCGTCGAGCTGCAGGTGCGCGCTGCGGAAGTTCGCGCCGACGACGTTCCAGTGGGCCTGCTTCGCGATCAGCGACAGGTCCACCAGATCGACCAGCGTGGCCTGCAAGGCGTTACCGGTGATCTCCTTGTCGGCTTCGCTCAGCGGACTCTTGATCGGAGACTTGCCCATGTTCGGTCTTCCTTTCGTAACCGGTTCGGGAATGGACCTGCCGCGGCCGGGATCAGACCGTCGCGGACAGGGCGACCTCGATGTTGCCGCGGGTCGCGTTCGAGTAGGGGCACACCTGGTGCGCCTGCTCGACGAGCTGATCGGCCTGCGCCTGCTCCAGGCCGGGCAGCGAAACCTTGAGTGCCACGCCAAGACCGAAGCCCGCGCCCTGCTTGAGCACGCTGACCTCGGCGGTCACGGTGGAACCGTCCAACGTCACCTTCGCCTGGCGCGCGACGAGCTGCAACGCGGAGTGGAAACAGGCGGAATAGCCGGCGGCGAAGAGCTGCTCGGGGTTGGTCTTGTCGCCGCCCGGGCCGCCCATCTCCTTCGGGATCGCCAGCGACTCGTCGATGACGCCGTCAGAGGACGTGACCTCACCGTTGCGGCCGTCGCCGCGAGCGGTGGCCACAGCGGTGTACAGAGCCTCAGCCATTCTTCGCCTACCTCCTGGTCTCGAAGACACGCCCCGTTGAGCGTCTCTTCGGTGTCAACGTCCCGCAACCGCGAAACCTTGCCACCCCATGGCAGGCATCACGTCCGGCGATTACCCGGACGGAGACCGGAGCAAACGACTAGTGACCGGCGCGACTCAGCGCGAACTCCGCGACCTGGGTTCCGATCAGGCGGAGCGTGCGGACGCTCTTCTCGTCCGAGGCGCCGCCTGCTTCGTCGAACTTGGTCTCGGCGGTGTTGATCGAACCACCCAAAGGGGTGGCCCAGCCGCGTAGGGCGTGCGTGATCGTGCGCAGCTGCTCCAGCGTGGTGACCGCGGCCTGCCAGCCGTACGCGACGGCGGCGAGGCCGACCGCGCGGCCGTCGAGATACGGGCGGGCGTCGTCGCGCAGGTCTTCGACGTAGTCCAGGGCGTTCTTGACCAGTCCGGACAGCGCGCCGTGGTAGCCGGGCGAGACGACGACGATCCCGTCGGCGCGGCGGATCGCTTCGACCAGCCGGGTGGCCCGCTCGTGCCGCTCGGCCAACGCGGTGTCGTAGAACGGCAACACCAATCCGGGCCCGGAGATCAGCTCGGTGGTGACTCCGGCTTCGGCCGCGGCGCCGAGCGCGATGCGCAGCGCACGCTCGGATTGCGAACCCTCCCGGAGGGAGCCGCCGATACCGAGGACATGCACCGCGTTCGTCGAAGTCACGCTTTCGAGGCTAACCCCTCTACTTAAGTGGAGGACCAGGATCTGGAACCGAGTCCTGCGTCACACCCGTTCGCCGCAAGGCCGCGGTCCCCGCTGGACGGCTTACCTACTCGAAAGTAACCTGACGGGAAGCCCCCAGGAGGAAGCATGGCGATACCGCTCCAGATCCGTGCCGAGGCCGCGTTCTCACAGCTGGCGTTCTGGCTCCCGAAGCCGGTCAGACGGGCCATCGCGGGACCGCCCCTCCGCCTGGACGGACAGGAACTCGCGCTGGACGCCCAGCTCCTGCTCCGCCTGCAGAAGCTGGCGAAGGCGTCGCTGGTGCGGGGAACCGTCGAAGAATCGCGCAGCATGCTCCTGGCGAGCAGGCATCTGGTCAGCGGGCCGACGATCGAACCGGTCGCCACCAGGGAGCTGCTCATCCCCACGGGTGACGGCGACGTACCCGCCACGCTCTACACGCCTGCCGGACTGCCGGATCCGTCCGGGCTGCTGGTGTTCTTCCACGGCGGCGGCTGGGTGGTCGGCAGCCGGGTCTCCCACGACAACTCCGTCCGCTACCTCGCGAAACAGGCGGGCGTGCGGGTTCTTTCGGTGGAGTACCGGCTCGCCCCGGAGACGCGCTTCCCCGGCGCCACCGAAGACGCGATCGCGGCGTTCGAGTACGCCTTCGCGAAAGCGCGGGACCTGGGCGCCGACCCGGCGCGCATCGCCGTCGGCGGCGACAGCGCGGGCGGGAATCTCGCCGCGGTGACCGCTCAGCAGGCGGTGAAACGCGGCGGCGGGGTCCCGGCGTTCCAGCTGCTGTTCTATCCGGCGACCGATTTCACCGTGCGCCGCCGCTCCCGGGAATTGTTCGCGGAGGACCTGTTCCTCACCGATTCGGATATGACCTGGTTCGAAGGACATTACGTGCCGAAGGGCACCGATCTGTACAACCCGAAACTGTCACCGCTGCACGGTGACGTTTCCGGACTGCCGCCCGCGTATATCGCGACGGCCGGTTTCGATCCGCTGCGCGACGAGGGCGAGGCTTACGCGGAGAAATTGCGGAAGGCCGGGGTCCCGGTGGCGCTCAGCCGCCAGCCGGACCTGATCCACGGGTACATCAACTTCCTCGGCGTCGGACGGCGGTTCCGTGAGGCGACGGCCGAAGCGGCGGGAGCCCTGCGGCTGGGTCTCGCGCCGAAGTGAAAGCCAGAGCCCGAGTGAGGAGAAATGTCCCCACCCGGGCTCCGGCCCCCATATCGTGGCCCGCCGCCCTGCACGGCGGAACCTGACGACTCCCTCGATCTCCTAGGGCGTGGGAAGCGGTACGGGCGGGACCGGCAGCGGCGGGACAGGGAGTCCGCCGAGCAGGCCCGCGAGGATGCCGGTCACGGCCGTGAGCAGGGCTTTCACCAGGTCACTGACGATCTTCAACGGTCCGGGAAGGTCCGGGAGCGAGGGGATCGGCACGGGCAGCGGCGGCAGCTGGCGCGCCTTCGCCGTCGGGTCGGCCAGCAGCCTGCTGGACTCGACGGAGCGGCCCTTGGCCAGGTCGCCGAGCTTCTGCGTTTCGGTCTGGATCTGGTAGCGCTTGCCCGCGGCGATGTCACCGAGGACGGGGCTGAGCTTGTCCAAGTCCGCCCGCGTCTTGGCGACGTCGCCGGCGTAGGCCACCTTGGTGAGGCCGTCTCGCATCTGCAGCACCTGCGCGGCGAGCGCCTGCGTGTTCGACGAGCCCTTCCCACCATCGGTGCTAGCCGTAGCGGCGCCGGCTGAGGCCACCGCCAACAGACTGCCTGCGGCGACCGCGGCAATCGTCCGGGCAATGTTGCCTTTCATTCCCTTACCTCCTGGCCTCTGGGACCTGACGAGGTAAATCGATACCCGCCGTATCGGCCGAACACCACCCGATCACCGGTTGGAACACTTTTCTAACCCTTACGTGCCGGATTCATTCCCGACCAAGACCCCCGCAATTGATTAACGTCGAAATCTTGTGCTTCCCCCTGAAGATCATCATTTTCGCGCCGTTTTATGACCACCTGTGACCGATCGACACGGTGGTGCGGCTCGTTCACCCACAGCGGTGTAAACGGTGATCGTTTGGCTTCATCACTCCGTCGGACAGGCGTGTCGCGCTGCTCCACTCGGGTTGTCCCCCACGCACGCCACGCCCTCTTCTGGTTTCACATGCGAGTGGGGACATGGGAACGCCCCCGGTGCGGGCACCGGGGGCGTTCAGTGGTGGGAGCAGCCTCTCGAAAGAGGTCCTTACTCGCGGAAAGCGGCCGCGACCTTGTCGCCGAGGTCCTTGTCGACGTTCCGCCAATACTCGAAGACCCGCTCGAGCACCGGGCGCGAGACGTCGTTCGAAGCGTGGCCGATGATGTTGCCCGCGAGCCGCTCGCGCTGCGCGTCGTCCATCACGTCGCGGACGAGCGTGCCCGGCTGGCCGAAGTCGTCGTCCTCGACGTGGAGCCGGTACGCCGACCGGATGACCTCGTCCTCGACGCCGTAGCCCGAAGCGGTCTCGGCGGCGATCTCCGCGTTCGCGTGCGGGCCGCCGTAGGAGTTCGGCGCGTACACCGGGTCGCCGGGGTTGCTGTAGCGCATCGCGCCGTCACGCGAGTAGCTGTTCACCGGGGACTTCGGCGCGTTGACCGGCAGCTGCGTGTAGTTCGCGCCGATCCGGTAGCGGTGGGCGTCCGGGTACGCGAACAGGCGGCCCTGCAGCATCTTGTCCGGCGACGGGCCGATCCCCGGCACCAGGTTGGACGGCTCGAAAGCGGCCTGCTCGATCTCCGCGAAATAGTTCGCCGGATTGCGGTCGAGCACCCAGCGGCCGACCTTGATCAGCGGGTAGTCGCCCTTCGGCCACACCTTGGTCAGGTCGAACGGGTTGAAGCGGTAGTCCGCGGCCTCGGCGTACGGCATCACCTGGACGTACAGGGTCCAGCTGGGGTGGTTGCCCTGCTTGATGTTCTTGAACAGGTCGCGGATGTAGTAGTCGGAGTCCTCGCCGGCGATCCGGTCCGCCTCGGCCTGGGTCAGGTAGCCGATGCCCTGGTCGGTCTTGAAGTGGTACTTGACCCAGAACTTCTCGCCGCCGGCGTTCTCCCACAGGTAGGTGTGCGAGCCGAAGCCGTCCATCTCCCGCCAGTTCGACGGGATGCCGCGGTCGCCCATCAGCCAGGTGACCTGGTGCGCGGACTCGGGCCGCAGCGTCCAGAAGTCCCACTGGATGTCGTGGTCGCGCAGGTGGTTGTCGGCGCGGCGCTTCTGCGAGTGGATGAAGTCGGGGAACTTGATCGGGTCGCGGATGAAGAACACCGGGGTGTTGTTGCCGACGAGGTCGTAGTTGCCCTCGGAGGTGTAGAACTTCACCGCGAAACCGCGCGGGTCGCGCCACGTGTCGGGCGAGCCGTTCTCCCCGGCGACCGAGGAGAACCGGACCAGGCTCTCGGTGCGCACGCCCGGCTGGAACAGCGCGGCCTTCGTGAACTGACTGACGTCCTCGGTGACTTCGAGGAAGCCGTGCGCGCCGCCGCCCTTGGCGTGGACGACGCGCTCGGGCACCCGCTCACGGTTGAACTGGGCGTTCTTCTCGATCAGGTAGTGGTCCTGGAGCAGGATCGGGCCGTTGGCACCTGCCGTCAGGGAGTCGTTGTCGCTCGCGACGGGGATGCCCACGTTGTTCGTGGTCGGCAGGGTCACGCCGGTGCCTCCTGGTTCGTGGTGGTGAGCGGTCAGTCCTCCCCACCTTCTCGCCCAATCTGGAATCAGTCAAGAAAACACCCCGGTCCGGGTGATCCCGGCTACGCGAAAAAAACTTGCACGCGCGTACCAAGTTACGTTCTCATCGGACGTATGGCCCTCGCTCCGTATCGTCGCGTGTTAGCCGTGCCCGGAGTTCCCAGCTCGATGCTGCTGATGTTCCTGGCCCGGCTCCCGATGACGGCCATGGGCGTGACGATGACGCTGTACGTGGTCAACGACCTTGGCCGCGGCTACGGCGCGGCCGGGCTGGTCGGCGCCGCCACCACGCTCGGCAGCGCGATCGGGGCACCGCTCGTCGGCCGGTACGTCGACCGCTACGGGCTGCGGCCGGTGGTCGCGATCTGCGGGCTGGCCTCGTCGACGTTCTGGATCAGCGCGCCGCATCTGCCCTATCAGGTGCTGCTCGCGGTCGCGCTCCCCGCCGGCGTGCTCTCGGTACCCGCCGGGACGCTCGCGCGGCTGGTGCTCACCGCGCTCGTGCCGCTCGAACAACGGCGGGCGGCCTACTCGCTGGACACGATCCTGGTGGAGGCGTCGTTCATGATCGGGCCGTCGGCCGGGATCATGGCGATCACGCAACTGCCCGCGGTGTACGCGCTCACCGGGATCGGGGTCTGCTTCGCGCTTTCGGCGACGCTGATCTACCGGCAGAACCCGCCGATCCGCGCCGAGGCCGACGCCGAGGTGCTCACCGGGGAGCGGCCGCCCGTGCGGAGCTGGCTCACCGGACGGCTCGTGATGGCGATGTTCATCGCCGCCGGAGCACTGTTCTGCCTGGTCGGCATGGAACTCGCCGCGCTGGCGACCTTGCGCGCGAGCGGTGACATCGCCTGGTCCGGGCTGCTGATCACGTTCATGTGCGTCGCGTCGGTCCTCGGCGGGGCGATCCACGGCGCGGTCCGGCGGTCGCTTTCGCAGGGCACGTTGATGCTGCTGCTCGCGGTGCTCACCCTGCCGGTCGGGCTGATCGCCGAGCCGTGGTGGCTGCTGGCGATCGTGCTCTTCCCGAGCAACGTGCTGTGCGCGCCGACGCTCGCGGCGAGCACGGAGACGGTCAGCGCCGCGGCGCCCGCCCGCGTGCGCGGTGAGGCGATGGGCCTGCTGGACGCGGCCAGCCGGATCGGGCTGGCGATCGGGAGCCCGATCATCGGGTTCGCGATCGACCACTCCAGCCCGGGCTGGGGTTTCGCGGCCTCGGCGCTGGGCGCGCTGGCGATCGCTTCGGTAGGCCTGTTCTGGCGCCGCTCCCGCACCCCCGCCCCGGTACCCGCGCTCACTTCCTCCTGACGCGTTTCGTCCTCTGGATGCGGTCGTTGCGCGTGCAACTACCGCATCCAGAGGACTAAATGCGAGAGATGGGTCAGGCGCAGACCTTCCGGAGGGCTTCCAGCTGCTCGAGGTTGCGCTTGGTCCAGTCCGCGACCTTGCCCGCGTCCTGGATGTTCTCCTTCTGGACCTGCAGGTACGAGTCCGCCATACCGGTGAGCGCGCCCGCCACGTTCTGCTCGCCGACGCTGCCCGCCAGCTCGCGCAGGCGCTTCTCCTTGTCCGCGGCACGCTCCTTGAGCGTCGCCGGGTCCGGATTGAGGTCGGCGAGGCTGAGCGCCTCGGCGCAGGCGCTGACCTTCGTCGCCGCCTTGTTCGTCTGATCGACCGCGTTCGTGACCTCGCTGCAGCCCGCCAGCGCGAGCCCGGCGGCCGCCAGGAGCGCCGCGATTCCCAACCTCTTCATGAGAACCACAGTAGCGAGAACGTGGGTGGTATGTCGGGTTCCCCCGGCATACCACCCACGTTTCAGCCCTTCACGCAGACGACCTGCTTGAGGTGCGCGACCACCTCGACGAGATCCGTCTGCGCCTTGATCACCGTTTCGATGTCCTTGTACGCGGCCGGGATCTCGTCCACCACACCGGAGTCCTTACGGCATTCCACACCCGCGGTCTGCGCGGCGAGGTCCTCGGCGGTGTACAGCTTCTTGGCCTTGTTCCGCGACATCCGGCGGCCCGCGCCGTGCGACGCGGACTGGAAGGACGACTCGTTCCCGAGACCGCGCACGATGTACGAACCGGTGCCCATGCTGCCCGGGATGATCCCGAGATCGCCCGAGCCCGCGCGGATCGCGCCCTTGCGGGTCACCAGAAGGTCGACGCCGTCGTAGGTCTCTTCGGCGACGTAGTTGTGGTGGCAGCTGATCGCGTCGTCGAACGTCGTCCGCGGCACGACGTCCTTCAGCGCCTGCTTCACGAGCGCGACCATGGTGGCGCGGTTGCGCGCCGCGTAGTCCTGCGCCCAGAACAGGTCACGCCGGTACGCCTGCATCTCGGGCGTGCCCGCGACGAACACCGCGAGATCCGGGTCCGGCAGGTCCGCGTTGTGCGGCAGCTTCCGCGCGACGGCCATATGCCGTTCCGCGAGTTCCTTGCCGATGTTGCGCGAACCGGAGTGCAGCATCAGCCACACGCGGCCTTCGTCCTCGCCGCCCTGTTCGAGGCAGACCTCGATGAAGTGGTTGCCGCCACCGAGGCTCCCGATCTGGCGCGACGCGCGGTTGTGCAGGTCCTGGACGCCGGGATGCAGGTCGCCGAAGGACTTCCAGAACGCGTCCCAGCCGCCGACACCGTGCACCTTCGCCGGGTTCACCGGGGTCTTGTGCAGGCCGAACCCGACCGGGACGGCCGATTCGATCCGGCGGCGGAGCTTCAGCAGGTCGTCGGGCAGGTCGGCGGCGGTGAGCGAGGTCCGCACCGCGCTCATCCCGCAGCCGATGTCCACGCCGACGGCGGCCGGGGACACCGCGTCGCGCATCGCGATCACGCTGCCGACGGTCGCGCCCTTGCCGTAGTGGACGTCGGGCATGACCGCGACGCCGTGCACCCACGGCAGGTTGGCGACGTTGTGCAGCTGTCGCATGGCTTGGTCCTCGACCGATGTGGGGTCCGCCCACATCCGGATCGGAACCCGCGAGCCTTCGACCGCCGTGTACATGATTTTCCCTTCGTGGAAACGTTTGTCACCACAGAGCATGCACCGGCCGAAGGCCCCCGACAACGCAATTAGCCACCTACCTGCCTGGATCGGGGGCAAGTAGGTGGCCAATTGTGTTGAAGCGTCAGGAGTTCGCCGCGACCAGTTCCGCGATCTGCACGGCGTTGAGCGCCGCGCCCTTCCGCAGGTTGTCGTTCGACAGGAACAGCACCAGACCGCGACCGCCGTCGACGCCCGGGTCCGACCGCAGCCGCCCGACGTACGACGGGTCCTGGCCGGCGGCCTGCAGCGGCGTCGGGATGTCCGACAGCTCCACGCCGGGGGCACCGGCCAGCAGCTCGGTCGCGCGGGCGACCGAAAGCGGCTGCGAGAACTCGGCGTTGATCGAGATCGAGTGCCCCGAGAACACCGGCACCCGCACACAGGTGCACGAGACACGCAGCTCCGGGATGCTCAGGATCTTGCGGCTCTCGTTGCGGAACTTCTTCTCTTCGTCCGTTTCGAACTCACCGTCGTCCACAATGGACCCGGCCAGCGGGAGGACGTTGTGCGCGATGGGCCGCGCGTACTTCTTCGGCTCGGGGAAGGCCACCGCCGCGCCGTCGTGGGTCAGCGCGCCCGCGTTCGCCGCCGCCGCGGCGAGCTGCCCTTCCAGCTCCTCCACGCCGGCTAGCCCGCTGCCGGACACGGCCTGGTAGGTGCTGGCGACCAGCCGCACCAAGCCCGCTTCGGCGTGCAGCGGCTTGAGCACCGGCATAGCGGCCATGGTGGTGCAGTTGGGATTCGCGATGATCCCCTTGCGCGCTTCCTTGATCGCCTCCGGATTGACCTCGCTCACGATCAGCGGGACGTCCGGGTCCATCCGCCACGCCGACGAGTTGTCGATCACCGTGGCACCGGCCGCGGCGAACCGCTCCGCCTGCGCCTTGGAGGTCGCGCCACCGGCGGAGAACACCGCGATGTCCAAACCGGACGGATCCGCGGTCGTCGCGTCCTCGATGACGATTTCCTCGTCGCGCCAAGGAAGCTTCGAACCGGCGGACCGCGCCGAAGCGAAGTACCGCATTTCGGCGACCGGGAAATTCCGTTCGGCCAGCAGACGGCGCATCACGCCGCCGACCTGACCGGTCGCCCCGACGACCCCTACCCGCAAACCTTCCGGCATCAGCGACCACTCCCCGCGTAGACGACGGCTTCTTCATCGCCGCCGAGTTCGAACGCCTCGTGGATCGCGCGCACCGCGTCGTCGAGCTGCGCGTCCCGGATCAGCACCGAGATCCGGATCTCCGAGGTGTTGATGATTTCGATGTTGACGCCCGACTGCGCGAGCGCTTCGCAGAACGTCGCCGTGACACCGGGGTGCGAACGCATCCCCGCGCCGACGAGCGACACCTTGCCGACGTGGTCGTCGTAGAGGACCGACTCGAAGCCGATCTCGTCCTTGATCTTCTCCAGCGACTGGACGGCCCTGGCCCCGTTGGCCTTCGACAGGGTGAAGGTGATGTCCGTGCGGCCCGAGACGGTGCTGGACACGTTCTGCAGCACCATGTCGATGTCGATCTCGTCGTCGGCGATCACCCGGAAGATCCTGGCGGCGGCGCCGGCGTGGTCCGGCACTCCGGTCACCGTGATCTTGGCTTCGGAGCGGTCGTGCGCCACACCGGTGATCAACGCTTGTTCCACGGGGATCTCCTCGATAGAACCGGTCACCGTGGTGCCCGGCTTGTCACTGTAGGAAGAACGGACTCGGATCGGGACGCCGTAGCGGCGCGCGTACTCCACCGAGCGCAGGTGCAGGATCTTCGACCCGCTCGCCGCCAGCTCCAGCATCTCCTCGTAGGCGATGGTGTCGAGTTTGCGCGCGTCGGACACGACCCGGGGGTCGGCGGTGTACACACCGTCCACATCGGAATAGATCTCGCAGACGTCGGCGTTCAGCGCGGCGGCCAGCGCGACGGCGGTGGTGTCCGAACCCCCGCGGCCGAGGGTGGTGATGTCCTTGGTGTCCTGCGACACGCCCTGGAACCCCGCCACCAGCGCGATGTAGCCCTGGTCGAGGGCTTCCGTCACCCGGCTGGGGCTGACGTCGATGATCCGCGCGTTGCCGTGCACCGACGTCGTCACCACACCGGCCTGCGAGCCGGTGAACGACCAGGCCTCCGCGCCCTGCGCCGAAATCGCCATCGCCACCAGGGAGTTGGAGATGCGCTCACCCGCGGTGAGCAGCATGTCCATCTCGCGTTCCGGCGGCGCCGGGTTGACCTGCTGAGCCAGGTCGAGCAGCTCGTCGGTCGTGTCGCCCATGGCGGAGCAGACGACGACCACGTCGTTGCCCGCCTTCTTGGTGGCGACGATGCGTTCCGCGACGCGTTTGATCCGGTCGGCACTTTCCAGCGACGAACCGCCGTACTTCTGGACCACGAGGGCCACGCCCGAACCTCCTCGACGGGCCGGGCGTGCTCCTCGTGGGCACCGAGGAGCCCCCGCGTCCCTTATTTGGGCGAAAGCCTACCGGGGTGACGCGCGCTCGCCACCCTCGTAAGTGGTCCTGACCACCACTTCGAGGACTCCGGGAAGTAAATCTTCCTTGACACCAACGAAATACTCGGAGGGCTTTCGCTTTAGTGACGGAGAGCACCCCTTGTTATCGTCCCGTCGTGAAGAAACCCGCGGACACAAGTACCCCGATCGCGTCGATCCTGGCCCATCGCTGGAGCCCGCGCGCTTACGACGAGTCAGCGATCGTCACCGAAGACCAGCTCCGCGCGCTGCTCGAAGCTGCCCGCTGGGCGCCGTCGTTCGGCAACACCCAGCCCGCCCGTTACCTGGTCGGCCTGCGGGGCACGCCGTCGTTCGACCGCATCCTCTCGACGCTCAACTCGGGCAATCGCGCGTGGGCCCATCGCGCCGGGCTGCTGCTGATCGGCGTGATGGTGACCACGAACGAGAAGGGCGACGTCCCGTACGCCGAGTACGGACTGGGGCTGGCGAGCGAGAACCTCGTGCTCCAAGCGGTCGACCTCGGCCTGATCGCGCACCAGATGGCTGGCTTCTCCGCCGAAGCGGCGAAGGACTTCTTCGGCCTCCCCGACGACGTCATCCCCAAGGTCGCGATCGCCGTCGGCTCGCCCGCGGACCCCTCCGTGCTCGAAGAGGACTGGCGGATCGAGCGTGAGAAGGCGCCGCGCGAGCGAGTCCCGCTGGCTGAATTCGCCTATGCCGACGCTTGGGGCACCAGCGCTTTCGACGGCTGAGGGAGCCAGCGCAGGGCGAGGACCCCGAGCCCGGCGTGCAGGAGGCTCAGCACCGCGACGGCGGTGTGGAGGCCCGCGACGAAGGCCTCCTTCGCGTCAAGAGCGGCTGCGGGCGCGATCTCGAGGGTTTCGCCGAGTGTCGGCGCGAGGTCCGGGCCCGCCAGACGGAACACCAGCGCGGCGAGCGAGCCCATCAGCGCGATCCCCAGGGCGTTGCCGATCTCGTTGCTCGTTTCCGCGATCGCGCCCGCCGCACCCGCGCGCTCGGTGGGCACCGCGGCGACGGCCGTGTCCGCCACCACGCTGAACGAGATGCCGTAACCGACACCGGCGACCACCGTCGAAGCGACGTACCAGCCCACCCCGCCCGTCACCCCGGTCAGGAGCAGCAGCGCCAGTCCCGCGGCGATGGAGAAATGGCAGACGATCAGTGCCGCGCGTGCGCCGATCCGGTCGACCAGCGCGGGTGTGACGACGCACATGATCGTGAGCACGGCGGCGCCCGGCAGCGCCAGCAGCGCCGCGTGCAGGACCGGCAGGCCGAGCACGGACTGCAGGTGGATCCCCGACAGATACGCGGCCGCCGACCACGCCGCCAAGGGCAGCAGCCCCGTGACGATCGCGATCGTGAAGACGCGGTCGCGGAACAGGGAGAACTCGATCAGCGGGTACTCCAGACCACGCTGACGCCGGGCGAACCACACCAGCAGCGCGGCGCCGGCGATCGCCGCGGAGACCGCGGTGACGGACAGGCCGTCGGCGGCCGCGTGCTTGATCCCGTAGATCGCGAGCAGCAGACCGGCCGCGGAGAGCACGACGCTCAGCACGTCGACGCGCCCCTTCCCGGCGGCCCGCACCTCCCGCAGCAGTACTGGCGCGAGCGCCAGGAACACCGCGATCACCGGCAGGTTGACCAGGAAGACCGAGCCCCACGGGAACCGTTCCAGCAGGACACCGCCGACGACCGGGCCGATCGCGAACCCGGCGGCGAACGCGGCCGCGAAGATCCCGATGGCCCGCGCCCGGCGTCGCGCGTCGGGGAAGAGCTCGCTCAGCACCGCCAGCGCGGACGGCAGGAGGGTCGCTCCCGCCAGCCCCATCAGGGCGCGGAACGCGATGAGCAGTCCGGGATCCGGCGCGAACGCGGCGCCTGCCGAACCGATGCCGAACACCGCGGCGCCGATCATCAGCAGCTTCAGCCGTCCGTACCGGTCGCCGATGTTGCCGAACGCGATCAGCAGCGAGCCGACCGCGAAACCGTAGACGTCGAGGATCCACAACGCCTGGTCGGCCGTGGGGGTGAGCGCCTGGCTGATCCTGGGCATCGCGAGGAACAGGATCGACCCGTCCATGGAGACCAGGAACACCGGGCAGAGGATCACCAGCAGGCCGAACCAGGCCCGGGAGTGCTGTCGTGTCATACCTTCGACGATGTGCCGCCGCCGCCGGGACAACCATCCCCGTGCCATGGGTACACCTCGCGGGTACACCCACGCGGCGGGCGGAATACCTAGGCTCGGAGTCATGGAAAGCCTCGGCGTGTACCTCAAAAGCCGTCGTGACCGGGTGACGCCCGCCGAGATCGGCCTGCGCACCTACGGCACTTCACGCCGTGTGCCCGGTCTGCGGCGCGAGGAGCTCGCACAGCTCGCCGGAGTGAGCGCCGGGTACTACACGCGGCTGGAGCAAGGACTGGCCGAAACCGCTTCACGGCAGGTGCTCGACGCGCTCGCCCGCGCGCTGCGGCTCGACGACGTCGAGACCGGCCATCTGCACAACCTCGCCCGGCAGACCTCTCTCCCGAAGTTGTCGGATCCCGGTCCGGAAGATCCACACCCACGGGTCCTCGCGCTGCTGGAGAACCTCGGCGAGGCCGTGCCCGCCCTCGTCTTCGGCCGCCGCGGCGACGTCCTCGCGTGGAACCACGCCGGGCACACGCTCATGGCCGAGCACCTCGATTTCGACGCGCCGCGGGATCCCGAACGGCGGCCGTCGCTCCCGCGCATGTTCTTCCTCGACCCGCTGACCCGCGAGCTGCACCGGAACCGGGCCGAACTCGCGCCGATCCACGTCGCCTACCTGCGGCTGACCGCGGGCCGCTACCCCACCGACGCGCGCCTTGCCGCGCTCATCGGCGAACTTTCGATGCGCAGCGACGAATTCGCGACGCTGTGGGCGACCGGTGACGTCGCCGACTGCACCGTCGGCGCCATGCGCCTGCGGCATCCGACGGTCGGCGCGGTCGACGTCGACTACCAGGTGTGGCTCCAGCCCGACAGCCCCGACCACCGGCTGGAGATCTACACGCCGAAGGATCCGGGATCCGCCGACGCGCTGAAGATCCTTCGCTATTGAGCGGTGGGGCGGTGAGGCCAGGTGAGGACGTTGCGAAAGCCACTTTCGCAACCCACCCAGGTCGACCGAAGTACATGAAGGCCAAGTTTCCCCGGCTCAGCCGAGGGAAGGGGCCTTCGCGCGCGAGCGGTACCGGCTCACACTCTCGCTAACCTGGGGTCATGGGGGCATTTCGCGCGCTGATCCGCAACGAATCCCGCACGATGGCCGGGCTCTGGCTGTACGTCAGACGGCGTAAGGACGGTATCGACGGGGACGCCGTCGCGGTGCCGTACGGCGCGGACGGCAAGTCGATCTTCATCGTGCTGGCGGTGGTGAGCGCCGTCGAAGCCGGTCTCTTCTGGCTGATCGACTTCGGGCTCATCGTCGACCTGCTGCTGCTCGTCCTGGGCGTGTACTCGGCGCTGCTCGTGTTCGGGGTCTACGCCGGCACCGTCGTCCGGCCGCACGTGATCTCGTCACGTGAGGTGCGGGTGCGCTACAGCTCCTTTTACGACGTGCGGATTCCCCGGGAGAACGTCGCCTCGCTGCGGCATTCGAAGGAGAGCCACGACCCACTCAAAGCGCGGAAGTTCAGCGACGAAACCTGGCTCAGCCACGACAACTTCTACGAGACCAACCTGATCGCCGAACTGCGCGAGCCGATCACGGTGACCCGGCCGCTCGGCGCGACCGAGACCGTCCGCGTCGTGAAGTTCCAGGCGGACGACCCGAAGGCCGCCGTCGAGGCCTACGAACGGCTCTCCCCCGACCGCATTTAGTCCTCTGAATGCGGTAGTTGCCCGTGCAACGACCGCATTCAGAGGACTAAATGCGGCTAGTTCGCGCCGCCGACCCGCCGGATGATCTTCGCGAGGATGCCGGTGACGACCATCCAGAAGATCGCGGCGATGCCGTAGTTGATCAGCACGCGGAGCTTGGCGTCTTCGGGCATGAAGAGGTCCTTGAAGCCGAGCAGGAGTCCGTCGGCCCAGCCGCGGACGAACGACACGATGCCGTTGTCGGGGTTCGCCTCGCCGATCACGAAGACGACGTGCAGCACGAGGATGGCCGCGAAGATCAACCCGATCCAGCGGACCACGCTCGCCAGTATCCCGGCCGCGCGACCACCGCCCGCTCGCCAGTCGACCTTGCGTCTGGTCGGCTGATCAGCGGTTTCCTTCTCTTCAGCGTGCTCGCCCATGCCGGGCAGTGTGGCACGCCGCCTGGTCCGATTGCTACCCGCGAGTAACCCGAATGGGCGCCACTTGAGTCACGGTTCGATCGCGGCCCGGGTTTCCTTTCGGGAGATCGCGCGGTTAAGGTGGCGTCGTGGCTCGAGCTCTCCTGCTTCGCTGCCGCGACGGGGCCTGATCGGACCGGCTCCCCGTCGCGGGGCTTCGTGGTGCCGGTCGTCGCACCCGATTCTTCAGGAGAACCCTCCCCTCATGAGCATCCGCAAGCCCACCCGTCCTGCCCCTTCCGAGCAGCCTTCGTGGAACACCCAGCGCGGCACTTCGATGCCGGTACACCGCTATCGCCCCTGGTACGACCTGGTCGAGGACATCTCGCTGCCCGACCGCACCTGGCCGGACAAGCGCATCGACACCGCGCCGCTGTGGTGCGCCGTCGACCTGCGTGACGGCAACCAGGCCCTGATCGACCCGATGTCGCCCGCGCGCAAGCGCAAGTTCTTCGACCTGCTGGTCCGCATGGGCTACAAGGAGATCGAGGTCGGCTTCCCGGCGGCGTCGCAGACGGACTTCGACTTCGTCCGCGAGATCATCGACGAGGGCGCCATCCCGGACGACGTCAGCATCCAGGTGCTGACCCAGTGCCGTCCGGAGCTGATCGAGCGCACCTTCAAGGCGCTCGAAGGCGCGCCGCGCGCGATCGTCCACATCTACAACTCGACCTCGATCCTGCAGCGTCGCGTCGTGTTCCGTGAGGAGCGCATCGGCATCACGAAGATCGCTTCGCAGGCCGCCGAGCTGGTCGTCGACTACGCCGCGAAGCAGCCGGACACCGACTTCCGGTTCCAGTACTCGCCGGAGTCCTACACCGGCACCGAGCTGTCGTACGCGCTCGAGGTCTGCAACACCATCACCGACATCTGGCAGCCGACGCCGGGCAAGCCGGTGATCCTGAACCTGCCCGCGACCGTCGAGATGGCGTCGCCGAACGTCTACGCCGACTCGATCGAGTGGATGCACCGCAACCTGGAGCGCCGCGATTCGGTGATCCTGTCGCTGCACCCGCACAACGACCGCGGCACCGGCATCGCCGCCGCCGAGCTGGGCTTCCAGGCGGGTGCGGACCGGATCGAAGGCTGCCTGTTCGGCAACGGCGAGCGCACGGGCAACGTCGACCTGGTCGCGCTGGGCATGAACCTGTACAGCCAGGGCGTCGACCCGCAGATCGACTTCTCCGACATGGACGAGATCAAGCGGACCGTCGAATACTGCAACCAGCTGGCGGTGCACGAACGCAGCCCGTGGGCAGGCGACCTGGTGTTCACCGCGTTCTCCGGCAGCCACCAGGACGCGATCAACAAGGGTCTCGACGCGCTGAAGGCCGCCGCCGACAAGGTGGGGACGCCCGTCGACGAGCACCCGTGGGAGGTCCCGTACCTGCCGATCGACCCGAAGGACATCGGCCGCAACTACGAGGCCGTGATCCGGGTCAACTCGCAGTCCGGCAAGGGCGGCGTCGCCTACATCATGAAGGCCGAGCACCAGCTGGACCTGCCGCGGCGCCTGCAGATCGAGTTCTCGAAGGTCGTCCAGCGGCACACCGACACCGAGGGCGGCGAGGTCGACCCGACCACGATGTGGAACGCGTTCTCGGCCGAGTACCTGGAGCTGAAGACGCCGCTGGAGCTGGTGCGCCAGCACGTCAGGGACAACGGCGACGGCGAGTACGACATCACCGCCACCGTGCGGGTCGAAGGTGACGAGCACGAGGTCACCGGCCGCGGGAACGGCCCGATCGCGGCGTTCTTCGACGCGCTGTCGACCGTCGGCTTCGACCTGCGGCTGCTGGACTACAGCGAGCACACGCTCTCGCCGGGCGACGACGCTCGGGCCGCGTCGTACATCGAGTGCGCGATCTCCGACCGGGTGTACTGGGGCATCGGGATCGACCCGTCGATCGTGACCGCTTCGCTGCGGGCCGTCGTCTCGGCCGTGAACCGGGCTAACCGGTAGGTTTCGGCGTTCCGTGAAGGCCTCCTTCACTACCTTGAGGGTAGGGAAGGGGGCCTTCACGGCTTTTCAGGCTTTGCCGTAACTCGCGTGTCTGAAGGCGTATCTTGCGTGCTTGGAGCCGGATCGCCTTCAATCACGTGAGTTACGCGTCCAATCACGTGAGTTACGCCTGAAGGGCCGCGGAAGGTGGCGGTTACAGGGCTTTCACGGCGACCAGGACGTCGGCCGGGTCGGTGCGCGTGGTGTAGTCCGGGTGCACGTCGATGTACCGGATGACGCCCTCGCCGTCCACGACCAGGACGGTCGGATACGGCAGTTCCCATTCCGCCGCCCCGTTGATCTTCTCGACGTCGCCGATGAGCGTGTCGAATGCCGGCTTCGTCTCCGGAGCCAGCCGGAACGTGATGCCGAGCGCGCGGCCGAGCTCGTTGTCCACATCGGACAGAACGGCGAACTCCAGCTCCTTTGCGGACAGTGACCCGTCCGGCAGCTGCGGGCTGATCGCGACCAGCTTCACGCCGAGGTTCTCCAGCTCCGGCAACAGTTCCTGCTGATACGTGCGCAGGGCCAGATTGCAGTACGGACACCATGTGCCGCGGTAGAACACCACGACCGCGGGCCCGTCCGCGACCCGGACCCGCTCGCCTCCGGCGTCCGGCAGCGCGAGGTCCGGCATCGGCGTCCCCGGCTTCGCGGCCGCCTCGGCGACCACCCCCAGGAACGTTTCCCGGTCGGCCTTGAGCACCTCGGCGACCTCGGCCGGAACGTGACTCGCGACGGACTCCCGCAGCTCGGCGAGGTCGGTGTTGAGATCCCCCATGGTCAGCTCCTTCGGTTGTACTGATTGGTACAGTGAGACCGACTGTACTATTCGGTACATGAGTGGTCAACCGGCGAAGACCCCGCAGGGGCGGATGACGAGGGACGCGATCGTCGACGCGGCGGCCGAGCTGATGTACGTCAACGGCGTCGCCGGGACGAGCGTCGACAAGGTGCTCGCGGCGAGCGGCGCCGGGAAATCGCAGATGTACCACTACTTCAAGAACAAGGATCAGCTCGTCGAGGCGGTCATCGTCCGCTTCCTCGAGAACATCCTCGGCAATCAGCCGACCATCTTCGAACTGCACGACTGGGCCGATTTCGACCGGTGGGCGAGCGAGATCCTCGCCATCCAGACCACGCCCAAGGGCCCGATCGCCTGCCCGCTGGGCAACCTCACCGGCGAACTCGGCGACGATCCCAAGATGGCGCCACTGCTGGACAAGGCCTACCGCGAATGGGAGTCACATCTCCAGCGCGGGCTGGAATCGTTGCGGGAACAGGGAAAACTCGCCGCGGACGCCGACCCGGCGAGGCTCGCGCAGGCCGCGATGACCTGTGTGCAGGGCGGCCTGCTGATGGCCCACCTGCGCCATGACGTCACGCCGATCGCCGACGCGCTCGAGATCGCGTTGGACCACCTGAAGAGTCACGCTCGCCCGTGAGCGCCGCGACCTCGTCGGCGAGCGCGTCGAGCACCTTCGCCACCGCCGGCCGGGAAGACGCCCCGAGCCGGCAGACCGCTTCCACGTGCCGCGCCGCCTTGATCCCGGCGAGCGGGCGGCAGACGAGGCCGCTGCCGCGCCGAGTGTCCATTGTGTACCGGGGCAGCAGCGCGATCCCGTGCCCGGCGGCGACGAGCCGTTCGGTGATGCGGAAATCGTTGATGCGCTGGACGACCTGCGGGCGCACCCCGGTGCGGATGATCAGCGACTGCAGGATGTCGTCCACCGGGAATCCCGCGTTGACGCTGATCCAGCGTTCGTCGGCCAGCTCGGCCAGCTCGATGCGGCGCCGCTTCGCGAGCCGGTGGCCCGCGGGGAGCGCGACGTCGAGCGGCTCGCGCAACAGATGCCGCGTCTCCAGCCGGTCCGAGCCGAGCGACGGCGCGTGCTCGTCCCGGTGCGCCACCACGATGTCGTAATCCGCGACGAGCCCGGGGACCTCCGGCGGGGTCATGTCGACGTCGCGCACGATGACGTCCAGCCCGTCGAACTCCGCCGTCCGGTGCAGTAGCCCTGGCAGCAGCATCAACCCGGCCGACTGGAAGATCGCCACCCGGACGCTGCCACGCGGGGCGCTGCGGTAAGTGTCCAATTCGGACTCCGCGCGTTCGAGCGCGGCGAGGACGTCGTCCGCGCGGGCGACCAGCGCGCGGCCCGCGTCGGTCAGCCGCAAGCCTCTCCCGGCAGGTTCGGTCAGCGCGAGACCGACGTCACTCTGCAGGGCGCGCAGCTGCTGGGAAACCGCGGACGGCGTGCAGTGCAACGCCTTCGCGGCCGCCGTCACGCTGCCGCGATCGGCGAATTCCCGCAGGGTCCGCAACCGGCCGATGTCCATACCGCCAGCATATGTGAAGCCGAACTGAACGATCGCTGCAAATATTCTCGCTGGTCCTAAAGGGTCACACCACGTAAGAGTGAAGACATGCCCGCCCGCGATCGTCTGCTCGCCCTGCTCGTCGCCGTCCTCTGGGGCTGCAACTTCCTCGCCATCCACGCCACCCTCGGCCAGTTCCCGCCCGTCTTCGCCGGCGGGCTGCGCTTCGCGGTCATCGCGATCCCGACGATCCTGTTCGTGCCGTGGCCGAAGGTGAAGATCCGCCACCTGCTCGGCTACGGGCTGGGCTTCGGCACCGGGCAGTTCGTGTTCCTGTTCATCGCGATGGACACCGGCATGCCGACCGGGCTCGCGTCGCTGGTGCTGCAGGCGTCGGCGCCGTTCACCGTCCTGCTCGGTGCCGTCTTCCTGCGTGAACGCGTGACCGGGCGGCAGCTCACCGGCATCCTGCTCGCCGTCGCCGGGATGGCGACGATCGCCTGGCAGCAGGCCGGGAACGCCGCCCTGCTGCCGGTGATCCTGACCCTGCTCGGCGCCCTGAGCTGGGCGTTCGGCAACCTGAGCACCCGCCAGGCGGCACCGGACAACCCACTGAACTTCGTCCTCTGGATGTCCGTGGTGCCGCCGCTGCCGATGTTCGCGCTGTCGCTGGTCATGGAGGGCCCGGGCGAGATCGGGCACTCGCTGAGCACGCTCGGCACCACCACCGGGCTGATCGGCCTCGGCGGACTCGCCTACGTCGTGCTGTTCGGCACCATCGTCGGCTCCGGGATCTGGACGTCGCTGATGCGCCGCAACCCGGCGGGCGTGGTCGCGCCGTTCTCGCTGCTGGTGCCGGTGGTCGGGCTGTCCATGGCGTTCCTGGTCCTCGACGAACGTCCCTCACTGGTGGAGATCCTCGCGGCGGCCGTGGTCATCGGCGGTGTCCTGTTCGGTTCGACGAAGCGCCGCGTCCGCGAGCCGGACTTCCTGGCCGAAGCCGAAACGCCTCAGCCCACTGGTGTGCGGTGAGGCGTTTGGGCACGATCTCCTTGCCGGGACGGGTGAATACCCGCCGCACGAAATCCTGGTAACGCGAGCGATCCGCGTCTTGGACGAGCGGACGTTCGCGGCGGGTCACGACGAGCAGACCGCCGTCGACGCCGGGCCTCGGGCGGAACGCCGCCGCGGGCACCCGGCCGGTCAGCCGGAAGTCGAACCACGGCCACCACTGCGCGGTCATCATGGTCGCGCCGCCGACCCCGGCGCGGCGGCGCGCCACCTCCCACTGCATGAGCAACACCGCGTCCGTCCAACCGGGAGCCGCGAGGACGTGGCGCAGCGTCGCGGTGGTGAGGTGGAACGGCAGATTGCCGACCAGGACGTGTGGCGTCTTCGGCAAGGGGAACCGCAGGTAGTCCGCGGTGACGATCTCCGTGGCCGCCCGGACGCGGCGCGCGAGCCTGGCGGCGCGACGGTCGTCGATCTCGATGCCGGTCAGTGGCCTGCCGAGCCGTTCCAGTGGGAGGGTGAGCGCGCCGTCGCCGGTGCCGAATTCGATGATCGGCCCGTCCGTGCCGTCGACGAGCTTCACGACGGTTTCGATGATGTTCCGGTCGATGAGGAAGTTCTGGCCGAGTTCATGACGGCCAGGACGCTGTGTGCGCAAGGGATCTCCGCGGCTTCGAGGGGAGCCGGGCAGCACGAGGCAGGCCCGGCGATGACTCGCTCGGGCGGCGGTTCCTTGCTGGAGCGCTGGGGATCCGCCGCTAGGCGCGGCGGGTCCTGGTGAACGCGGAAGCACACATGGCGGCGAAACTACCTCGGGCGCGAAGCCGGACGCCAATCGTTTTCTACGCGCCGATCCGGCTCGTGCCGAGATGCTCGACCGGGCCGGACAGCGCGGCCTTGACGTGCCGGGTGATGTCGTCGGTGAGCACCTCGGTCTCGCCCTTCGCCAGCCCGTCGACGACCTGACGGGCGACGTCGCGCGGGTCGTTCTTGGGGACGTCGAGCCCCTGGGTCATGTCGGTGTCGGTGTAGCCGAGATGGACGCCGACGACGTGGGTGCCCTGTTCGGCGAACTCGATGCGGAGCGAATTGGTGAGCGACCAGAAGGCCGCCTTTGACGCGCCGTAGGAACCCGAGCCCGCCGCCCACGACAGGACCGAGTGCACGTTGACCAGGGCACCACCGTTCTCGAGCTGCGGCGCAAACGCTTGCGCGATCCGCAGCGCGCCGAAGACGTTCGTCTCGAAGACCGGACGGTGCGCGTCGACGCCCTCGGTCAACAGCGAACCGAGGCCGAGGGCGCCCGCGTTGTTGAAGACGATCGTGGCGTCGCCCGCCTTCTCCGCCAGCGCGCGGACGGAGTCCGGATCGGTGACGTCGAGCGGGAGCGGGACGATCCGCGGGTCGGTCTCCGCCCGCGGCGACCTGGCGGTCGCGTAGACCTTGGCGGCGCCGCGGTCGAGCAGTTCGGCGACGAACGCCTTGCCGAGTCCGCGCTGTCCGCCGGTGACCAGCGCGACGGCGCCTTCGATGAAGGTCATGACTTGCTCCCTTGACAGAAGTGTTCGAGGTTTGCCTCTGTCGTCAGCATGGCGACGCCAGCCGACAGAGTCAAGTACGCTTGACCTATGTCATGGACCGCGACGGACCGGTACCGGTTACGCACCGCCCCCTCGGGGCTGGCGCTCGTTCAGGACTTCCTCAACACGAAGGCGATCAAGACCTACGGCCTCGACCTGCTGAGCGACGCCGACCTGACGCGGCCTTGGGCCGCCGAGGCACTGGCGGAATGGTCGCGCGCCCGGGACGCGGAGGTACCCGAGGTCACGCTGGGGCCGGGTGATCTCCGCGCGCTTCGCGACCTGCGCGAGTCGTTCGTTTCGCTCGTGGACGGCGGGGACGCGGACTTCGGCAGACCGGTCAAGGCGGATCTGACGCTGCGGGACGGCGTCGTCCGCCTGTTCCCGTCCGGCACCGGACGGCAGTGGCTCGCGTCGGCGCTGTGGACGGAGACGCTGCTCGCCCAGCAGGCCGGGATCTGGCCGCGGCTGAAACTGTGCCGTCTCGACGGCTGCCGCTCGGCCTTCTACGACGTCTCGCGCAACAACAGCGGGGTCTGGCACGACGTGCGCACCTGCGGGAACGTCGCGAACCTGCGGGCGGCGCGGGAGCGGAAGAAAGCGCTCAGCTGAACGAAGCCAGCGCCGAGGGGATCGGGATCTCACCGCCGATGACGTCGAAACCCTGGTTCTCGGTGAGCGGCTCTTCCAGCGTGGCGACCAGGACGGCGGCGACGTCCGCGCGGGAGACGTGCCCCGGTTCGAGGTGACCGCCGAGTTTGACGCGGCCGGTGGGCTGGTCGTCGGTGAGCGTGCCGGGCCGGACGATCGTCCAGTTCAGGCTGGAGCGCTGGAGAACGCTGTCGGAGATCTGCTTCGCCATCAAGATCGACCGCACCAGGCGATCGCCCTGATCCGGCGAATCCGCGAACTGCGCGGAAAGCTGCACGAACCGCGAGACCCCCGCCTTCTCGGCGGCGCGGATCGCGGTGATCACCCCGTCGCGGTCGACGAGGTCGACCGAGGCCTGGTCGGGATCGGGTGCGCCGATCGCGCTGATCACCACCTCGGAACCGGCCAGCGCCTCGACGAGGTCTTCCGCGTCGGCGGTGACGTCCGCGACCACGGTTTCGGCCCCGAGACCGGCGACCTCCTCGGCGCGGCGACGGCTGCGCAGCCCCGCCCGCACCTGATGGCCCCGCCCCCGCAGAAGCCGGACCACGTGGATCCCCGTCCGTCCCGACGCACCCAGCACTGTGACCCGCATGACACGAGTCTGCCCGAAGACGGCCTCCCGCGCCTTCCCGCATTCAGTCCTCTGAATGCGGGAAGGCTTCGCGCCCTCACCCCCGCATTTAGTCCTCTAAATGCGGGGAGGTTGGCGTCCTCGCCGACGGGCCGCGTGTTGCGAAAGCCACTTTCGCAACGTTGAAGGTTGCGAAAGTGGCTTTCGCAACGCGGCCGAGCGCGCCGACTGCACGCATTTAGAGGACTAACTGCGGCCGAGCGCGTGAAGGCCCCCTTCCCTCGGCTGAGCCGAGGGAAGGGGGCCTTCACGCGCTTCACAAAGGGCTAGAGGATCTCCGCCGCCGAGCCGACGTCCGGCAGGCCGCCGACGTCGGGGTTCAGCTCCCCGGCACCGACGAGTTCCGCCTTGACCTCGTGCGGTTTGATCCGCCCGTCGCGGATGTCCTCCGCGTAGTGGCAGGCGACCCGGTGCCCGGTGCCGATCTCCCGCAGCTGCGGGCGGTCGGTGTCGCACAGGCTCTGCTGCTTCCACGGGCACCGCGTGTGGAACCGGCAGCCGGACGGCGGCCGCGCCGGCGAAGGCAGGTCACCGGCGAGCAGGATCTGCTCCCGGTTGTCCTCCACCGTCGGGTCCGGCACGGGGATCGCCGAAAGCAGCGCCCGTGTGTACGGGTGCAGCGGGTTCTCGTACAGCGTGTCGGCGTCGGCCTCTTCGACCAGCGAGCCGAGGTACATCACGCCGATGCGGTCGGAGATGTGCCGCACCACCGCGAGGTCGTGCGCGATCACCAGATAGGTGAGCCCGAGCTTCTCCTGCAGGTCCTCCAGGAGGTTGACCACCTGCGCCTGCACCGAGACGTCCAGCGCGGACACCGGTTCGTCGGCGACGATCAGGTCCGGCTCGACCGCGAGCGCCCGCGCGATACCGATGCGCTGACGCTGACCGCCCGAGAACTCGTGCGGGTACTTCCGCAGCGAGGACTCCGGAAGTCCCACGGCGGCAAGGAGTTCGCGTAGCCGCTTGGCCGTCGCCTCCTTGTCCTTGTCGAGGCCGTGCGCCCTCATCCCTTCGGTCAGAATGGATTCCACCGACTGCCGGGGGTCCAAAGAGGACATCGGGTCCTGGAACACCATCTGCATCCGGCGGCGCGCCTTGCGCAGTTCCTCGCCCTTGAGCCCGGCCACGTCGGTGCCGTCGAAGACGACCTTGCCCGCGGTCAGCTCGGTCAGCCGGAGGATCGCCCTGCCCAATGTGGACTTCCCGCAACCGGATTCCCCGACCAGGCCGTAGGTCTCACCTTTGCGGATGGCCAGATCGACGCCGTCGACGGCGAACACGTGCCCGACCGTCTTGTCGATCACGATGCCGCGTTTGATCGGGAAGTGCACCTTGAGGTCGTCGACCTCCAGGAGCACTTCCTGCGGCGGAACCGTGTGCGTCATCGGACCCCTCCTTGTGCGGCCACGGCCGGGATCACCGGGTTGTGGCAGCGCAGCAGCCCGTTGCGGTCCGGGGTCAGCTGCGGTGAAACCTCCCG
The DNA here is from genome assembly GCF_055563465.1 of Amycolatopsis sp. NPDC000009. Classification (NCBI taxonomy): domain Bacteria; kingdom Bacillati; phylum Actinomycetota; class Actinomycetes; order Pseudonocardiales; family Pseudonocardiaceae; genus Amycolatopsis; species Amycolatopsis sp. NPDC000009. The sequence goes on from NZ_JBVHDI010000024.1 coordinate 110,092, forward strand.
GCACACGCCGAGAGCGTTCGGGCAGCGGGGCGCGAAGGCGCAGCCACCGTCCCACGGGATGTTGTCGGCGACGGATCCCTTGATGGGGATCAGTTTCTCGCCGCGGCCCGCGTCGAGACGCGGGATCGAGGCGAGCAGGCCGTGCGTGTACGGATGCCGCGGCTCGGCGAACAGCGCGTGCCGCTCCGCCCGCTCGACGATCTTGCCGCCGTAGAGCACGTTCACCTGGTCGCAGAGACCGGCGACGACACCGAGGTCGTGCGTGATCATGATCAGCGCGGTCCCCGTGTCCTGCACCAGATCCCGCAGCAGCGCGAGGATCTGCGCCTGGATCGTCACGTCGAGCGCGGTGGTCGGCTCGTCGGCGATGAGCAGCCGGGGACGGCACGCCAGCGCGATCGCGATCAGCGCGCGCTGCCGCATCCCGCCGGAAAGCTGGTGCGGGTACTCGGAAAGCCGCCGCGTCGGGTCGGGAATGCCGACCTTGTCGAGCAGTTCCGCCGCCTCCACCGACGCCGCCTTGCGCGCCATCCCGCGGTGCCGCTCCAGCACCTCGGTGATCTGGAGCCCGATCGGGATGACGGGGTTCAGCGAGGACAGCGGGTCCTGGAACACCATGCCGAGGTCGCGACCCCGGCGGTCCCGCATCTCCTTGTCCGACAGGCGAAGCAGATCCGTGCCTTCGAACGACACCGAACCGCTGACCTGGTTGCCGCGTTTCGCGAGCAGCCGCATGATCGCCAGCGAGGTCACGGACTTGCCGCAACCGGACTCGCCGACGAGACCGACCGTCTGGCCGGGTTCGACGTCGAAACTGACCTCGTCCACCGCGGTGAACGGCTTCTCGCCGCGCCGGGAGAAAACGACCTTGAGGTCGCGTACTTCGAGGAGCGCCATCAGAAAATCACCGCCTGTTCTTCGGATCGAGGGCTTCCCGCAGGGACTCGCCGAGCAGCGTGAACCCGAGCGCGACGATGATGATCGCGATAGCCGGGTAGTACGCCAGCTCGGGGCGGATGTCGAGGAACTGCCGAGCGCTGCGGCTCAGCATGATGCCCCATTCCGCCCGGTTCGGGTCCGGGTCGCCGAGACCGAGGAACGACAGCGCCGCCGCCTCGAGGATCGCGGTCGCCAGGGTCAGCGTGGCCTGCACGATGACCGGGCCGAGCGAGTTCGGCAGCATGTGCCGCAACACGATCGCCCCGCGTTTGACGCCGAGCGACGTCGCCGCCAGCACGTGGTCGCTGTTTCTCTGCGCGAGCATCGAACCGCGCAGCAGCCGCGCGAAGATCGGCACGCTGACCATCGACACCGCGACGATCACCGTCCACTGGCTCGGCTTCTGGAACAGCGCGGCGACCGAGATCGCCAGCAGCAGCGACGGCACGGACAGCATGACGTCGACGAGCCGCATCAGCACGGTGTCGACCCAGCCGCCGAAGGCACCGGCGAGGCCACCGATGATCATGCCGACCACGACGCCGATGATCGTCGCGAGCACCCCGACGAGCAGCGTGTTCTGCGCGCCGACCAGCAACCGCGAAAGGTAGTCGCGGCCGAAGTCGTCGACACCGAGCGGGAATCCGGGCTGAGCGCCCGGGATGATGCCCTGGCCGAGGATGACCTGGCTCTGCAGATACCGCTCGTACGGATCCTTCGGCGCCAAGAGCGGCGCGAAGATCGCCACCAGCAGGAACAGGCCGGTGATCACGGCGCCGGTGATGGCCACCGGGCTCCGCATCATCCGGCGCAGCGCCTCGCCACCGAGGCTGTGCCCCTTCGCCGAGGATGCCGCAAGCCTGTCGATCGGCTCCTTTTTCTTGTTCAGCAAGGTGTTCATCGGACACGCACCCTCGGGTCGATGAGCCCGTACGAGATATCGACCAGCATGTTCACCAGCACGTAGACCAGCGCGCCGAACAGCAGCAGCGCCTGCAGACGTGGGTAGTCACGCCGTTCGATGCCTTCGGCGAGCAGGAAGCCGAGGCCGCGGAAGTTGAACACCCGCTCGGTCAGCACGGCGCCACCGAGCAGCGCACCGGTCTGGAGGCCGATGACGGTGACCACCGGAAGCAGACCGTTGCGGAGCACGTGACGGCGCCGCACGATCGGCTGGGTCAGGCCCTTCGAGTTGGCCGTGCGGATGAAGTCCTCGTTCAGTACGTCCAGCACCGAAGCACGGGTGATCCGGACGATGACCGCGAGCGGGATCGTGGCCAGCGCGAACGCCGGGAGGATCAGGTGGGTGAGCGCGTCCCAGGCGGCGTCCCATTCCTGGGTGATGATGCCGTCGAAGACCGCGAACCCGGTGACGGTGGTGGCGTCGAGACCGGCCATCTGACGGCCCTGCGAGGGAAGTCCCAGCGGGGCGGCCAGCAGGTCCTGCATCATGTAGCCGAGGAAGAACACCGGCACGGCGACGCCGACAAGGCTGAGCACGATGATGACGTTGTCGACGGCCCCGCCGCGGAACCGCGCGGACAGGTAACCGAAGGGGATGCCGAGACCCACCGCGATGAGCATCGCGCAGAAGCCGAGCTCGATCGTGGCGGGAAGGAAGTTCCCGATCTCCGACATGACCGGCTGGGCGGAGACCAGCGAGTTGCCGAAGTCGCCGGTGATCGCCCGGCCGAGGAACTTGAAGTACTGGACGAAGATCGGATCGTCGAGGCCGAGAAGCTTGTTCAGGTCGGCGATCTTCTCCGGGGTCGCCTTGTCGCCGAGGAGGGCGCCGGCGGGGCCGCCGGGAAGGGACCGGAGCCAGGCGAAGATCAAAATGGACAGGATCAAGAGCGTCGGTATCGCTTGTAGCAGCCGACGCACGAGAAAACGGAGCACGTGCGTTCCTTTGTTGCCAGCCCGGGAATGGACCACAGGGGGCGGGCGCGGTAGCGCCCACCCCCTGGTGGCTCACTTATTTAGCCTCGGGAGCGAAGCGACTCCGTTGAGGGCGGTGGTGGGGGCATGGATGGAGGATCAGTTGACCGTGACGGTGTAGAAGCGCTCGTCGGTCAGCGGGCTGGCCACCAGGCCCTTCACCTTCGGGCCGACGACGATCGCCGGGGGGCCGTAGGAGATCGGGATGGCGGGCAGGTATTCCATGATCTTCTGGTTCACTTCCTGGTACGCCTTGGTGTGCGCCTCACCGGAGGGCGCGGCGTCCGCGGCGGAGATGGCCGAGAACAGCTCCGGGTTGTCGAAGCCGAACTCCGGCTTCTCGCGACCGAAGAAGGTGCCGACGAAGTTACCGGCGTCGTTGTAGTCACCGGTCCAGCCGAGCAGGTGCACGTCGTGCTTGCCCGCCTTCTGGACGTCGTCCTTGTAGCCACCGTTCCACGGCTTGGCGATCGGCTCGACCTTGATGCCCATGGCCTTCATGTCCTCGGACAGCGAGGTGAAGATGTCGGCCGGGTTCGGCATGTACGGCCGGGTGACCTCGGTCGGGTAGTAGAACTTCAGGGTCATGCCCTCGGCGCCGGCTTCCCTCAGCAGGTCTTTCGCCTTCTGAAGGTTGTAGTCGTACTTGGTGACGTTCTCGTTGTAGCCGTCGATCGCCTTCGGCACGAACTGCGTCGCGGTCTCGGCGCCCTCGGGGAGCTTCGACTTCACGAACTGGTCGCGGTTGAGACCGTAGGCCAGCGCCTGGCGGACCTTGAGGTCCTTCAGCTTCGGGTTGTTCTTCTGGTTGATGCCCAGGTACAGGATGTTGAACGACGGGCGGATGAGCACCTGCTCGCCGTCGTTGCGCAGCAGGCCGTAGTCCGCGGGCGACGGGTAGTCGTAGCCCTGGATGTCGCCGGCCTTGAGCGCCTGCTTGCGGGCGTTCTCGTCCGGGATGACCTTGAAGACCAGCTTGTCGAGCTTGGCCGTCTGGGTCGGCGAGTCGGTGGCCTTGACCAGCGTGATCTCACCCTTGGCCTGGTCCCAGCTCTCGAACTTGAACGGGCCGGTGCCGGTCGGGTGCTTCAGCGCGTACTCCGGGTAGGAGAACGAGTCACCGCTCTGGGTGACGGCGTCGGCGTTGTACTTCTTCAGCGCTTCCGGGCTCTGGATCGAGAACGACGGGAGCGTGAAGGCGGCCGGGAAGGCACCCTTGGCCTTGTTCAGGTTCAGGACGGCGGTCGACTCGTCCTTGACCTGGCAGTCCTTGTAGACGGGGTCGCCGGAAGCGTCGCCCTCGTTCTTGGCGAAGCCCTCGAAGACGTCGCCGTAGTAGATCATCTGGCTCTGGGCGGCGGCGCCCTTCATGTTGTACATGCGGTCGAAGTTGAAGCAGACCGCTTCGGCGTTGAACGGGGTGCCGTCGTGGAACTTGACGCCCTTCTTCAGGGTGAAGGTCCAGGTCTTGCCTTCGTTGCTGCCTTCCCACTTGTCCGCCAGACCAGGCTCGAGGTCCGCGGTCCCCGGCTTGTTCATGATCAGCGTGTCCATCATCTGGCGGATGATGCGGAAGGTCTCACCGTCGTCGTTGAAGAGTGGGTCGAACGTCTTCGGGTTACCGGCGGCACCGAAGACCATGGTGCCTCCCGAGCCACCCCCTGCGCCTTCTTCACGCTTCGATTCGGCACAGGCGGAAATGGAGACCGCGAGTGCGCCGGCAAGCCCGATCAGGGCCACACGGCGTGCTCGGGTCACCCGCAGTTGCTGCATCTGGCACCCCTTGAGGAGATTTTCGGTGTTTTAGGCACCGTCCGGTCGGTCGGAAAGTCGAGCTCCACGGACGATCGGTGTGCCCGCCGACACTAGCGGGAACTCGGCCCGCACTTAAGCACGCGAGGTTACGATCGCGCTACACGACGGCCAATACGACCGCGAAGTGTCCGCAATTCCGGACGGAGTGTAATCAATTCCGGACCGTTAACGCGCAGAGTGCCGGGTCACTGACTCAAATGGGTGTCCACCACTACGACCAATGGGGCACAGGACAAAGGTGGACAAACACCGGCGGCGGTTGCGACATCGGTCCCGCCTCGTGAGTGGTAAGGACGGTTCTAACCGTCCTTACCACTCACGAGAGGTGACCACACGATCCGCCGCCGCCCTGGTCCCGTCGACGGCGAACCATCCGCGCTCGAACAGCTGCCAGCGCCGCAGTTCCGCCCGGGACTCCTCACCGTCACGCTCGACACCTCGGTCGAGACGTTCGGCCTCGCCGCCGCCGTCCAGCCAGGCCAGCAGGGACAACGAAGGCCGCATCCGCGCGCGGCCACTGGAAACGCCCTCCAGTACCAGCACTTCGGGGACCGGGATCTCGATCTCCTCACCCGGCAGTGGGACACCACTGGACCAGTCCACTCGCCGGTACCGGCCGGTCCGGCCCGCGCGCAGCGGTTCCAGGACCCCGGTTTCCAGCCGCGGCCACCACGAAACGGGTTCGTCCCAGGTGGCGAACTCGTCGGTGCTCACCAACGCCACCCGGACGCCTCGACCGGCCAGTTCGGCCACGATCTTCCCGGCCAGGGTGGACTTCCCGGAGCCGGAAGGGCCGTCGACGGCCAGCACGCGGACGGCACCCAGCCTCGGCGGGGCCGCGAGCAGGGCGTCGATCAGCGGGCGCGTGCGGGGCTCACTTCGGGGAGCCCTTTGACGTTGTCGGGCGCGGCCGTCCTGGCTTCGAGCGCGGCGACCCGTTCTTCCAGGTCGCGCTGGGCGTCGGCGAGTTCGCAGCGGAGCAGCGCGATCTCCTCGACGGAGGTCCGGACCTCTTCTTCGAGATGCCCGACCTCGGTCGACAGATGCAACGCGACCAGCGCCAGCACCACGCCGGCCATGAGGAATACGAAGTTCGACGGCGTCTGCACGCCGGTTATCCGTGCCATGAAGTCGGCGGCCTGCGGAACGAGGGCGAGCACGACCACGCCGACGGCGAGGACGAGCCAGACGCCCGCGTACTTTTCCCGCAGTTTCCGCCGCCGCATCATCTCGAGGACGACGAACAGCACGAGACAGGCGACGACGATGCTGAGAATGCGCCAGCCAGCCATAATCAGCTCCTTTTACGCCGAATCCGACGAGTCGACGGCGGGACGGCGGCGCACCAGCGCCAGCAGCAGGGCGAGTCCGGCACGGCCGAGGTAGATGGCCGATTTGACCGGCGAATGGCTCGGCGTTCCCGCCGCCCGTTCGCGCATGATCACCGGGATTTCCTTGATCTTCAGTTCGGCGCGGATCGCCATCACCAGCGATTCGACCGTGTCGCCGAGGTATTCGGCCGGGTAGTACGCGGCGAACAGTTTGATCGCGCGCGGGCCCATCGCCTTGAACCCGGAGGTCACGTCGGTGAGCTTGGTCTTCGCGAGCCGGGAGAAAACGACCGAGAGCGCGACCATCGCGTATTTCCGCGGACCGCTCGCCTTGTACGAACCCTTGCCCGCGAAGCGCGAGCCGATCGCGATGTCGGCGTCGTCGAGGGCGCCCAGCAGGGCGGCGACCTCGTCGGGATCGTGCTGACCGTCCGCGTCCACCTGGACGACGACGTCGTAACCGCGGGCGGCCGCGTACCGGAAGCCGGTGCGCATCGCCCCGCCTACGCCGAGGTTCACCGCCAGGCGGGCCACCTCCGCGCCCGCCGCACGGGCGAGCTTGGCCGTGTCGTCGGACGAGCCGTCGTCGACCACCAGCACGTCCATACCGGGCAGGGACTGCTTGACCTGGGAAATGACCGCGCCGACGCTGGCCTGCTCGTTCAGAGCGGGCATCACGATGAGTACGCGGCGGGTGGTCACGGACGTACTGGACACTGGATCACTCTATCTTCTCACTGGCCGTGAGCGGCTGCTACCCGCTCCATCACTCACTGCTTGTGTCCGCCGGTAATGGTCTCGAAGACGCCAACCGGCCGGGTCAGCGGCCACTCACCCACGTCCGGGACGTCGCGCTATCCCTCATAGACTCGCCGCGTCAGCGGCATTTTTCGATCGGAGAAGACATGCTGTCCGAAGCCGCCCAGCTCGCAGTCGGCGCTCTCGTGGTGCTGCTGCCTGGGCTCGCGATCCTCCTCACGGCCGGCCTTCGCGAGCGGCTGTGGCTCGCCGGGCTTTCGGCGCCGCTCACCATGGGATTCGTCCTGCTGGTGTCACTCTTCACCGGTGTCACCGGGCTCCGTTTCGGGTTGCCCACCGTCGTGATCGCGCTGGTCGTGGTGCTGCTGCTGACCGGCGGGGGCAGGCTGCTGATCGTCCGCCGCCGCCCACCCGCCGAGGCCACCGTGTCCGTCGAGGACGACCGGCTGCGCGCCCTGGCAGGCAGGCCGGGCCGGATCGCGCAGATCCTCGGTGCGGTGATCGCGCTGGCCGGGGTCGGCCTCGGTGTCCGGATGTGGCACAAGGGCCTCGGGTCCTGGGCGACCCCCACGCAGGAGCACGACACCGTCACACACGCCGTCCTGACCGCGTACACGCACTTCACCGGGCGGGCGGCGCCGTGGCAGGTACTGCCGATCGACGTCGTCAACGACACCAACATCCAGTACTACCCACCGGGCTTCACCGACGTCAGCGCGCTGCTGACGGACATCTTCGGCGACACGATGCTGTCCATCAACCTGGTGACCGTCGTGTTCACGGTGATCGTGATGCCGCTTTCGGTGGCCGCGTTCACCGCCGCGGTCCTCCGGCACGGCCGGGTCGGCCGTGGCTGGGTCGAACTCGCCGCCGGTGTCGCCGCGCTCGTCTCCGTGCAGCTCTACCGGCCGGCCATCGCCTTCGCGCACGACGGCGGTGTCCTGCCGAACGCGGCCGCGCTGGCGATCACCCCAGGTCTCGCCGCCGTCATGCTGGTGATCGGCAAGCGCCACTGGGGACGCGCCGTGCTGGTCGGCGTCGCCATGGCCGGGGCGTTCAACCTGCACCCGAGCGCGCTGACCTCGATCGCGTTCACCACCGTCGCGGCCATGCTCGGCCTGCTGGTCACGCGGTCCGGCAGGCTCGCCTTCGTCCGCTCGCTGCTGCCGTTGGTGCTGGCCGCCGTCATCACCGTGGTGCTGCTGATCCCGAGCGTGCTGGCGCTGCTGCGACTCGGCGGCGGCACGGTTTCCGACGCTCCCGCGAACATCCGCGGAGTCGGCCTCGGCGACGCCTTCGGAGTGCTCGTCAAGCTCCCCTACGGCGGCTACTTCGACCCCGGCAACACGTTGGGCCAGCTGACGCTCGGCGTCCTCGGCCTGGTCGGCCTGGTCTTCGCGGTGCTCTCGCGCCGCGCGTGGACGCTGGTGACCGCCTGGGCCTTCTGGGCCGCCGTCGTGGTGACCTTCCACAACTCGCCCAACTCCGGCTTCGGCGCGATGGTGGGCCGGTACTACTACCGGGTGGCCAGCAGGATCGACAGTCATGTCTACCTGCTGATCCCGACGCTGGTCGGCATCATCTTCGTGGTGATCGGGCTGGTGCTGGTCTCGGGCAAGGTGCGCAACCCGGTCCCGGTGAAGGCCCGGCCCGCGATCGCCTTCGGGCTGACCGTGGTGCTGCTCGGCGCGCTCACCGTGACCACGTTCCGCGGCTACATGAACACCGCCGCCTACTCCCTCAGCCAGCGCTACTCCGCGCCGCAGTTCTCGCGGTACTCCGATCAGGACGACGCCGCCGCGAAGTGGCTGAAGGAGCACGCGGCGCCCGGCGAAGCGATCCTCAACAACGCGAACGACGGCTCGACTCTGCTCTATGTCGACTACGACCTGCCGATCGTCAACATCGTCCCGGACGGGCACAGCCCGATCAAGGAGAACGAGCTGCTGCTCGCGCGGTTCAACACCTACCCGGCCGACCCGCAGGTGCAGGACATCCTGCGTCGTAAGAACATCCGCTGGATCTACGTCGACACCGTCGCCCCCACGGTCGGGACCGACGGTCGCCATTGGAGCGGTGGCCGGTCCTTCGCGCTGGCACCGGGGCTGAGCAACCTCGCCGGGCTGCCGGGGCTGACGAAGACCTTCACATCGGGCAGCGTCAGCGTCTACCGGCTCGACCTGCCGCAGAGCTAGGGCGTGTTTCATAAGCCTGTTCGATGGGCTTCGTGATCCAGGTGGTTCCTGACGGTGCGGGCGGATCGGCCTCGTACCGGGTCGTACTCGGCCGCATCCGCCCGTGCCGTCAGGGACCACCTGGGCGCGGAGACCGCGAACTTGGCTTATGAAACGCGCCCTAGGCGACGGCCTTCGTGGCCGCGGTGCCCTGTCCGGGGCCACCGCGGACCACGAACGCCATGACGACCAGCAGGCCGACCGTCGGCCCGGCGGCGAGGCCGACGACGGCGCGCACGACCGGGTCGCCGGGGAAGAACAGCAGGACCAGCGCGGTCGCGACGACGACGGCGGCCCAGGTGATCAGCACCTTCGTGGCCTTGGCCTGCGCGACGAGGACGGCGGCGAGCAGCTGCATCGCGGCCAGCAGCACCGAGGACCAGACCAGTCCGGCCATCCACCAGGCTTCGGGGTCGTTCTTGGCGCCGTAGACCAGGCGCACCACCCACGGGCCGATCAGCCAGCCGATCAGCGCGCCGAGCGCCGCGAGCGCCAGCGCGCCGGCCGAGCCGAGCGCGAGCAGCCTCCGCAGCCGGTGCTTGCCCTCCTCGGTGCTGGACAGGCGAACCACGGTAGGGACCGCCAGCGCCTGTACCGGCGCCATCAGCGTGAGCGGCGTCCTGGCCACGAACAGGGCCAGGAAGAGCACGCCGAGCTTGTCCTTGTCACCGCCGGGCGCGAGCAGGCTGACCAGCGCCGGGTAACCGGTGATCACGCTGGCGGTGAGCCCCGCGCCCGCCAGCAGCATCAGCATGTTCGTGACGACCGGCTTCGCGGGCTCGTCGGCGTCCAGCTTCGGGTCCACCAGTTTGGCGGCGCCGCGGGCGGACAGCAGCCAGGCGAACGAGCCGGTCGCGGCAGCGATGGCGAACCAGTACAGCTGGGTGAGCCCGGCGATCACCAGCGCGGCGACCACGAGGATCCGCACGGCCGCCTCGACCAGGATCAGCCACGAGTAGGCCCGGACGTGGTCCTGGCCGATCAGCAGACCGCGCGCGGCGAACTGGAAGGCGAACGAAAGCCCGCCGGCCAGCACGATCACGGCGAGCGCGAACTGGCCGCCGTAGACCTTGCCGGTCACCGCCGGGATCAGCGTTAACAGCGCCACGACGGCGACCGCGACCAGGCTGGTGAGGAAGGCGATCACCGCGGGACGGCCCGCCTTGCGGCCTTCGAGCGCGGCGTGCGCGGACTGGCGCGAGATCTCCTGCTCGAGCGGGGACAGGGCGGCGCCCAGTCCCATCAACATGCCCCAGAAGGAGAGCAGGACGGCGTTGTCCTCCGGCGGGAGGACCCGGCCCCAGACGACGGTGAGGACGTAGCCGAGCGCGATGGCGATCAGCAGGTAGACGCCGATGCGGCCGGCGGATTTCCCGGTGTCCTTGGCCAGCTCTTCGCTGCTCACCGCGTTGCTCATTTACGCAGCCGGGCCCGCAGCGCCATGAGGAGGCCTCGGAGCGCTCCAGCGCCGAAGCCGGCGGCGAACACCGGGGCGAGCTGGGCGACGGCCTTGGCCTCGGCCTTGGTCGCGCCGAACTTCGTCACCGCGAACCCGGCGGCCGTCGACCCCGCGGCGGCCAGCGCGACGGCGGTCTTCGGGCGCTTCGCGGCGACACCGAGGCCGAGGACGCCGACGGCCATCGCGGCGAACAGGCCGTTGCGCGCGGGGCCGGGTGACGCGAGGTACGAATCGACGAACGTGGTGCCGCGGAAATACGACTGCCCGACGAACTTCTTGAACGAATCGCGGCCGTGGTAGGTCGCGGAGAAGTCCGGCGCGAGGAAGATGCGGTGGCGTTCGGCGATCCAGCGCAGAACACCCGTGTCGTCACTGGCGAAACGGACGTCTTCGAAGAGCGACTCGAACGCGTTGGACGAATCCTCGAGAACGTCCTTCGGCGCGGAAAAGAATCCGGTGCCTTTGGGGAAGACGTCGAACTCCTCGATACCGAACGACATCAACCGCGGGTTCGCGCAATAACGGCGCCACGGGATCTTGACCAGTCCCGCCATGAATCCCGCGTACGGATTGTGTTCGGACGCGACGTCGATGTGACCGTTCCACACCGTGCGCTCGGGGTGGTCGACGAGCTGGTCGCGGAGGAAGGTGAGCGAGCCGGAGTCCACGATCACGCGGCTGTCGAGCAGCAGGATCTGCCGCCCCGACGCCTTCGTGATCCCCGCGCGGCGGGCTTCGAACCGGCCGCTGTTCGGCTGGGTGAGGACGGTGATGCCGTACAGCTCCTGCAGCTTGGCGAGCTTGTCACCGGTGCCGTCGGTGCTGCCGTCGTCGACCACGACGACCTCGACCGGCCAGTTCGCCGCCTGCGCCGACGCGATCAGCGCGCCGACGCTGCGATCGATCCAGTCCTGCTCGTTGTAGACCGGGATCACGACGGACAGGGCCGGAAGGAGCGAATTCGCACTCACCCCGGCGAGGCTACCTTGCGCGGCCCACCAGTATCCTTCGGGCACCGCAGACCCCGACAGAATGGCTCTTCCGGTGATTTCCTTCATTCTCGGCACCACGGCGGAACTGATCAAAATCGCGCCGGTCTACCACGGCATCCTCGAACGCGGGGTCCGGCCGAAGATCTGGTTCACCGCGCAGCACGTCGACGAGGTCTCGGACGTTCTCGCCGACCTGAACCTCCCGGAGCCCGACGTCTGGCTCGTGCCGAAGGAGAAGGCGCACAACCTGGAGTCGCCCGCGCAGGTGCCGGGCTGGGCCGCGCAGGTGCTGCGCACCGCGTGGAGCCGCCGCGCCGAACTGAAGGCCGCGCTGGTCGAGGACGGGCGTCCGCCGCTGGTCCTGGTGCACGGTGACACCTTCACGACGCCGTACGGCTCGCTCATCGGGAAGCGGATCCTCAAGTCGCGGGTCGGGCACGTCGAGGCGGGCGCGCGGTCGGGCAGCATCATGTCGCCGCTGCCGGAGGAGCTGAACCGGAAGATCGCCGCGAAGATCGTCGACATGCACTTCGCGCCGAGCGCGCGTGAGGTGAACAACCTCCGCAACGCGCGCGGCGTCGTCGTCGACACCGAGGCGAACACCGCGATCGACGCGATGCGGATGGCCATCAACGGTCCGCTCGACGTCGAGGGCCTGCCCGAGAAGTTCGGCCTCGCCACCCTGCACCGGTTCGAGCTGGTCTCGCGCGCGGAGAAGTACCGCGAGGCGCTGGAGATCCTGCGCGAGCAGAGCAAGCAGATGCCGATCCTCTACATGGCGGGTGCGCCCGAGCGCGAGAAGATCCGCTCGCTCGGCCTGGCGAACCTGTTCGACGAGAAGAACTTCATCATCCAGCCGAAGATGCGGTACCTGAAGTTCCTGCCGCTGGTCGCGCGCGCCGAGTACGTCGTCACCGACTCGGGCGGCCTTTCGGCCGAGTGCTACTACCTCGGCCTGCCGTGCGCCGTGCACCGCGAGCGCACCGAGACGCCGCAGCACCTCGGCGAGACCGTCGTGCTGACCGAGATGCGCGGGGACAAGCTGCAGAACTTCCTCGACACCTACCAGAACCGCCGCGGCGAGTCCTGGGTCGACAAGTTCCACCCGTCGGAGATCATCGTCGACACGCTCGCCCGCCTGGGTTACTGCTGACGAATCCGAGTACATGAAGGCCCCCTTCCTTGCGCCTGGCGCAAGGAAGGGGGCCTTCATGTACTTCTAGAGAGCCCGCCGGCCGGACAACGCCCGGCCCAGGGTCAGCTCGTCCGCGAACTCCAGGTCACCGCCCATCGGCAGACCGGACGCGAGCCGTGTCACGGTCAGGCCGGGGAAGTCGCGAAGCATCCGCACGAGGTACGTCGCGGTCGCTTCGCCTTCGGTGTTCGGGTCGGTCGCGATGATGATCTCGCTGATCTCCGCGCCACCGATCCGCGCGAGCAGCTCCCGCATGCGCAGCTGCTCCGGCCCGATACCGGACAACGGGTCCAGCGCGCCGCCGAGCACGTGGTAGCGGCCCTTGAACTCGCGCGTCCGCTCGACGGCGAGCACGTCCTTCGGCTCCTCGACCACGCAGATGACCGTGAGGTCGCGGCGGGTGTCGCGGCAGATCCGGCAGGTCTCCTGCTCCGAGACGTTGCCGCAGACCTCGCAGAACTGCACGCCTTCCTTGACCTTGCCGAGCACTTCCTGCAGGCGCGCGATATCCGCGGGATCCGCTGCGAGCAGGTGGAAGGCGATCCGCTGCGCGCTCTTGGGACCGACGCCGGGCAGCCGCCCGAGTTCGTCGATCAGATCCTGGACGACACCCTCGTACAAGCTAGCCGCCGAGCCCGGGGAAGCCGCCGAGGTCCGGCATCCCGCCGCCGAGGCCGCCGGCGAGCGGGCCGAGCTTCTGCTCGGTCAGCTTCTGCGCGTTGGCCGAAGCGTCCCGCACGGCCGCGACGACCAGGTCGGACAGGGTCTCGACGTCGTCGGGGTCGACCACCTTGGGGTCGATGGACAGCGCTTTGAGCTGACTGTCGCCGGACACGGTCGCGGTGACCAGGCCGCCGCCGGAAGTACCGGTCACCTCCGTGTTGGCCAGCTCCTCCTGGGCCTCGACCAGCTTCTGCTGCATCTGCTGGGCCTGTTGCATGATCTGCGACAGGTCGAAGCCGCCACCGGGTTGCACCATGATCCGATCGGTCCTCTCCTGGAAAATCCCGTGCCGCCTACCAGCCTAGCCGTCACGCGTGTGGCACCGTTGGCACCGTGCGACGACGGCTGGGCCTGGTGGTGGCGATCGGATTGACGCTGTTCACGGCGTGCGGGGTGGACACCCCCGCGTCGTCCCCGTCGAGTCCGGCTCCGCCCGGCACCACCACGGTCTTCACCACCCTTCCGCAGCCGAGCCCCACGACGAGCACGCCCTCTTCGAGCGCACCGCCGCCTCCGAGCACACCGCAGCCGAAGACGGGCAGGGTCGTCGTGCTCGATCCCGGTCACAACGGCGGGAACTCCGGCAAGCCCGGCGAGATCAACCGGCAGGTCCCGGCGGGGCGCGGCAAGACGAAACCGTGCAACACCACCGGAACGTCGACGAACTCCGGCTATTCCGAGCACGCGTTCACCTGGGACGTCTCGCAGCGGATCTCGCAGGCGTTGGCGGCCAAGGGAATCCGCGTCATCCTCACCCGGCAGAACGACACCGGCGTCGGGCCGTGTGTCAACGAACGCGCCGCGATCGGGAACGACGCCCAGGCGGACGCGGTCGTGTCGATCCACGCGGACGGCTCGAATTCCGCCGGGGCGCACGGCTTCCACGTCGCCTACTCGGCCCCGCCGCTGAACGCCCAGCAGGGCGAGCCTTCGCTGAAACTCGCGACGGCGTTGCGGGACGGTCTTCGCGCGGGCGGCTTCCCGACGTCGACGTACCTCGGGTCGAACGGGCTCGCCCCGCGCGCGGACCTCGGCGGGCTCAACCTCTCGACGCGGCCCGCGGCGCTCGTGGAATGCGGGAACATGCGCAACGCCGCCGAAGCCGCGGCGATGGCGAGCGAAGAAGGACGTCAGCAGTACGCCGCCGTCATCGCGAAGGCCATCGAGGACTATCTCGCGAGGCTGTGAGGCGCGGACGCGACATCTCCCCTTGCCGCGTCCGCGCGTTCCCCTCCCGCGTGTGTTGCCTACCAAGCGTCACCGACGGCCCCGCCACGGGCCACACCTTTTCGTCCCAGCGAAAACATCGCGGCGCGAGACGTCTCAGACGCCGATGTCTCCGCAGGTCGGAGCCGGGTTTTCGTCCCAGCCTCCCGGATTGGGCCGAATGGCTTGTCCCGGCACGTCCGGCACGTTTGAGTTACCGGCGGAGAAGAAAATGCCGTCTTGAGGGGGACGAGGCATGACTCTGCGAATGATCTTCGATCGAACGGACCTCCAGGGGATCCGGATAGCCGAAGCACCCGACCCGCTGTGGGAGCTGGTCCTCGGTTCGCATCAGCTGAGGGAGGACCGCCCGTCGGCCTGGCGGCAGGAGGTCCGGCTGAATCTGCGCCAGAACGAAGAAGCGGCACGAGCACTGAAGACGCTGTTCACGCTCGTTCCGGCGAAGGGGAACTTTCCCGACTTCCTGACCCCGCCCACGTCGGCGGGTTCCGTCGAAAGCGGGCTCGAGGCGGTGGCGTGCACGCCTCGCGGGCGATTGCGCGCCGACCTCCGGACCGTGTTCACCGGCGCCGCGCCGCCCTGGGTGAAACGGCTCGCCGACGGCGATCGCGAGGAGGTGAGCGGAGTCGTCGGCGCGCTGCGGGACGCGTACGGACTGGTGATCGAGCCGTTCTGGCACAGCATGCGCGAGACCGTCGCCGCCGACCGGGCGGGCCGGGTCCGCACGCTGGCCAACGAGGGGGCGGGGGCGATGATGCGCGGTATCCCCGGCGTCCGCGGCTGGGACGGCGAGGTGCTGGAGATCGCGTACCCGCGGGAGCGGACCGTCCATCTCGACGGGCGGGGGCTGACCTTGATCCCGAGCCGGTTCTGCGCGAACACGCCGGTCACGTTCATCGATCCGGCGCTGCCGCCGGTGCTGCTCTACCCGGCCAGGGCGGCGGGCGCCCACCCGGCGGCCGTGTCACCCGAACTGGTGGCGCTCCTCGGCCGGACCCGCGCCGAAAGCCTCGGCGCGCTGCGTGTCCCGCGTACGACCAGCAAGCTGGCCTCCTGCCTCGGCACCTCGATCGGCACGGCGAGCAAACAGGCCGCCGTGCTGCGCGAGGCAGGGCTCGTCACCAGCGCCCGGCAGGGCAGCGCGATCCTGCACCACCTCACCCGGCTCGGCACGGCGCTGCTCACCGGCGTTCCCTGACCCGCGTTTCGTCCTCTGGATGCGGTACTTGCACGCGCAAGTACCGCATCCAGAGGACTACTTGCGTTCGTCGAGGGGACGCGCGTTGAGATGGTCGGCGAGCAGCTTCCGGGCGATCTCTTCCGGATCCTCCTCGGGCGGGAGCGGCGGGGGCGGCGGCGCGGGGCTCGCGTCCTCGTTGTAGAGGTCCTCGTCCTCCTCGACCGGCTCGGGCGGGAGCGGGATGTCCGGCTCGGAGGTCGTCACCTTCGGGCGCTGGGGCTCCGGCTTCGGCGCGGGAGCCGCCGGAGCGGCGCTGGGCGCTTCGGCGGACCGGCGGGTGAAGGAACGCTCGGGCGCGGGTGGCGGCGGCGCGGCCTTCGGAGCGGCGGCCTGCCGGGCCTGCGCGGCACCGTGGACGCACCGCACCTGCCAGTCGCCGCCGAAGACCTCCTTGAAGGCGGTCGCGACGCGTTCCGCGTTGTGCGGCTCGGAAAGCCGTCGAGCCAGCGGCTCGGCGCTGTGCGTGAGCGTGACGGCGTTGCCCTCGACGCTCACCACGCTCGCCTGCGTGAGCATCGCTTCGGTGCTGCGGCCGCCGGGGACCTTGCGGATCGCGGCGAGGACCTGCGGCCAGCGGCCGCGGATCCCGTCCACGTTCGGCGCGCCACCGGAAGCCGCGGCGGGAGCGGGAGCGGCCGGCTCGGCGGGCGGCGGGGTCGGCGCGGAAGGACGTTGCGGGGCGGGCCGCTCGGCGACCGGCTCGGGCCGCGCGGCGGGCTGGGGAGCCGGGGCGGCCTGCTGCGCCGGGGCCGCTTGCTGAGCGGGTGCGGCGGCTCGTTGCGACGGCCGCTGGAACTCCCGGACGGGCTCGCCCGAAGGAGGAGCGGCCGGGGCGGGGGCGGCCTGCGCCACCGGAGTGGTTTGAGCGGCCGGGGCCGGGGCGGCGACGACGGGACCCGAAGCGGCACGGCGTTCGAGCCGTTCGAGCCTGGCGAGCAGCGCGTCGGTGCCCTCGGCGACCGACGGCAGCAGCATCCGGGCCGTGAGCAGTTCCAGCACCAGCCTCGGCGAGGTCGCGCCCCGCATCTCCAACAGTCCATTGTGGACGATGTCCGCGTAGCGCGAGAGCGTGGCGGGCTCCAGTTTGCCCGCCTGCTCCTTCATCTTCTTGAGTTCGTCGTCCGGCGCGGAGACGAGGCCGCGCTCGCCCGCGTCCGGTACCGAACGCAGCATCACCAGGTCGCGCAGGCGGTCGAGCAGGTCGGTGGCGAACCGGCGCGGGTCGTGCCCGGCCTCGGCGAGCCGCTCGACGGTGCCGAACACCGCGGCGGCGTCGTCCGCGGCCAGCGCGTCGACCATGCCGTCGATGAGCGCGACGTCGGTGACGCCCAGCAGCGACACGGCGCGCGAGTAGTCGACGCCGTCCGGCCCCGCCCCAGCCAG
The DNA here is from genome assembly GCF_055563465.1 of Amycolatopsis sp. NPDC000009. Classification (NCBI taxonomy): domain Bacteria; kingdom Bacillati; phylum Actinomycetota; class Actinomycetes; order Pseudonocardiales; family Pseudonocardiaceae; genus Amycolatopsis; species Amycolatopsis sp. NPDC000009. Next base: position 127,327 of record NZ_JBVHDI010000024.1, read on the forward strand.
CAGCTGGTCCAGCACCGACTGCGTGTCCCGCGCGGAACCCCCGCCCGCGCGGATGACCAGCGGATACACCGCGGGCTCGACCGTCGCGCCCTCGGCGGCGACGTTGCGCTCCAGCAGCTCGCGCATGGAACTGGGCGGGATCAGCCGGAAGGGGTAGTGGTGCGTCCGCGACCGGATGGTGGGGAGCACCTTGTCCGGTTCGGTGGTCGCGAAGATGAAGATCAGGTGCTCCGGCGGCTCTTCCACGATCTTCAGCAGGGCGTTGAAGCCCTGTGTGGTGACCATGTGCGCCTCGTCGATGATGAAGACGCGATAGCGCGAGTCGGCCGGAGCGTAGAAGGCCCTGTCCCGCAGCTCGCGGGCGTCGTCGACACCACCGTGGCTGGCCGCGTCGAGCTCGGTGACGTCGACGCTGCCGGGGCCTTCGGGCGCGAGGTTGCGGCACGAGTTGCACTCGCCGCACGGATCCGGCGTCGGGCCCTTCGCGCAGTTCAGCGACCTCGCCATGATGCGGGCGCTGGACGTCTTGCCGCAGCCGCGCGGGCCGGAGAAGAGGTAGGCGTGGTTGATGCGACCGGCGGCCAGCGCCGTGCGCAGCGGATCGGTCACATGCTCCTGCCCGACGACCTCGGCGAAGGTAGCCGGACGGTACTTTCGGTACAGCGCTAATGCCACGGCCGCGAGACTACCGGGAGGGCCCGACAGGTGAGACCGGCACCGACCCCCGGCAAGTATCCGGTCCGCTTCGGCACCGCCGAACTGCTCCGGGACGCCGACCGCTCCAACGCCTGGCTGCTCTCGGTCGACGGCGTGGCCCAGTCGCACGTCGACCTCGACGACCCCACGGATCTCGAATTCGACTACATCCGCCGGATCGCCGACGTCGTCGACTGTCTCGGCGAAGGCCCGCTCGACGCACTGCACGTCGGCGGGGCGGCCTGCACGCTCCCGCGCTACATCGCCGCGGCACGACCGCGCTCGCGGCAGCTGGTCTTCGACGCCGACGGCGAACTCGTGGCGCTCGTCCGGGAGCAACTCGGTCTGAAGGGGTTGAAGGTCCGCGTCGGCGACGGCCGCGAAGGCGTCTCCGGCAGGTACGACGCTTCGGCCGACCTGGTCATCGTGGACGCCTTCGAACGTGGAGTTCTGGCAGGCGGGCTCGCGACCGTCGAGTTCACGGGAGAGATCGCGCGTGTCCTCCGCCCGGCCGGGACCTACGTCGCCAACGTCTCCGACGGGCCGAACCTGCCGTTCCTCCGCCGGTTCCTGGCGACGCTGGCGAGTTCCTTCCCCCACCTGGCGATCTTGGCCGAGCCGGGCGTACTCCGGGGGCGGCGGTTCGGGAACATCGTGGTCGCCGCTTCCCGCGTCGAACTCCCGGTCACGGACCTGACCCGGCGCGCCGCTTCCTCGGCGTACCCGGCTCGCTGCGTCGCGGGAGAAGACCTCCGTGACCTGCAAGGCAAGGCCCGGCCCATCGCCGACGCGGAAGCCCTGCCGTCCCCAGTGCCGCCGAAAGACGTCTTCGGGATCTTCTAGCCCCAAAAAAAAAGGGGATCCCGCGCACCCGTCAGAGCTTGCTTATCCTTGCTGCCTTCCGGCCCTGGGGAGGTTCACAAGATGGACGCCGCGCGGGATCCGGGGACCAGTGTAGTCACTCCCGTCCCGGCATGGAGGACAGTGGGGGGTATGAGCACTCCGACCTGGGAAGACGTCCTGAAAGCCGCCGAAGCCGTCCACCCGTTCGTGCGACACACGCCGCTGCTGCGCGCCGAGGTCGACGGACGGCCGCTGGTCCTCAAGCTGGAGCATTTGCAGCGAAGCGGATCGTTCAAACTGCGGGGCGCGGTGAACGCGCTGGTGAGCGGGCCGTTGCCGGAGCGGGTGCTGACGGCGTCCGGCGGCAACCACGGGTTGGGCGTGGCGACGGCCGCTTCGCTGCTGGGTCTGCCTGCGACGGTGTACGTGCCGGAGTCGGCTCCGCAGGCGAAGACGGCCCGGATCGAGGCGGCCGGCGCCAAGCTGATCCGCCACGGAGCGACGTACGCGGAAGCAGCCGCGAAGGCGCTCGAAGCCGCCTCCGAGCCGGGTACGCGGTACCTGCACGCGTACGACGATCCCGCCGTCGTCGCCGGTCAGGGCACTGTGGCGGCCGAGGTGGTCCAGGACGCGCCGGACGTCGACGCGTTCCTGGTCGCGGTCGGCGGTGGCGGGCTGGTCGCGGGGACGTCGCTGGCCGGGTTGCCGACGTTCGCCGTCGAGCCGGAGCGGTGCCGCGCGCTCGGTGCGGCGTTGGAGGCGGGCGAGCCGGTGGACGTGGAGATCGACTCGGTGGCCGCGTCCGCGCTGGGCGCGACCAGGATCGGGAGCGTCCCGTTCGCCGTGCTCCGCGAGCGCGTGACGTCGGTGCTGGTCAGCGACGCGGAACTGCTCGCCGCGCGGGACCGGCTCTGGGACGAGTTCCGCCTCGCCGTCGAACCGGCGGCCGCGGTCCCGTTCGCCGCGTGGCTGGCGGGACGGACCGAGGGCGAGCTGCCCTGCGTCGTGCTGTGCGGCGCTAACAGTGACTGGACGCCCTGAGCACGACCCGGAATTCCGTCCGCCCGGGGCCGCTCGCGACCGCGACCCGCCCGCCGTGCGCGGCGACGACCGCCGCGACGATGGCCAGCCCCAGTCCGGTGCTGCCGGCGGCCCGCGACCGCGAGTCGTCGCCGCGGGCGAACCGTTCGAAGACCTCCGGGAGGATCTCCGGCGGGATTCCCGGGCCACCGTCGACAATGGACAGTGTCACCCCCGAGTCCACTATGGACAGCGAGGTGGTGACCTCGGTCCCCGCCGGGGTGTGCGTGCGCGCGTTGCCGAGAAGGTTGATCACCACCTGATGCAGCTGATCCGCGTCGCCGAGGACGATGATCGGCTCCGGCGGGACCTCCAGGAGCCATTTGTGCTCCGGCCCGGCGACATGCGCGTCGGCGACGGCGTCCGCGACCAGCCGGGAGAGATCGACCGGCTGGTGCACCACCGGACGCCCCGAGTCGAGCCTGGCGAGCAGCAGCAGATCCTCGACCAGGCCGGTCATCCTGGTCGATTCCGATTCGACCCGGCCCATCGCGAACGCGATGTCCGGCGGCACCTCGGAGCCGGAGCGCCGGGTGAGTTCCGCGTAGCCGCGGATGGCCGCGAGCGGCGTCCGGAGTTCGTGGCTGGCGTCCGCGACGAACCGGCGCACCCGGCTTTCACTGGCCTGGCGGGCGGAAAGCGCGTTCGAGATATGGCCGAGCATGCGATTGAGCGCGAACCCGACCTTGCCGACCTCGGTGCGCGGATCGGTGTCCACTTCGGACACTCGCTCGGACAGGGCGACCTCGCCGCGGTCGAGCGGGAGTTCGGCGACCCTGGTCGCGGTGGCGGCCAGCCGGTCGAGGGGTTTCATGGTGCGCCGCACCGTCACCGCACCGATCGCGCCCGCCAGCAGGATCCCGCCGATGGCGACCCCGCCGAAGATGAAACCCAGGTTCCACAAGGTGTCCGTGACGTCCTTGGTGGGCAGCCCGGTGATCGAGATCCCGCCGTTGGCCGCCTGTTTGGCGATCACGCGGTACTCCCCGAGCGGCCCGAGGTCCACGTCGGTGGCCCGGTCGCTCGGCGTCGACCGCAGCAGGGCGGAGAGCTGCGCGGGCCCGAGCGGGTCGTGGGGGAACGGGTCGGCGACCTTCGCGTCGTAGCTGGACCGCAGCACCGCCGCGATCACCCGGCCGTCCGGGAGGATGTTCACGAACAGCGAACCGGTGCTCTGGCCGTACGCGCGCAGGCCTTCGGGCACCCGGTCCCCACCAGGGCGTCCCGGTGGCGGCGGACGGCTGGCGCGTTCGCTGGTCTCGGCGAGACGGACGTCGAGCTGGTCGATCAGGAAGTCCCGCAGCGCCAGTTCGGTCACCACGCCCACCACCAGGCAGACGAGCGCGAGCAGCCCCGCGACCTGCGCGATCAGCCGCCGTCGCAGGGACCACGGCCGCCTACCCCGCGGGTTTGAGGACATACCCGGCGCCGCGCATCGTGTGGATCATCGGCTCCCTGTCGGCGTCGATCTTCTTGCGAAGATAGGAGATGTACAGCTCGACGATGTTGGCCTGGCCGCCGAAGTCGTAGCTCCACACGCGGTCGAGGATCTGCGCCTTGGACAGCACACGCTTGGGATTGCGCATGAGATAACGCAGCAGTTCGAACTCGGTCGCGGTCAGCGGCACCGGATCGCCGCCGCGGTGCACTTCGCGGCTGTCCTCGTCGAGGGTCAGGTCTCCGACGATCAGCATCGATCCGCTCGGCCCGGCGACACCGCCCGCGCGCCGCAGCAGCGCGCGCAGCCGCAACGCGACCTCCTCCAGGCTGAACGGTTTGGTGACGTAGTCGTCGCCGCCCGCGGTGAGCCCGGCGATCCGGTCCTCCACCGCGTCCTTCGCGGTCAGGAACAGCACCGGCAGGTTCGGCACCTCGGAACGCAGGCGGCGCAAGACCTCCAGGCCGCTCATATCCGGCAGCATGACGTCCAGCACCACCGCGTCCGGCCGGAATTCCCGCGCGACACGGACGGCATCGGTGCCGTCGGCGGCGGTGCGGATGTCCCAGCCCTCCATGCGCAGCGCCATCGACACCAGTTCGGACAAGGTCGCCTCGTCGTCGACGACCAGCACCCGCACGGGGCTGCCGTCCGCACGGCGCAGGCCGGCCTTCGCGGAACCGGACGAAGGGACGTTCACACTGGTCATGGTGCCATCGTGGGCGGCGGCGATGAGGCTTCTCTGTGTGCCGCCTGTGCGTTTCCTGTGAACGATCACCCTGCCGGGGAGGAATCACAGCGCGTGCCCACCGGTGGCACAGCTCCCGCACAGCGACGGCGCCGAGCATGGCCGCAACCGAATACACGGAGGCGACCTGATGACCGAACCGACCCAACCCGCCGAATGGGGCGCCCCCGCCCCGGAAGGCGAGCCCAAGAAGACCTGGTCGGGCCGCAAGACCGCGATCGCGGCCGGGGTGGCGGTGGTGATCGCCGCCGGTGGCGGGGCCGCGATCTGGGCCGGGACCGCCGCCAACGGCGCCGAACAGGGCGGGATGATGGGCGGCCCGGGCGGTGGCCGGGTGCTCGTCGGCCCTGACGGGGGTATGCCCCGCGACACGCTGCACGGCGACTTCGTCGTGTCCGACGGCAACGGTGGCTACCGCACCGAGCGGACGCAGACCGGGGAGATCACCGAGATCAGCGCGACGTCCATCAGCCTGACCAGCAAGGACGGCTACCAGCAGGTCTACACGATCGACGCGTCGACCAAGAAGACCGGTGAGCCCAAGACCGGAGAGACGGTGACGGTGAACGCCAAGGTCACCGGGAACACCGCGACGGCGACGAGTATCGGCAAACCCGGGCAGAACCAGCGCGGTGGGCCAGGCGGTCAGCGGCGCTACTGAGCCACGAGGGCGAGCAACGCGGCGGCCGTTTCGGCGGGTTCCTGTCCGGAGGTGTCGAGGACGACGCGGTCACCGGCGTCGCCACGCATCCGGGCCGCCTCGGCGACCGCGCGAGCGGCCACCCGGTCCCGGACGCCGGGTGGCGCGCCGCGGAGTTCGTCGCCCGCCAGCAACGCGGACTCGCCTTCGGCCCGGCGCCGGACTCGATCGGTGAGCGCCGGTTCGTCCGCGTCGAGGTGGACGACGGTGACGTCGTCGAAGACCCGCCGGTGCTCCGCGCGGAATTCGCGGGCCACGACGATCAGGTGCTTGGCCCCCGCATCGCGATAACCGCGCCATACGGCCGCCAGCTGAGCCGCCTCCAGCGCCGGGTCCGGGCCGGGGTGCACGAAACCGAGTTGGGCGAGATCGACGTACGCGACGGGCAGGTCGCGCTCCCACAGGTCCCGCAACGCGCCGAACGCGGCCGTCGACTTGCCGACCGCCGTCGGACCGGTCACCACGGTCACCGGTCCGGGCAGCGACTGTCCGGGATCCGGCGGCCGGACAGTTCCGGCGGCCACGACGCAGCGATGGAGGAGTGCCGCCACGGTCTCCTCGGGCCGTTGCCCGGTCGTGTCCATCGCCTCGCCGAAACCGGCGCGGTCGTAGTCGTCCGCCACCGCGAAGAGGTCGGGCAGGGCCGCGGCGGGTGAGCCGCGGCCGAGGAACCGGCTCCGGAGTTCGTCGCGATCACACGTCAGGCGGACGAGCGTGAGGTCGAAGCCGTGGCCCTCGACATACAGCTTGGCCGGATCCACCACACCGGACACGACTAGTTGCGCTGCGCCCCGCGCACGCAGGTTTTCCAGCACGCGCAGCAGGTTGGCCGCCTTGATCTCGTGGGCGGCGGCCCCGCCGCCGGGTGGCGGGCCGATCAGCCCGAGCTGGTCGATGTCGACGTACGCGACGTTGCCGCCCGCTTCCGCGATTCGGCGGTACAAACCCCAGGCCGTGGTGGATTTTCCGGTGCCTGGCGCCCCGGTCGTCCAGAGCACGGGCGTCTTCGCGGTCCCCATGGCTTTCGATCTTAGGAACCCTCGTCCAGCGAATTAGGGCAGAGTTGAGCGCGTGCGGGACATCAGTGGTTCGCTGGCGAGACAGGCCTGGGCGGTCGCGGCCGTCTGCCTGGTCGCCGACGCCGGACTGTTCCTCATCGCGGGACCGCCGCTCTCACTCGGCTGGCAGGCGTGGGTGGTGCTGCTGGGCGGAATCCTCGCGAACGTCGCGCTCGCCGGGCCTTCGCGGTATTCGGGCTGGGTTTCGGCCGCGCACGGCGTGCTGCTCACCGCCGCTCCGCTCCTGCTGTACCCGTACGACAATTACCTGCAGGCCACCAACGCGGGCGTGCTGATCGCGGGTTACCGCGCGGGTGCCTGGCTTTCGGCCAAACCCGCGCTGGCGGCACTGGCGGCGATGCTCGCCGGGCTCTTCGCCTGCAACATCATCCCGGTCGACCGGGCCGACCGGGACTGGCGGCTGCTGCTCATCGACGTCGGCGTGAGCGGGCTGCTCCCGTGGATGGTCGGCCGCTACACGACCGCGCGGCGCGCGTACATCGCCGACCTCCAGCGAGCCGAGGAACAACGGCAGCAGCACGAAGCCGAAGCGGTCCGCCGGGCCGTCACCGAGGAACGCACGACGATCGCCCGCGACCTGCACGACGTGATCTCCCACCACGTCAGCGCGATCGGCGTGCACGCGGGCGCCGCGCGGCTCGGGCTGCCGGACGGCGAACCGGCCGTGCGGCGATCGCTCTCGGCCGTCGAATCGTCGAGCCGGGCCGCGATGGCCGATCTGCGGCGGCTGCTGGATCTGTTGCACGGCAAGGAGAACGGCGACGCGCAGCGCCAACCGGGGCTGGACAACCTCGACGAGCTGCTCGACAACCTCCGTACCGCCGGACTGCCCGCGCGGCTGACGAGCCACGGCGGGCCGCGGGACCTCCCGGGTTCGGTGGACATCGCGTTGTACCGCATCGCGCAGGAAGCGCTGACGAACGCGCTCCGGCACGGCTCCGGCGGGATCGTCGAGATCGATCTCGCCTACCGGCAGACGGAGGTGATCCTCACGATCACGAACGAGATCGGCCGCGCGAGCACGGCGGCCGAGTCGACGAAACGCGGACTCGCCGGGATCCGGCAGCGGGTCGCGTTGTTCGGCGGGCACGCGGAATGCGGACCGCTCGACGACGGCCGGAACTGGCGGGTCCGCGTCGGTTTTCCTTTGGAGGCACAGTGATCCGGGTTCTGCTCGCCGACGACCACGCGATGTTCCGGTCCGGGATGCGCGCGGTGCTGGACACCCAGGCGGACTTCGAATGCGTCGGCGAGGCGGCGGACGGACGCGATGCCGTCACTCAGGCGGCCGCCCTGCGCCCGGACGTCGCCGTACTCGACGTCCGGATGCCCAAATTGGACGGTCTGGCCGCGACCGAGGCGATCATGTCCGCGCCGGGGAACGACACCCGCGTCCTCGTGCTGACGACCTACGACTCGGACGAGTACGTCTACCGCGCGCTTCGGGCCGGTGCGAGCGGGTTCCTGCTGAAGAGCCTCGCCCCCGAGGAGCTCGTCTCCGCCATGCGGGTGGCCGCGCGCGGCGACGCGCTGATCGACCCGACGGTGACCCGGCGGCTGGTGTCGACCTTCGCCACCAGCATCGAACCCGCGGCCGCCGAACCGGCGGAACTCGAACGGCTCACTTCCCGCGAACGGGAAGTCCTCCTGCTCGTCGCCGACGCCTCCAGCAACGCGGAGATCGCCGCGCATCTGCACGTGGGCGAAGAGACGGTGAAGACCCACGTGTCCCGGATCCTGGCGAAGCTCGGGTTGCGGGACAGGGTGCACGCCGTCGTCTACGCCTACCGGAACGGTCTCGTCGGCGGACGGTGATCGGTTCGCCGGACGGGGCTCCCGGTGCCAGAATCGCCGCAGGGCACGTCGAGGCGGGGAGCTGTGGATGAAACGCTGGGTCACGCTCACGATCGGGCTGGTCTTCCTGCTGGTCGGCGGCGTCTGGGTGCTTCAGGGCGCCGGCGTGCTGACCGGCAGCTTCATGACCGGGCAGAAGCTGTGGTTCCTGATCGGGCTGGTCGCGTTCCTGGTCGGGGTGGTGCTGGTGGCCGCCACCGCCCGCCGGCCGCGCCGGGCGCCCACTGACGACTAGCCCGCGCCTCTCCGCTTTCGGCCTTCTTCGGTTGTCGCCGCTTGTGCTTGGGTGGCCGACACGCGTGACTGGATGGCCGACACGCGTGACTGGGTGGACGACTCGCGTGACTGGGTGGACGACTCGCGTGATTGGACGGACGACTCGCGTGATTGGCTGGCCGGCACGGGGTCGAGGGCTGATCACGGGTGCGTCGTCCACCTGCTCACGCGAGTCACGTCCCCCATCACGCGAGTTCCGGCTCCAATCACGCGAGTTCCGCCCCCAAACACGCGAGTTCGCTCTCTGATCACGCGAGTCGCCCGGCCAATCACGCGTGTCGTCCGTTCAGTCACGCGAGTCGTCCGCCCAATCACATGAGTCGGCCATCTGGGCACACGTCGGCGGTGGGCAGTCGGCGCGTGATCCAAGGCGTAACTCACGTGATCCAAGGCGTGACTCGCGTGCTTGGGGGCGTAACTCACGTGGTTGAAGGCGTGACTCGCGTGATTGGGGGCGCGACTTGTGTGGGTCGGGCGTGGCTCGCGGCATCAGGCGAGCTTGAAGATCGGGTAGCCGGGCGCGATCTCCAGCAGCTTCTCGTCGGAGGCCTTCGCGTCGACACCGTCGAAGAACACACCGACCTCGAACTTCCAGCGCTTGAGGTACGCGCGCAGGATTTCGGGCTTCTCGGCGTCGGCGAGTTCGGTGTAGGTGAACGTCTCGGTGCGACGCCCGACGCTGAGCTGCCCTTCCCCGGCGACACGCAGGTTGCGCACCCACTGCGTGACACCGCGCGGCGCGACCAGGTAGCGCTCACCGTCCAGCTTCAGCAGGTTGACCGGGACCGAGCGCAGTTCGCCACTCTTGCGGCCGCGGACCGAAAGCACCCGGCTCCCCAGGACGCTGACCCCGAGCCTCGTCAGCTTGAGCACGAATTCGTTGAACGCGCTGGTCGCCTTGGCCGGCTTGAGGTAGCGGGCGGCACTGCTGGAAGTGGCGGCACTGCTGGAAGTGGCGGCGGAAGCGGTGGTGGTCATCTCGTCTCCTCGAAGTCTGCGAGAGCAGTGCTCTCCGTTAAGAGCAGTGAACACCAGAGCGGTGCATCATGTCAAGAGCAGTGCTCTCATTTAGGTGCGATGCTCTATAGTGAGAGCATGGCTGCCACCCAGACCGCGCGCGAACGCGCCCGCGCCGAGCTCACCCGCGAGATCAAGGACGAAGCCCGTCGCCAGCTCGCCGAAGTCGGCGCGCTCGGACTTTCGCTCCGCGCGGTGGCGCGGGAGCTGGGCATGGTCTCGTCGGCGCTCTACCGGTACTTCTCCAGCCGCGAAGAGCTGCTGACCGCCCTGATCGTCGACGCCTACAACGCCGTCGGCGAAGCCGCGGAAGCCGCCGACGACCCGAAGAAGACCTCACTGGCGCGGTGGGAGTCGATCTGGCACGCCGTCCGCGCCTGGGCGAAGGCGCACCCGCACGAGTACGCGCTGATCTACGGCTCGCCGATCCCCGGCTACCAAGCCCCGCAGGACACCGTCGCCCCCGCCGGACGGGTGGCGTTCGCGCTGGTCGCCGTCCTGCGTGACGCGAACCTCCGAGTCGAGACGGAGGTCGGCGAGATGCCCGTCGCGCTACTGCACCAGCTCGACGACCTCACCGGGATCCTCAAGATCAACCTGGCCCCGGAGACCGCCTCCAGGCTGATCATGGCCTGGACCCAGCTGTTCGGGATGATCAACTTCGAGCTGTTCGGCCAGTACGTCGGCTCGGTGGACCCGGCGGACGACTTCTTCGCGCACGGGATCCGGCAGATGGCCGAGTTCACCGGGATCAAGATGACCGGCTGAGCGCGGTCCACGATCGCATCAGCAGCTGGACGGCGTCCACCACGTCCTCTTCCCCGGTCCCCTCGGGGCTGAGGAAGCGCTGCAACAGGAGACCGTCCTCGAGCGCGTGCAGGATCAGCGCGAGAAAGGCCGGGTCGGCGGGCGGTTCCACGCCGCGCGCGGCGAGTTCGGTCCGGACCGAGGTCTCCAGCAGCGCCCTTGTCGATTTCTCGCCTTCGCCGACCAGCGGGCGCGCGTCGGGATTCCGCAGCGCGTACAGCGCCAGCTCGGTGCGCAGCGTCAGCCAGCCGGCGAGGTGTTCGGCGCGCTCGACGTTCCACGCGCGCAGCCGGTCCATCATCTCGGCGAAGGAGCCGACGCCTTCCCGTAGCGCCGCGACCTCCTCGGCCTCGCGCTGGGTCCGGCGGCGCAGCAGCTCGACGACCAGCTCGTGCTTGCCGTCGAAGTTGCCGTAGAAGGCGCCGCGGGTGAATCCGGCCCGTTCGGCGATCTGCTCGACGGACGTGCCGTTGACCCCGCGTTCGGAGAACAGCTCGGCGGCCGCCGCGAGCAGGCGCTGCCTGGTCTGCTCGCGGCTTTCTTCCCGCGTCAAGCGTTTCGCCGTCACACGGCGATCTTAGAGTTCGGTGTTCGCCTTCCGGCCGGTCAGCCACACCCCGCCCGCGAGGACGGCGGCGGCGACCACGACGGCCAGTGCGGTGAGCGACCACAACGCCTGGCTCGCCAGGAACGCGGCGACGGCGCCGAAGAGAACGGCGACGAGGAGCAACGGCGTGGTCCGGACGGCTGCGGCGGCGGGGACGGTGGCCATGGGAGCTTTCCCTTCGGGGTGGGGCGCGGAACACTCGGTTTTCGCGGAGGAGACCGCGCCGGGCCGGCGGCCTTACGCCGAGCAGGGCACGGATCACCCTTCCGGGCGAGATATCGGCGTGGCGGCTAGCGTCACGACGGGAACGACTTCGAGGGAAAGGCGGCTCGCGGTGGAGAAGTGGGCGGAGCAGGTCGGCAGGATCCGGGTGATCGGAACCGGGGTGATGGGCCGGGGCATCGTCCAGCTCGCCGTGACGGCGGGGCTCGAGGTCGAGCTCGCCGACGCCCGGCCGGACGCGGTCGGCGAGGCCATCGAGCATGTCGGCGCGATGCTCGGCAAGCTCGCTGCGAAAGGCAAGCTCAGCGAGGAAGCCGCGGAGTCGGCGAGGGGCAGGCTGATCGCGGCCGAGGGTCCGCTGGCCCCCGCCGACGGTGTCGACCTGGTCATCGAGGCGGTGCGCGAGGACCTGGAGATCAAACGCACGCTGTTCGCCGAGCTGGAACGCGTATGCGGGCCGGACACGGTGTTCGCCACCAACACCAGCTCGCTTTCGGTGACCGAAATCGGGGCCGCGCTGACCGATCCCGGCAGGCTGCTCGGCCTCCACTTCTTCAACCCGGTCCCGCTCATGCGACTGGTCGAGGTGGTGCCCGGCGCGCGGACCGCCGCCTGGCTGCCACCCGCCATGATCGAACTCGTCCGCGGCTGGGGACACGAACCCGTCCTCGCCCGCGACGCGCCGGGCTTCCTGGTCAACCACGCCGGCCGCGGGCTGGGCACCGAGGCGCTGCAGATCCTCGCCGAAGGGATCGCGAGCCCGGCCGAGGTGGACCGCGTCGCCCGTGACGTGCTCGGACTGAAACTCGGCCCGTTCGAACTGCTCGACCTCACCGGGCTCGACGTCTCGCACGCCGTGCTCGAAAGCATCTGGAGCGGTTTCCACGGCGAACCCCGGCTGCGGCCGTCGTGGCTGACGCGGCCCCGCGTCGCCGCCGGGCTGTTCGGCCGCAAGAACGGCGAAGGTTTCTACGCCTATGTCGACGGACAGCAGCAGGTCGAGCCGGAGCCGGCCGCGCCGGAAGCCCCGACCACGCCGGTGTGGGTCGACGACGAACGGCTCGGCACGCTGCTCTCGTCGGCGGGCATCCAGGTCGTGCACTCCGCCTACCCGGACACGGTCCTGATCGTCAGCCCGATCGGCTCGTCCACTGTGGACACCGCGCGCGCGGCAGGCCTCCCGGCGGAACGGGTCGTCGGCGTCGACCCGCTCGGCGGCTACGGGAAACGCCTGACGCTCTCGGTCCACCCCGCGCTCGACCCGGCCGCCGGCCGCACCGCCTGGGGCGCGCTCGCCGCGACCGGCCTGCCGGTGACCGTGGTCCGCGACGGTCCCGCGCCGATCGCGCAGCGGCTGCTGGCGTCGATCGTCAACACCGCCTGCTTCATCGCCGGGCAGCGGCTCGCGACGCCGGAGGACATCGACACCGCCGTCCGGCTCGGCCTCGGCTACCCGCGTGGACCGCTGACCTGGGGCGACGAAGCGGGCGCGGAGCTCGTGCTGCGGGTCCTGCGCGGGCTCGTCGCGAGCACCGGCGACCAGCGCTACCGGCCGAGCGCCTGGCTCACCGAACGCGTCGCGCTCGGCCTGCCGCTCACCTCGGCCGGCACCTCACCGGCCGATCTCCTCCGCTGATACCCCGAAGCGCGTGAAGGCCCCCTTCCCTCGGCTGAGCCGAGGGGGCGGATTCGAGGGGTCGTTGCAACACGGGTGGTCATCTGGTTTTGGTGAGGAGTGTAGTGAGGCGCTCGGCTGGGGTGTCCCAGTCGAGCGTTTTGCGTGGGCGGCGGTTGAGTTGGGCGGCGACGGCGGCGAGGTGT
>NZ_JBVHDI010000025.1:0-20741 GCF_055563465.1 Amycolatopsis sp. NPDC000009
AACCCAGGCCTCACGAGTGCTCACCCACCAGCAGCCACCACATCCAAGCCTGCCAAACCAGCCTGAACACAACCCATTAGGCCTCCTTGAGGGACCCAGAGTCCCTCAAGGAGGCCTTCACGGACAGGGCATCGTTAGGGGGCGGACCGGTCAGCCCTTCAGCTGCGGGAAGTCCTCCTCGCGGAACTCCCCCGCCGGCCGCTCGGAGGCCTCGTTCTCGCGGCCGCGCAGCTCGACGCGCCGGATCTTGCCGGAGATCGTCTTGGGCAGTTCGGTGAACTCCAGCCGCCGGATCCGCTTGTACGGAGCCAGATGTTCCCGGCAGAAAGCCAGGATGGACACCGCTGTGTCGGCCGTCGGTTCGTGCCCGTTCGTCAGGACGACATACGCTTTCGGCACCGCGAGGCGGATCGGGTCGGGCGCCGGGACGACGGCGGCTTCGGCGACCGCTTCGTGTTCGAGCAGCACACTTTCCAGTTCGAACGGCGAGATCCGGTAGTCCGAGGCCTTGAAGACGTCGTCCGTGCGGCCCACGTAGGTGATGTAGCCGCGTTCGTCGATCGAGCCGACGTCCCCGGTGTGGTAGAGGCCGTTCGCGAAGGCCGCGGCGGACCGTTCCTCGTCGTCCGCGTACCCGGCCATCAACCCGACCGGTCGCTTGTCGAGGTCGAGGCAGATCTCGCCTTCCCGCGCCCGTTCGCCGGTGACGGGGTCCACGAGTGCCACGGTGAAGCCGGGCAGCGGGCGGCCCATCGAACCCGGCACGACGTCCTGTCCGGGCGTGTTGGCGATCTGGACGCTGCTCTCCGTCTGCCCGAAACCGTCGCGAATCGTGACGCCCCAAGCCTTTTCCACCTGGTCGATCACTTCGGGGTTGAGCGGTTCGCCCGCGCCGACCACCTTGCGCGGCGGCGTCTTCAGCACGGTCAGATCCGCTTGGATGAGCATCCGCCACACCGTCGGCGGGGCGCAGAAACTGGTGATGCCGCACCGGTCCATCTGCGCCATCAACGAGACCGCGTCGAACCGCGCGTAGTTGTACAGGAACACCGTCGCCTCGGCGTTCCACGGCGCGAAGACGTTGCTCCACGCGTGTTTCGCCCAGCCGGGCGAGGAGATGTTGAGGTGGACGTCGCCCGGTTCGAGACCGATCCAGTACATTGTGGACAGATGGCCGACCGGGTACGAGACCTGCGTGTGCTGCACCAGTTTCGGCTTCGCGGTGGTCCCCGAAGTGAAGTACAGCAGGAGCGGGTCTTCCGCCGCCGTCGGGCCCTCGGGCGTGAGGGTGTCCGGTTCCTCGTAGGCGTCCACAAAGGACCGCCAGCCCTCGACCGGTTCACCGACGGTGATACGCGTGTAGTCGCCCTCGACGTTCTCGAACTTGTGCGCGTCGACGGACCGGATCACCACGTGTTTCGCCGCGCCCCGCTCGACCCGGTCGGTGAGGTCCGCCGGGCCGAGCAGGGTCGAGGCCGGGATGATGACGGCGCCCAGTTTGATCGCGGCGAGGATCGTCTGCCACAGCTCGCCCTGGTTGCCCAGCATCAGGATCAGCCGGTCGCCCCTCGCCACGCCGAGTGAGCGCAGCCAGTTCGCGACCTGGTTGGACCGCCGCGCCATCTCCGGATAGGTCCAGCGGTTCTCGATGCCGTCCTCTTCGACGATCCACAGGGCATACCGGTCCTGGTTGGCCGGGTCGGCCGCCACGACGTCGAACCAGTCCAGCGCCCAGTTGAACTCGGCAGGCTGGGGCCAGGTGAAGTCCCGATAGGCGGTTTCGTAGTCCTCGCGATGGGCTAGCAGGTAGTCCCGTGCCTCGCGGAACGTGCGGTATGCCTCCGAAGCGCTCACGATCGTCCTCCTGGTCCGCTGGTTCGGCCGCCGGTTCTTTCTACTCCCCCTTGAACTCGGGCGCGCGCCGCTCGAGGAACGCCTGCACGGCCTCGCCGAGGTCCTTGCTCGGCAGGAACGCCGCGTTCCACGCCGAGACGTACCGCAGGCCGTCCGCGACCTGACGTTCGGTGTTGGCCGAGAGCACGTTCTTGGCCCCCTGCACGACCAGCGGCGGGTTCGTGGCGATCTCGGCCGCCAGCTTGCGGGCTTCGGCCAGCAGGGTGTCCTGATCCGCGTAGACGTCGTTGACCAGGCCGATCTTCTCCGCGCGGGCGGCGTCGATGTCCTTGCCGGTCAGCGCCAGTTCGCGCAGGTGTCCCTCGCCGATGATCGGCGCGAGCCGCTGGAGGCTGCCGAGGTCGGCCACGATCGCGACCTTGACCTCGCGCACGCTGAACTTCGCGTCGGCGCTCGCCACGCGGATGTCCGCGGCCGCGATCACATCGACGCCGCCGCCGATGCACCAGCCGGAAATGGCCGCGATGACCGGTTTGCGGCATTCCGCGATCGAAGACACGCTCGCCTGGAGGGTCTTGACCTCGTCGAGGAACTTCGTCCGCGGACCCGCCAGCGCGTCGCCGCCGAGCATTTCGCCCCAGCCGGGCATCATGGCGGGCAGGTCGAGCCCGTAGGAGAAGTGCTTGCCGCTCCCGGTCAGCACGACCGCCCTGACCTGCGGGTCCGCGTCGAGCGCGCGGAAGACGATCGGCAGCTCACGCCAGAAATCGGGGCCCATCGCGTTGCCCTTGGACGGGCCGAGCAGCGTCACTTCGGCGACGTGCCCGTCGACGTCCACCTTGAGCGAAACGAGATCGGGAAGACTGTCAGCTGTAGCGGTCATGGGGTCATCTTGACTCATGTGATTGACAGGCTGCCAACGGCCACTGTGCCACGGTGGCCACGAGATGCTTTCCTGATACCGACGAGTACTACCCGTGAGTACCCACGATCGACGAAGGACGGTGGGACATGAGCCCGGCCAGCAGCGCCACCGCGGTCGCCGACCTGCCCGCTCCGAGCACCGCGCGCGGACGCGAACGCTCCTCCCGGCCGATCGAGCTGTCGGGATCCTTCACCCATGAGGGTCACCGGCTCGCGTATACCGAGTTCGGCTCCGGCGACCGGGTGGTCGTGCTCACCCACGGCATCATGCTGACGCGGCGGATGCACGCCCCGCTCGCCCGCAGGCTGGCCCGCGCCGGTTTCCGCGTGGTCACCCTCGACCTGCTCGGTCACGGCGATTCGGACCGGCCCACCGACTCCTGGCTGTACTCGATGCCCGCGTTCGCGGAGCAGACCGTCGCGCTGCTCGACCACCTGGAGATCGACGCCGCCGTCATCGGCGGGACGTCACTGGGCGCCAACGTCGCGCTCGAAGTAGGCGTCGCCGCCCCCGAGCGCGCGCTGGGCCTGGTCGTCGAGATGCCCGTGCTGGACAACGCGATCGTCGCGGGGCTGATCACGTTCGCGCCGCTGCTCATGGCCGCCCGGTTCCTGCCGGTGACCGTGCAGGGTGTGGCGCTCGCGGCGAAACTCGTGCCGCACGGCAACCAGTGGGTCGACGTCGTCACCGACACGCTGTCCCAGGAACCCGCGCCGATGGCCGCGCTCCTGCACGGCGTGCTCTTCGGCCGGATCGCGCCACCCAAGTCGATCCGGCGCAGGATCGAGATCCCGGCGCTGGTCATCGGGCACGAACGCGATCCGATCCACCCCTTCGGCGACGCCGACACGCTGGCCGCGGACATGCCGGCGGCCGAGTTCGTCCAGGCCCGCAGCCCGGTCGAGTTGCGGTTCGACCCGACCCGCCTGACCGAAGCCATCGCGGACTTCTCCGCGCGCTGCCATGACCGCTGACCCGGCGCCGGTCCGCGACGCGGAGGAACTGCGGACCGGGCGGCTGCTCCTTCGCCGCCCTGGCCCCGAAGACCTCGACGCGATCTTCGCGCTCCACACCGACCCCGAGGCCTGCGCGCACAACCCCTCGGATCTGCTGGACACGCGTAAGGAGGCGGAGTTGCTGCTGCTCCGCTGGTCACACCAGTGGAACCGGTACGGCTTCGGGTACTGGACGGTCCGGCGGCACGACTCGGCGGAACCGCTGGGATTCTGCGGGGTGAAGATCGTCGGTTTCCGGCGCCGCCCCGTCCTGAACCTCTTCTACCGCTTCTTCCCCTCTTCCTGGGGTTTCGGGTACGCCGACGAGGCCGCCACCGCCGCCGTGGACTGGGTCCGCGTCCACCGGCCGGACGACCTCGTGATCGCCCGCGTCCGGCCGGAGAACGTCGCGTCACAGCGGGTGGCGCTGCGGGCCGGGCTGGTCCGCGCGGAGCACCTCGACACCCCCGGCGACGACGGGACAGACTGGTTCTACGTCTCGAACCCCGGCTACGAGGGCTGAGCCAGCCCCGCCACCGGCCCGAACACGATCACGGCGGGCGGCCGCACCCCGGCCGTGGCGGCGTCCTCGACCACCTTGTCCAAAGTGGAGCGGAGCACCCGCTGCGTGCGCATGGTGCCGTCCTCGACGATCGCCACCGGCGTGTCGCCCGGCCGCCCCGCCTGGAGCGCCTTGGCGAACAGCGGGAGCCGCTCGACACCCATCATCAGCACGATCGTGCCGCGCATCTTCGCCAGCAGATCCCAGTCCACCAGCGACTTCTCGTCGTCCGGCGCGACATGACCGGACACCACCACGACCTCGTGGGCGACGCCGCGATGGGTCACCGGGACGTCCGCCGCGGCGGGGACGGAGAACGCGCTCGTGATACCGGGGACCATCGTCACCGGGATGCCCGCTTCGGCGCAGGCGAGGACTTCTTCGAAGCCGCGGCCGAACAGGTACGGGTCGCCACCCTTGAGCCGCACGACGAACTTGCCGGCCTTGGCCCGCTCGATCAGGGTGGAGTTGATCACGTCCTGGCTGGCGGCACGGCCATACGGGATCTTCGCGGCGTCGACGATCTCGACGTGGGGCGCGAGTTCGTCGAGCAGTTCGCGCGGGGCCAGCCGGTCGGCGACGACGACGTCGGCCCTGGCGAGGAGACGGCGTCCGCGGACGGTGATCAGTTCCGGATCCCCGGGGCCGCCGCCCACGAGGGCGACACCGGGGAGGTCGTCGTGCGCGTCCGGGACGCGGCCGTCGGCGACGGTGCCCGCGCGGAGACCGTCCAGGATGCTGTCCCGGACGGTGGCCGACCGCAGCGGTTCGCCGCCCGAGAGCACGCCGACCAGCAGCCCGCCGTGCCTGCCCGAGGCCGGGGTGACCGCGCTGCCGAGGTCTCCGTCGTCGGCGCGGACGCAGAACACCCGCGCGCGTTCGGCCTCGGCGCAAACGGCGGCGTTGACCTCGGGATCGTTCGTGCACGCCAGCGCGTACCAGGCGCCGGCGAGGTCACCCTCGGCGTAGCGGCGCTCGTGCCAGACGATCTCGCCTGCGTCGGCCATGGCACTCACCGACGGCGTGGTGTGCGGCGAGACCAGTTCGACCCGCGCGCCGGCACCGATCAACCGCGGCAGGCGGCGCTGGGCGACCGTCCCGCCACCGATCATCACGACACGACGGCCGGCCAGGTCGAGGCCGGAGAGGTAATGCGGGTCATCCATGCGGGGCAGTGTAAGGATTCAGCGCCCCGGACCGCGATCCGAGTGAGAACCGCCTCAGCTCTCCAGCAGCGCCAGCAGCTCGGTGTTGCCGAACATCCTGGCCGCGTCGATCGCCGACGGCTCCCCCGCCGTCGCGTCCGCGCCGCCCTTCAGGAGCGCCTTCACGACCTCGGGCTCGTTCTTGAACACCGCGCCTGCCAGCGGGCTCTGCCCACGATCGTTCTCGCGGTTCGGGTCGGCGCCGCGTTCGATCAGTGCCGCGACGGTCTCGGCGTGGCCGTGGTAGGCGGCGAGCATGACCAGCGTGTCGCCCCGGTCGTTGGTCAGGTTCGCCGAGATGCCGGCGTCGACGTACGCGACGATCTCGGCCGTCGCGCCCGAGCGGGCGAAGCCGAACACCTTCGCCCACAACTCCAGCAGTTCGGGATCGAATTCCTCGGGCTGTCCGGGGTTCTCCGTCATGCGGCCGATTCTTCCACGCCTGGCCGCGGTCCGGGCGGCGTCTCGCACCGCCCGGACCGGCGGCGTCAGCGCCCCGCGTTGGGGTAGGGCAGCAACGCCATCTCGCGAGCGTTCTTGATCGCCGTGGCGACCTGTTTCTGCTGCTGGGGCGTGAGCCCGGTGACCCGGCGGGCACGGATCTTGCCGCGGTCGGAGATGAACTTCCGCAGCAGGTCGACGTCCTTCCAGTCGACCTCGGTGATCTTGTTGGCGTGCAACAGGTTCGTCTTGCGCTTGAAGGGACGGTCGCGGTTCGCCTTGCCCATGGCGCTCACCAGCTCGACTTCGTGACGCCGGGCAGCTCGCCGTTGTGCGCCATCTGCCGCATCCGGACCCTGGAGAGCCCGAACTTCCGCAGGTAGCCACGCGGGCGGCCGTCGGCGGTGTCGCGGTTGCGGATCCGGGTCGCGCTGGCGTCGCGCGGCATCGCCTGCAGGGCCGACACGGCCGCCGCCTTCTCCTCGGGCGACGCGGAGGGCGAGGCGATGGTGGCCTTCAGCTCGCGCCGTCGCTCGACGTAGCGCGCGGCGACGACCTTGCGCTGCTCGTTCTTGGCGATCTTCGACTTCTTGGCCATCAGCGCTCCTCCTTGAACTCGACGTGCTTGCGCGCGATCGGGTCGTACTTGCGCAACACCATGCGGTCCGGGTCGTTGCGGCGGTTCTTCTTGGTGACGTAGGTGTAGCCGGTGCCGGCGGTCGAGCGGAGCTTGATGATCGGCCGGACGTCGGTGCTCTTGGCCATCAGAGCTTCACCCCTTTCGCGCGGAGCTCGGCCACGACGGCCTCGATCCCCCGCTTGTCGATGGTCTTCATGCCCTTCACCGAGACCCGCAGCCGGACCCAGCGCCCCTCGCTCGGCACGAAGTACCGCTTGGCCTGCAGGTTCGGCTCCCAGCGCCGGGACGTGCGCCGATGCGAATGCGACACCTGCTTCCCGTAGCCCGGTTTGCGGCCGGTGACCTGGCACACGGCGGACATATACCCTCCCAAGTTGATATCGGTTGTCGTTTTCATTTACTCTACACAGCCGAACCAGAACGCCCTCGACGCCCCGGAGCTTCAGTGACCGACAACCCCCGCGTGCCCCTCGTCCTGATCAGTGGCCTCGCACCGGGACCGAACGCCGACCTCGCCGAGCGGCTGCGCCTCGCCGAGCCGGGTACCGCCGTCGTGCACCACGACCTGAGGCAGATTCACTCCGGAGTGGTGCGGCGGCGGATCCGGCTCGGCGACCGCGACCAGCTGACCGTCCTCGAACTCGCGCACGGCTGCGTCTCGTGCACGTTGCGCGAGGACCTGCTGCCGTTGCTGCGCAAGCTGTCCCAGATGCCGCAGGTGCGGCGCATCGTGGTGCGGCTCGACGAGGCGATGGAGCCCGAGCCGGTCAGCTGGGCGCTGCACAACGTCCTCGTCGGCGAGCGGCCGGTGATCGAGGACGTCGACCTGCGGGCCGTGCTGACGGTCGTCGACTGCACGGGCTGGCTGGGCGACAGCACCGGCGACGACACGCTGGCCGAGCGGAGCCTGCGGGCGAGTCCGGAGGACGAGCGCACCGTCGCCCAGGTCGCGCTGTCCCAGGTCGAATTCGCCGACCTGCTCGTGCTCGCCGGAGCGGCGACCGATGCCTGGTCCGCGGCGAAGGCTTCGGCCGTGCTCGACCGCGTCGCACCGTCCATCCCGCGCGTCGAGCTGTCCACTGTGGACGGGAAGACCGTGCTCGACGCCGTCCCGTCCGACGCCCGGCGCGGCGAGGTCACCGACATGCACGGGCCGCTGCTGCGCGGCCAGCCGCCGTTGCACACCGACTGCGGTATCGGCCTGCTCACCTTCACCTCGCAGCGCCCGTTCCACCCGGAGCGCCTCCACGACGCGATCGACGTCCTGCTCGACGGCGTCGTCCGCACCCGGGGGCGGCTCTGGGTCGCGAGCCAGCCGGACATGGCGCTGTGGATCGAATCCGCGGGCGGCGGCCTCGGCGTCGGGCACGCCGGGCCGTGGCTCGCCGCGCCGGACGGCCCGGACTGGGCCGACGTCTCCCCCGAGCGCCGCACGCTCGCCTCCCTGCGCTGGGACCCGCTGTTCGGCGACCGCGCGCAGGAACTGGTCGTCGTCACCGATCAGGCCACCCCGGACGAGATCGAAGCCGCCCTGAACGGGGCGCTGCTGACCGAGGAGGAACTCGCCGCCGGTGAGCGGGAATGGCTCCAGTACCCGGATCCGTTCGGCGAGTGGCACGAAGAACCGTGCGAGGACACGGAAACCGACCCCGACAAGCACGACGTGAACGCGTCGAACCGAAAGGACGAAACGCAGTGAAACTCCGAATCCACCCCGACTACCACCCGGTGGTGTTCAAGGACCTCTCCACCGGGGACGCCTTCCTGACCCGCTCCACCGCCACCTCCGAGCAGACCATCGAGTGGAGCGACGGCAACACCTATCCGCTGGTGAACGTCGAAATCAGCTCGTGGTCGCACCCGTTCTGGACCGGCAACCAGCGGATCATGGACAGCGCCGGGCAGGTCGAGAAGTTCCACCGCCGCTACGGACGCCGCGGAGGGTCGAAGTAATGGCCGTCCCGAAGCGGAAGTTGTCGCGCAGCAACACCCGGTCCCGGCGTTCGCAGTGGAAGGCGGCCGTGCCGGATCTGGTGCCGATCAAGGTGAACGGCGAGACGAAACTCGTGCCGCGCAAGCTGATGAAGCATTTCCATCAGGGTGGGGAATGACGACGCCGGTCACGGTGCTGTCCGGCTTCCTCGGCGCGGGCAAGACGACCGTGCTCAACCACGTCCTCGCCAACCGCGAAGGGCTGCGGGTGGCGGTGATCGTGAACGACATGAGCGAGGTCAACATCGACGCCGCGCTGGTGCGGGACGGGAACAGCCTGTCCCGCACCGAGGAACGGCTCGTCGAGATGACCAACGGCTGTATCTGCTGCACCTTGCGCGACGACCTGCTGGAAGAGGTCGCCCGGTTGTGCGAGGACGGCCGGTTCGACTACCTGCTCATCGAATCGAGCGGGATCTCCGAGCCCATGCCCGTGGCGGCGACGTTCTCCTTCGCCCGTGAGGACGGCGCCACACTGCTGGACTCCGCGCGGCTCGACACGATGGTGACCGTGGTCGACGCGGTGAACTTCGAGCGGGAACTGGCGTCCGGAGACGCGCTGACCGAACGCGGGCTCGACCAGTACGACGGGGACGAGCGGACGGTCAGTGACCTGCTGATGGACCAGATCGAGTTCGCGGACGTCCTCTTGCTGAACAAGGCGGACCTCGTTCCGGCCGTCTCCCTCGAGCGGCTGACGGCGGTGCTGCGGCGGCTCAACCCGGCCGCCGACGTCGTCGTCTCGACGCACGGCCGGGTCCCGCTCGACCGGGTGCTCGGCACCGGGCGCTACGACGTCGAGCGGGCGCAGGAGGCACCCGGCTGGGTGGCGGAACTCAACGGCGATCACGTTCCGGAGACGGAGGAGTACGGGATCTCCAGCGTGGTCTTCCGCGCCTCGCTTCCTTTCGACGCCGAGCGCCTGTGGGACTTCGTCGGGCGGCTCGACACCGGGGAGTTCGGGACGGTCCTGCGGTCGAAGGGGTTCTTCTCGCTGGCGTCGAGGCCCGGGGTGACCGGGCTGTGGTCGCAGGCGGGTTCGGTCGCCCGGTTCGAGCCGCAGGGCGTCGAGGAGGTGCCGCGGCAGGAGCTGGTGTTCATCGGCATCGGGCTGGAGAAGGACGCTCTGCTGGACTCGCTCCGGTCCTGCCTGGCCGCCGGTCCGGCCGGGGCGGATCCGTTCCCGGAATGGGAAGCGGTGCACGTCCACTGAGCAGTACGCCTCGTGAGTGGTAAGGACGGTTCTAACCGTCCTTACCACTCACGAGACTTTGACCGGCGATGTCACGTGACCGACCGGACGACACGACCGCGCGGCCGGGGTTCCGCCGCGAGTCGTCCGTCCAATCACGCGTGTCGTCCATCCAGGCACGCGTGTCGTCCGGCCAGTCACGCGAAACCGCCGCCCGTGCACCGGCGGTAGGTACCTAAGCCACCTTTGGTGCTAACCGTCCTTACCACTCACGAGGGCGAGGGTCAGTGGTCGTCGTAGTGGTCCCCGTGCGCGGCGTGGCGGTGGCCGTCGTGCAGGTAGTCGACGTGGTCGCCGTGCGGCACCGCGACGTGGCCGCAGCCCTCGCCATGAGCGTGGTCGTGACCCTGGTGCGGGATGTGGTCGCCGGTCTCGCACTCGTCGAAATGCCCGTCGTGAGCGCGGTGCAGGTGCCCGTCGTGCACGTAGTCGACGTGGTCACCGTGGGGTACGGCGACGTGGCCGCATCCTTCGCCGTGAGCGTGCGTATGGCCGGCGTGTTCGGTGTGCGCGGCAGTCATCACCGGGTCCTTCCTGAGCGGAAATGCCTGATCAGGCGGACCGTAGCACCGGCCTACGGGCCCAGCAGCGCTCTCACCCGACCGAGTGTCCGCACCTGGTCGGCCCAGCGTGGGCCCGCCAGCCCGACGACGAGGTGGGCCGCTCCCGCCTCCCGGTACGCCGCCAGCCGTTCGGCGACGGCCTCGGCGGAACCGGTCAGCGGCAAGGAGAGCGCCTGGTCGAGCGGCATCCCGTAGGCGTCGTTGATCCCTGCCGCCAGATCCGCCGCGGTCGGCAGGTCCGCGCCTTCGCCCAGCGCGCCGGTGGCGCCGACCGCGATCACCGGGTTCGCGAGGCCGAGATCCGTCAGCCGTCGCCGCCCGTCGGCGACGGCGTCCGGCGGCAGGAGCGACGGGAACCACCCGGTGCCGTGCTCCACGACGCGCTGGAGCACGAGCCTGCCCCGATTGCCGACCCAGATCGGCGGGACCGCCACCGCCGGCGCCAATTCGACGACAGCGTCTCCGAGCCGGACCTCTTTGCCCGCCAGCAGATCCGGCAGCAAGCGGAGCGCCTGGTCGGTTCGCGGGCCGCGTTCGCCGAACGGTACCCCGGCCGCGGCGAACTGGGCTTCTCCCCCGCCCGAGCCGATGCCGAGGATCAGCCGTTCGCCCGACACCTGCTGCAGCGTGGCGATCTGCTTGGCCGCCCAAGCCAACGGCCGCATCGCCGGGACGAAGACGCTCAGCCCGATCCGGATCCGGGTCGTGACCGCGGCGGCGACCGCCAGCCCGACCGTGCTGTCGAGCGAGGGACGGCCGGTCATCAGGTGGTCGCCGAGGAACACACTGTCGAGGCCCGCGTCCTCGGCCTGCCGGGCGGAGACACGCAGGTCGCCGGACGGGAGGATCACACCCAGTTTCATGAGCCCATCGTGCGACCTCCACTTGACTGGAGGTCAAGGCCCGGATCACGTCAGGCGATGTGCCGCCGGTGCCCGGCCCAGAACGGCTCCCGGAGCGCCCGCTTGTCGACCTTGCCGATCGCCGTCAGCGGCAGCGCGCCGGCGAAGTCCACTTCGGATGGTACGAAATGCTCCCGCCCGAAGAACTCCCTGGCATGTGCCCGGACTTCTTCGGCCGACAGCGCTCCCGAGGCGACCACCACGGCGTGGACCCGCTCGCCCTCGCCGCCCTCGCCCGGCACACCGAACACGGCCGCGGAACGGATCAGCGGATGCCGCGCGAGCGCGTTCTCGACCACGGTCGAGTACACCTTGGTGCCGTGCTCGCCGGTGATGATGACGTCGTTCGCCCGGTCCAGCAGGTAGAGATACCCCTCGTCGTCGAACCGGCCGAGGTCACCGGTCCGCAGCCAGCCGTCCCCGATCGGCGCGGACCCGTGGTAACCGACCATCATGGACAGTCCGCGCACCAGGACCTCCCCGTCGTCGATCCTGGCCTCCATACCCGGCACGATCCGGCCCACGGATTCGAGCCGCTCCGGCCGCCCGCTGAGCTCCGCCGAGGAGATGCTCGCGATCATCGGCGCCTCGGTGAGCCCGTATCCCTGCCCGACCACGGGCCCGAACACCTCGATCGCCTGAGCCAGCCGACGCGGCGGAAGCGGGGCGGCACCCAGCGAAAGCCGACGCACACTGCTGACGTCGCTCGTCGTCACGGCCGGATGGTCGAGCACCTCGGCCAGCCGCGCGGGAGTGAGGGACAACGCGGTGATCCGGTGTTCCACGATCGCGTCCAGTACCGTGCCCGCGTCGAAGCCCCGCAGGAGGACGACGCTCTCCCGCCCCAGGATCGCCCCCAGTACGGTGGCGTTGCCGGTCATATGCGTCATCGGCGCGATCAGCAGCGTGCGTCCCGGCCCCGCCGGATCCGGTGCGAAGATATGCGCCATCCCGTCGTAGATCCCGCTGTGCCGGATGAGTTTCGGCGCACCGGTGGTCCCGCCGGTGGGAAAGACGACGGTGACCGACTCCGGCAGCCCCGCCGGGTCGGTACCGTCGCGGTCCGTCAGTTCGTCGAGGGTGATCACCCGCGGGTCGCCCGCGGGCCAGTCCGACGGCTGCTCGGTCACCAGGGCCGTGGCCCCGGCCGCCTCGACCGCGGCGAGGCGATCCGGCGAACTCGCCGACGCGGCGACGAGCAGCACCGTCGCACCTCGCAGCTGCGCGGCGATCTGCAGGAGGACGGTTTCCGGCCGGTTGCCGGCGTCGATGGCGACCACCCCGCGCTCCGGCAGTCCTGCGTACATCCGGCGCACCAGGTCGAACGCCTGCGCGTAGCCGGTCTCCACGCCGTCCTGGACGAACAGCACCTCGTCGCCTCCCGAGCGCAGCGCGTCCAGCACCCGGGTCAAGAACAGACTCTCCACCGGCCGGACCCTAACCCACGGTCAGGACCCCGAGCAGCACCCGCCGCCGGGCGAAGCGGCGCCTTCGTAGGCGTCGTGCCAGTTCCACCACTCGTACGGTGGCGTCTGCGGATAGCCCTCCGGCGAGTCCTCCCACTCCTCCTGCCGTCCCAGCGCGGTGATGTCGAGGTAGCTCCACGTGCTCCCCATCGCCTCGTCGCCGCGATCGTGGACGAAGTACGTCCGGAACACCTGGTCGCCTTCGCGGATGAAGGCGTTGGTGCCGTGCCATTCGCCGACCCCGAAGTCGACGTCGAAGTCACTGGTGATCGTGTACCAGGGCATCGTCCAACCCATCCGCGTCTTCAGCCGCGCGATGTCCGGTTGCGTGCCTCGCGAGGCGAAGGCCAGGGTGGTGTCACGGGCGTTCAGGTGCGCGACGTGGGCGACCTGGTCGGCCACCAGCGAGCAACCTTTGCAGGCGTGGTCGGGGAAACCTTCCACACCGGGATCGAAGAAGGCCCGGTAGACGATCAGCTGACGGCGTCCCTCGAACAGACCGAGCAGGTCGACCGTGCCGGACGGCCCTTCGAATTCGTACGGCTTCTCGACCGCGAGCCACGGCATCCGGCGCCGCTCGGCGGCGAGCGCGTCACGGGCCCGGGTCAGTTCCTTTTCCTTCACCAGCAACCGAAGGCGCGCTTCTTCCCATTCGGCCGCGGACACCGTGTTCATCGCGCCAGCTCCGCGGGCAGGACGCTCTGCCGGTTCGGCTGTCCTTCGCCGGTGGTGATCAGCTCACGCAGGCTCGTACCGACGTAGAAGGTCCAAGCCTTGTGGCAGACGTCGAAGCATTCGTATTCCGGGACCAGCCCGTGATGGGTGAAGCGCGCTTCGGTCTTGCCGTCCTTCTCGCCGATCTCGAACGTGATCGTGGTACCGACCCATTCGGTCTCGTCGCGGGTGAAGTCGAAGTGGTTTTCCAGGACCAGCCAGGTGACCTTGCGGCTGGGCACGGATTCGGTGATCCGGATCCGGCAGCGGTGGACCTCCTCGTAGTGGTACTCGAACTCGTCTCCGGTGTACTCGACGTCTTCCGACCACCACCGGCGGACGTCGGTGAAGGCGTCGAAGACCTGTTGTGGCGTCTGGTCGACGGTGAAACTCGTCGTGAAGCTCATGATGAACCCTCCAGATGGTCTTTCAGAGCCGCGAGCGGCCCGTCCCAATCCCGGGCGAGCGCGGCGAGGAATTGCTGGGCGACCTGCATCGGGGCCGAGTGCAGCCGGTAGCGGACGCGGCGCCGCTCCCCCTGTTCCGGGATCACCAGGCCCGCGTCGGTGAGCAGGGCGAGGTGCTTGGCGATGGCCTGCCGCGTGATCGGCAGCCGGTCGGCCAGGTCGGTCGCCGTGGCCGGGCCGCCCGAGGCGAGGACGGCGAGAATGCTCCGCCTGCTCGGGTCGGCCAGGGCGACGAAGACCTGTTCGGCGATCGTTTCGTTGTCAGGCGGCATCGAGGTATTCGATCAGTTCGCCCAGCTCGGCCGCCCACCCCTTCGTGTTCCCGTCGAACGCGGCCTGGTGCGCGTCGTCCGGCAGCTGGGAGAAGCCCGACTCGACGACGGTGAGCCGGGTGCCTTCGCCATTCGGGACCAGGGTGAACTCGACGTAGGTGCGGCGAGGGTCTTCGTCGGGGAGCCCGTAGATGTGCCAGGTGAAGCCGAAGACCTCCGGCTCTTCGACGCGCTCGACGCGCATGTTCGCCTGGTGCCCCTCGTCCCATTTCATCTCGGCCTCACCACCGGGCCGCAGGTCGATGCTCGCCTGGTTGCCGAACCAGGTGCCAAGGCCCTCGGCCGTGGTCAGCGCGGCCCAGACCTTCGCGGGCGGGTGGGCGATTTCGACGGTGCGTTCGATCCGGTCGGGGAATCCCACGACAGCCTCCTCAAGTAGCAATCAATCGGTTGCTATAACTTTGTATAGCAACCGGGCGATTGCGTCAAGTCCGGTTTCAGGAAGCCGTGTACAGCGCGCCGAGGAATTCGAGCAGCAGCCGCTCCCGCAAGGGGCCGGGTGCGGTGGCCAGCAACGCGTTGATCTCCGCCATCCGGGTGGGCAGGCCCGCGGCGCCGCCGAGACCCGCGGCCGCCAGCAGCCCGGCGAACTGCTCCGGCGTCAGCGTCGCCGGGTCCAGCGCCGCGACGAACTCGGCCACCCGCGGGTCGACGACGACCGGCCCCGCTTCACGGGCAGCCACGACAGCCGCGGCGAGATCGGCCAGGAAGTCCTTCTCGCTCCCGCGGTTCGCGGCCGTCACGGTCAGATGGAGGTTCGCCGGCGACGACTCGTGGGCGAACTGCGGCTGGACGTACCAGCCACGCTCGCGCATCTCGTCCGCGACGGTGAACAGGTCGAACCCGGCGTCGTCCGCCACGGTGAACGCGAGCAGGGTCGACACCGGATCACCGAGGACGCGCAAGCCGTCCAGCGCCTCGATCCCGGCCCGGATCTCCACGGCAGCCTCACGCGCCGCCGAAGCCAGCTTCGCGTAACCCTCTTCGCCGACGTGCCGCACGACGGCCCACGCCGCGGCGAGCGGGCCACCCGATCGCGTGCTCTGCAGCGTGGTGTTGAGCATCGTGTAGCCGGGCCAGTCTGCGCTGGCGAAGTACTGCGGACGCCGAAGGTCGGCGTTGGCGTGCAAGAGAACCGACACGCCTTTCGGGCAGTACGCGTACTTGTGCAGATCGACCGAGACACTGGTGACGCCGGGGACGTCGAAGCCGAACGGCCCGGGCCCCAGGTACGGCAGCACCCAGCCGCCGATGCAGGCGTCGACGTGGAACCGGACGCCGTCCAGCAGCGCGGCGATCTCCGGGATCGGGTCGAGGACGCCGTGGGCGTACGAGGGCGCGCTCGCGACGACGAGCACCGTGCCGTCGTCGACCGCGACGGCCATCGCCTCCGGGACGGCGCGGAAGGTCACCGGATCGACCGGCACCGAAACCACTCGGACACCGAAGAAATGCGCCGCCTTGTGGAACGCCGCGTGCGCGGTCGTGGGCAGCACAATGTTCGGCGAAGACACGTCCGGACGTGCGTCGCGGGCGGCCAGGACGGCGAGCATGCACGACTCCGTGCCGCCCGAAGTCACCGATCCGACCGTCTCCGCCGTTCCGCCCAGCAGGCGCGCGGCGGTACCGACGAGATCGTTCTCCATCCGCAGCAGGCTCGGGAACGCCGTCGGGTCGAGACCGTTGGCCGACGACGCCAGCGCGTGCGCGGCCGCGCCGAGTTCGTCCACTTCGGACAGGCCGCTGTCGTAGACGTACGCGAGCGTCCGGCCTCCGTGCGTCGGCAAGTCCCCCGAGCGCAGCTCCCGCAGTTCCCGCAGGACGTCCTCGGCGGTCACGCGCGGCGCTCCAGCACGGACCTGCGCAGCAGCGGGATGCCCAGCACGATGAGCACGGCAGGCAGGATCGACGCGCCGAGCAGGATCGCCGTGAGGGCGCTGTCCGGCTGCGCGACCTTGGCGTCGAGGCTGGACTGGTAGCCGCCGAACTGCAGCACCAGCCCCCAAAGGCCCGGCCCGAGCGCGAGCCCCAGCGTCTCCGACGCCGTCCAGACACCGGCCGCGACCCCGGCCCTGGTCTCGCCGGTCCGCTCCTCTTCGTCGCTGATCAGGTCGGGCAGGATCGCCAGCGGGAACACCGAGATGCCCGCATAACCGACACCGCAGAACGCGACGAACACCATCGTGACGGCGAACGGGAACACCTCGGCGCCGAGAAGCCCCAGCAGGCCGACGCCGAACGCGGCGGTGGCGATCCGGAACCCGGCCAGCTTCCCGACGCTCGCCCCGAGCCTCGGCCACAGCGGCATGGTCAGCAGTGCGGGGCCGACGAAACCGACGAACAGGACCGTCGAGTAGCCGGAGCTGCCGAGGATCCGCTCGGCGAAGAACGGGATCGCGGCCAGCACCGTCCCGATGCCGAGCGCCTGGATGAAATAGACGCCGAGCAGCCAGCGGAACGGCCGCCACCGCGCGAGTGTCCGGAGCAGTTCGCGCGGGCTGACCGTGTTCGGCCGCAACGCGCCGACGGGGGCGCCCTTCAGCCCGAAGTACACGCCGAGTGTCGCGAGCAGGATGACCAGGGCGATGAACAGGCCCATGACCCGGTAGCCGGCCACACCGCCGATGAGATCGGTGATCGCTGGCGCGCCACCGCCGGAGACCAGGATGGCGACCGCGAGGAAACCGATCCGGACGCTGGTGAGCTTGGTGCGTTCCTCGGCCGAGTCCGTCAGCTCGGCGGGCAGCGCGTTGAACGGCACCTGGAAGAAGGCGTACGCCGTGGCGCACAACAGGAATACGACGACGACGTAGATCGCGTCGGGCACGGGGCCGCCGAAACCGGGATGCGCGAACAGGGCCGCGAAGAGGACCGAGACGCCGATTCCGCCGTAGAGCAGGAACCGGCGGCGGCTGCCGGTGCGGACCATGTCCGCGTCCGACAGCCTTCCCGCGATCGGGTTGAAGAGCACGTCCCACGCTTTGGGCACGAACACGATCAGGCCGGCCACGCCCGCCGCGACGCCCATCGTGTCGGTGAGGTACTTCAGGAGGAGCAGGCCGGGAACCGTGCCGAAGGCGCCGGTGACGAACGAGCCGAGCGAGTAGCGGTACCTCGTCCGTGCTGGCAGCGATGCCATGATCCTCCTCGAGGCGGTTCTCCCGATGAAGGCCTCAGTATTGGATCTTGGCCACCACCGGGTAGTGGTCGGAGGGAATCGTGCCACCGTCGTGATGCACGAGCTGTACCGGGCCGACAGCGGCGAGTGGACGGCCGCCCGCGCGCACGGTGCCGACGTAGTCCAGCGAGTCGCGGTAGGTCGCCGGAACGGACTTCGCCGCGTTCGGGTTCGTGGCCGCGTCGAACGTGTACGCACCTTCGCCCGTCGTGCGGAGGACGCCGTCGAGGAAGGCTTCGCCCTGCTGGACCTGGGTCCGGCCGAGGGAGTCCTTGCGCGTTTGCCCCGCCCAGTACTCGATGTTCAGGTCGCCCGCGATGACGACCGGTTCGCTCGCGGGGGCGTATTTCGTGACCAGGTCCCGGATCTCGCCCAGCTGTGCCATCCGGATCTCGTGCGCCTTCGGCAGCGTCTCCGGCCCCTCGTCCGCCTGCATGTGCGTGCCCGCGATCCACACCGGTTTCCCGTTGACGACCAGGCGGGCGAGTGCGGCACCCTTGTTGGACAGGTAGTCCGCGGTGCCCGAGTAGGAATTGCGGAAGACCAGCTGGTGCTGCTCGGTCACCGGCGCCTTGCTGAGCACGGTGACCCCGCCGTTGACCACGATCGGGGAATTCGAGCAGTTCCCGTTCACCGTGGTCCAGCCGGGCGAGGTGCCGCAGTGCTGTCCGACGAGCGGGGTCTGATGCGGCCAGACGTCCTTCAGCCGGTTCCGCAGTTCCTCTGCCTGGGCGCTGAAAGCCTCGTCCAGGACGACGACGTCGGCGTCGTTCGCGCGGATGACGTCCTCCGCCGCGCGCGCCCTGGCCTGTTTGTCCGAAGTGTTCGGACTGGCGATCCAGGGCAGCTGCCAGATGTTGAACGCCATGACCTTCAGCGAGACCGCCGCTTGGGCGGGCACGGCGGTTCCGGCGAACATCGCGGCGGCGATGGCGAGTACGGCGAGTTTCCGCACGAGGGCCCCTTCCGGTGTCAGGAGACGACGAATGTCCGCGAAGTCCCGCTGAACGCGGAGATCGCCCCGTTCCAGCCGTTCTTCCAGTTGCCGAAGTGGATCACGCGATATTTGCCGATCGGGGCGTTCGCGGGGATCTTCCAGTGGACGACGGCTTTCGATTCGGCGACGAACGTCCGCGCCCAGTGGTACTTCGTGTCCCAGTCGCCGTCGTCGGCGTGCCGGACCCACGTGCCGTCGACCAGCCGCTGGATCTCCAGGAACGTGCCGCCGCGCCGCAGGTCGTTCTTCGGATGCCCGGTGACGAACTCGACCGCGACCTGTTCGCCGCGCACGTAGGTGCTCTTCGCGTCGAGCAGGACGTCACCGAAGTTCTTGAACGCGGGCGGGCTGTCGAAGACGACCCCGGGCTGGAAGTTGATCAGCTTGCCGCGCAGATCCCGCGGCGTCGGCCCGTGCGGCACCGCCGTGCCCGCCTTCATCGCGGCCGCGAGTCTGGCGAATTCCTGCTGGTACGCCGGAAGCGTGTACCGGCCGTACAGGGTCGACGCGCCTTCGTACTGCTGCGAGTCGTACTCCTCGGGCGTGGTGACGTACTGGCTGTACGCGTTGGCGTACCCCTGGACGAGCACGTTCTCCAGCGGGACACCGAGTTCGGCGGCGACGGTCCGGCGCAGGCGCAGTCCGGCGACGATGGTCAGCTCGGCGGGCACCGCGACGAGATGCAGCTGCCCGATCCGGACGAGCTGCAGCGGCAGGACCTCAGGCGTCCACGGATACGGCTTCATCGCGCCGAACGGCACGGCGATCACCTTCGGCGCGTGCGCGTCGGCGAGCGCCTGCGGGATCGGCGCGTCGATGCCGCCGAGCCAGTCGATGAACGGGTTCTTCACCCCTTCGGGGAGCGGGAGACCGGGGCCGTCTTCGCGGCTTCCCGCGAGCATCGACACCCCGATCGCGGCCGTGCAGGTGCGCTGCGGCCGCCCGTTCGGGGTGTACTTCGCGTCGACGGCGACGTCGGACATGTCCACGTAGCACATCCGGTGGTCGACGCCGCCCGTCACGGCCTCGGCAGCCGCGTCGAACGCGCTCTTCGCCGCGCGGAACTGGAGGTCGCCGATGGTGCGGGTGTTCTCGAACTCGGTTTCGGGGGTGCCGGGTTCGAGGTTCAGGTTCGGGCTCATGTCGCCGGTGTTGGTCTGCGGGAAGGCGGCGACGAACCGCGGATTCCCGTCGAGGTACCGCACGCCGGCGTGGTCGTGTTCCCATTCGTAGGCGGCGTACCCCTTGTTGTCGCCGCTGATCAGGTGGTTGCCGTTGCTCATCGACGTCCCGTGCGTGGCGAACCAGCTGATCGCGCCGACGTCGACGCCGTTCTGGCTGAACCGCAGCACCGTGACGGCCGGGTCGATGGCCTGCGGGAAGTGGTCCTTGTCCGCCTGCGGGTTCAGGTCGAAGGCCTTGCGTGAGCGGTTGACGCTCGCCTTGGTCAGCTCGGCGCGGCCGAGCCGGATGGACCCTGGCGCGAGGTTCGCGTGCGCCCGGCTGATCGCTTCGAAGATCCCGTCGACGTGCGCGTCGTACACCTGCTGCTGGAAGCCGAGGATCGCCAGATCGTAGGCGGCGTAATGGGAATCCCCACCGCATGCGGAGTGGGTGTGCGTGGCGTTGAGGAGGACGTTCTGCTCGGTGTAGAGCTCGCCGTACGCGGCTTGGAGCTTGCGCAGCACGCCCTGGTGGACGGACTGGAAGAGCGCGCCGAGGTCGGCGGTGACGAAGGCGATCCGCTTGGTGCCGTCGTCGACGACGAAGGCGCGTGCCCGGGTGCGGAGGTGGATGCCGGCGGTCTGCTGCTGCGGCATCGAGTAGCCCATCATGCCGTTCTCGGCGGCCGGGCCGGTGACGTCGGAGATCCCTGCGCCGACGCGGAGACCCCGGGCCGGCGCCGCTTGTGCCTGCTGGGCGCCGAGCACGCCCACCGCGACGGGCAACGCCGCCGCGCCCGCGAGAACCCGCCTCCGGCTCACCGTCATGAGTCGCACCTCCCGGCCACGAACATGAACCGACTTCATGTTCGTGGCCGGGACGCTACGTGATGGGCCTCACTGTCGCAACCCACGAAAGGTGCGGGGACTGAAGGGGCCTTTCCCCGCATCACCCGCGGCGAACAGGGCAGTCGAGCCGCCCGGACCTCCGATGTCCAAGCCGTGCCCAAGCGAAGAAGCGGCGTGGGGGGGGGGGGGGGGGACCAGAAGGAGGTCATGTTTTTATGATGTGTGGGGGTAAGACAAAAAACAC